>CAMMMX010000005.1 GCA_946498095.1 uncultured Clostridia bacterium
GTCCAGTAACCCCAGTTGGTCCGGTAGGACCCGTCGCGCCGGTAGGACCTGTCGGTCCAGTGACGCCGGTCGGACCAGTAGGGCCGGTAGGGCACGTTATGGAACAACAGGGGCAACATACCGGATGACATGCACACGAGCAGAATATCGTGCTTTGACAGTTGCCTTTGTAAATTTTCATAGGACAAGCTCCTTTACAAACGGCGTAGATTTCGCTTGGACAGCATACACCGTACTACATGGTATGCTCAATATGACAAAAAGTTTCCTGTTTCATCTTTTTCCGTATTGCACAGCGGGACAGATTTTGTCCCATTGTAGCATTATCTTCCTTTCCTCATATGCTGGAATGAGAACAAAGCAGCAAAGGAGAGGTCGTATGGAAATATTAAGTACCCTGCATCCGGTCTGGCAGGGGTTGTTGGCAACCCTTTTTACATATTCGGTAACCGCGGTGGGTGCGGCGCTTGTGTTTTTTTTTAAGCGGGCAAATCAAAAAATGCTAGACGGTATGATGGCTTTTGGAGCAGGCGTCATGATCGCCGCTTCGTTTTTTTCCCTTATCCAGCCGGCAATTGCGATGTGTGAGGAAATGGGGAATAGTCCTTGGTTGATTCCTTCTCTCGGTTTTGTGACAGGCGGTTTATTTATCGTGTTTGCTTCAGCGTTGCTTGATCGTTTTTCTTTTGAGTCATTTGTCAATACTCGGCATAGCAGCTCGGACAGTGTACGCCGTTCCATCCTACTTGTCGCAGCTATTACGCTACATAATATTCCCGAAGGGCTTGCTGTCGGAGTCGCGTTTGGTTCTGCCGCGGTTGCTTATGGTAGCGGGACGGGAACGGATTTGGTAGGCGCCGTGCTTCTTGCTGTCGGAATCGGACTGCAAAATTTCCCCGAGGGTGCGTCGGTTTCGCTACCCTTACGAAGAGATGGCCTTTCCGTAGGAAAGTCGTTCTTTTTTGGACAGCTCAGTGGCTTTGTTGAGCCCGTAGCAGGTGTGGTGGGTGTCTTAGCGGCGCTGACAGTCAAGGGAATTTTGCCCTTTTTGCTCTCCTTTTCCGCTGGCGCGATGATTGGCGTTGCCGCAAGTGAGCTAATTCCGGAGGCAGCGCGGGAGAGTAAGCGCTTGACAACTGTGGGGACAGTGGTAGGATTTACCTTGATGATGTTGCTGGACGTGGCGCTGGGTTGATAATTTTAGGAGGGAGTGGTATACTAACATTTAGAGAGAAAAGCCGTTGCGTGCGCAGCGGCTTTGTTCGGTTGTATGATATGAAAGGACGGTTGGTTCCAATGGAAAGGAAACAGGCCTTGGAAAAATATGCGCGCCTTGCGGTGCGAAACGGCGTCAACCTACAAAAGGGGCAAGAGCTGGTCATAAGCGCTCCGATAGAATGTGCGGAATTTGCAAGGAAGGTCGCAAAGGAGGCGTTTGAAGCGGGCGCCAAAAACGTTGTCGTGCACTACAGTGACGAAAAGCTTTCCCGCATCCGTTACGATTATGCGGATGTGACGGTTTTTGAGGATTTCCCAGGCTGGCTTGCCGAGTCACGTAATCTATACGCGCGCCGCGGAGCGGCTTTTATCAGTATTGCTGCTTCCGATCCCGACATTTTTTCTGGCGTGGATCCGCAAAAAATACAGACGAATGCGCGTGTGTCGATGGAAAATTTAAAAGAATATTATGAAAAGTCGATGTCCAACCGTGTACGTTGGTGCGTGTTGTCAGTGCCCACACAGGCTTGGGCGGATAAGGTTTTCCCGGGGCATTCTCCCGTTGAGGCGCAGGATAAGCTGTGGAACGCTATTTTCAAGGCTGTTCGCTGTGATCAGCCTGATCCGGTGCAGGCGTGGCAGCAGCACAATACACTGCTCAAGCAAAAGGTGGATTATCTGAACCAAAAGCAGTTTGTATCGTTGCACTATCGGAACAGCTTGGGAACGGATCTGACGGTCGGATTGCCGCGTAACCACATCTGGTCAGGCGGTGCGGAGGAGGACTATTACGGCGTACCGTTCACTGCCAATATGCCTACAGAGGAAGTTTTTACAGCTCCTGCCAAATACACGGCCAGCGGGACGCTGGTCAGTGCGCTCCCTCTAAATCATAACGGCAGCCTGATAGACGGATTCTCCCTGACTTTCCATGAAGGTAGGATCGTTGATTATACGGCGCGGCAAGGCTATGAGACCTTGAAAGGCATTATCGAAACCGATGAAGGTACCCGCTACTTGGGAGAAGTTGCGCTGGTACCGTTCCATTCGCCTATTTCGGATATGGGGCTCCTGTTTTACAATACACTGTTTGACGAGAATGCGTCCTGCCATTTTGCTGTCGGAAAGGCGTACCCTTCTTGCGTTCAGGGCGGAGAGGAAATGGATCCTGCGCAGCTGGATGAGGCCGGAATCAATGACTCGATGGAGCATGTTGACTTTATGGTAGGCACGTCCGATCTTTCCATTATCGCCACCGACGCGCAAGGAAACGAGATTACGTTGTTCCAAAACGGCAACTGGGCGATTTAATCATAGTTGGCAGAAGATTTGATTTGATGCTAAGGAAGGGACACAGAAAAACGGCTTTTCCTTTTCCATCACGAAGGTTGCTGATAAGGTGCGAGCTGCGCCACGTCGTTTTTGACATGGTAGAAAGTTCTGCACTGCTTTTTTGACGAAATTCAGATGGACGATTTGGTCATTTTGCCTATGACAAAAAACAAGTAAATATGTTATAATACTTCTTAGGTACAAAAGCAGAAGAGCCGGCAGTTTTTGTATCCAATCTCGAATCCCACCAACAGCGTGTAGTTTGCCTGTATGGAACGTAAGTCCAGCTGTGGCAAACTGCACGTTTCATTTTGGAGAAACAACTGAATTTGCCGGATTTGGAGGTGTTTGCTTCGCCAGATCGGTGAAGCAGGACTCACGTGCATCCGGATGGAAGCGCGCGTCCTTCGTCAGCTGGCTTCGTGGAAAGGGGTATAGAAATGTTTCAGGTGAATGATACGGTCAAATACGGCACCACGGGTGTATGCAGGATCGTTGATATGACGGTGCGCAGCATCAGCGGGAAGGAGATGCTGTATTATGTACTTAAGCCGGTTCATCAGGATGGTGCAACGGTTTATGTTCCAGCGCGCAACGAAAAGCTTTTGTCCAAGATGCAGCGGATTCTATCGAAACAGGAAATTGACGCGTTAATTGAGGAGATGCCAGGGTGTGGGATCGCCTGGATCGATCAGGAGAAGACGCGTCAGGAAACCTATAAAAAAGTTCTGGACGGCGGTGACCGGAAAGAGCTGATTGGCCTCATCCGGACGCTTTACCAGAAGCGCCAGGAGCTATCCGCGGAGGGAAAAAAGCTTCGTGCAGCCGATGAACACCTGATGAAAGATGCTGAAGAACTCTTGTACGACGAATTTTCGACGGTGCTGGGATTGAAGCCTGACGCGATTGTTCCTTATCTCATGGACAGGCTGGCAAAACAGGAACAGGTTTCTGGGCTGGAGAAAAAAGAGGAAATGAATAAGTGAGCGGTACGTTGCCCGATTAATCGTGACAGTGCGTGTAAAAAAGGAACTCCCCAAGTAAAATGCTTGGGGAGTTCCTTTTTTACACGTCGATGGTTATCAGCCAAGAGTCGCTTCCCATAGATGATTTGCGTCGGTAAACAGGCAGAAAGGATGACCGTCCGGATCAAATAAAACGGTCACATCGGGCAGATACTGCTGTGGCGCTTTCGTCGCACCGCAGTGGATGGCGTGGCGGACAGCAGTTTCTAAATCATCCACCAGAAAGTCAATATGCAGCATCTTTTGCTGTAGCCCAGGCTCCTCCGGCCAGACCGGCGGTACGTAATCTGGCTCAGATTGGAAGGATAGCCCGGTACCTCCGTTCGGATCACGCATCAGCACCCAGTCCGGTTCGATGACGGTTTTTCCCCAGCCAAGAAGCGCTGCATAGAAATCCGATGCACGATGGGCATCCTGACAGTCTATGACGATTGTACGCATTTTGATTTTCATGCTCATTTCTCCCAGTAAGGGGAATGCTTGGATCCAGTCTCACCTATGGAATGCGGACCGCTTTGACTTCCCCTTCATAAAGTATTTTCCCGTTACAAGATAACCCCATAGAACCTTCGCAGAAGGATAGCGCGTATGGGACACCGCGGTGACAGATAGGATCAAGTGTAACATTTCCGCCTGGGATTGGCTGCGGGTCGAATATGATACTGCCATCCAGGCAATGGGTTACTCCGGCCAGGCCATAAACAATGGCTTCCATTCCGCAGACCCCGGCAAAATCATTGGCGCGCTTATGTGCGGGAGACATTGGTTTGTCACAGTAGTGTTCCTGCGGGTAGTAGGGAAGGGTACGGCCCATCCATAACAGGCGGCTGAGTATGTCCCATGCTAAGCGGGGTTCACGCATTTCCCATAACGTACGGGCCAGTTCGGCGCCGTCGCCGGTATAGCAGCCTGCGCCCGACCAGTCGGGATCGTTCGTTTCGTAGTGAACAGTATCCTCCCTGGAAACGCTGCTGACCCCAAAATCAGACAGGAAAGCGCCGTCTTTTAGATGGGAGAGAACAGCCTTTCGGATGCCGTCTGGAAACGGGATCATTCGTAGCGCGTCAAAGATCTGAATCGAGTAGACCGTCTCCCGGTGCCCTCCCGGATGGACACAGTCGAACCATCCGGGATCTGCGTTCCAAAGGTTTTCCAGGATCGAAGTACGGATAGCGTGTGCCTTGTTCCGCCATATACTCTCCTCCTTACGTCCCAGTAGGTGAGCAAGGTCAGCCATTTTTTCGTAACAGAAGGCGCGTTCCGCGTTCGGGCTGACGACATAATGTTCGTAGCCGCAGCTGCGCATCTCCAACATATTATGCTGCTCGCCGTAGTCCTTGAGCGATGCCCATTCCGGAAGGCGGTCTTCTTCCTGCTCGAAAAATGTCTGCATGGTGTCAAACCATTCGAGTCCCCGCCCTGTTATGGTGACGATACGGTAATAAAAATAGAGGATGGACCACAAGTTATAGGAATAGGAGCACGTCCCTTGCCCATGGCCACTGAGAGACATACAGATATGGCTGTCAATACCCGACTGAAGGAGGAGACGAAGCAAATCAAAAACCTTTTCTCCCAGCATGTATATGACGAACTCAGCGTTATAGCTGATACTCCATTGATAGCAGCAGACCGCACCGCCGTCCAGACCGCTGGTAGCAGGAAACGGGGAAACCGCGAACCGGTCGCTTTCCCAAAGGGCGACGAGACCGCTGACCACGGAACGCTTGTAGTAATCCTCTAATCCGGGAATATCGCTGCGCAGCGTAGGCATGGTGCTATTATAGCGGCATAAGCGTTTTTCCCATGCTTGAACAGTTTGTTTTTCCCATCCCAGTGGATCAAACGCTTCTGCAAGCGCCTGGCCGGATTCCGTACAGACCAGTGCAAAGCAAGCCTCCCCCTGAGCCTTGGCAGGCAGCTCCAGCGTCCCGCAGGAACTGCACAGGGTCAGACGGACTTTATCGTTCTCCCAGTAGCCTTCTCCCTGCGAACAAGGGACGCAGCCATTGGCAGGACGGCAGTAGTCCCATTCATCGAAGGGAATCCAGTGAGGACACCCGGGGTCGACAAGAGGTGTAATATCCAAGTGCAGTGGAACATCCATTCGGTTGCGGACACCTATTTTCACGAGGACGCCGGGCATGTGAAACAGCGGCACCGTTTCACTCCGGACTGAAAAGCTGATGAGTCCCTGCGCGGTACGGAAATGGTAGGTTCCCTGTCGTACGATTCGGTCGGGCTGCCACTGTGCGCCGGCAAAGAGGATGCCGCAGTCATTCTTGCCTTTGTTGCCATCGTCTACAATAGAATGACCATTTGCAGAAAATTGAAAGCGCAGCGATGCGTCACCAGCGGAAAAAGGCGGCGCGTAGACGCTGCGGACGCCGCAGGTACAGTCGGGAATAGGAGAGCAGACGCAGGAACCACTTCCTACCCAAATATGATCGGGATGGGAAGTACATCTGCGTAAATCGAAAGCGAAATCGGATAGCTGGTAGCTCATATAGGAATCAGTCCTTTCAGGATACAATTCTGCAAGGTTGGAGAAAGCGCTTTATTGGGATCCAGTATACGGTAAGGCGAATGGATTGTCAATCCAAAAGAATAACTGGAATGTGTCGTTAGCCATGAGAGGAAAAAATAAAGCCGATCTTTTTTAGTGGTATCAGTGCAAAAAGCACGGTTATGAAGACAAAATAAGGTAGAAAAACGCCGATCCGCTGATAAACTGTCAGCTGATATATCCGATTTCTTTTTATTTTTAGAAAAAAATTATTTTTCTCTTTACATTTAAGGGAAAATCGCATATAATAACAATTGAACAGATGTTCAATTGTTTGCAGTAAAAGAGGTGACCATACCATGACGACCCTAGAGCAGTTACAGGAGGATCGTGCCTATGCCTGTGACTGTGAAATCGTCCATGACGATAAAGTCGCATTGGCCAGGGCAGGGATGCCGGACGACAATCTCGTTACGGACGCATCCGATCTATTTAAGATGTTTGGGGATTCCACCCGTATGCGGATACTGCTCGCGTTGCGCAAAAGTGAGCTGTGTGTCTGTGACTTAGCCGATGCCCTCGGCATGACCATCTCCGCCGTATCGCACCAGCTGCGGCTGCTCAAGCAGGCAAAGCTGGTGAAGTCGCGCAGGGATGGGAAAAGCGCATTTTATTCCTTGGATGACGCCCACGTCATGCAAATTATAAGCTGCGGAATAGAACATGTATCGGGCTGTGAACCACAGCAGTAGACAAGGAGAAAAAGAAATAGCTGATACGAATAGGCGGGCGAGAAGGACCGCCGGAAAGGGAGAGAAAGATGAAACACACACAGGAACATCCCCACAGCCATTCGGGTCACACAGGCGGTTGCCATGATGCGCATTGCGCCTGCCGACATCATCAGGAACATGGCGGTAAGGAATGCCGGCATGAGGGAGAAGGCAGTGGCGGAGAACCGGACGACGACCACCATCAGCGATCACATCTTCATGCACATGAAGGGCATTGCGGCTACAGCCACCACCCAGATCATGACGGACACGATTGCTGCGGTGGGGACGGCTGTGATTGCGGTCATAGCCACGAAACTGTCCGGGGCGGCATGAAATTCGCAGTTGCCAGACTCTGTACCGGGGCGGCGCTGTTTTTGGCAGGGCTGTGCATGCCTTGGCCCAGCGTAAAAAATATTTTGTATGTCATTGCATTTGCCGTGTTGGGATATGATATACTATGGAACGCTGTCAAGGGGATAGCTAGAAAGCATATTTTTGACGAGAACCTGTTGATGGCGATTGCGTCGCTTTGTGCGATCGCACTCGGTCAGTTCCCAGAGGCCGTGACCGTTGTCCTGTTTTATGGGGTTGGCGAGTTATGCGAGGCGTTGGCAATTGGGCATTCTAAAAAGGCGATATCCTCGCTTTCCAGCCTGCGGGTAGATACTGTAAACCTTCTACGGGACGGCCAAATGATCGAAACCGCCCCGGAGGATGTGGCAGTTGGGCAGGAATTTATCGTGAAACCCGGCGGGCGCGTCCCGCTTGACGGAGTGGTCGTACGGGGTGAATCGTCGTTGGATACGTCGGCATTGACGGGGGAATCGGTTGTCCGTCGTGTACGCGAGGGAGAGGAAATCCTGTCAGGCTGTATCAATCAGGGCAGTGCACTGACTATCCGGGCCACCAAGCCGTACAGCGACTCAACTGTCAGCCGGATTATGCGTCTGGTGGAGGATGCAACAGGGAAAAAGGCGCAGACGGAACGCTTCATTACCCGTTTCGCCAAATACTATACGCCGGCGGTGGTATTAGCGGCGCTGCTGATTGCTGTCCTTCCACCGCTTGTGCTTTCCCAACCTTTTTCTGATTGGATTTACAGAGGGCTGATTTTCCTTGTGATTTCTTGTCCTTGTGCGTTGGTGATTTCTATTCCACTGGGATTTTTTGGCGGTATTGGACTGGCGTCGCGTAACGGCATTCTAATCAAGGGTTCTGGATATTTGGAAGCACTGAACCAGACGAAAACGGTTGTACTGGATAAGACGGGTACACTTACGCAGGGCATGTTCACTGTGACCGACGTCTCCCCCCAGGACATGGACGAGAGCCGTTTACTTGCGCTGGCGTCGTCCGCTGAGTGCTTGTCGACGCACCCGATCGCGCACGCCATTGTCGATGCAGCTGGACAGGCAGATTCAGCGGGTGGGGAGGAAGGCTTTCAATATGAGGAAATTGCTGGTAGGGGCGTGCGCGCTACCGCACCTGACGGAAGTGTGATCTTGGCGGGGAACCACATGCTGTTGCTTGATAATGGGATTGATGCGCCGCAGGCTCCTTCGGAGGGAACTTTGGTTTATATTGCGCTCAACGGTGTATTTGCGGGTACGATTACGGTGTCGGATAAGCTGAAAGATAACGCAGCTGAAACAGTGGCGCAGCTCAAACGCCGCGGCATCCGTACGGTAATGCTTACCGGCGACCGTGAGGAACCCGCACAGGCGTTTGCGAGCAAGCTTGGGATTGACGAGGTTCATGCACAGCTCCTGCCCGGAGAGAAGGTTGCCAAGCTGGAGGAGATTTTGTCTGCGACGGGTGGAAAAGGAAAGACGCTGTTTGTCGGAGACGGTATCAATGATGCGCCTGCGCTGCGCCGGGCAGACGTTGGTATTGCGATGGGTGGCATCGGATCCGATGCGGCGGTCGAGGCCGCCGATGTGGTTGTCATGAACGACGACATCGGTAAGCTGCTAAGGGCGCTGGACATCGCGCGATATACCCGGCGCATTGTCACGCAGAATATCGTGCTTTCCTTCGGGGTAAAATTGCTTTGTATGAGCCTTGGCGTTTTTGGCATGGCCACCATCTGGGAAGCGGTGTTCGCCGACGTCGGAGTCGCAGTGCTGGCGATCCTGAACGCATCACGGGGGCTTGTGTCGAAAAATAGCCGGGGTCGGTCCGGCACAATGTAAAATCTGGTAAAGCACAGGCGGAATGAATTGACATTCGCCGGGGAACGTGTTACAATTCCTTTGTACAGGTTTCGTGCAACTCTGGTAATTTGGCGAAGTTGGGAGTGTGGGAATATGCTGGATAAAACGATGACGTTTTCCGTTTACGACGATAAGCGCAATGAGCTGAAGGCGACGCTGACTAAGGTGTATGATGCGCTGAAGGAGAAGGGTTACAATCCGATTAATCAGATTGTCGGGTATATCCTGTCTGAGGATCCCACCTATATTACTACCTATAATAATGCACGCAGCCTGATACGCCATATCGATAGGGATGAGCTTTTGCAGGCGATGGTAAAGGCATATCTTGATGATTAAGCGTCCGATCTTGCCAGGACGGATAGGTAAAAACGCGCAACGGAACTGTATTCCGCTGCGCGTTTTTGATGTCCTACATGTTGCTAACCGCCAATGATACCAATGATGTCGTCCTAGAAGGGCATTTGTGAATAATCGCCTATGCGTTGGTAGCGGAGGTGTTTCGCGAGACATTCTGCTACGTTGGCACTACGGTGCGCAGGCATTGCATGACTGGAACGTAGGGGGAAGATGGAAGAAGAATTTTCCAGCCGTGGGAATGAATATTTGCTGAAGGGAATATGCGCTCCGATTGAGGCGTATGGAAGACCCGGCTGGAATGAAAGTAGCGTTAGATAGTGAAAAAATAAATGTAACGATGCAAATAAAGTAAATGAAGATTTTTCTGAATCACTGCATAGACTTTTATTCTAGTGTTTTGAGTTGTACAAAGCGCCCATAGGCGGTCAAGTAATTTTTTAAAATCGAAAGGAGATATGTACGTAGTGTTTGCATGCACAAGTCTTTCGGACACATAACCGGTTTTTTTGACTTATTTGGGCGGTTTATGTGGATTCCATATCCCTATTTTTTATAAATAGAAAAAAATGACTTTGAAAGCAGGAAAATATGTGCTATAATTTTGGTATTGCCGTGCCGGACAAGCCAAAAATGATTGGAATCAATGTTTTTGGTAAGCAAAACGAGCTGCCGTCCATCACTTTGGAAAAGGAGGATGCGCATGGAGGAATTCCATATTGGTAAGCGTACCTACCAGATCGAGAAACGGGACATTGTGCTGTTTCTGGTATTAATTGTCGTTGCAGGTGCGCTGATACGTTATTTTATCGGCTTTGCCGCCGTCCATTATTTTGATCTGGATTATTACGTCGATTGGTCCAAATCGGCCGTCAATGACGGAATTTTTGATATTTACAACAATCTTCCGCGTAGTCGGATTGATTACCCACCGTTTATATTGTATCCATTTCTACTAACAGGACTTGGTTTGCAAAACCCACTGGTTGCATCATCCCAGAATCTTATTATGTTTACCGTCAAGTTCTGGCAGATGAGCTTCGATATCGCAACCATCGTTTTGGTCTACTTTGCTATGAAGCGTTATACCCGGGCGGGAGCGCTGTTTGCTGCAGGCCTTTGGGCGCTAAATCCGACGGCGATTTTCAATTGCGCGCTATGGGGACAGACCGATTCTATGATGATCTTCTTCCTGCTGGCGGTATTTGCCGCATATGAACATGATCGGCCGATTCTGGCAGGGACGCTGATGGGGCTGGCCTGTACAGTTAAGTTCCAGTGTATCTATTTTGTGCCGGTGCTGCTGCTTGCCATTCTGATGAGGGACGGACTGAAAAAGCTGTTTTGCGCTTTGGGAGCGGGCTTTCTGATGGGACTGCTCATTTTCTTCCCCTTCATGTTGCGCAGCGGTATCGAGTTACCTTTTGAGGTGTACTTTGGAGGATTGAACAAGTGGCCCTACTTAACGCTCAACGCCTTTAACCTTTATGGCGCGCTGGGGCTGAACTGGAAGCCGGACATGGGGATGCTCACCTATGTTGGTACAGCAATCCAGATCTTGCTTGTCGCGGGGCTCGTCTTCCTCTTTATCTACTTTAAAAGGCCCTGTGTGTACCTGGTGGGCGCGCTGTTTATGCAGTCGATTTTTATGTTTACCTTTCGTATGCACGATCGGTATCAAATCCCGGTCTTAATTTTCCTGCTCGCTGCCGTGATTAAACAGCACAGTGCGAAGCTGTTCTGGGGATACGTTGGTGTGACGGGGATAACGTTTCTCAATCATTTGATTGTTTTCCAGAAGATTGTGCAGAAGCAGGACTTCTGGGGATACGAATTTTACGATCCCATTATGATCGCACTTTCGATCATGAACGTGGCGCTGTACCTGTACGTAGCCGTCGTGTCGGTGCAAATTCTTGTGCAGGAAAAACGTGAAAGACTTTCGACTGCTTCAATCCCACAGGAAGGATGTGTTTCTTAAGGCATGGTTATCCGTAAATCCGGCGAAAAGCACTGGCAGGCCTTTTTTCTGGCTTTTGGCTTGGCGTTACTGATTTTTATCCCCTTCCTCATTTTCGATAGGGGCGTATTTTTCTACTATGGGGATTATAACGTCCAGCAGATCCCCTTTTACCGTCTGGCGCATGACGCTGTCCGGAATGGGGAGATCTTCTGGAATTGGAATACCGACCTCGGCGTCAACTTTATCGGATCGTATTCTTTCTATTTGCTTGGTAGCCCCTTCTTTTACCTGACGCTTTTATTCCCCAGCTCCTGGGTCGTCTACCTGATGGCACCGCTGCTGTGCCTGAAGATTGCTGTTGCAGCACTGACATCCTACCTTTTTATCCGGCGGTTTGTACGCCGTCCGGAATATGCTTTGATCGGTGCATTATTATACGCCTTTTCCGGCTTCAGCATCTACAACATCTTTTTCAACCATTTCCATGAGGCAATTGCGTTTTTCCCGCTTTTGCTGATCGGTTTGGAGGAACTGGTACAGAACAACCGTAAAGGCGTCTTTGCTGCCGCTGTTGGAATCAATTGTTTCGTCAACTACTTTTTCTTTTTCGGCGATGTGGTATTTGTCGTCATTTATTTCATGGTGCGTTGCCTTTCCAAGGACTTCCGCATTACCTGGAGAAAATTTTTGCTTTTGGCGCTGGAAAGTGTGCTAGGAGTGGGAATGTCGCTGATCCTTTTGCTGCCGTCGGTTTTCGCGCTGCTGCAAAATCCGCGTTTGGAGCGGATGCTTACAGGTTGGGATTTCCTCCTTTACAACAATGTCCAGCGCTATCCGTTGATTTTTGAGAGCTTTTTCTTCCCGGCGGACATCCCTGCGCGGCCGAATTTCTTTCCGGATTCCAATGCAAAGTGGTCATCAATTGCCGGTTGGCTGCCGTTGGTCAGCATGTCGGGGGTTATCGTTTTTCTGCGTGACAGGAAGCGCCACTGGGCGCGGAGGCTGATCATCATTTCCATTATCATGGCGATGGTTCCCGGGCTTAACAGCGCTTTCACAGGCTTCAACGACGCTTATTACGGACGCTGGTTCTATATGCCGATCCTGATCATGTGTGTTGCTACTGCGATGTCGTTCGACTCGGAAAAGGCGGATTTCAAGTACGGGCTCAAATGGTGTGCGGTTTTCGTCGTATCTTTCAGTATCATTGGCATCTTCCCCAAGAAAGTCGACGACGAGCTGAAATTTTTCCAGCTTCCCAGCAATCCAGCGCTGTTCTGGGTATTTGTCATTATTGCAGCAGGCAGCTTGATGCTAATGGCCTATCTTGTTATCAATTATCGGAAGTCCAAGCGGTTTGCACGGTATACAACGGTTGCGATTTGCTGCGTGACAGTTGTTTATTCCATCGTTTCGCTGGCTGCGGGGCGCGCCAATGGCAATTACACCCATGAACTTATGGATATGGGGATTCATGGCGGGGAAAAGTTTGATCTGCCCGAGGACGAGAATTTCTACCGCATCGACGTGTACAAAGGCGTAGATAATTACGCAATGTTCTGGGGAATGCCGACGATACAGGCGTTTCACAGTATTGTGCCCGGATCCGTGTTAGAATTTTATTCTGCGATCGGCGTCGAGCGTGGCGTTGCGTCCCGCCCTGAGTTGCGATTCTATGCGCTGCGAGGCCTGACTTCTGTCAAATATCTGATGTTCCCACAGAATGAGACGATGAACAAGGACGTTTCGGATCCTGAATTGCCGGGTTTTGAATATATTGGCTATCAGAACGAGTGCAAGGTATATGAAAACAAGTATTTCGTGCCCATGGGCTATACTTACGATCATTACGTCGACGAGCTGACCTTTGAGTCTACCGTCACCGATACACGCGATCGGCTGCTGATGCAGGGTGTTTACCTTTCCGACGAGCAGATTCAGCGGTACAGCGATATCCTCACACCGCTGCCGGAGAGGTATTCCGACAAGAGCCAAGAAGAGCTTTATCTGCAGGACTGCCTGGATCGTGCGAGTGACGCGGCATATTCCTTTGTTACTGACCGTCGGGGATTTACCGCGAAATCGAATCTGTCCCGGGAAAATTTGATGGTCTTCAGCGTGCCTTATGATGAAGGATGGTCTGCGACTGTCAATGGAGAGCCTGTCGATATCGAGAAGGTTAATGTTGGTTTCATGGCGGTGCGGGTGCCGGAAGGCGAGGCGGAAATTCGTTTCGTCTACAATACACCGGGACTTGTGCTTGGGGCTATTCTGACGTTAGTTTTCATAGGACTGTTTGTGCTGTATCTGCTGGTTTCACGTTTCTTGGCTAAGAAGAATCCGGAAAAGTACGCTTCACGGCCAAACTCCCATTTCAACGACCAGGAGAACCTTGAGCGGATCGCCGTCCAGGATGCTTATATCCGAGGCGCTCTCCCTACTCCAGAAGACGGCAGTCCACCTGACGACGACTCTGCGGGGCTTTGAGCGGATGGCCAATTCCTGTAACCAATTTGTGTCCTGCAACTAGCGCGACATAGAAGGGGACGCGTGTATTTTTAACGGATATTTGACAAGCCCAGGCAGAAACTTCTGCCTGGGCTTGCTTTACATGGACGGAAATAGCACGTGAATAGGACGTTCGCTGATACCACATCCATGAGAGAATCAAACAGGATATTTCATGGATGTGGTCAAGATCAGAGTCTCTCGATGTAGCTTTACTTTCAACGGGAAAGGAGGCAGGAACAATTTTAAACAGATCGCCCTATCGCCTATAGCGCCCTAGCTGGATCGGTGAAACGATTGATCAGCGCTTGATCCGACTTGGTGGTGTAAATGGTATAGTTCAGGCGTTCGGGGCGGACGGCTGCGGCGATATCGTCATAATCCTCCACCCCATTGACTATAAGCTGAGCACTCTTGCCGCCCGCGACGATCCGCTGATATACGTCGATCCAGTGCTTGCCGGACGGCTGTCCATCACCGTAAATCCACTGTACCGCATCGAGATTATCGAGCGTTAGTAGCGTGTCGAGATGCTTTAGCGCACCGATACCGTCGAGGTGATAGAGCGTGTGATCCAGCATATGCGTACTCTTACGCAGCGACGGCAGTACAAATTCTTCGAACATCGGGGTACCAATCATATAGGAAAAGTCGCATTGCAGCGTGTAGAACGGAGAGGAGCTGTATACGCCCGTCCAGTCGCTATAGCCGGGATTTTTTGGCTGCAGGACGGAATTGAGGTCGTCGTAGGCCTCCTTCCAGGCTACATCGATCTCGGCGCAGAGACGCTGTACCTCATCCGGTGCGTCGTAAAGGTCGTAAAGGAGGTTTTCGCTGCCACGCAGCTCAGCGGCGACGTCAAGATTGCCGCCAAGGTCGGTCATCCCCATCAGGACAAGGCCGTCCCAGCGCTCCATACCCGCACGGTAGATGTCTTTGATGCGCCGGGCCCATTTGTTGTTGGGATCGTATTTGACATGGATTTCTTCGGTTGGTAGTTCTTTTTCCGGAAAAAACCAGACGCCTCCGCTGGAGTTGTCCAGCCGCGCACCGCAGAAAGCAGACAGTATGCCGGGGCCAAAGCAGTCCAGGCTGATGAAAGGATAGCTGTCGCCCAGAAACTCGCGCTGGCACAGGTAATAGTCCCAGGTATCGATAATTTCCTCGGGTGAGATAGAAAAATCGTGGCAGTTGGCCTGTGAAAGGGGCGGCGTTTTAGGCGTCTCCCGGTCGGGCGGGTAGGCGTCCCAGACGACCAGTCCAAGGATGGGGCGGTCGGATTCACCCCGCCACCAGGCGTCGGTGTCGCGGCGGAGTGTTTCGTAGCGCTCCTTGCTATAGTGTATCGGCATGTCAAAGTCCCCCTGTCGGTTATGTATGACTTCAGTTTACCGCGGCGACGCGGCAAAGTCAACAGAAATTTGCAAGATCAGGTGAATTTCAATTTGCTCCGAAAGCGAAAAGTGGGACAGAAAGGAAAACAGGCTTGTTGGAAAGCTACTTTTCCGGCAAATCCGCTGATGATATTGAAAAATCCCCTGGGATGCGTTATAATAATTTTGATACGCGAAAAAAGGAGAGAAATACGGGTGCAACCGCTGTTTTTGGAAATAGATACAAATGGTCTGTGGATCAGCGTCCGTTTCGCGCTTACGATGTTAGGTATCCTGGGGGTCATTCTGCTGTTGGCAGTCCTGACACCCCGTCTTGCACGACGGATTGACCGTATGCGCCGCAAAGGAGGAGTACCGCCACCGTCCGGGACGGACGGGACGGATTTTTTGCAAATAGATGAAAATGAAAAAGACGATTCGGCGCGGACAATGATAGCCGGTGAAAGCATAGAAGAGAGGACGAGTTTGGATGGCGGACAATCAGAAAAAAATGGTGGAAGCGATCACACCGATGCAGGATGATTTTGCGCAGTGGTACACCGATGTGGTCAAGAAGGCTGACCTCATCGACTATTCTAGTGTGCGTGGCTGTATGATTCTGCGGCCATATGGTTATGCGATTTGGGAAAATATTCAGAAGGATTTGGATGCGCGCTTCAAGGAGACTGGGCATGAGAATGTTTATATGCCCCTGTTTATTCCGGAGAGCCTTTTGCAGAAGGAAAAAGATCATGTCGAAGGGTTTGCACCGGAGGTGGCCTGGGTTACGCATGGCGGGAGTGAACAATTGACAGAGCGTCTTTGCGTGCGTCCGACATCGGAGACGTTGTTCTGCGAGCACTATAAAAACATTATTCACTCCTACCGGGATCTTCCCAAACTGTACAACCAGTGGTGTTCCGTCGTGCGTTGGGAAAAGACCACCCGCCCCTTCCTGCGTTCCGTTGAGTTCCTCTGGCAGGAGGGACACACCATGCATGAGACGGCGCAGGAAGCGATGGAAGAGACCGAGAGGATGCTGAACGTGTATGCTGATTTTTGTCGGGACGTATTGGCGTTGCCCGTGCTCAAGGGACGTAAGACCGACAAGGAAAAATTCGCTGGCGCCGAGGCAACGTACACCATCGAGGCGCTGATGCATAACGGCTATGCGTTGCAGAGCGGTACCAGCCATTATTTCGGCGACGGCTTCGCCCGCGCCTTCGATATCACCTTTACCGGGAGGGATAATAAGCTCGCTTACCCGCACCAGACGTCCTGGGGTGTATCGACGCGTATCATCGGTGCGATCATCATGTCGCATGGTGACGACAACGGTTTAGTGCTGCCGCCTTATATTGCGCCGGTGCAGGTAGTTATCGTTCCGGTTGCGCAGCATAAGCCGGGCGTATTGGATAAAGCGGGTGAGTTGTCGGCGCGTCTGAAAAAGTCCTTCCGTGTCAAGATGGACGACAGCGATAATTCACCAGGGTGGAAATACGCCGAGTACGAAATGAAGGGTGTTCCGCTACGTTTGGAAATCGGCCCGAGAGATATCGAACAGGGTCAATGTGTGCTGGTGCGTCGGGACAACCGGGAAAAAGTTGTAGTAGCTCTCGATGAGCTGGAAACCGTCATTCCGCAGCTTTTGCAGCAGGTCCATGACGGGCTGTATGCACGCGCGCTGCAGAATATGAACGACCGTACCTATGAGGCGCACGATCGGGAGGAAATGGTACGTATCGCACAGGAGAAAAACGGTTTTATCAAGGCGATGTGGTGCGGGGATCTGGACTGCGAACTGAAGCTGAAGGAAGAAGCCGGCGTGACGTCGCGTTGTATCCCATTTGAGCAGGAAACGCTGTCTGACCGTTGCGTCTGTTGCGGTAAGCCGGCGAAGTCTTTGGTATATTGGGGTAAAGCATATTAACGGATGATTTAGCGGCCGTTCCCGCCATTCGCTGCGGCGGGAACGACGCTTTCTTCATATCAGGAGGAGGACTTTTTTTGAATGTCAAACGCAGTCTGCGGTTGGTCGGCATGATCGGTGTGGCCGTCCTAATGCTGTCGCTTGTTTCCTGCGGTGCGAAGCAGCCGGGCACTGACAGTATCCTGAAAGCACGGGATAATTTCAGCAAGCTCGACAGTGCTACGCTGACCATTCAGGACAAGGTGCGTAACGAAGAAGGGGACGGGGAACCCAAAACCTTTCAGTTTAAGTATACGAACGATGGGGTGCTGACCTACTCACTGCTGTCCACACTGGGCGGGGAGCCGTATCGGGAATATCATGATGGGTCGGTGCTTCATATTTATATCGACGGTGAGTGGCGGGAGTACCGCGAAGGAGATGAGGGTTACCAGACCTATACCCGTGATAATCTCTATCTTTACGCTAACCCGCAGACTTTCTTTCATGAGGACAAGGCGATCGTGGAGGCCAAGACTGAAGCGACAGACGACGGCTATCATATGGCGTACCGTTATGATGTAGATAAACTGAATCAGGCGGTAGAGGAGGAATTGGGGCGTTTCGTCGAATTTACCACCGATTTTGAGCTGGACAACAATTATAACATTAAGCGTTTTCAAGAGGTCAGCGTGGTAGAATTGAATGAAGATGGAGAACGAAACACCTATCAAAACGACTTTGTAATTGAAGTCAGTGATTGCAACGCGTTGGATTCTGTGCGGGATCTGACGAAGGAATCATAGGGCATACTCAGACGCGTAGACGGAACCGGATTGGCTGGAAGGAGGCGCCTGTATGGCAGTGTATCACAGAGAAGGAAACAAGACGGAGAAAAAAGCGGCGTGGCCGGTGCGGCTTCTGCGTTATTTGTTCCCGTGGAAGGGGGACAGGCCCAAGGACATCATCTTTAAATTGATTTTTCTGGCGGCGATCATTTGCTTTGTGGTTTGTGCGTGCCAGTTGGGTAGTTATTGGCTGGACTGCATGAAGTCGGATGAGACGGTTAACTCGCTGCAAAACCTTATTTCCTCCAGTCCGGACACGTCTTCCGGTGCGCAGGGGGAAGCACAGGGGCCGGAGGAATCGAAATTTGAGAGGCTTTATGCCCTGAACAGCGATTTTGTCGGCTGGGTGTCCATTGAGGGGACAAAGCTTGACCAGCCTGTCATGCAGACACAGTCGCCGGAATACTACTTGCGCCGTGGTTTCGATAAGAAGTACAGTATCAACGGAACGCCTTTTGTCGATCATCGTACGCTGATTGGCGAGGGCAACGTGTTTCATGATCATACCATCATCTATGGGCACAATATGCGCTCAGGCCGTCTGTTCGGTTCCATTAAGGATTTCCGGAATCTTGAGGTGTACCAGGCACATCCGACACTCCAGTTTGATACGATTTACGGAGACGGAGAGTATAAGATTATTGGTGCGATGGTAGTCAACTTTAATCCGGACAAAGGCAGTGTGTTCAACTACCATCTTGTTTCTGATTTTGAAGATGAGCAGGCTTTTAACGATTTTATTAGCGAGGTGCACGAACGCAGTTTCATCTGGACCGGTGTTGACGTAGAGTACGGCGATAAGCTGTTGACGCTTTCCACCTGCACCGACGATGATGAGGATCAGCGTTTTGCCTTGGTCGCGCGGCGTGTGCGTGAGGGCGAGGATGCTACAGTAGATATTTCACAGGCAAAGGCAAACCCGTCACCTAAGCAATAACTAGGGAAGAGAAACCGTTGAATGAGGAGGGACAGCTATGAAAAAGCTGATACGTCGCCATCTGGGACAGCAAAAGGGTGCTGTTTTTGTTGTCACCTGTTGTGCCTTTTTGTCCGCTGTCGTTTGTGCGGCGTATTTTCTGCTGCCCTATCTGTCGTCTGCCCAGGCGGCGGGAAAGGACAACAGCGCTTACGAGACGCTGGCCGTCAATGACTATCTCAACCGGTATAACTCCATCTATATTCCTATTTTGATGGAGAGTTCCTCCGAAATTGTGTCATCAGGTACATCGTCAGAAAGCTCGGAGGCGTTATCGTCAGAGGCGTCCTCTTCTGAGGAAGCAGCGTCGGAAGAAAGCAGTTCCGCTCCACCTTCCACTTCCTCGCAGCCGTCCCAAGCGCCTGCCCCGCCGAATTCCGATACAGAGATCCTTCCGCCGGATATCCCGGAGGTCCCACCGGCTGCTTCACAAGCGCCGTCCACTTCGACACCGGAAACGTCGTCCTCGTTGCCATCCGGTACATCTTCGGAAGAGACTCCCGTAGCGGAGACGTTGGAAATTTTAGTTAACGGAAAGCTCGTTACGGGCAGCGCATACGATATTGTCTGCCAAGTTGTTGAGAATGAGGTCTCTTCTTCTTTTCCTACGGAAGCGATTAAGGCACAGGCGGTGGCTGCGTATACTTATATCAAGTATTACAACACGCACGGCAGCCGTCCCAGCATGGGGATCCGTACGCCGGGGGAGCGAGTGAAATCGGCAGTACAATCCGTACTGGGGCAGACGGTTCAGTATGGTGGGAAGCTGGCGCAGACAGTCTGGTTCGCGGCTTCGGCTGGACGCACCAATTCGTCTCAGGATGTGTGGGGAAGCTCGATTCCGTATCTCGTTAGTGTAGAAAGCAAATATGATCATTTGTGGAACCAGTATGCAGCAGTCAAGACCTATAGCGTACAGGAAATGAAGACCTGCATTGAGTCGACGACAGACATTGTGCTTTCTGATAACCCCGAAACATGGATTACGTTGACCGGTACAACGACGAGCGGCGGTTATGTGAAGGGCGTTTTGATTGATGGACAAAGTAGATGCCTCATAAAATCGGCGAATCGTGAATATGATATTACAGGACGTGTCCTGAGAGAAAACATTCTTAGTTTTGGGTTGCGCAGCGCGGCATTTGATTTGGATTTCGACGGTAGCCGTTTCCAGTTTACAACCTATGGTTACGGGCATGGCGTTGGAATGAGTCAAATCGGTGCGAGATACTATGTGGAAAAGGAAAACTGGGACTATGAGCAGATTTTAAGTCACTATTATCCGGGAACGACTCTTGTGAAGTAAATTGTGAACTAAATTATACAAATAGTATATGAAACTGAATGTTTTTTTACAAAAGCATCGAGGGATCCGCTTCCTTCTTTGGCTGGTGGCACTATGCATGGCGCTTGTATTGACGGATATACGATGTACGGTTCGGCTGACGACAGGTCTGCCATGCCCTGGCTGTGGGATGACGCGCGCCTATTTAGCGCTGATACAAGGCGATTTTGCAGGTGCATTTTTTTGGCATCCGCTTTTCTGGATGGTCATTCCGCTGTTTTTGCTGGCAGCCTGGAAAAAGGGGAAAATATTCCGGTCTGAAAAAGCAAACCATATCTTCTGGTATGTGTTGGCTGGTGTCTTTATCATCGTGTACATTGTGCGTATGGTACTTTATTTTCCTGATACGCCGCCGATGGATTATACTCCTTGGCGGGAAAGGTTCCGTTTTTTGTGAAATATACGGTTCCTATCTTGTAATTGACTCGATTTTTTAGTATAATAAAGTCGTAAATGTTAAAAAAGGGGGAAACATGATGAAGCAACAGTATAGCTTTGTCACGGTCATTCTATTGACGATTGTTACCTGCGGGATCTATGGCTACTACTTCATTTATAAGGCGACGAAGGATCTGAACGATTTAGGAGGAAACGATGGCGGTCAGATGGATCCGTCCATGACAATCCTGTTGACAGTTGTTACCTGTGGCTTCTACCAGTACTACTGGTATTACAAGCAGGGCAACCGGATGCAGAAATTGGGTGCAGCGAATGAGGTTAAGGTAGACGAGAACGGTTCATCGTATTTAATTTGGATGATTCTGGGCGTTATTGTTTGCGGATTGGGTATTTACGTCGCTGAATACATGTTCATCAACAATCTCAATAAACTGATTGAGAAATACAATATGGTGCAAATGGGTGGTATGAACCAACCGCAGATGTAATAGGTTGATGGGGCGATCATTGATCCAAAAGAGAAATAGGCTCCCTCCATGAAGCTTCGTGGAGGGAGCCTATTGGCGTCTAAAAGGCAAAGAGAAATTTGTATTGGGCAGTGTCAGAAGAGCAGGCAATGTAATCAACTGCGCACAATTACAAAAATGATATCCGGGCCTGTAACTTTTTTGCTTGTGCTGCAACTACTATAGGGATGGGGAGAAGGGAGAGGGGCCTGTGGAACGATTCGAAGCATTATTCCGCTGTTATTATATGGATATCTATCGATTTCTGATGAAGCTAAGCCATTACAACGACGAGTTATCCGAGGACCTTACCCAGGAAACCTTTTATCAGGCTTATCTGGCGCTTCCAAGCTTTCAAGGCAATTGCCATATCAAGACGTGGCTTATCCAGATTGCAAAAAATCAGTTTTTTATGAGGCTGAGGAAGAACAAGGACATGGTAGTAGCGATGGGTGAATTTGACGTGGATTTTATCAGTATGGAGGAATCGCTGGAAAATAACGTGATCAGAAGGCAATTACTTGACGATGCCTGGAAGGTGATAGCGTCAATGCCCGACAAGATGAGAGAGGTTCTGCTGTACCGGTTGAACGCCGCGCTACCTTACGCCCAGATAGCCGTGCTGCTGTCTATAACGGAGAGTTCAGCGAAAGTCCTTTTTTACCGCGGGAAAAATCTCTTACGGGCCAAATTGAAGGAGGAATATGGTTATGATTTATGACTGTGAGCTGATTTGCGATATCGTTTCGCTTTATATCGACGAAGCTTTAAGTGAAAAGAGCCGGTTGATTGTTGATGCGCATCTGGCTGAGTGCGAAACATGTCGGAATTACTATCAACGTTATGTGGAGCAAAATACAGCAGAGCCTGTCGTGGATACCGGTACGAAAATGGCTTTGGACCTGGCTGTCAAAGCTCGAAAATACCGCATGTACCAGGTTGTCATGTTTGCGGTGGCCGCGCTCTCCTTTTGCACATTTGGTTTGTCATGGTTTGGATATACAGGTATTACGGAAATCAGTGGATTTGTTATTTTCCATCATCCGCTTGCAATGATCGGTATAATCTTGTTTACAGTCGCCATATGGTATCATTTCCGTCATGCGGGTAGACGGCTTATGATGGGGGGAGTCGGTATTAGCGCAATTATTCTGATAGAAATCTGGGCGTTTTTCACTATTCGGACGGGAAGTACAGCTGGCTTCCAAATAGGGCCTTTCCACTATGATATCCCTATCGTGGCGGATATTGATTTTGCTGAGAGCTTGCGGTATACCCTTCCCGGTTTTTATATCGCGTTTGTGGGTACTCTTTTGACAGCGGTACTTTTCGTACTATTTGTCCGTCAAACGAAACGGTTAGGGGAAGGCTAAAATCAGCAAAAAGAATGCGGTGGGGTCCCCACCGCATTCTTTGTTGTTCATATAAAATCGCCTGTGTTAAGACTTGAAATTAGGAAGGTCATCCAACGTTAAGGGATAGGGATGATCGTAGACTTTTTTCAGCCAATCGAAGGTATTCCATTCTTCATGAAGAACGAAACCTCCCCACCAAGGCAGATACCATAGCCATGGTGCCTCCTCACGGATAAAAGCATCCGGATCAGGGATTGGTCCGTTTTCCGACAACGCAAGCGGTTTACTTCCGCCAGTTATATGGTTGAAAAAGTCAAATTTCTCGCCATGCGCCGAACGGTCCTCTTTAGGAACATAAATGTCCGCGCCCATAATATCATAATATTCCGGCTCGACCACCCAGTCCTCTTTAGCGACACACAAAACCCAGATCAGGTTGTTTAAGTCATATTCATGGACAAATTTTTGGAACATCAGCTTGTACAGCTGTTTGAAGGCCTCCGGGCCTTTAGCGCCCCACCAGAACCAGCCGCCGTCAGCTTCATGCAGCGGACGCCACAAAAGCGGAACCTTGGCTTCCTTGAATTTGAGCAGGATATGTGCCATCGCATCGAGATCGCGTATCAACAGGCGGTGTTCCTCGGTCCCCTCTTGCAGGGCAACTGTCAAATCAAAAGTTGTCTGCTCGGTGTAAAAGCTTTTTTTGCCGCCGATTGCGCCGCAGGGGGAAAACCAGTGCCAGCTTGCGGTGACAAGCCCGCCTGTTTGGTTAAAGTAATCGATCGCTGTCTGATAGCTTCCCTTGTTGACCAGGATCTCCCACCGAGTGGAATTATCACAGTCATTGGGATCCGCACTGGGGGAGTCTCCCAGAAAGTCCACGCCGAGCACGGCAGGCTTGTGGCCGGTAAACTTTTCAATATGCGCTATCTCCGGCGCGTAGGACTGAGTGGTATGCTGCCCGGTTAAAATATGTTTCCCGTAAATACTTTTCAAGTATTCCATTACCTTGACAGCTTCTGCTGACGGATGGGGATTGCACAGCTGAAAGTCTGGCATTTTGCATCTCATTGTCTTATCCTCCCAGAAAAATACATCTGAACTTGCCGGACATTTTATCCGTATGAAACGGTTTGTCTTTAGGCATGGCAACATTTTAGCACAATGCATACAGGATTGCAAGGCCTAGATAACAATTCACTTGTAAACAAATCATGATAAGAAAATAAGTGGATCTGATGTGAATATGATCCAAAGGGCTTCTAGATGATTGCAGCGCCGCATATTTCCAGTAGCGCAAGCAAGACGCGCCGGACTGTTTCCTGCCGGATGCCGTTACGGGAAAGGTCGCTAGCAAAATCAGCGGGGCAAAGCGACAGCACACGGCAGATGCCGTCCGGACCACAGACGGCGGCAAACACCGTTCCGACCGGCTTTTGTTCACTGCCGCCTCCCGGACCGGCAATGCCGGTAATCCCCGCAGCATAATCGGCGGACATCAGAGAGCGGACGCCCTGAGCCATCTGTATAGCAACATCAGCGCAGACGGCGCCCTGCGTGCGCAGAAGGTCTCCGCTGACACCAAGCAGCGCTTCCTTCACGCTGTTTTCATAGGTGACGGCACTGCCGTGGAAGACGTCGGACGCGCCGGGCAGATCGGTAATGGTTTTAGCGCACAGGCCACCCGTGCAGCTTTCTGCAAACGTTACAGTTTTCCCCATCCTGCGTAGTGTATCAATCAGTATCTGGGCAGACTTGTCAAGATTATGATTATGAGTCAATGAGGATCCGCCTTTCTTGTTTTCATTTACTACTAACGGCCGGTTTCAGCTTCCATATATTTGTGTATATAGGAGAGAAATGCTTGCCTGCAAACAAGTTTTTAAAATTTGTTTATAGTTTAGCATATCCTTCATACAAATACAATGCCCTTATGGTTGAAATCCTGAAGGGATATGGTATAATCCCTTTGTATGTGTTTCTACGCATTTACGCGTGGGGTTTCGTTTGTGAAAAACGTCATTTGGTCACAACGGATACATGTGCGCTTTCATTTGGAATATAATAGAGATATCGGGTATGGGATCCGACACGGTATTTTGCCGTTTCGATCCCGTTTGTTCCTGCACGGGGGACGCGTTCCCCGCTGTAGGCGATCAACGATTGGAGTGGTAAGAATGCTGACAAAGCCTGTCATGGATAAGGATACGCTTTCCCGTCTGGTGACGGAAAAACTGGCGAAGCACTTTGACGTGAAGCCGCAGGAAGCTTCCGACAATTTGTTTTATAAAGCGCTTGCATTGGTGCTGGTTGATATCCTGCGGGAGAAGCAGAGCCGTTTTGCAGCGAAAGCAGCTGCACAGGGACAGAAACAGGTTTATTATCTCAGCATGGAATTTTTAATGGGGCGTTCGCTGAAAAACAGCCTGTACAATCTGGGACTGGAAAATGTTGCCCGTGACGTTATGCATGGTTACGGCGTGAGCCTTGACGCGCTGTATGAGTGCGAGCCCGACGCAGGACTTGGAAACGGGGGGCTCGGCCGGCTGGCAGCTTGCTTCCTTGATTCACTGGCAACGCTGGATATTCCGGCATCCGGATACAGTATCTGTTATGAATACGGCATTTTCAAACAGAAACTTGTTGACGGCTGGCAGAACGAGCTGCCGGACAATTGGCTGCCAGGCGGTAGCGTCTGGCTGACGCCTGCGCCGGCGCATACGGTTGACGTTCGATTTGAAGGGACAATTAAGGAGTTCTGGGATGAGAATTACCATCATGTGAGTCATGAAGGCTACCATGTGGTCAAGGCGGTACCATACGATATGTATGTGTCTGGCTTCCAGAGCGAAGGCGTTTCGCGTTTGCGGTTGTATAAAGCGGAGACGTCGGCATTTGACATGGAACGCTTCAACAATGGCGACTATGCGGGAGCATTCGGACAGATGAATACATCTGAGGCGATTTCAAAACTGCTGTACCCAAATGACAACCACCTTGAAGGGAAGGTGCTGCGCCTCAAGCAGCAGTACTTCCTTTGTGCAGCGGCGATTGCCGATATTGTCTATCACCATATGACGGAATATCCGACACCAGAAAATCTGCATGAGAAGGTTGCAATTCACATCAACGATACCCATCCGACGCTTGCGATCCCTGAGCTGATGCGCGTTTTGCTCGACGACTGCGGCTATGGCTGGGACAAAGCGTGGGACATCGTTACGCATACCTTTGCCTACACCAACCATACCGTTATGAACGAGGCGCTGGAAAAATGGGACAAGGAGTTGATGCATCGGTTACTGCCGCGTATCTATTCGATCATTCAGGAGATCGACAACCGTTACCGCCGGCGTGTCTGGGAGGAAACGGGGGATGCAGGAAAGGTAGAGCGGATGGCGGTCATTTCCGGCGGGCAGGTGCGGATGGCAAATCTTTGCGTCATAGCGTCGCAGAGCGTCAACGGTGTATCCAAGCTGCACTCCCAGATTATCAAGGATGATCTCTTTCATGATTATTATTGCCAGGAGCCTCAAAAGTTCCATAACGTTACCAACGGTATTGCTTACAGGCGCTGGTTGTACCAGGCCAATCCCCGGCTGACGGCGCTGGTGGAACAATGTATCGGCGACGGTTTTCTCAAAAATGCGGGCGAGCTTGCAAAGCTGCGTTCCTTTGCCGGGGATGAGGGTGTTTTGCGGGATCTGGCCGCGGTGAAACGGGCCAACAAGCAGGATCTGGCCAATTATATCTATAAAAAGCAAGGACTGAGCATCGATCCGGGTACCATATTCGACGTACAGGTCAAACGCCTGCATGAATATAAACGGCAGCAGATGAACGCGCTGCATATCCTGACACAGTATCGTTATTTGCTGGAAAATCCTAACGCGGATTTTGTACCCAGGACATACATCTTCGCGGCGAAGGCTGCGCCAGGTTACTATATGGCGAAGAAGATTATTAAGCTCATCTGGGCGATCGGCGAAGAGATTAAGCGGCATCCGCGGATCCGAAACCTGCTGTCGATTGCCTATCTGGAGGACTATTCCGTGACGATGTCGGAGCATCTGATGCCAGCGAGCGAAATCAGCGAGCAGATCTCACTGGCGGGTACCGAGGCGTCGGGTACCGGAAATATGAAGCTGATGCTGAGCGGTGCAGTAACGCTTGGCACCCTTGATGGAGCAAACCTAGAAATTCTCGACGCTGTGGGCGAAGAAAATTTTATCTCCTTTGGCATGACGGAGCAACAGGTCTCTCAGTTGCGGCGGCAGGGTTACCACCCAGAAGAAATATATCGCAATGATGAGGTAATCCGCGGCGCATTGGACATGATGACGTCAGGTGTGGGCGGATGCCAGTTTGAGGATGTCGCAGGGGCGTTGCGCAGTGTCGATTACTATATGGCGCTGGCAGATTTCGCGTCCTATAGCGAGGCACAGCGCCGCGCAGCAGATATCTATCGAAATCCCGGGCAGTTCAGTCGTATGTCACTGATGAATATCGCCGGTGCGGGTATTTTTTCGGCTGACCGTGCGATTGCGGATTACGCGCGGGATATTTGGCGCCTGCCGGGAAGGACGGACGCGTAACAAATGAAGGGCGATTTGTACCGATCGCGTAGCCGGTTCTTCAAGTCCCCGTCCGGATGTATCCGGGCGGGGGAGCATTGCCGGGTGCGCCTGTGCCTTCCGCCGGGCGAGCGCCCCGGCGAGGTGACACTTGTCCTGTTCCGGGAAGGGATGCCGGAGCATTTTGTCCCGTTGGAAGGACAGGGATGGACGCTGCGGGATGGCAGGGAAGTCTGGGAGGGCGGCTTTTCCCTGGAAGAAACCGGGTTGTATTTCTACTATTTCCGGATCGGTTACACGCAGGGTTACCGTTATGTTAAAAATGACGGTGCAGGCCGAGGAGTTTGGGAGAATGGCGATCTGTTTCAGCTGACCGTCTATGCAGCAGGTTTCGAAACGCCCCGATGGCTGGAAGGCGGCGTCATATATCAGATATTCCCCGACCGTTTTGCCAAAGAAGGAGAATGCTTGCTGCCATCCTACTGTTGGGGGCGTCATCTGCGCAATGATTGGGGCGGTACGCCAGAATGGACACCCGATGAAAAAGGGAAGTTTAACCAGGATTATTTCGGCGGCAATCTACTTGGAATCATAGAAAAGTTGGACTACCTGCAAAGTCTCTCGGTGACCTGTATCTATCTGAACCCGATTTGTGAAGCGCATGAGAACCATCGCTATACCACAGCGGACTACCTGCGGGTGGATCCGCTGCTCGGGACACAGGAGGATTTCCGCGCACTTTGCGTACAGGCGCACCAGCACGGGATACGTATCATTCTTGATGGAGTCTTCAACCATACCGGAGCCGACAGCGTCTACTTCAACCGGGAAGGACGTTATTCTGTCGAAGGTGCATATCAGTCGAGGCATAGTCCGTATTATCCCTGGTATTCCTTTACCCGCTATCCCGACGAATATGCCTGCTGGTGGGGGATTACTACGGTACCCAGTATCCGCAGGGATTGCACAACGTTCCAGGACTTCATCTGTGGGGAGGGCGGAGTCTTGGACTTTTGGCTCTCCCTTGGTGCGGACGGCGTTCGTATCGATGTCGCGGACGAGCTTTCCGACGAGTTCTTGGACCGTATCCGTGAGCGGGTAAAGGCACATGGGGACTGTCTGGTGCTGGGCGAAGTCTGGGAGGATGCATCCAACAAGGTTAGCTATGGGCAGAGGCGACGTTACCTACAGGGAGCTCAGCTTGACAGCGTGATGAATTACCCCTTTCGTGACGCTGTGTTTCGTTATGTCAGGGAACGGGAAGTAACGGCCTTACGGGAATCTGTAGAAGAAATATTGGAGAACTATCCTCCCGCCGTTGTCCGCACGCTTATGAACCCGCTTTCCACCCATGATACGGTTCGGGCATTGACACGATTGGGTGATGCGGTTCAGCCTGGGATGCCCAAGGAAGCCCAAGCGGTACAGCGCCTGTACGATAATGCTTATTGTCGGGCAAGGGCGCTTTTCCTGATGGCATGTTGTGTACAGTACGTCTTGCCCGGCGTTCCCAGCATCTATTATGGCGATGAGGCGGGGCTACAGGGGGGCGAGGATCCACTCAACCGGGCCTGCTATCCCTGGGGACATGAGGATGAACGGATTCTGGACGCCATACGAGTCCTCGGCGAATGGCGTCGTAGTAACCGGGAGGTGTTCGCGCAGGGGGACTGTCACATACATGCACAGCGCGGGGGAATGGTCATCCGGCGCGCGTATGGGTCCAAGCGCGTTTACCTTTTCGTACGGAAAGATAGCGCTGTTATTGCGTCGGCTTGCAAGGACAACGGAGGGCGGACAGTGCGTCGACGGAAAATCATGTAACGCTGATCCCGCTGCTGAAGATTCTGTTTCAGTGGCGGGGTTTGTGTATTAATCGGATGAACTTTTTGATAAAATGTCGAAAATATATAAATAATACATATAATAGAAACAAATAAGTATATATTTTTCTGAAAAGTTGCTATATAATGAGGTCATTATCATGGGTAGAGGATTTCCGTATTGCCGTGCGAGAATTCTCCACAGGGAAACGACCAGTTTCTTACCGATGATATAAATATGAGAACAGAGAAGGACCTGCTGCCGCAGGTCCTTCTCTGTTTTGGGCATATTATTTTTCCAAATTATAACTGACATCCGCAATGCTGGCTGTATACGGACGGCATGGGGTGGATTGTGAAGTGTGGGGTGGCGATCTAACATGTTTTTTCTATTTTGAATATGAGAATGTGGATTCACACGTGAAATTTGTGAAAAAATTATAATATACACATTAATTATAGTACACAAACAAACAATTAAATTGTATTTTGTTTATAAAAAACATAGATGTTTCATATAAAAATGATAAACTGAACTTTTGCGAAGGAAAATAATACAGCGTTTTAGGTGTTGAATTTTTACAAAATTTTAAGGAGGGAATATCATGAAATTTGTGAGAACAGGGACGTTAGTAATGTTGTCGGCAGCTATGCTACTGAGCATGGTGTCCTGCGACACAGACGGTGGGAGTTCTTCTTCCAATACTGCGTCGATTTCGACTGCATCCGATATCAAGCTGACCAACAAACAGGTTAAATTTATGGCGCACTGGAATATGAATCCGAAGGAGGGGGATGAAAAAAGTCCTGAATTACAGTTGTTTGAAGAGAAATACGGCGGTGAAATTGTTGATGTTCCGGTTACTGTGTACGAGGAACTGCACGAGAATGTGATGACGGCTGCAATGAGCGACGATTGTCCTGTACTGGGATCAGCTGGTGCTGAAAGGCTTTCAAAGTGGGCTATATAGAAAAATAGACGATTTAGTTGATTTAAACGGGGCAGGGTGGAGTAAGATCAAACCCTTGCTGGATATATTAACATATCTTGGCAAGTATTATGTACCGGCTTCTGCGATTTCTGACGGCGGTGTATTAGTGTACAATCGTAATACGGTTTCTGAGTATAATCTGGAGGATCCGCGCGAACTGTTTCGCAGAGGAGAATGGACATGGGACAAAATGCTGGAGATGATAAAGGCTTTTTCTGATCCAGACGACAAAGAGGGAGGAAAATTTGGTCGCTATGGCGTTGATGGATGGAATTCATGCAATGTCATGCATACAACGTGTGGCAAGCCCTTTGTTTCGTATGAAAACGGTAAATTAGTGAGCAATCTGAATCATCCTGTAATCGAACGAGTGATGAATTTTCAGAATACATGTTATCAGGCAAACGTAATTTTTCCGAAGCTTGAGAACGACGATCAGCCGAATTTTAGCCGGGTGGCGTCTGGCATGACGTTGTTTATCGACAGCAGTACGTCGGATTTCAGAGCATTTACTTCGGGAGCATATGCTATGGGGGAGGATGCCAGTTATGTGCCTTAGCCGAAAGATGAATCAGCAGATGCGTATTACCGAACTATAAATATCAATCTGTATACTTACATGATGTTTGGCGGCGCAAAGAATCTGGACGGTGTGCGTGCTTGGCAGGATTGCTGTATAAGCGTCAATCAGGATGAAGCTTACAAAGAGCAAAATGAAGAGCGTCTTCGCGATCCGCAAAGCGGAATGGGCATGAGCCAGGACGATATCGACTTTTATGATGAAATTACAGACTTAACGACATTCAAGCCTGTAGTAGATTGGAGTATGGGGCTGGGTGTCAGCGGCGTCAACGGAAGTGATATGTCCGCGCAAGTTTGGCGCAACGGTTTGCCCTGGGCAACTGTCAGAGAACAGTTTCTACCACGTTTCAATAACGCGATAGAAGATATTAACGAAACCATGTAAATTGAATCGAATGACCAAAGATTGCTATTGTTATTAAAACAGAAGGAGATTAAAAATATTATACTAAGTGTAACGTTTCGACAAGATAAGATACTAAAAGTTAATATAATAAATGTTAGACATATAAATTGTTGATAAGTAACAAATGATAATAGCTATTTTTGTTGAATAATTCAGTAGATATAAACCGAAAAACATGATATACTGATAGTGGTATAAATCAGTAGTGTGTGTCAGTATTTTGTAAAACGATTAACGGAGTTATAAGGAGGAACGTTTAGATGAAATTTGTGAAAACAGGGACCTTGACGCTACTGTCGGCCGCAATGTTGCTAAGCTTGGTTTCTTGCGGAGGGGGGGGATCTACTAGTACGTCATCTGACGGTGGTTCTGATTCCACTTCGTCTGAGCTTGTGTTGGAAAACAAGCAGCTCAAGTTTATGGCACACTGGAACATGAATCCTGCAGAAGGAGTTGAAGACCGTCCTGAATTGAAAATGTTTAAGGAAAAATATGGCGGAGAAGTCATCGATATCCCTGTTACTTGGGATGAGCGGCTGGACGCGATCATGACGGCCGCGATGAGTGATGATTGTCCGGATATCACCTGTTATTGGTCGGAACTGGCGCCAAAAGGCTTCAGCAACGGCCTGTACAGGGAAATCGACGACCTGATAGATCTCAATGGCGCTGGCTGGAAGGATCTGAGGCCTGTTCTGGATCTGTATATGTATAACGGCAAGCATTATCTTCCGACGCCGGTTGCTACCGATGGCGGTGTTTTGATTTACAATAAGGATACCATCAAGAAGTACAACCTGGAGGATCCGCGTCAGTTGTACCGCGACGGCAAATGGACTTGGGACAAGATGCTGGAAATGATGGTTGCCTTTACCGACCCGAATGATACTCAGGGCGGCCAGTTTGGTCGTTACGGTATTGATGGCTGGAGCTGCGGCTACAACTTGCATCTGACCTGCGGAGTGCCGTTCGTCAGCTTAAGCAGTGACGGCAAGTTGGTGAGCAACCTGGAGGATCCGGCGGTTGAGCGCGCGATGAACTTCGTAAGTGAGATGAGCAAGGCCGGCGTCAGATTCCCGAGAGAGGAGAACGGGTACAACATCGACCTTGGCCGTGTCGCTACCGGTATGTTGCTGTTCGCCGATACCGGTATGTGGGATTACGGCAACTATGTTTATAAAAACTACCAGATGGGCGAGGCGGCGTCGTTTGTGCCGTGGCCGAGAGATCCGGGCGCGGATAAATATTACCGGGCAGCAGGCACGGATCCGCACATGGTGTTCGGTGGTTCCAAGAACCTGGACGCAGTCCGCGCTTGGCAGGATTGCCGTATTCTCGTCAATCAGGATCCGGAGATCAAGAAAGAAACCGAAGCCGTCTATATGGATAAGGAAAGCCCGGACGGATACGGTATGACACAGGAAGACGTTGATTTCTATTACGAGATGACTGATTTAAGCACGTATACCCCTATCGTTGACTGGAGCAATGGCTTGGGAGTGGAAGGCGTCAGCGGCGGCAATGTTGCAGGTGAAGTTTGGGAGCAGGGTACTCCCTGGGCAACAGTCCGCGAAAAATACAAACCCATGTTTGATGATGCGATTGCCGCCATTAACGAGGGGTAAACCCACTTCCGCTATTGTTACATTTTTTCAATCAGAGAGTTGTTGTGAGGGACTCCCATATTTGATGACACGGTAAAGGGACAGCTCATCATGTGGGGGAGAAAATAAAGGAAGGCGAGAGAAGTTGAATCCTCTTGCCCCTCCTTTATTGCTTGGTATCCAAAAATCCCAGTTGTGCGGGATTACGAAGCTTCAGATCAAGTTTTACTCTTACGGAGGTGAAAACTGTAGAGGATAAAAGTCACAAAGCATAACGTTTCGACTACATAAAATCACGAAAAATTAATATAAAAAATATTATTCATATAAATTATTTATTATTGACAAACAAGAATAATGAAATTCATTTAATATTACAGTAGATACGTGTTGCTGAATGTGATATACTGAATACTGCAAAAAATCGATTCGATATGACGATATTTGCAAAACGATTAACGGGGAAATATGAAGGAGGAACAATTTCATGAAGTTCTGGAGAACAGGGATCCTGTCCGTGCTGTCAGCAGCGATGCTGTTGAGTATGGTATCCTGCGGGATGGACGGCGGAGGTTCTTCGTCCGATACCGTTTCTGAGTCGACTTCGTCCGAACTCACGCTGGAGAACAAGCAGGTCAAATTCATGGCGCACTGGCCGATGAATCCGGCCGAAGGAGAGGAAGACAGACCCGAGCTCAAGCTGTTCAAGGAAAAATACGGCGGCGAAGTTGTTGACGTACCGGTTACCTGGGAGGAACGCTTGGATGCAGTTATGACGGCTGCAATGAGCGACGATTGTCCAGATTTGACGGTTTATTGGGCGGAACTGATGCCCAAGGGGTATACCAATGGACTGTACAGGGAGATCGATGATCTGATTGACCTGAATGGACCAGGATGGAAAGATCTTAAGCCGCTGCTCGATCTGTACATGTACAACGGCAAGCATTACCTGCCTTCGCCAACGGTCACGGACAGCGGTGTGTTGATCTACAATGAGGATATGATCGAACAATATAACCTTGATGATCCGAGGGAACTGTATCGGGAAGGCAAATGGACCTGGGATGCGATGCTAGAAATGATGAAAGAGTTTTCCGATCCCAATGCTCTGCAAGGGGATAAGTTCGGACGTTACGGAATTGACGGGTACAGTGTTGCTTACGGGCTTACCTTTGCTTGCGGCGTGCCTTTCGTTTCCTTAGAAGATGGTAAGTTGAAAAATAATATCATGGATCCGGCTATTGAACGTGCGATGAACTTTGTCCAGGAGATTGCAAAGGCGGGTGTTGTGTTCCCGATGGAACAAAATGATTGGAAAACCGATCCTACCCGTGTTGCCAGCGGAAAGATCCTGTTTGAATACACCGGTATGTGGGATTTTCCCAATTATGTTTACGGCAGCTACAAGATGGGGGACAAGGCCAGCTTCGTACCGATCCCGCGGGATCCTGATGCCGATGCTTACTACCGTGGGGCAGGCGGAGACGCGCACATGGTATTCGGCGCTGCGAAAAACCTTGACGGCGTACGTGCCTGGCAGGAATGCCGCATGCTGGTCAACCATGATCCGGAATACAAAAAGGAAAATGAAGCATTGATGATGGACCAAGAGAAAGGTTCCGGGATGACACAGGAGGATGTGGATTTTTATAACGAAATTACCGATATGAGCACCTTTAAACCAATCCTGGACTGGAGCGGCGGATTGAACGTTGATGGTGTCAGCGGTACCAGCGCGACAGCGGATGTTTGGTGGGAAGCAACACCTTGGGCGACAGTACGAGAAGAGTTCAAACCGATGTTTGATAATGCTATACAGGCGATAAACGATTCACTGTAATTCATCCCCCGACCGAATAGGTCGGGGGTTAATTATTTTTTCATGCCGTATTCGTGGGGAGAAAAACAGAATGATGTATAAAATGAACAGTTAATATCTAGATCAAAAGAGAAATATTATCATTAATATGTATGGAAAGTAAAGGAAATTTGTGATATGATTGAGCTGTGCAAATGGAAAAAATGTACAAGATAAAACGCAGATATTCCAGTTCTGCGCGAGGAGGGTAAAATATGAGAGTGATGAGAACAGGCGTCACAGCCGTATTGTCGGCAGCGATGTTGCTTAGCCTGACCGCCTGTGGCGGGTCGTCAAGCAGCACATCTTCCGATAGCGGCTCTGACAGCACATCGTCCGAAATTGTCCTGCAGGACAAAACGCTGGATAGGATGGCGATTTGGCCCATGAATCCGGAAGGGGATGCGGAGGACCGTCCAGAGCTGAAGATGTTCAAAGAGAAGTACGGCGGCGAGGTTGTCGATCATCTGGTGACTTTCGATGAGCGTTTGGATGCCATTACAGCCGCTGCGATGAGTGATGACTGCCCTGATATGACGGGACTGGAGGGCGAACTTCTGCCCAAAGGATTTACCAACGGACTTTACCGTGAAATTGATGATTTAATAGATATTAACGGTCCCGGTTGGAGTGATCTGAAGCCCCTTTTGGATTTGTATGTCGTAAACGGAAAGCATTATGTTCCCTCCCCACTGGTTACAGATGGTGGTATTCTGATTTATAATGAGTCCACTATTAAGGAATATAATCTGGAGGATCCGCGTGAACTGTTCCGCAAGGGTGAATGGACCTGGGACAAGATGCTGGAAATGATGAGGACGTTTACCGATCCTAACGATACGCAGGGTGGTCAATTTGGTCGGTACGGTATGGATGGCTGGAACTTCGCTTATACGATTCATACGACCAGTGGAGTTCCGTTTGTTTCCATGAACAGCGAAGGAAAGCTGCAGAGTAACCTCATGGATCCTAGCGTGGAGCGGTATATGAATTTCTTAAGTGAAATGAAGCAGTCCGGTGTCATTTTTCCCAAATGGGACAATGGTGGAAGCATTAACGAAGAAGGTGCCGTCAGCAAAGGACGTATTTTGTTCTTTGACACGGGTCTGTGGGCGTATTCCAGATATACGCTTAAGGAATACAGCATGGGAGAAGATGCTTCGTTTGTCTGCTATCCGAGGGATCCTTCTTCCGATACTTATTATCGTTCAGCCGGAGTAGATGTACATATGGTGTTTGGCGGGGCGCAGAACCTTGATGGTGTTCGTGCTTGGCAGGATTGCCGTATTCTTGTCAACCAGGATCCTGAGCTGAAAAAAGAAACCGAAGCGCTTTGGATGAGCCAGGATCCGGATAACGGTTCCGGTTACAGCCAGGATGATGTGGACTTTTATTATGAGATGACAGATCTCAGCAAATTTACCCCGGTTCTCGATTGGAGCACGGGTCTCGGTGTGGAAGGTGTGGACGGCTATACGCTCACCAGTCAGATTTGGGTGGAGGATAAACCTTGGGCGACCGTACGTGAAGAATATGCACCGATGTTTGAAAATGCGATTGAAGCGTTGAACGCTGGATAACTTCCAAGAAAAAGACCGGAACGGTAAAAAACTGTTCCGGTCTTTTGTGATGACTGATTGTGTTATTCATGTGTTGGAGGTCGAGTTTTCGAGACAGATGTTATCGGGAAAATGGTGAGTCGATAGTAGATGATCAGAAAAATTTTGTAAGAATATGTCGTTTGTGGTAGGAAGATGCGTTTTTTATTGTGAATATGTCGATTTACAACCGAAAATGTGCATGAAAAACTGATAATTAGCAAAAAAGAACAGATTCGTTGTTTAAAATGCATAAATCCAGATGAATTAATTTGTATAAAATGCCGATAGATTCTGTGATAAAAAAGTGTTATACTTAGTAATGCCAGATCAAGGTGGTGCAGCAAATGGCTGCATGGTACAATCAGGTGGGGAGTGTCTCATCCTTCCACAACCTGAGTATACTTATAGGAGGAAAAAAGTATGAAACTGGTAAGAACAGGCGTAACGGCGATTCTGTCGGCCGCCATGTTGTTGAGCTTGGCTTCTTGCGGCGGGGATGGATCTACCAATACGTCTTCTGACGGTGGTTCTGACAACACGTCGTCTGAGCTTGTGCTGGAAAACAAACAAATCAAGTTTATGGCGCACTGGAACATGAACCCTGCTTCAGAAGAGGAAGAGGATCGTCCGGAGCTGAAGATGTTCAAAGAGAAGTATGGCGGCGAGGTTATCGACGTACCGGTTACTTGGGACGAACGTCTCGACGCGGTTATGACGGCTGCGATGAGCGATGACTGCCCGGATATTACCTGCTACTGGGCAGAGTTGATGCCGAAGGGCTTTAGCAATGGCCTGTACAGAGAGATTGATGACCTGGTTGATCTGAATGGCCCCGGCTGGAGCGATTTGAAGGGTGTTCTGGATCTGTATACTTATAACGGAAAGCACTATGTTCCGACCCCGGCGGTTACTGACGGTGGTATTTTGATTTACAACAAGCAGACGATTGCGGACTATAACCTGGAAGATCCTCGTGAGTTGTTCCGCAATGGCGAATGGACTTGGGATAAGATGTTGGAAATGATGGTTGCCTTTACCGACCCGAATGATACCCAGGGCGGTCAGTTTGGCCGTTATGGTCTGGACGGTTGGAATCCTGGTTACAACCTGCATCTGACCTGCGGCGTGCCGTTCGTCAGCCTGAATGACGAAGGCAAGCTGGTCAACAACATCATGGATCCGGCGATTGAACGCGCGATGAACTTCGTAAGTGAGATGAGCAAGGCCGGCGTCAGATTCCCGAGAGAGGAGAACGGGTACAACATCGACCTTGGCCGTGTTGCAACTGGTATGTTGTTGTTTGCTGATACTGGTTTGTGGGATTATCCGACCTACGTTTACAGAAGCTATCAGATGGGCGAAAACGCCAGCTATGTACCGTGGCCGAGAGACCCCAGTTCTGACACCTACTACAGAAGCGCCGGTATCGACCCCCACATGGTCTTTGGTGGTTCCAAGAACTTGGATGGTGTCCGTGCTTGGCAGGATTGCCGTATTCTGGTGAACCAGGATCCGGAAATTAAGAAGGAAAACGAAGCTGTCTTTATGGATAGCGAAACCGGTTACGGTATGAGCCAGGATGACGTTGATTTCTACTATGAGATTACGGATCTGAGCACCTTTACTCCTGTCCTTGACTGGAGCAATGGCTTGGGAGTGAAAGGCGTCAGCGGCGGCAATGTTGCAGGTGAAGTTTGGGAGCAGGGTACTCCCTGGGCAACAGTCCGCGAAAAATACAAACCCATGTTTGATGATGCGATTGCAGCTATCAACGAAGGTTAAATGAGAAAAATAAAAAAGAGCAGCGTACGCTGCTCTTTTTTATTTTTTGTTGATTTTTGCTTGTTTTATACGTTAAGTTTTGATTTTACGCAGAATTAACCAGGGCTTGACGTGAAATTGCATAAAATTTTAGAGTTTGATTTATGAAGAATGCCGATAGATTCTGTGAGCGAAAAGTGATATAATGGACAATGTTCTTGCTGAAATGCAGGGACAGTGTCTCATATTTATATCGGAAGATTATTTTATCAGGAGGAAACGGTATGAAACTGGTAAGAACAGGCATCACAGCAATATTGTCGGCAGCAATGTTGTTGAGCTTTGCTTCTTGTGGTGGCCCGGAAGATCAGTCGTCATCATCTAATGGTGCGTCCAATGATGGTACGTCGTCTGATCTTGTGCTGGAAAACAAACAGATCAAGTTCATGGCACACTGGAACATGAACCCTGCTTCAGAGGAAGAAGAGCCTCGTCCGGAGCTGCAAATGTTTCAGGAGAAGTATGGCGGTGAGGTTATCGATGTGCCGGTTACCTGGGACGAACGTCTTGATGCGGTTATGACAGCTGCAATGAGCGATGATTGTCCCGATTTGACAGTTTATTGGGCAGAGCTGATGCCGAAGGGCTTTAGCAATGGCCTGTACAGAGAAGTTGATGATCTCATTGACATTAACGGTGCCGGCTGGAGCGATCTGAAGGGTGTTCTGGATCTGTATACCTACAATGGAAAGCATTATGTCCCCACTCCGATTGTAACGGAAGGCGCTATTCTCGTTTACAATGAGCAGACCATCAAGGACTACAACTTGGAGGATCCGCGCGAACTGTACGCAAAAAATGAATGGACTTGGGACAAAATGCTTGAAATGATGAAGGCGTTTACTGACCCGAGCGATACCCAGGGTGGTCAGTTTGGTCGTTATGGTCTGGATGGTTGGAACCCTGGTTACAACCTGCATCTGACCTGTGGCGTGCCGTTCGTCAGCCTGAATGACGAAGGCAAACTGGTCAACAATCTGGCAGATCCGGCGATCGAGCGTGCGATGAATTTCGTCGGCGAAATGAATAAAGCAGGCATCGCTTTTCCGAGACTGGAAAATGACGGTGGTTCTATCGATCTGGGCCGTGTTGCAACTGGTATGACACTGTTTGCTGATACCGGTTTGTGGGACTATCCGACCTATGTTTACAGGAGCTATCAAATGGGTGAGGATGCGTCTTTTGTACCGTGGCCGAGAGACCCCAGCTCTGATACCTATTACAGAAGCGCCGGTATTGACCCGCATATGGTCTTTGGTGCCGCTAAAAATCTTGATGGTGTACGTGCTTGGCAGGATTGCCGTATCCTTGTGAACCAGGATCCGGAAATCAAAAAAGAGAATGAAGCGCTGTGGATGGATAGCGAGACCGGTTATGGTATGACTCAGGAAGACGTTGACTTCTATCGTGAGATGACAGATTTGAGCACCTTTACTCCTGTCCTTGACTGGAGCACGGGCCTTGGTGTAGATGGCGTAAGCGGTTATGAAGTTGCCAATAAAGTTTGGCTGGATGGCACGCCTTGGGCAACGGTTCGTGAAGAATTTACCGCTCAGTTTGACAATGCTATTGCGGCTATTAACGAAGGTTAAGTAGCTGCTCAAGCAATCAAAGAGAAGTCCTTAAGAGGACAGTTCGGAATTCCCGGACTGTCCTCTTTTTGTCGTATTTAGAGCTTAAAAATATACAAATAGTATAATTAAAAAATATGTTTAAAATTAGGTTAAATTTAATAGAAAAATAAAAATAATTTTGACAGTATAAATATAAATATTAATTTGTTTATAATAACAATAGAATATTTGATGGTATTATTTTAATATAAAGAAGAAATATACTTTTCGTTTTGTTGATCGGCGCCTCTACAGAGTGGAGAGTATATGGAACAAATATGTAAATTAGTAACAGGGGAGGATTGTAGTATGAAAAAGTTTCGCTTCGGTGTTATTATGGTTTTAACAGCAGCGATGTCATTGAGTATGATATCCTGTGGTTAAACGGAAAGCAGTTCTGACACTCCTAAAGATTCCACATCATCGGATATTACACTCAAAAACAAAACAGTTTCTTTCATGGCGCACTGGGGGATTAACCCTGCTGAAGGTGCAGAGCCCAGCCCGACGCTGAAAATGTTTCAGGAAAAGTACGGAGGTGTGATTGAAGATCGTGTTACAACATGGGATGAAAGCATGGACGCATTAACAGCTGCTGCCATGAGTGACGATCCTCCGGATATGGCGGTTTACTGGGATAAATTGATGCCTGCCGGATTTGTGAACGGATTATACCGCCCTGTGGATGACTTAATTGACATCAATGGTCCTGGATGGAAGGACACGAAACCAGTTATGGATTTGTATATGTACGATGGGAAGCATAATGTTGCGATACCGTATGTTGCAGATGGTGGTATTCTGGTCTATAATGAGGAATACGATTGAGAAATACAATCTGGAAGATCCGAGACAGCTGTTCCGTGAGGGAAAATGGACTTGGGATACCATGATGGAAATGATGAAAACCTTTTCCGATCCGAATGACATACAAGGCGGCCAGTTCGGACGATATGGTATTACCAGCTGGGATCCTCTTTACAGTTTGCACACGTCATGTGGAGTTCCTATGGTTTCTATGGATAGTAAAGGCGTAATGAAAAACAATCTTGCAGATCCTGCGATCGAACGTGTCATGAACTGGGGCGCGGAAATGATCAAGACGCAGGTAGCGTTCCCGCGTTGGGAGAATGAATGGGCCAATGCGGAGGATAGAGTGACAAGCGGTATGATGCTGTTTTTTGTGACAGGCCTTTGGGATTATCCCAGGTTTACAAATGGAGCGCTGGCAATGGGTGAAAAGGCGTCCTATGTGCCCTATCCCAAAGATCCAAATACGGATAAGTATTACAGGATTCCCGGTATAGATGCCTATATGATTGTTGGAGCAGCGAAGAACCTGGAGGGCTGTAGTGCTTGGCTGGATTGCCATCTGACGGTGAATACCGATGAGCAGATCAAAGAAGAAAATCATAAGCGCTGGGTAGAAATGGATCCAGAGAAGCAGGGGCTTGGCTATAGTCAGGATGACGTTGACTTCTTCTATGAAATGACGGATCTAGATAGCTTTGAGCCGATAATTGACTGGAGCAACAGCATCGTGTCAGACGGAGGTATCGCTGCGACACAAAAGGTATGGCTGCAAGGGATTCCGTTGGCCACGAAACGTGAAGAAGCGATCCCTCAATTCGATGAAAAAATCAATGAATGGAATCAAAGAGTTCGATAGTTGCAACGGAATCTGATGGCGCTGCAGGTTACGTTCATGGGGGCGGTATCGCAGAGATACCGCCCCCTTTTTTATAACGGAAACATCAAATGGACAGAGGTCCAATCTGTTGTTCGGAAGAAATCAATAAAAAAAGTTGTTTTAAAAGGGAAAATGAAAAAAAATTTGAAATCATTCCGATTTTTTCAAATATAGCCTCAGAAAAATATACAAAAAGGAGTATGATTTATTTAAATAACGAAAAGTAATAAATAAACAATGAAAAAATCGAATTAATTGACGTTTAGCACAAATATAAAGTGGGATAATTAGTTAAAATGCCAATAGAAATTTTGATTGTTATGTGATAGTATTTTTAGTACAATATACATATAACTTGTACTGATCAAAGAAAATATTATAGGTTATATTTATATTGCTCAGTTTAGGGGGTACTAATATAAGGAGGTCTGGAAAATGAAATTGGTTAGATGGGGTTTAACGACTATCCTCTCAGCGGCGATGCTGATGAGCATGGTGTCTTGTGGAGGCGGTGGTGACAACTCCTCGTCCGAAGGTGCGTCGGGGGATAGCACATCTTCGCAGCTTGAGCTGAAAAACAAGAAGATGTCTTTTATGGCGCATTGGGGGCTGAATCCTGCGGAAGGACAGCCAGAAAGCCCGACATTAAAAATGTTTAAAGAAAAGTATGGAGGAGAAGTGGAGGACCGTGTCACTACCTGGGACGAACGTCTGGATGCCGTGACCGCGGCTGCGATGAGCGACGACTGTCCGGATTTGACGGTGTATTGGGGTGAGCTCCTGCCGAAAGGATTTTCTAACGGTCTTTATCGTGAGATTGACGATCTGGTGGATCTCAATGGATTTGGATGGAAAGATACAAAAGTGGTAGCAGATAGATATATGTTTAACGGCAAGCATTATGTCTGTACACCGTATGTGGCTGACGGCGGTGTTTTGTTCTACAACAAGGCGACCATCAAGGAATATAATCTTGAGGATCCACGTGAATTGTTCCGAAAAGGTGAATGGACTTGGGATAAGATGCTGGAAATGATGAAGACGTTTTCCGATCCCAATGACACAGATGGTGACAAATTGGGACGTTATGGCATTGATGGTTGGGATCCTGGCGATAGCATGTACCATACTTGTGGTGTTCCACTTGTTACCATGGACGAGAATGGCAAATTGCAAAACAATATTGACGATCCGGCGATCGAACGTGCGATGAACTGGGTACTTGAATTCCGGAAACAGAATGTCGGCTTCCCCAGATGGGACAATGAATGGAACATTGCGCCAGAGCGCATTAAGAGCGGCAAGACGTTATTTTATATCAATGGACTGTGGGAATATAACCGCTTCACCATAGGTGATTTGGCCATAGGAGAGAATGCCTGCTTCGTACCATATCCGAGAGACCCGAATGCCGACGCATACTACCGTATTGCAGGTATTGATGCATATATGCCGTTTGGCGGTGCGAAGAATACGGAAGCTGTCAGTGCATGGTTGGACTGCCATCTGATGGTGAACAGGGACGAGGAATTAAGGAAAGAAACCGACGAACTGCGGGTGAGCACAAACGCGGAAGAAGGCGGACTGGGCTGGAATGAGGATGACGTCACATTCTTCTATGAAATGACGGACCTGGATACATTTACCCCTGTGGCCAATGACTGGAGCGGAGGACTTGGTGTGGCAGGTGCGACAGGACATGATGTTATCAGCAGAGTATGGTATGATAGTACACCTTGGGCGACTGTCCGTGAACAGTATAAGCCAATGCTTGACGATGCAATTGAAACCTTTGAGGCAAGCCTCTAATTAAGCATACGCATGGCATTTTTTAGATTTTTATGGTGACATACCCGGGATCGCTCTGCGATCCCGGACTTTTTTAGCCGCACCATTTATTTGCTGCGGCTTGGCGGATCAAGAAGTGATTCGGCGTATCAGGCAGAGTTTTGGCTTGATGTGTTGGAAAGAGGACTGCGTCTGATAAGAAATTGCGTTGGACAAGAGGAATCGCATTGACAAGTCGTTAAAAGGATTGTATAATGTATCCAGAGAACGAACTGTATAATTGTGCATTTCGTACAAAAAAGCACCTTGCATTTTATACAAAATCACGGTGCAGGACTCTTTCTTCAAAAATGTAAAAGGAAAGGTTGTTTACTATGAGCGTAAAGGTAATCGGTCAACAGGCAATCCCGAATATGCCTTGGCAGGACAGACCCGCCGGCTGTAATGACGTTGTTTGGCGTTATGATGCGAACCCCATCATCGAAAGGGACATTCTTCCCACCTCCAACAGCGTATTTAACAGTGCGGCAGTTCCCTTTGAGGGGAAATTTGCTGGTGTTTTCCGTGTCGACGATACATCCCGTCAGATGAACATTCACGCGGGATTCTCCGACGACGGTATTCACTGGAATATCAATCCTGAAAGGATTCATATGCTGGGCGATGATCCGGAGGTTACAGATTTCTATTATGCATACGATCCCCGTGTCTGCTTCATTGAGGATCGCTATTATGTGACTTGGTGCAATGGCTATAAAGGCCGTCCGACCATTGGCGTAGCGTATACTTATGATTTTAAAGAGTTCCATCAGCTGGAGAACGCCTTCCTGCCGTTTAACCGTAATGGCGTTTTGTTCCCTCGCAAGATCAACGGTAACTTTGCGATGCTGTCCAGACCGTCCGACAGCGGTCACACCCCGTTCGGCGATATTTATTACAGCGAGTCGCCTGATATGGAGTTCTGGGGCAGGCATCGTCATGTGATGTCTCCGTCCAAAGGATGGGAGAGCACCAAGATCGGCGCAGGCCCGATTCCGATTGAAACCTCTGAAGGCTGGCTGATGTTCTACCATGGCGTTCTTACGTCCTGCAACGGCTTTGTATACAGCTTCTCCGCTGCTTTGCTTGATCTGGAGAAACCTTGGAAAGTCATTGCACGTTGCACGCCTTATCTGCTCTCGCCGCAGAAGATTTACGAGTGTGTCGGCGACGTTCCGAACGTTACGTTCCCCTGCGCAACACTTTGCGACGCGGATACCGGCAGAATTGCTATTTACTATGGTTGTGCGGACACCTGCACCAGCTTGGCATTCTGCAAGGTGGATGAGGTTGTCGAATACGTGAAGAAGAATTCCCAGTTTTAAACACTGGCCGATCAGGGTAGTGTAAAATAGCCCTTTCACAATATGCGGATATATACAGTTGAACATGGCAGCAATTGTATATATCCGCTTTTGTATTATATTGGGGGATGGGGTGTTGTACCGGGTCGGGGGAACACTTTATCAGATTTTTTTGAAAGGAAGACCATAACGATGAAGATTGCACTTTTATACAGTGAATGCATCGAAAACATCGTCTGTGCGTCCGGACTGGACAAACTAGAGAAACGCCTGCGGGAGCAGGGGCATCAGAGCGTAAAAGTCTGCGCGGACATTTTATCGGAGCAGTCACTGAAGGATGCGGATGTCGTTGTCAGTGTGTTGGGAAAATATTACCCTCAGGACGGTTGGAGGCACATCCTTTCCTACTATCAGGCTGGAGGTACGCTATTATGTGTTGGTATGAAAGCGTTTACTATCCCATACAGCGTAGAAAACGGAAAGGTAGTCAGTTATGCGGAGACTACGCTTGCTTTGAACGAGCTATTCCTGGTCGATCACTGGACGAAGGACGTCGAGATTCCTGTCGGGGCTGCATGGACGGTAGAAAATGAAAAATATGCGTTTGTTGAAACGCTGCTACCTGAAATCGAATCAAGCTGTAGCGGCTTCTATAAACTGGCAGAGCATCAACGGAAAAATAAGCCCGGTTTTGATATTGACGCCGTTAATCTAATCGATGCCCAAATGGAGGTCGCCTGCGGCCTGTACGAAGAGGATCGGCTGATCGCAGCGCCAATCGTCCGTATTGACCATTACACCCGTGGGACCGTAGTATTCATCAACATGGTACCGAAACAGGCGGACTACTTTTGCTCCGACAATGGTACAGAGCTGCTCGTCAGCTTGGTCGGGACGTTGGAACCGGATACTTTCCGGGTTTTTCTGCGCAATGACTATGCCCGTTATAAAGAGATTGAGACGCCTGCGGTCGAATTGTCCGTATCCAGGCTCCGTGGGGCGGGGAATGAGAATGTGACCGCTGAGGTGACCTTGCTGGATGTTTCCACTGGTCATGTAGTCTTTTCTCAGCAATATGATGTTGTATTGAATGGCTTGGATGCTTCTGTACGAGTCGAATTTCCAGATCTCGCGCAGGGATTGTATCGCGTTCATGCGGTTGTTCGTTGCGGCGAAGTTATTACCAATGTGACAGATACCGGTTTTTATCAGATCAGTGATGAAAAGCTGATGGAGACCGTTCAGGCTTTCCAAGTGCTGTCCATTGATCCAGGTGTATCGCCGGACTTCTGCGTCCAGGACGGGAAACCGTACCCGTTGCATGGCTGTAACTACCATGTTGCGGATGTGTACCGTAGCTGCTTTGTTGAAATGAACGCTTATCAGTGCGATAAGGATCTCCAACAGTTGGCCGATGTGGGCGTCAACTGCCTGCGAACTGGTAACTGGCAGGATTACGACTCCTTCTTTGACGACGAAGGAAATATCCGGGAGCGGGCCTTCCGCGCGCTGGAAACCTTTTTCCTGACAGCGTGCCGCTATGGCATGCCGGTTCATTTCGTCCTCGGCGCCTTTATTTTCAATATCTGGGATAGGTCTCAGTGTCCGATCCATAATCCCCATATGCGCAAAAAGACGGCAACAGCGTTCCGTTCGTTTGCAATGCGGTTCAAGGATTGGAACAATGTGCAGATTGACGCCATGAATGAGCCCTCTTATTCCTACGCGGGCATGTGGAGCCTTGGAGTCCCGTCAGGGGATCCTTATGAAAAGGAGCACTGGATCGCTTGGCTGAAGAACCGCTATCATAATGATATTGCAGCGTTGCGTGATCGCTGGGGGGCGACTGACTCCCAAGTCCCCTCATTTGAAGAAGCGGGCTTCCCGACAGGGGACATGTACGGGCGTGGCTATGACAATAAGCAGGAAGTGGTGGTCGTTTCCCGCCTATTTGACTTTTTCATGTTCGCTCGGGAAAGCTTCAGCGGTTGGCTTGCGGAAATGCGTGAACAGGTAAAATCTGTGGCTCCACAAATCCTGTTTATGATGGGACGTGACGAAACGCTGCGTATTCCTTCGCAGCAGTACGAGTCTTATAACGGCACCATTGATATGACCAACTGGCACCAGTGGCATTTCGACTCTTTGATCATTGCGGAATACGTCCTGAATAAAATTCGGGGGGTTGTCTGCTGCGGACAGGAGCAGGGCGTCTATCCTTACGCTGATCCGCGCGGCGACATCAAGCTCGATGAATATGACCGCGCGGCATTGCTGGAAAGAAAGCTGCTGTATTCCTTCTCCAACTGGGTGCAGTGGCAGGCATACAATGACCCATTTATCATTTCTCCCAGTGAGGTTTCGCTCGGCATCTTCTATGCGGATAAGGCTGAGACGCCATATCTGAATCCGATGCGTATCCTGTCCTGGATAGAAGAGCAGACGAAGCAATGGATGTACGGCCGTAATGAGGATGCAACTAAAATCCTTACTGTTCATCCCACCAGCCTTTACTTCTCCGAAGACCGACAGATTGCAACACGGGGCAGCTATTCGAATATTATCACACTGCATTATCACCTGGCAGCACAGACTGACACGGTGCTGGAACACCTTTTTATCGACGGCAATGATAGCCAGATCGGCGATCCTGATCTCATTATCTTCCCCGCAGCACAGATGGTAGCAGACAACACTATACGCAAACTGTTGGAATATGCGCAACAGGGTAAGACGGTACTGATTTCCGGAAGCGCCCAGTGCAACGAATATTGGCAGCAGCGCCCCGTCCTGGAAGCTTACGGAGAAGGGGCTCGTTACCAGAACCTGTTCGCTGTCGAAGGACTGATGGTAGGCGGCAAACGATACAACGCGCAGTTCCGGACAGTGCTTAACTATTTCAGCCCGGAGGTAGCCTTCCATAAGGTGGTGACTGGCGACGACATCAATGAGGTACGAGTGGTGCCTTATGGCAAGGGAAAGCTGATCCTTTGTCCCATTCCAGTGGAGCTATGTGACGATCAGGATGTCGTTACCGCCGTTTACCGGTTTGCAATGGAGACCGCAGGTATTCAGACGCTGGTGCAGGTGGAGGAAAATAAGGCGAACTTTTTGGTCTACCCGATGGAATATGCCGATTGCGTGGAGTATGTCCTAGTCAATGAATCGGGGGCGGATAACGTATCCTTTACCGATCGCATTAGCAGCGCAAAGGTGACGGTGCAGGTAGCCGCTCATCGCGGCAGCAAGCTGTATCTCAGTAAGTCAGGCGAGCTGCTGGGGTGTTATCTGAATGGACGTCTCGAGTTGAATGATCATGTCATTGAGCCCGGCGGTGACTTGTGCCTTGTCAAAACGGATGAAGGGTATCGTTGTTACCCTGGCAGCCGTATAGAAGATTTCTTTGTGATAGACGGCAAAAAGTTTGCAGTGCGTCCGCAAGATAAGTATCGTTCGTGGGAAATTTCCATGTAATTATGGACAAAATATTTCGAGCTCAAAAAGTCCATTGACAAAATAACCAAAATTAGATGTTCGCAATTATGAAATACATAGAAAAACAATAAATGCTATAGAAAAAATCTTTTGTTTTTGGTAGTATATGAAGTATGCATAAGGACATGATGCTGCTGGTTGCAGCCGGTTCACACTCTGAAAGCAGGATATACTTTTCGTCATATTCAAATGAGTGGCGAATATAAGTATAGAAAAGCTTGGCTACTGCCGAAAACGTTCTGTAAAGACGGCGTACGGTGGTGCGCCGTCTTTCTTTTTTCAAAAAGGTGTGCGGGATGATGATTGTAGGGGTGACGAAAATGCGGAAATCTGTCAGCAGGGTTTTGGCGGCCGGATTAAGTCTTATGACGGCGTTGTCGTTTTCGGGATGTTATTTCCTTCCAGAGGAAGAGGAAATGTTGGATGCGCCAACGGTAAAAATTGAGGATGTAAAGTACAGCTATATCGTGACGGAAAAAGGCCAGATCCGTACACGGAAAAATTACCCGGGTGTGTTTGAATCCCAGTCCAGTGAAACGGTGAGTTTCGATGACGTGAACAGCGTGATCGAGGAGATCCTTGTGGACGAAGGAGACATCGTGGAGAAGGGGCAGGTCCTGGTGAAACTGCTCACTCGCGATCTCGAGTTTGATGTTGAGCAGCAGCGGCTTACCACCAAAAAGGCGCAGCTTGATGTGCAGGCCAAGCAGGAGGCTGGCGCTTCCGAGCTGGAAATAGAGACGGCTAAGGTGGAATATGAAAAGCAATTGAATGAGCTGGAGTACTTGGAAAAGAAGCTGGAAGATTCTGTATTGCGCGCACCAAGGGCGGGGATGGTTTCCACGATTACGTCTAAAAAGCCGGGCGAAAGCATAACAGCCAAAGAAGAGATGGTTACCATCGTCGATCCCAGTGAGCTATGTGTCGCTTATTATGGCGACGCCTATCTTGCGTTGCCGGAAGGAACAGAGGTTACGCTTGCTTATTCCGGTAAAGAGTATCCGGGCGTTGTACAAAAGTCTTATCAGGACGCTACGCAATGGGAAGAAGGCGGTCGACGTGTGGAGGTCGTTTTTTCCAACGTGGAGGATGTTCCTGATACGGATATGCTGGGGGAGAATGTGACAATATACATCACAACGTATGTGGGGCCGGAGTGTATTATCATTCCCACTTCATGCGTCCAGGTAGAGGAAAACCGGAATTATGTGTACGTGCTCGAAGGGGAAGAGCGGAAGGAACGGGACGTGGAGCTTGGCGCTGACACTGGTACGGAAGTGGAAGTGCTCAGCGGACTGGAAGAGGGGGAAACTGTAATCCTTCGGTAATCAGGCACAATCAAAGGAGAAATGGGGGAAACAGGGTTGTTTAGGCTATTGATTCGTAAGATGCTCAATACCCGTTGGATGGTTCTGTGCCTGTTGATCGGCTTTTTGCTGGCTTCCGCGATGATGAGCACCATACCGATTTATATGGACGGTTCGCTGCAGCGAATGCTCCGCAAGGATATGGAAAGCTTCCAGCTGGAAAACAATCAGTATCCGGGTGCGTACTCTTTGTCCAAAAAATTTACCTTTGGGTCGAGCAATGATGGTAACATGAGTGCCATTAACGCACTGCAGGAGGAGATTCAACAGCGTACAGAGGACATAAAAATGCCTGTACTGACGAAGAAGCTGCTGATACAAGATGATTTTCTGAATATCCGCACAGGCTACGGCGACAAGACCAGCGATCACCGTGTATCCGTTGCCACGATGGAAGGATTTGAGGATCATATCCAAATAGACAGTGGACGCATGTTTGAAAATACAGACGACGGTGTCGTGGAAGTTGTTGCAACCGAAAATGTGTTGGCGAACTGTGATATGATGGTGGGACGGGAATACGACGTTTCATCTTACACGGCTCCAGATAAGGGAACGTTCAAAATTCGAGTCGTTGGCACTTGGACGCTGAAGGAGGAAACGGATCCCTACTGGAACGAGATGGTAGATAGTTATCCTTCGCATTTTTTCACGACACAGGAGGCGCTGAACGATGTCCTGGTAAAAAATGGGGTGTATTTGATTCAAAACGCCCAATGGTTGTATACATTTGACTACCATCAACTCAAAGCAACCGATATTTCGGCGACCAGTGCCGCGCTGCAGAGCGACAAGATGTGGGCTCAGGACAACGACCTTGATTTTTCCATGCCGTCGATGGAGATCCTTCAGAGTTATGTCGTTCGAGCGGATAACCTGGTCAAGGTGCTATGGGTCTTGCAGATCCCCATCTTACTGATGCTAGCATTCTACTTGTTTATGGTTTCCCAACTGAACGTGGAAGCGGAACGGAACGAGATAGCAGTTTATAAAAGCCGCGGCGCCAGTGGATGGCAGGTTTTTAGAATTTATGCCATGGAAGTTTTGCTTCTTGGGGCTGTGACCTTTGTTATCGGTCCATTGTTGGGGCTTCTGTTTTGCCGTGTGTTAGGCGTGTCAAACGGTTTTTTGGAGTTTATCAATCGTCCCGCGTTGCCGGTAAAAATTACGATAACGGCAGTAGCTTGTTCGTTACTGGCAGTTGTTTTCTTCTTCATCATGACAATGCTGCCCATCCTTCCCGCATCTAAGACAAGTATTGTGGAACACAAGGCGAAAAAAACGAAAAAACGTTTCAAGGCTTTGTGGGAGAAGTTTTTCCTTGATTTCGTGTTGCTGGGGGCGTCTCTGTATTGGCTGTTCACCTATCTCAAGCAACAGGAAAAATTGGCGGAACTTAATATTGATGCTTCTTCCCAGGCGATGGATCCATTGATTTTCGTTGCGTCAACGCTATTCGTTCTAGGGGCGGGGTTGGTCTGTCTGCGGCTGTATCCCTATGCAGTACGACTGGTCTATTTCCTGGGCCGGCGCGTTTGGTCCCCCGCCGCGTACATATCGCTGACGAATGTTGGCCGGGACAGCAGCGGTCGGGAACGTTTTCTGATGATCTTTTTAATCCTGACGGTTGCCTTGGGGATTTTCAGCGCAAATACAGCACGAGCTGTCAATCAGAATATGGAGGAAAGCGTCGAATACAACAATGGGGCGCCGGTGGTGGTGACACAGAACTGGGATCCGCCTAAGGAAGCGACGCCTCCCAGTCAGTCCGGTGCAATGCAGACAGCACCGGCCGAAGAGGAGACGGAAACGGGTCAGGAAGAGATTGTTGAGCCGCCTTTCGAGAAGTTTGAACAGCTGGATACGGTAGAGCATGCTACGAAAGTGATGCGGCGCAACGACGTAAGCGTGTCCGGAGAATATGACAGTTTTTCAGATGTCAATTTGATGGCGATTGTGCCCGATGAGTTTGCGCAGACGGCAAATATGATCAGCCGGCTGTATCCGATACACTTTTACTATTACACCAATGCTTTGGTGGACAATCCGGGAGGAGTTATCCTTTCGAGTTCTTTCCAGGAAAACAGCCAGCTCGAGCTTGGTGATGTCATTCAAATGCAGTGGATGATTGATGGAAAAAAGTCCTCGGTCAAGGTGCAAATTATGGGCTTTGTAGATTATTGGCCCACAATGTCGCCATTTAAGGACGATAAATCAGGGGATAAAAACCTGTTTATGATTACCAATTTCAGGTACACGACGAATAATATGAATTTGTCTCCCTATGAGGTATGGCTACAGCCGAAAGATGGGGTAACGTCTCAACAGCTGTATGACGAATTAGAGGAAGACAATATTAAGTGCCTTTCGGTGAAAAATACTACACAGGATATTGTGGCTGCGAAAAATGACCCGATTATTCAGGGAATGAACGGCGCATTGACGATGGGCTTCATTATTACGATGGTTATGTGTATCATTGGGTTCCTGATGTACTGGATTCTGTCTATTAAGGGCAGGACGCTGCAATTTGGTATCCTGCGCGCAATGGGTGTCTCTTACCGCGAGATTATTACCATGCTGCTGTATGAGCAGGTACTGGTGTCAGGCGTTGCGATTGTTCTGGCAATCGTAGTCGGTGGTGTGGCCAGTCAGCTGTTTGTCCCGATTTACAAATATGTTTTTGACTTCGGAAACTTACAGATACCGTTTACAGTTGCTCCCATGCGAAGCGACTACATCAAGCTGTACCTCATTATTGGCGTGATGCTGGTCATCGGCTTTGCCGTATTGGGCCGGCTTATCAGCAAGATTAAAATCAGCCAGGCGCTGAAACTGGGGGAGGATTGATAGACAGCCGCTTCCCCATATAGATAGAGAAAAACAGAAATAGATTATGGAAAAGATAGCGACGCCCTCGGAAAAACTCTCCGAGGGCGTTGTCAATGGATTTTCAAACACAGGAGGCGACCCAATCACGCAGGGAGAGATGCAGGCAACATACAAGGAAGATGCAGCTCCGTCCCCCATGGAAACTCTCCCGCCGGCGGTACCGGCGGGAGAGTGATAATGCCGCATGGATTACATGCGATGACGCGGACGAGGATAAGAGGGTTGAAAGGCTTCCGTCTGGAAATCGCGCGCTTCCGCTCCTACATCCGAGCAGGATTTGCGGACAGCTTCCTCGGTGATGCGACGCAGATTGTCCGGCATAGCATGGGCGCGGATATTGAGAATCAAGCTGCTTTCACCGAAAACGATACTGGAACGATGATCAAAAACAATATCCTCGGTTACGCTGACGCAGCTTAATTTACAAAAGTCCAAGCGACTCACCATGTACATCTTCAAGTGGGCGATTTCACTGTCACTTGCTTTCAACGCGTCTCGAACAGCCTGGGCAATGGAGAGGCAGAACTCATTCGGATCCACCTTATCAGCTGGATAAATGCCGACAGTCGTGTTCAACCAGCCTAAATCAGCTTCTGCTTGCGCATAGGTCGGATAAGCAATGTCGAGGCTCGCCTTATCCTGCGCTTGGCTGTCCAGCGCTACTAAGCGGGACGCCCATTCGGTGATCCCTGCGTCTTGCGCAGCACTAACGGCCAAAAGTTCAGCAGCAGGATACATTTCATGCAGGCGCTGCGTCATCTGCTCGATTTGCTCCTCATGGAGGAGGTCGCATTTATTGAGAACAATAATGTCGGCTTCTTCTATCTGTTTTTTGAATAGGTAATTGATTTCATTGGGGAAGAGGCTCTCCTGCTCCGCCAGCACACGGCGCAAACGCTTGGGATCGACGACGACGGATAACGGTGCTAAACCGAATTTACCAGCATAATCCTGTTTCAGCGGTTTCATAATGGTGGCAACCAAATCGGTACAGCTGCCGACTGGTTCGGCGAGAATATAATCGGGAAAGGCCTGTTCCGACAGCTGGGAGAGTTTCAGCGTAAATTCGTCAAAGTTGCAGCAGAAGCAACCGCCGGTAACCTCCAGGACAGGTAATCCCTGGCTTTGCATATATTCCGTATCGACCAGGCGGCTTCCTTGATCGTTGGTGACGATACCGACTTTTTTACCATCCGACAGAAGTTTTTTCGCCAATGCGATGATGGAGGTAGTTTTACCAGCCCCCAAAAATCCGCCGACGACAATCAATTTGGTCTTCTGCATAAAGTCACCATGCCTTTCTTTGCAAAGGCTTTCCTTTCTTTCAATTTCGTTTCGGGTAGATGAAACAGTCATGGCGGTCGGAGATAGCAACAAACGCAGGGACGGATTGCTCCGTCCCTCCAAATGCGTTATAACGTTGATAGGCCGTCTTCTTCGCTATACGTGTCCAATAGCCGGTTCAGAGCGCGGGGAGAAAGAATGGTTCCCGCGGTGATTTGCTCGCCGTTAATGAGAACGGCCGGCATTTTTTCAACTTCGAGACCTTCTACTGTAGCGACATCCTTCGGATGCATGAGCTGGACAAGCTCCCAACTAAAATCGCTACGCTCTCTGGCGACCTTGTCCAGCGTCTCGATATTCAGCGCGTTCAGGATAACACAGGCGGTACAGGGACTCGCCATGACGACCAGTTGACCATGATATTTCATAAGTTTCTTCTAAGATGTTGTTGTGCTGTCGAGCACATGCGGGAAACTGCACAGCAGTACAGCCGACTTACAGCCCTTTTTTCTTGAGGGCGGCGATAAAGGCATTACGCAGCTCGTCGTTATCCGGGATGATCGAAACAAAGGCGATTTCACCGTCAATGCAGATCGTCGGGATGTTTGTAACACCAAGCTTCATCATGACGGCGACAGCTTCCTTAAACTTGATTTTGTATTCGGTTATGACTAGGTTTTCCAGCCCCTCGGCAGCAGTACGGATCGCCTCCATCGTGTACTGGCAGGGAGCGCAGCTTTCGGAATCAAGCGTAATAGCGTCGATATAGACCTTGGTCGGATCCGTATAATCAGGCAGCGTCACTTCGATTCCTTCCAACGGGCTTGTCGTCTCCATCAGGTCGGCCACATCTCCGTGTACGACAGCCGCCACCGCCTCGCAGTTTTCTTCCGGCACGTCAAACGGCATATCGCAGCCAGGAGAAAGGATAAAACCTTTGTTTCCGCCAATAGCAATACAGTTCATCGCGTCGTTGACGTTGTCGGATACCGAACCAAAGAGCATGGTTACCGTCAATTTGATATTGCCGCCGAAGGACATGTTGTACTTCTGGCACATGTCGCGGACATAGTCCAGCGGAATATTTTCGTCGATGGATAGGCTGTCTGCATGGCACTGGCACATCTCTTCGATGTTCCGTTTGGCGTTGCCGCAGACAAAAAGGGAACCCATTTTTCCTTTCGAGCGGATGTAGTCAAAAATGTCAATACAATAGGGAGTGACAAATTCGTGGAAGTTGTCGGGGGAAATCTGCGATGTCATGGGGTCGACAACGGCAATGACATCAACGCCGGTATCCATATACATCTGCGCTGTATGAATGCAGACGTCGCGGCAGAAGGCCATTACCTCATGGGTTTCCTCTGGCTCGTCAATCATATTATAGAAGATGTCGGTGCCAAGGAGGTGTAGCGCCAATGTGAACGGACCGGTGATCAGGCCGTAAATAGCCTTGTCCTTTCCTGTGGTTTCACAGATGCGGCGCATTGCGTCAAGGACGATTGGAAAACGTCCGTCCTTTTCCGTCGGAATTTTCAGGTCGGCCAGCTTCTTGCCATCGGCCAGGGGGTGAGAGGCGACGGAGGGCGGATTATGCGGCGCCCACTGCAGCTCACAGCCCATCGCCTCAGCTTCCAGCTGAAGGTCAAACAGCGCCGGGATACCGTCAGCACGATAGCGCTCGGCAGCAACTTGAACGCCTTTTACAATGAGATCGGCACTGCGGAAAAATTCATCCGCGCCAACACCCAGGAGCTTGGCTGCGTGACAGCCGACAAACGGTACCCAAGGCGTACGTGGGGTGACTTCGTTACGTAGTGCGGACAGTACCAATTCTTTTGAATTCATATGTATTCCTCCGTCATTTTAATGGCTTACGTAAGTTCCCTTACGGCAAATTATATTTTTATTATAACGGAAATTCCCGTGACAGTATCATAAAATTCCGCGCTTTTTTGTAATTTATTTTTGTTTTATCAAGGACGTGCTATTGCGTTTTTACCGGGCCAATCAGCAACGCAAACGTTGGCAGGAAACAGAAAGGCGTGGAAAAAGAGGCGTTTTCTCATTTGAGTGAGAGGGGAACCAGCTCCCTCATGGGCAGCAGGAACGGAACGCTCCTGTGTTGACAGGCATCTCCTTGTTACTCCGGCATTTGATTTCATAAGCGCCACGTCTCATTTGGTAGTGATATCCTCCCTAAGGTACTCCTACAAAGAGTTTACCAATAATTTTTCTTAGCCTCTTGACATATTGGAAGAAAGCGCATATAATAATAACAAATACAGAAATCGTAGATAGGGAAGTAAAACAGAAAGCGCGCTTACAGAGAGCCGGCGGTGGTGAAAGTCCGGTAGAAAGCGGATCTGACAAATGGTCCCTGGAGAGTGCGGTGAAATGGAAGATTCCAGAGTATTCCGCAACGGTCTGGCCCCGTTACCGGCCGGGAATGTGTTGGCATTCCTTTGAGTGGGCGCAGTGATTGCGTCAAGTAAGGTGGTACCGCAGGTGTGAAACATCCTGTCCTTTCTATCCGGGATTCCGGAGGAGATGGACAGGTTTTTTATTTCCTAAAGGTTTTGAGCGGGCTTTGCCCGTTGACAGGGAGGTTGCAAAGAATGAGAACAAGAATGATACACAGGCCGTCCCTGCAACGGTATGTGTTCCGATGGCGTGTGTGCCATAAAGAACACATTATGAAGCATTCGAATGAAGCCAAGTAGGAAAAGGAGATAGGAATTATGGATTTCAGAAATTATTTAAAGGAAAACCCGGACAAGAATGGTAAATTTGGCCCCTATGGAGGCAGCTATATTCCCGATGAACTGGTACCCGCTTTTGAGGAAATCACAGAGGCATATCAGACAATTTGCCATTCTTCGCAGTTTATCAATGAGCTGCGCCGCATTCGCAAAGAGTTTCAGGGACGTCCGACACCGGTCTACCATTGCGAGCGGCTTTCCCGTATGACTGGTGCATGCCAGATTTATGTCAAACGTGAAGATCTGAACCATACCGGCGCGCATAAGCTCAATCACTGCATGGGTGAGGGACTGTTGGCAAAATTTATGGGTAAAAAGCGTCTCATCGCAGAAACGGGCGCGGGCCAACATGGCGTTGCGCTGGCCACGGCAGCGGCCTTCTTTGGACTCGAGTGTGAAATACATATGGGTGAGGTTGACATCGCTAAACAGGCTCCCAACGTGACCCGGATGAAGATACTCGGCGCTAAAGTCGTACCGGTTACTCATGGACTAAAGACGCTGAAAGAAGCGGTGGATTCCGCTTTTGAATCCTATGCTAAAAACTACAAGGATTCGATTTACTGTATCGGCTCAGCGGTCGGGCCACATCCGTTCCCGATGATGGTGCGCGATTTCCAAATGGTCGTGGGCGCTGAGGCAAGGGAGCAGTTTTTGGAAATGACGGGTATCCTCCCCGACGTTGTCTGCGCTTGTGTCGGCGGCGGCAGTAACTCGATTGGTATGTTTACGCCTTTCCTAAATGATCCGGTCGAGATTGTCGGCGTCGAGCCGATGGGACGCGGTAATCAGATGGGTGACCATGCGGCTTCCATTACATACGGGACCCCCGGTGTTATGCACGGTTTCGAGAGCTACATGCTCAAGGACGAGAAAGGGGATCCGGCGCCGGTTTACTCGGTCGCAAGCGGACTGGATTACCCCTCTGTTGGACCGGAGCATGCCTACCTGCACGATCTGGGCCGCGTGAAGTATGATTCTGTCACCGATGAAGAAGCGATGGATGCGTTCTTCCGACTGTCGCGTTATGAGGGCATCATCCCGGCGATCGAAAGCTCTCATGCGGTTGCATACGCGCTGCGCAAGGCCAAAGAGATGAAGACAGGCTCCATACTTGTCAACCTCAGTGGCCGCGGAGACAAGGATATTGATTACGTTGTCGAGCATTATGGCTGTGGAGATCAGTATCAAATTGCTGAGGAACTGTAAAAAATAATTATTTCAAAACGTCCGCCGGATTTCTCTCCTGCGGACGTTTTGTTTGCAAATGATGCTTCATTTTTCCAATAAAATCATAGGAAACGGCGGTTGATCCACTCCGTTACTGTCATTAATAATGACATGTCCCGTTTTATAATCTCCCAGATAGCTGCAAAAACGAGGCTTCTTGAGACGTTGACATCAGTATGCTTTCTGAGAGCTATTTAAAAACCAGTAATGTCACGAGTGATTTATTATTTTTCCAGTCGCTGCAAGATCATACGCGCAACTTTATACACATCCCCACAACCGAGGGTGATGACTAAATCGCCCTCTTCCACATTGGCTGCGATGTAATCAGCAACTTCTTCAAATGTTGGAAACCAAATACATCCATTGACTTTCTCAGATAAATCCTTAGAATATATATTATAGGTGTTTTTTTCGCGTGATCCCATAATTTCGGTCAGCACAGCGTGATCGGGAATGGACAGCGCTTTGGCGAAATCGTCAAGCAGCATGGCGGTGCGGGAATAGGTAAAAGGCTGGAATACCGCCCAGACATGGCGGAAATCCATTTCCATTGCCGCCTGCAATGTTACGGTCAGCTCAGCAGGGTGGTGCGCATAGTCGTCAGCCACCGTGACGCCACGGGCACAACCCAGCTTTTCAAACCGGCGATGTGCGCCGAAAAATTTGCTGAGCCCCCGCCGCGCCTCTTCCGGGGACGCTCCTGCGTGAATGGCCGCAGCGCATGCCGCGACAGCGTTGAGGATGTTGTGCGCGCCTGGCACATGCAGCTCAATGCTCGTCAGCTTTGCATTGTGAAAGTACAGATCAAAGGTGGTTAGCAAACCGTTGTGGCGGACGATATTTTTTGGATAGTAGTCGTTCTCTTCTCCGTACCCGAATCGGATGATCTCCTTGCCGTTAATTCCGTCGATTGCCTGAAGTGTGTTGGTGTCATCACCGTTGACAATCAACGTGCGTGAGGTCATTTCACAGAATCGGTGGAAGGAATGGATGATGTTGTCCAGCGTTTTGAAGTAATCAAGATGGTCGGCGTCTATATTGAGCACGACTGCGACGTCCGGTGAAAGTTTCAGGAAGGTGTCGACGAATTCACAGGCCTCGCAGACCATAGTCTGGGAATGTCCAACGCGCGCGCTGCCATGTAGTGCCTCCAATTTGCCGCCGATAACCGCGGTGGGGTCCAGATCGGTTTCCAGGAGGATTTGTGTTAGCATGGAAGTGGTAGTAGTTTTTCCGTGCGTTCCGCAGACGCAGATTGCGTTGTCGAACCAACTGGAGACGAGTCCCAGAAGCTCGCTGCGTTCCATGACGGGTACGCCGCTGGCACGCGCCGCCACAAGCTCAGGGTTGTCATCCATGATGGCGGCGGTGTGTACAATGAGATCCGCCCCTTGAATATTTTCGGCACGCTGTCCAAGCGGCATGACGGGGATCCCCATATCGCGGACAGCTTGGAGCGTATCCGTTTCGTTGTTGTCCGAGCCGGTCAAATAATACCCTTTGGCATGTAATATCTGTGCGAGAGGGTACATACCGGAGCCTCCGATGCCGATGAAATGAATGTGCTTTTTTCCTTCGAGGAGATTGATCATGACGGGAAAGCACCCTTTCTATTTGAAAATGGTATCGTTTTAGCTATCGCTGGGACGAGCCAGCGTACATGTATTATTATAATACGAAACGGTGGAAAAATAAACAGGCGGAGGAAAAATTTGCTCTTGCACAATGCATATCGAAGCGAAAAACACCTCATAATAGAAGCAGGATTTTGTGACAGAAAGGGGTTCCGCAATGAATATCACGGATATCAAAATAAGGCGCCTGCTGAACGAGAACAGACTGCGTGCAGTCGTGTCCATTACGCTGGATAATGACTTCGCTATCCACGACATTAAAGTCATCGAGGGGTCGGATCGGTTGTTTGTCGCAATGCCCAGTCGCAGGGAGACGAGCGGGGAATTTCGAGATATAGCGCATCCGATTACCGCTAAGGCCCGTAAAGAACTGGAAGATGCGATTGTAGAAGAGTACCTACGTTATGTAAATGAACACAAGGAAGAGACGCAAGGTGATTGACCAGCTGTGACTCTATCTTTCATATGTTCCTATTCGATATGGTCTCAGACGCTCAGGCGTAGGGGACCGTTTTCTTTTGCCACATTGTATTTTATGCATGCGGTGTCCGGCCTGACTGTATCACTTATCCCAACCAGTACACAGAGCGGTCACATGTGCGATTTATGAAGCCGTATGCCATTAAATAGCGACAGATATCGGCATCATTCGGGTATTTGTTCCAGTTTATCATTGACTTTATTTTCACTATAACGGGCACCCTTTGTCAATTTCTTGCGCGATTCGGCGCAGGGCGACGATCTTTTTCTTGGCAGAAAAAATCTTCAGCCGCAACGGCGGACAAAAATAAAAATATTTTTTAGGTTATTTCTTCTTCCTCCTGTTTAGACTTTCCACCGTTTCAGTTCCTTCATGGACAGGGATTCATGAGAACTGGTATAGTGATAAGCTATGGCTTAGGCCTGTCGGTGTACGTATGCACCAAACTCCCCCGGGTGTCATACGATATAAGGAATACGAAGTCATGCTGTCCCATTTTTCGGGGAGGTAATATCATGATGCAAAAAGAATATGAGCAAAAAATTGTTTTGGTCGCAGGTGGGGACTTACGACAGGTGTATCTAGCTAATGCCTTAGCAAAGCAATATACCGTATATGTATACGGATTTGCGGAGGATTACATAAATACAGAGGAAATTACGAATTTGACTTCTATTGCTCCGTTTGAGGGCAAGGTAGATTATCTTGTGCTGCCGTTGCCGGTATCCTATGATGCCGTTAGACTAGAGGCTCCTTATTGCACGAATGAAATCCTGTTGCGGGACGTGCTGGAAACCGTTCGGCAGGGCGGTATGATCTTCGGTGGAAAAATCAGCCGGGAGGTTTACGATCTGTGCGAGAATCGCGGCTTCCAGCCAGTGGACTATCTGGAACGGGAGGAGTTTGCCGTTCTTAACGCGATTCCTACCGCAGAGGGCGCCTTGCAGATTGCCATGGAAGAGCTTCCAGTGACCTTAAACGGTATCCGCTGTCTGCTAACCGGTTTCGGGCGTATTACCAAGGTTTTGGTAAAGTACTTGACGGCATTAGGGGCTGATGTCACAGTAACCGCCCGTAAGTACAGTGACCTGTCTTGGGCCGAAATCTATGGTTGCCGTAGCCTCCATATCAGCCAACTGGATCAGGCTTTGCCTCACTTTGATCTTATCATCAATACCGTCCCGGCGATGCTGTTCCATGACGATCGTTTGGCGCTGATCCGTAAAAACTGTCTCGTTATTGATCTGGCGTCCAAGCCGGGAGGGGTGGATTTTGATTTGGCACGTAGCCGAGGGCTGAAAGTCATTTGGGCACTCTCGCTTCCAGGCAAAGTCGCGCCTGTGACAAGTGGGGAAATTATCGCCAATACAATTCAGAACATTCTAAGCGAAAAGGGGGAACGGCCATGTTGACACAACCAATCCGGGTCGGTTACGCGATGACCGGATCCTTCTGTACCTTTGCCAAGTCCATGCGGGAGTTGGAGAAGCTTGCGAAAAAAGGGTACGACCTGACGCCAATCATGTCCTTTCACGCAAGCAGTATTGACACGCGGTTTGGTAAGGCCGACGATTTTATGATGCAAGCGGAAAATCTTTGTGGTAAGCCGGTCATCCGTACCATTCAGGATGCGGAACCGATTGGACCTAAAAAAATGTTTGATATTATAGTTGTAGCTCCCTGTACGTCTAACACGTTGGCAAAGCTTGCGTTGGGCGTGACGGATACGCCGGTTACGATGGCGGTAAAATCACATATTCGCAATCAACGCCCCGTTGTCATTGCCGCTGCAACCAATGACGCACTTGCCGCCGCCGCGAAAAATATTGGGCTTTTGGAAAATCTGCGCAATTATTATTTTGTGCCCCTGCAGCAGGACGACTATGTGTCAAAACCGTATTCCATGGTCGCCGTATTTGATAAATTAGAGGAAACAATGTTGTTAGCTTTGAAGGGACAGCAAATCCAACCGATGATGCTTGGCTTTCAGGAAAAGTAGCGGAGCTTTCTTCAGATGACTATGATGTGGTTGAAGTAGGAGCAGAATGTAAAGCAAATGACGCAATAAACTGAAAACGGTTCTATGTCAATCCTTTTGACATGGAACCGTTTTCTTGTGGGGGAAAATATAATATTTCTCAAGGATAATCGGAAAAAGCTTTTTGATGGAGTGTTCTACGGCATCCCAGAAAGGATTCTTGTTGTTGAACATAGAGGATGCCCTGTATTGGAACAGGATAATCTTGAAAGAAGATATCCCACATTTTTTGCGTTAATTGTATATAGATATATTTTACGATATACAATAAAAACATATTGACAAACGATAAAAAATGATATATACTACACTTATGATGAGGCCAGAATCTTTCGGGTACGGGGTTCGTAGCGGATAAGAGAAAATACGGTCCGGCAAAGTCGGGTATTGAGAAAGGATGACAATTGATGAATCGAAAAGATCTGTCGCTGTTCCTGCGCGTGCTCATTGTTTTAGCAGCGTTCATTGGGGTAGTCTTTCTGACGGTTTTCCTCCCACTATATGGAAACGATGTCAGAAAAGTATTGTCGGAAGTCGCGTATATGTATTGGCCCACCCTGATTTTCATTTGGATCAGTGCCATTCCCGTTTATGCGGCGCTATGGATGGGATGGAAGGTTTGTGGCGAGATTCGGCGCGACAATTCCTTTTGCGAGGAAAATGCTGCTCGGCTGCGTGCGATCAGCGTTTTCGCTGTAGCGGATGTTTGTTTCTACGTAGCGGGTGGTATCGCGTTGCTGATGATGAATCTGCTACATCCGGGAATCCTGCTGCTCGGTGGAGCCATCGTCTTTATCGGGATCGCCCTTGCAGTTGTCTTCGCCGTGCTATCTTATTTGACGGAAAAGGCGTCGCTGCTGAAAAAGGAAAACGATTTGACGGTGTAAGCCCTTTACGATGAAAGGAGAAAAAATGGCGATAGTCGTTAATCTGGACGTAATGCTGGCCAAGCGCAAGATGAGTCTTACCGAACTATCACAGCGGGTAGGGGTGACGATGGCCAACCTGTCCATTCTCAAAACAGGTAAAGCGAAGGCAATCCGTTTCTCCACGCTGGAAAAAATCTGTGAAGCACTGCAATGCACGCCGGGTGACATCCTTAGCTGGGAGGAGGATCCGTCGCAGTAAGACGTGCGCGGTTCTATCTTACAGACTTGCGTAACTACAATCTGATATCTGTATCAGGGACACGATTTTGACAATTATGCCTCATGGGCAGATGAGCGGTTGCCGACTTGGCGTAACTGTTCAGTGCGGTTTCTTAGAGAACACTTGCGGTTCCTTCATTTGTAGCATATTAAACAGGAAGGGAGACACTTTGTAAAGAAAAAGCAGAGCAATCAGTTGCTCTGCTTTTTATACTGACTAAAAATCAACCAAAAGGGTTCTGGCACTAAAATCCGATGCTCGCAAAATCTACGGACACAAGTGATATTTTTCGTTACATCAAGAGCGATATTTTCATTTGGATGAATCTAGTTGTGGCACTCTTCGTTACGAAGTGTGGCGAAACAGACATCTTTTTTAGAACTTGGTTATTTCTTGCGGACAAAGTGGAATAGCTTGCTTGAAAAATCGCCGTAGACGCCTGTCACGGGGAAGCCACCCTGCATCAGCACCGCGCCTGAGAATTCCTGTCCGGTCTCCTCCAGCACATAGACGGCGTCGCGTTGCAGCCCCTTGAGCCGCACGCAGCGGGACTGGTAATTGGCGCGCCCAAGTACCTGGACGTAGGTCATCAGCACCTCGGATTTGTCTTTGGCGACGAAGGACCAGCAGTCATAGGAACTGTCGCGGCATAGATCGCCGATGCGGTAGAGGTCGCCGGTACGGATGAGGTCATTGTATTTGTGGTAGGTGGCGACCTGTTGCGGGATTAGATCGCGGTCGTCCTGCGGGATATGTGTGATGTCCAACTCGTACCCGAAGGTTCCACTAAGGGCGACGTTGCCTCGTGTGGCAAATGGGGTGACACGTCCGACCGTGTGGTTGGGCACATCGCTGACGTGGGCGCCTATGGCTGAAACGGGGTAGACCATCGAGGTGCCGTGCTGAATGCGTAGGCGTTCCATGGCATCTGTATCGTCGGAACACCAAATCTGAGGAGAGTAATAAAGCATACCAGGATCGAAACGAGCGCCACCCCCCGAACAGTTTTCCAACAACAGATGCGGGAAGTCCGTAACCAGACGTTCCATCAGATCGTAGACGCCGAGCACATACCGGTGCCACAGCTCACGTTGCCGGGAAGCAGGGAGCGAAGCGCTGCCTACATCGGTCAGCTGGCGGTTCATATCCCATTTGACGTATTCGATGTTGGCGCTGGACAAAATCTTGGATACGCTGTCATATACGTAATCGCGTACCTCCTTACGGGACAGGTCAAGGACTAACTGCTCGCGGCAGAGCGTTCGCTGCCGCCCCGGTATATGGATGCACCAGTCCGGATGCGCGCGGTAGAGATCAGAGTCGGGAGAGATCATTTCCGGCTCGAACCAGATGCCGAATTTCAGCCCCAGCTTGTTCACTTCGTCGACGAGGTGCTTTAGACCGCCCTTAATTTTATCTTCGTTGACGACCCAGTCGCCGAGCGCACAGTTGTCGCTGTTGCGGTTGCCGAACCAGCCATCGTCCATGACCAGCATTTCAATGCCGGATTTCGCTGCTTCTCGGGCGATGCTGATGAGCTTGTCGGTGTCAAAATCAAAATAGGTGGCCTCCCAGTTGTTGATTAGGATGGGCCGTTTTTTGTCTTTGTACTCGCCCCGGATCAGATGGTTACGGTACAGGTCATGGAAGGTGCGGGTCATTTTGCCGATCCCCTCGTCGGAATAGACCATGACGACCTCGGGCGCGACGAAGGACTCGCCCTCCTCCAGCAGCCAGCCGAAGTCCTGCGGATGAATGCCCATCACCACGCGCGTTTTGTCATAGGGACAGCCCTCCGCTTGTGCAAGGAAGTTGCCGGAGTAGACGAAATTAAAGCCGTAAACCTCACCTGTGTCCTCGGTCGCGTTGCGTGATAGCAGCGCCAGGAAGGGGTTGTCCTGGTGGCTGGATTCGCCTCGCATCGACGACGCAGCGTGCGTCCCCGGCGTGACGGGCGTCCGGATAATGTGACGCTCCCGTGCCCAGGCACCGTGCAGGGTAATCATGTCATAGCCGCTGCCGTCAAAGTCGACGCAGGCGGAAAGAACGCGGCGTAAAGTCACTGCGTCCTTTGCGTGATTCACCACACGAACGCTGCGGGTGATGACGTCGAGATCCTCAAAGACCGTGTAGAGAAGCTGCACTTCAAGATTGAGATGTGTATCGGCGCAATGGATGGTCAGGGTTGTGCAATCGTTTTCAGAGCCGAAAGTAGCAGGAAGCCCAGGCAGCTTGTGCTTGCCTTTTTCAATGGTATGGCTGACATAACGGATGTCGCAGGCGGACATACCGTCCTTATCCAGAACCTGTAGACAGGGTTCACGGAAATCGCCGATGCCCATACAGGGATATTCCAGAGGAATGTGATCCAGGAAAACAGCGCGGTCCCGATCTCCTTGGGGTGGGGGCAGGGGGTGTTCATTTAAGCGCAGTAAATAGTCCGCATTTTGATCCGGAATCTTTTTGCCAAAATAGACGTGCGCCAGGTAGCCGTCCTCTATGACGGAGAAGAGGTAGGAAGTATTTTTTGCATCCAGCTTGAAACAGCCGTTTTGGCAGGTAATACCCATGAGAAATTTCTCCTTTTCAGGTGTTTAATTTTGCTTTAAGCAGAAGGATCATATTGTCTTCATGATAACATACTTGGCTATTGGCGTCAATCAATCCTGTATAGAAAACAATCGGGTCAACAGAAAGAAAAATGATAATATTTTCATATTACAGTTATAGAACGTTATTATCTTTTCGTTACAATAATACGCGCATCCCATGGGGATACCGGATCAATGCGTGCTTGTTCAGAGGGATTGAAATGGAACTAGATACTAGAAAAAGGGAAATTAGGTACGATATCTTAAATATATTAAGAACCAGCGGTCCGCTGAGTCGGGAGCAGCTGATAAGCGCCTCCCAGTTTGGAAGGTCGGCGACAGAGACGCAGCTGAGCTGCTTGCTGGGAGAAGGAATTGTTCAGGCGACTGCTGCGCCGGAACCGTTGTCAAGGGGAAGGAAAAAGAGCCAGCTGGACATTCAATATGGAAACCGGTTTGTTTTTGGCGTTGCGATGCACCGTGCTGGCGCTTCGCTCGGCGTTTGTACCTTGGATCAGAGAATTCTGGCAAGAAGGCAGGTAGATTTCCCCGCCGACGCGGATTTGATCGAACGCTGTGCACAGTTGAGAAGGACCGCCTTGCAGATGCTTCAGGAGAACCTGATTGATGCCAGAAAGCTTATTGGGGTGGGAATTGCACTATCCAGCGACGTCAAGAAGATGATTGGCAACTCATTTGACGAGATGGTCCGGCGTTTTACTGCGCTTCCTTTTGTCTGTATCGGACTGGGAAACGGGATCGGATACGCCAATCACTTTCTTTCTACGGATGGAAAAATGAATGGCCGGACAGTTGTGCTGAGCGATATGCCCGTGCAGGGATTTGTTAGCGCGTTGTTTGATGGAGAGCGCTTTCTCGGGGACAGAATGCAGGAGAATACCGGATTTGGTCAAATTTTATTAGAGGCGCCATATCAAGGAAACGGCACCCTCAATGATTTTGCGGGACAGAGCGCCGTGATTGAAAAACTCCGATGCCTTTTTTCAGAACAGGAAACACCACAGCTATACGACTTGTGTGGTGGATGCGCCGAGCAAATCCCGCGTGTGCTGGAGGAACGTGTATCCGATTTTACGGATCCGCCTGTTTTAAAGGTAATGCAGCAAGTGATCGGCATGATAGGGCTAGCGGTGCACAACACTTACAAACTTCTGCATCCGGACCGTATCATTCTTCAGAATTATTACTATCCCAAAGCCTGCTTCGGACACTTTATCCGGCGTCCGATCTGCGCGCTTACCGGTGGCAGTTATGAAAATATCCTGTTGCCGGGAGAAATTGATGACAAGAACCTGTTTTTGAGTGCATGTGTACCTGCTGTGCTGTCGCTTTTTTTCGGAATGTAAAGAGACTTTTACGTTGCATCTGGGTAAAATCTGTGCTATAATAGCTTCAAATGGACCAGTGCGGAATCCACACCTGCCGGTCTGATATTTAAGATGATGAAGACAGTGTTTGCATCATCGGAAAGAAGGATGGAAGATGTCTGAAATCAAGATTTGCCTGTCAGACAGCTTGAAGGAGAAGCCGAAGGATGAAACCAAGCTAGGATTTGGGGATATTTTTACCGATCATATGTTTATGATGGATTACGATCCTCAGAACGGATGGCACGATCCCCGTATCGTCCCTTATGGACCGATTTCTCTGTCCCCCGCCGCGATGTGTTTGCATTACGGCCAGGAAGTCTTCGAAGGGATGAAAGCATACCGGACCAAGGATGGGATCCAGCTGTTTCGTCCGGATGAGAACTTTAAACGCCTTAACGTATCCAATGATCGGTTGTGTATTCCTCTTATCGATGAAAAAGTTGCCTATGAGGGGCTGAAAAAGCTGATTGAAGTTGATCAGGATTGGGTGCCCCATTCGGAGGGAACAAGCCTGTACATACGTCCCTTTATCATTGCGACTGACGAGCATCTTGGCGTTCGTCCAGGACATCATTATTACTTCATCATTATTCTCAGCCCGGTGGGTGCGTATTATGAGGAGGGCCTCAATCCGGTTAACATCTATGTGGAAACCAAATACGTACGCACGGTACGCGGCGGCATGGGGATGGCGAAAACCGGCGGCAACTATGCAGCGTCGATTAAAGCACAGGATGAAGCCGCCGTCAAGTACAACTACACGCAGGTGCTGTGGCTGGACGGTGTGGAGCGCCGTTACATCGAGGAAGTCGGGACGATGAACGTCTTCTTCAAAATTGGCGATACGGTTGTAACGCCGGCACTGGAGGGCAGCGTGCTCTCCGGTATTACCCGTAAATCCTGCATCGATATTCTCCGTTCTTGGGGGATCAAGGTGGAGGAGAGAAGACTTTCCATCGACGAGGTAGAACGTGCGTTCGAAGAGGGGACGCTGGTGGAAGCGTTCGGTACTGGTACGGCGGCGGTCATTTCTCCGATCGGACACCTGAAGTATCATGACAAAGTCATGGAAATCAACGGCGGTAAAATCGGAGAGCTTTCGCAGAAACTGTATGACGAGTTGACCGGCATCCAGTGGGGCAAGCGTGAGGACCGTTTTGGCTGGGTGGACCGGATTATCACCAAAGCGTAAGGGTTACCGGAATGAAAGCAATGGGCGCCGGTGCGTCCCATTGCTTTCATTGCGTTTTGGCTTGTGGTAAGGGGGCCGGCATGAGAGAACTGAAATACCGGATTGGTTCGCAGCATGATGGGAAGAGCGTCGAACAATATCTGATGAAGGAGCAAGGCCTCTCACGGCGTTTGCTGGTGGCGCTCAAGCACCGTCCCGACGGCATGATGCTGAATGGAGTACATATCCGTACAGTGGACAAACTTTCAGCGGGCGATGTACTTACCGTGCGGATGGAGGATGACAATACGCTGGCGCCCAATCCGGATTTGCCTGCCCGTTTCGTATACGAAGACGATGATGTCGCGGTACTATATAAGCCTCCCTTCATGCCGACGCATCCTTCTTGGAAGCATTATAGAGATACGCTGGGCAACTATTTTACCGCGCACTGTCCGGATTGCTGTTTCCGGGCGTTGAACCGTTTGGACGGGAATACGTCCGGGCTGGTAGCAGTAGCGAAAAATCCCTATGCGGCGTCGCGTACCGTGACGGAGAAACAGTATCTTGCCGTTGTCTGTGGTTGCCCGCCGCAGAGCGGTCAAATGATTGCACCGATTCGGCGCTGTGTCGATTCGATTCAAAAGCGTGAGGTAGGCGAGGGCGGCAAGTACGCGGAGACGTCATACCAGACGCTGCGTCGATGTGGGGCGTATACTTTGGTCAGGGTCCAGCTTCGGACAGGGCGGACGCATCAAATTCGGGTTCATTTTTCCTCTATCGGTTACCCGCTAGCAGGGGATGAGCTGTATGGCGGAAGTATGAAGGATATCAATCGGCACGCGCTTCATTGCGCGCAGCTTTCTTTTCAGCATCCGGTGACGGGAGAGAGGATCACGTTGGACAGCCCGCTGCCGGATGATATGCGTCGTTTGCTTGATAATATGGCGTGTGGGGAATAACAGGAGGAAAGATTCCATGGAAAAAATTAAAAGCTTTCAAATCGATCATACCAAGCTGGGGATCGGTATGTATGTGTCCCGTGTGGATGGGGATATCGTCACCTACGACGTAAGGATGTGCAAGCCCAACGGGGGAAAGTATTTGTCCGACGGCTCCATGCATACAATTGAGCATTTGTTTGCGACTTACGCGCGTAACAGCGCATTGTCGCAAGGCGTTGTCTATGTCGGGCCGATGGGCTGCCGGACGGGATTTTATTTTTTGACGCGTGGGATCTCCGGCGCTGATGCGATTGCGCTTGTGCGGGATAGCCTTGGATTTATTCATACTTATGAAGGGCGTATCCCGGGAGACACTGAGGCGGAATGCGGGAACTACCGGGACCATGATTTGCCTGCTGCCCGTTTGGATGTGTTACCGCTTTTTCATATTTTGCAGGATTACACGGAGGAAATGCTGCAATATGATTGGCATTTTTCCCAAGTTTAAACGGATAAAACCGGTCAAAATCGCCCATAATATCAACAAACTGTAAAATATACCCCGCAAAAGGTTGCAATTTGGTTCCAACTGAAGTATAATAAAGTTAAGTTGTTACTACTTTGTAATTTTTCTATCGGTTCGGAAAGCGTTAGGCTTTCCCGTTTTGTAAGGAGGTATTCAGATGTCGCTGAAGTTTTGCAGCAGGAAGAAAGAGTCTGCAACAGTCGACGAAATGGCCGAGATGCACAACGACAACCAGGAAGCTACTGCAACCGTAGATAAGTCCGAAGGGGTTCAAATATGGAGCGCACGGATGGCGGAAATCGCACAATATACTGTGCAGATGTTTACGCGTCTGGGCGCGCAAATTTTGCATATCAGCGCCGGTGTCTTATCCGCGGCGGGACGTGGGATACGTTGCCTGTCCAGACAAGGCCGTCGGCTTGCCGTAAAAATGGCACGTGCAAGCGCGCATGACGTAAAGTGGTTAGGAAATAAACTGGCGGCGCCGTTTGTGCGTTTTGGCGGCAATGTACGGCATATTGCCATAAGTGTCAGGCAGGCTCATGAACAGAAGGAGAATGTTGGAAAGGCATTTTTCAAATCCTTTGCCGAGTCGTTTCAGCATAGCGGTGGCATTGTGATGACATTTATCAATTATGCCGCTCCGGTTGTGGCGATCCTTTTCCTAATTACTGTCGTTCAGGATCTGGGTGGTAAGCAGTACGCGATCAGCGTGGAATATAATGGTCAGCATGTCGGCTATATTGAAAATGAAGGCGTGTTTGATACTGCAGCCAAGGCGCTGGAGGAGCGTATTACCTACGTTGACGGGAACGAGCAGATCAACCTGACGCCGGAATTTACCGTTACAACGGTAAGTGCGGATATGACGTTAAGCAGCGATCAGTTGACGGACCGTTTGATCCGCAGTTCATCTGATGAGCTTGCACAGGCGTATGGTCTGTATATCGACGATGAGTTTTACGGCGCGGTTACCGATCATGACCAGTTGAAGCAAACATTGGACAGTTTGTTGGATCGTTATCGTACCGGAGCGGGAGGCGAAGAGGTCAGTTTTGTGAACCAGGTGGAGCTGAAGGAAGGGCTATACCTGACCTCTAGCATCAAACCGACACAGGAACTTTGCACGATGGTATCCCAGGATAAGCAGGGCCAACAGATTTATACCGTAGTGGAAGGGGATTCTCCGTCGCTAATTGCTTCAAAAAACAACCTTTCCATGGCAGAATTGAGAGCGATAAACTCTGATTTGGATGCAAAAATGTTTCCAGGTGAGGAGGTTGTGGTTGCCACTTCAGAGCCTTTCCTACCCGTCCAGGTGACCAAACAAATTACCTATGATGTGGAAATTCCATACGATACCGTTGAAGTGCAGGACAGCAATACCTATAAGAATATTAAAAGGGTAACGCAGGAAGGTAAAAATGGTCTTCAGCAGGTAACAGCGAGCGTTCAGATGGTGAATGGTGTTGAGGTGGATCGTACGATTTTGGAAACGAAAGTCGTTTCCGAGCCGGTGGATAAGACTATTGCAGTCGGGACCAAGGCGCTACCGGTCTATTCCTCTTACTCCGGCAGCTCGTCCGGATCGTTGTTGTGGCCGTTGGCAGGGGGACAGATTTCTCAGTACTACATGAATAATGGCCATCGGGGCGTTGATATCCGTGCCCCTTATGGAACGCCGATATATGCTGCTGAAGATGGGCGTGTGACACTGTCTCAGACTTGGTCTACCTATGGAAAATGTGTCGTGATTGACCATGGCGGCGGACTGACGACGTTGTACGCGCATGCCAGTACTTTGATCGCTAAACCAGGCCAGACCGTTAAGAAAGGCGACGTGATAGCGCTGGTAGGAAGTACGGGGAATTCGACCGGAAACCATTTGCATTTTGAAGTCAAGGTCAACGGCAGATTAAACAACCCGCTGAATTTTATCCAATAGCAGATAATGATAGGACGCAGACGGCTATCGTAGGGATAGTAGTGGTCTGCGTCCTATTTGGTAAAGAAAGGGAAAATTGATGCAGTTCATTTGGATTGTTTGTGTCGTGTTCCTGGTTGCAGCGCTGATAGCGTTTGCTGTAGTTTTGCCACTGGTGAATCGTACAGGGAAGCCGATGAAGATCAAAGCTACGCTGACGGACAAATATGTGCCGTCATTTGAAAAGTCCGGCCCGCTTCCTAAAAGGGCGAAGTCACCAAACCGGCAGGAAGTAACGGAGTATTACGCTGCATTCACCTTGTCAGATGGCGACAACCGCGTTTTTCAGTTGACGGAAGAACAATACAATGTGTTGACAGTCGGCAGGACAGGGCTCCTAGTTTTCGTCGGTGAGTCTTTTGTTTCATTTGAGGAGGACGCGACCTGAGAATGTTCGCGGAGAGAAAACAAGAGGAGGTGTTCATGATAGACGGATACCTCCTCTTTGCACTTACAATCCAATCCTGTAGTGGCGCAGACACAACGACGGACGTGGTGTCCGTTTAGCGACGTATGAGGTCGGACAGATAATCCACCGCGTCGCGGATATCCTGCTCTGGCCGCGCAGCGACCTCACGCTCAATGGTGAGAAAACCGTTGTAACCGACGTCGTGTAGTGCGTGAAGATAGGCCGGGAAAGGAACGTCGCCGTTGCCTAGAGGCGTTTCTAGAAAATATTCGTCCAAGCGAAGATCGCCGATTCCACCCTCCGCAAAAAAGTTGTATATCTGTTCAGGATCCGTCTGCCGGAGCATTCGGCCATCTTTCGCATGTGTATGGACGATATAATCCTGCAGCGTATAGACCGCCTGCACCGGATCGTCTCCGGTCACCATGACCAAGTTGGCCGGGTCGAGATTGACCGCAACACCTTTGCAGCCTAGACTGTCGAGGAAGCCCTTCAGCGTCGTCGCCGGCTCGGGGCCGGTTTCAACAGCAAAATATGCTCCCAGGCTGTCCGCATACGTGGCGAGACTGTAGCACGCCTCCTGCATGATTTTGTAGCGGTCATGGGAGGGCGAAGCTGGAACGACGCCGATATGTGTTGTGACGATATTCGTCCCTAGTTCCATCGCAAGGTCGATAATGCGCTGTGAACGTTCGATTTTGGCGGCATTGTCCGAGGCGACAGCAAAGCCGTGTCCGCCCAAGTCGCCGCATAGCGCGCTGATACGCAGGCCGGCGTCTTCAATTCGGCGGCGAATCTCCCGGCGCTGTTCCACGCTGAGATTTTCTGGCGCCATGCGGCCGGATGTCGCATATAGCTGAATACCGTCGACGCCGGAAAGACGCGCTTTTTCAATAGCTTCCTCGAAAGGGAGGCGGAATGAATCCGCAATGATACCGATGGAAAACGCTTTCGTCATAGGGGATACCATCCTTTCCGTTGGCGTTAAGCAGGAGATTTTGTTTTTAGAATCTGTAACAGGGCTGTCACGCAAGAACAATCTCACGATGGGACGATGCGGAGTCGTAGATTGCCTGCATCATTTTGGCGGTTAAAATATTGGTATCAATATGGGAAGAAAGCTTCTCGCCACTGCGGACGCAGCGAAGGAAGGCGTCGATTTCGTTCTGGAAGTGGTCGGTATGTGGAAAGTCGGGCTCCACACCGCGCAGCTTCCCTTCCTCAATGTGGTAGAAGGTGAAGTCCTCCCCATAATGTAGTCGGATACCCGCCTCGTCTCCCATGAAGTCAATAAACATTTCTGTTTCGCCAATATTCTGTGCCCAAGCACCATTGAGAGTAATCACCGGTCCCGACGTGCGAATCAGGGCGGTGACGGAATCTTCTACGTCATAGATTCCGTCCAGGACAGGCGGACCAGCCCACATGTCTTCGTATGCATAGGCCGAGATATCCCTGCCCAAACGGCAGAATGTCTCGCCGCTGACGGTGCGGGGGACAGGGTCGCCACAGCAATACATCACGATATCGAGAAAATGTACGCCCCAGTCGATCAGCGTGCCTCCGCCGGCGATGGCTTTGGTGGTGAAAGCGCCGCCCAGTCCTGGGATCGAGCGGGGAGAACGGAAGCTAACATAGACATGGAAGATTTCGCCCAATCTGCCGCTGTCGATGTACGCTTTCATTCGATTGACCGCGCTATTGAAACGGTTGACGACGCCGATATTGAGTACCTTGCCGGTTTCATGCTGGACACGCAGCATCTCCTGCGCTTCCTCGTAGGTGCGTGCCGCAGGTTTTTCACATAGCACATGCTTCCCTGCGCACAGAAAGTCGATAGAAATTTGCTGGTGCATGTGATTCGGGGTACAGACGGAAACGGCTTCAACATCCGGATCGCCAAGGATATCATGGTAATCCGTGACGGCGACACCGACACCATATTTTTTCACAGCATCTTGGGCGCGCTGTGGAATAATATCGCAGAAGTAGCGGATGCGCGCGCTGGGATTGTTCATATATGAAGGGATATGTGCGGAGTTTGCGATAGTGCCGCAGCCGATAACCGCGACGTTGATCGGTCTGTTTTCCATGCTGGAGGCTCCTTTCATATTATGCGCCGCGACGGAAGACCTCCACGCCGCGGATGAGGGTTCTCAGTGGGACGAAACTGCGGTCGGTGAGGACGAGGTCAGCATCTTTGCCGCAATGAATGCTGCCGATCCTTCCTGACGCATGGATAATACGCGCGGGGGTTAAGGTAGCTGCACAGATAGCATCCTGTGCTGGAACGCCGAAGCGGATTGCCTGCCGTACACAATCTGATACAGTGGCACAGGAGCCTGCGATGGTTCCCGATTGGGTCAACGCATGCCCTTCCCGTACAGTGACAGGGATACCGCCCAGCGTATAGTTTCCGTCCGGCATCCCACAGGCCTCCATGCTGTCGCTGACCAATACGGTGCGCTCGCTTCCAAGCAGACGAAAGGCCAGACGGATAGTAGCGGGATGTAGGTGAAAACCGTCACAGATGAGCTCTGCGGTGAGACCGCTGTCCAGGACGGCGCCGACGGCGCCAGGAGCGCGGTGCGTCATGGGAGACATGGCATTATATAGGTGTGTCGCATGGGAAACACCTACACGGACACCCTGCATCAACATGTCGTAGTTCGCATCGGTGTGGGCGGCGGAAACAGTTACGCCGTCGCGAACAGCGGTACGGATAAGCGTGTCCGATCCGGGGAGTTCCGGCGCGATGCAAACCACACGGATACAGCCGCCGCTGGCGTCCTGTAAACGTCGGTACAAGTTGACGTCAGGGGGAAGTAGGTATTCTTCTCGGTGTGCTCCCAGACGTTTCGGGCTAAGAAAGGGACCTTCCATATAGATGCCCGCTACACGCGCCCCCATTGGAGAAGAAGCGTCTTGTTCCATGCAATAATTGCGGACAAAAGCGCACATTGCACGTATCTCCTCTTCAGGAGCTGTAATACAGGCCGGCGCCACCGAAGTGACGCCGTTTTCAGCCAGAAATCTGCACATATGCCGGTAGGCCGTACGGTCCGCAGTCATATAGCTGTAACCTGCGCAGCCATGGGTATGGATATCGACAAAACCAGGGAGGAGGTACTGGCCACTTCCATCAATTACGTTTTCCCCCGGCGCTAGTGGGATGCGATCGGAGATCTGGACAATGATCCCGTCATGTAGACGGACATCAAGCTTGCGGAAACAGAACGTGTCGTCCAAAATGACGGCATTTTGAATGATAGTTTCCATTCTGCCTGTACCCTTTCCTTTTACTGGCGTGGAAGCTCGACAAATACTCCTTCGCCGAAGGAGAGCGAGAGCGGGAGCTTGCCGTTGGACAACTTGACCGTACGCTTTTCACCCTTGACGTACATATCGACGGCATCAATGCCTTTCAGTTCGATGGAACAGTTATTGTGGATGCCAAGTGCAGGATCGGTCATATTGACAATCATCAGTGCCTTACGGCCTGCTCGGTCGCAGTCCGATTTTCCTTCAAAGCAGCCAATCAGCAGTGGCGCATCCTCTTCAATTGAACCAATCGGGTCGAAGGACGCAAGAGGATGAGGCATGAAAAGATAGTCTTCGTCACCCGTTTTGGCAACAGCCATCACACCGACGTTTTTGTACTTCATGAACACGTCGTCGAATCCTTGAATTTCGTGGATGGCGCGCTTCACGCGGTAATACTGCTGGGTCTTGATGCCTTCGCGGTCAATCATCGCGTAATGGAAGATTTCCCCGTAGTTTGGCGGGGTACCGTAGCAGAAGAACTGGATGACTTCAGTACCGAACGCCATAGCACAGTACATCTGCCAGGCGATTTCAATCGCAGTTGGGAAGCGGTAGTAGTTGTTGAAGCCGATATTCTGGACAAAGAACCACAAAGGAAGGTTTTCTTCCCGGCATTTATCCGCGACGATGGCAAAGTTTTCGAGAAAATCCTTGTTCAATTTCGGCACGCCGTCCTCCTCATAAAGGGGATAGTGGTCGAAGGAAATAAATTCAGGTTTTACCATCTCTACATATTGATCGATATGCTCCTTGTAGGTCGGTGTTTCCAAAAGCTGCGGCCCGGCATAGGTGTTAAATAGGTTGATGTAGCAGTAAAAGTCCGGATAAAGTTTTTTATAAGCAGCGTGGAGTTTTTGCAGGCGGGGAAAGTAAGAAGCGCCCGGTTCATCCTTTACTTTGTTACCGATAAACGCCGGGTGATGCAGATATTTCTCCACAACCTGGGGAAGCTTGTCGAATTCGTCGTCGCCCAGACGTTCAATTCCCCAGTCTCCGATTATATACTTGAGGCCGTTCGCCTCGCAAGCGTCGAGCGTCTGCATGATTTCCTCATCGGTACGTTCATAGTAAGTATGAATAAAATCAAAGCCGCAATCTTTGATATCGCGGAAGGTTTCACTTGAGGTGAATTTAGGCTCCGGTGCATGCCAAGCCCCCATCATAACGCGCCGGTTACCGTTTTCGTCCATTTTATGATACATCTTATAACCCCATTTCTGTTTCTGATGATGTGCTTATTCTATCATAAGCGAAGAGGGATTGCAACGCCAGAAAAAATCTTTATAAAAATCGGAATTCTGCACAAAAATGGTATGTCCAAATTGGAGAGTATGACGATAGAACACTGTTAAATATGAATAGCAGCTGCAGTCGCAGATCAAGAGCGTCTAAACATTTACAAGTTCGTCCGGTATTATGTTGTTAAAATGGAGAAGATATCCTTGGACGCTTTCCGGCAGTCATTTTGCAACCACTTTTTCCTTACTGCATTTCTTCTATATTTGAAAAACTTGATGTGATATTCTATTTAGAGAAGTTATAGTAGGATTTACTTGACTGATGACGGACAAGAAAAGCAGCAATTTTGCGGAGTCTTTCTTCTGATACCGAACGGCGTTATGGCTGTTCGGTATCAGCGGTTTTATTTTTATACGGAATCAGTATTCGTCTCTCTAGGATCTACCATTTATGTGGCTACCACATACACAATTACAATTGAGATGAGTAGTAAAGGATCCGCTTGATGCGGCAACCAGACGCATCGCTCGGATGACTGTGTTGTTTTTCATGCTTTTTCCACGGACGGCTCATCTACGCCTCAGGGATAAGCGTGTAAGGTAGAAGTAGCGGAACATTGTCTATCGGCCTTGGCGGCATTCATGATTGGATATGGTAGGTGCTGCATCAAACAGATTGCTGTGTGACAGTAGAGAGCGAAACGTAAAAACCAATCTTGGCATGTGAATGGGGACTCAGCCGCTGTTTTACGGACGTTAACCGTAGTGGCAGTGGGGTGAATTGTACAACCAGCTTAGGAAAATAAAAGCGCAAAACCGAAAATACGGTTTTGCGCTTTTTAACAATGCATCATAACCTTTGATTAGACTGTTGGATTGCACAGGCGATATGGTAAAGCTTTTGTTACGAACTTGAAGAAGAATCCGAGTTTTTCACCACAGTAACAACGAGCTTTTCTCCTGTTGTAATGTCAAACTTGTCCCCAGGGGCGACGCTGGTGTTAATCACATAGCCGTTACGGTGCTGTGGAACCTCTACATATTTAATTTCAAAGGGGATATTCAGATTTTCCAGCATGGGCTGGTAAACCTCCAGCGGCATGCCACCCTCATAATCGGGGACGGTAACAGTCTTGGGTCCGAGGCTGACGGTCAGCACAATTTCTGTTCCTGAAACCACTTTGGTATCCTCGTCAATACTTTGCTTAATGATCACGCCCTCTGCGTAGGTGTCATTGTATTCATAATTTGGCGCTGCGAAGGTCAGTTTGCTGGTGTAACTTTCCGAGTTAATAACTACATCATAATCCTTGCCGATAAAATTGGGGACAACGAAGTCCGCGCCCGGCATATCGGAAGTGGAAGAAATAGAAGCTGATGTGGATGACTCTGAACTGGTTGATGAATCTGACAGGTCCGATGAGCTCTCGGAACTCGTGTAGTCCGAGCTTAAGTCGGATGGCTTTTTTGTATCATCATGGAGGACAAAGACAATAATGGCGATACCGATAGCAAGCAGTACCAGCAATGTGATGCCGCCAATCAGAAGGGCCATCTTCCATCGGGATCCGGCCGGCTCATCTTCCTCCTCGTACTCGTCCTCCTCCTCGGTGCGGATCGCTTTTACGTTTGCCGGGGTAAAGGCGCGGGTGGCATCAGTATCCTGAACAAATTGAGGCTCATTAAAAATCTTCCCTGTCAGATCCTCAATCGTTTTAATCCGTTTCTCCGGCGAGAGACGCAATCCTTCCACAATAATTTGAGAAATATTGAAAGGGATGGAGCGGTTGAGCTGTGCTGGGGGAATCAGATTATCGTTTGTACGGCGAGACAAGGCTTCCGGAGGAAGGGTACCCGTTAGGGTCCGGTACAGTACGGCACAGACGGCATAAACGTCGGTCCACGGTCCCTGCCACTCCGACGAAACATACTGTTCCGGTGCGGCGAAGCCGGGCGCAAGTTCTGGCGCCAACTCGGACTTGGCTGTACGCGTATCGCTGATGCAAAAGCCGGTTAGGGTCAGCTGCCCCAAACGGTCTACTACGAGAGTATCGAGGCTGATGCCGCGGTGGATAATATTCTGCTCATGGAGCAAATTGAGTGTGGTAAACAGAGGCAAAAACATTTTTTTCGCCTGCGGCCAGGAAAGTTCCCCCGCATTCTCCTGCAGGAATTGGCGCAGCGGTACACCCTCGATGTATTCACAGATGGCATAGGCTGTATTATACTCCAACAGAACATCGAAAATACTGACTACGTGCGAAAGCGTACGTAATTTGATAAGCGATCGCTGTAACGAGATGAAATCCGACATCAAGGATTTGTAGGATGTTTCCTTGCCTGGCTGAATATGAACGGTGAGATCTCCCTTCACACGGAAGGCAAGCACATCGGGCATATATTCCCGAATGAGAATTTTTTTCTGGCTGGCAGTATCGAAACCGATATAGGATGCACCCTCACCGTTATAGTGCAGTACTTTACCGACGATATAGCGTCCGGACAGCATTGTCCCCGGGACCAAATATGCGGCCAGATGGGGTGAGTTGGGGTTGAATCCGCAAACAGGACATATCAGTGCGGAGTTGTCGATTTCATTCATACAACCCATGCACAGATGTTTGTTTTCAGACATGATAATTCCTCCATATAGGAAAGGCCGGACAGCCTTGTGCCCAAATATGTATACAGGAGCAAAGGACACCATCCTCCGCTCCTGTCCGATTGTGGTGTAAAACCGCGCCACCGCTATAAAATATGATAGCAACGGCAGAAAGATTTGTCAACCATTTTCCCCTGATTGTAATTGAATTTTCGTTATGACTACAAAAGCGTAACAGAATGCTACACAGTTGTTTCGACGCAGTATACCCACCCTGGAAGGGGTCCATAGGGCCTATAATTCTTCGTCTGTGGGCGCGATGGTTTTCCGCTTTTTGCCGCAGACACGGATCTGATAGTGGCCCCCGTCCAAAGGGACACAGACTTGTGCAGGTCCTTCGCCGTCTACAGTGATGCTAATTTCTGTTCCGGCGTAACGCAGCTGCGCTTGATAACCTTCCCATTGCGGCGGGAGATGGGGGTGGATATGCACCTGTCCATCTGCGATGACAATCCCAAGCAGATCCTCGAGAACGGCGCGGTAATACCAGCCGGCCGCACCGGTATAGAGACTCCAACCGCCCCGTCCCCATGCGTCAGGATGGGTATAGACATCCGCCGCCATATAATATGGCTCGGTTTTGTAGTCTTCTCCTGGAAAGGTACCGTCGTAGCGGCTGACTGGATTGAGCATCTGGATGAGTCGGTAACCCAGCGCGGCGTCCCCGCTGCGCAGTACCGCCATCGACAGCCAGACTGCACCGTGGGTATATTGACCGCCGTTTTCACGGATGCCGGGCGGATAGGATTTGACATATCCAGGTTTTTGGGCGGAATGGGCAAACGGGGGATCAAACAGACGAATGATACCTCGATCAAAATCCACCAGACGTGCCACAGCATTTCTCAGTGCCTGCTGGACACGGTCGCGATCGGGCAAGCGGGCTAAAACAGCGAAACTTTGCGGCAGGGAGTCGATTTGACATTCATCATTCTTGCCGCTTCCCATAGGCGTGCCGTCGTCGTAGAAAGCGCGTAAATACCAGTCCCCGTCCCAGCAGTGTTCATCCACCCGCGCCTTTAATTCACGGGAGAGCGATAGGTAACCGTCGGCATCGGCGTCCGCACCCCGCAGGCGTGCGGTACGGGAAAACCGTTCCAGTACAATGGAGAGGAATAACGCCAACCAGACGCTTTCCCCGCGTCCCGCGATACCGACGCCATTATAACCGTCGTTCCAATCTCCGCACCCCATCAGGGGCAGCCCATGCTCGCCAAATCGGCAAGCATGTTGGATGGCGCGCCTGCAATGTTCGTAGACATCAGCCTCCTCGCCTTCTGTAACCTCCAGATACCGTTCATGCTCATCGGGGGCAAGAGCGGGCCCAGTACAGAAAGGGGCGGACGTAGAGAGAATGCTATAGTCGCAAGTCTTTTCCAGGTATTCGCAAACCGTATAGGGCAACCACAGGAGATCGTCAGAGTAACGAGTGCGTACTCCTTTACGACCGGATTCCTTACCGTTTTTCGGAAGGGAGTGCCACCAATGCAGCACATCTCCTTCCGGAAATTGGCTTGCACAGGCGCGTAAGATTTGCTGCCGGGAGACATCTGGATTGAGCAGTACGACCTGGCAAGCGTCCTGGAGCTGGTCGCGGAAGCCAAAAGCACCGCCGCATTGAAAGAAGCCGGTACGTGCGAAGATACGGCATCCCAATGTCTGCCACCAGAGAAAGCGGTTGAACAGCGCATTGAGCGACTGATCCGGCGTTTCAATGCGGATGCTGTTTTCGTTGTGTCGCAGCGCCGGCTTTATAGGAACCTCCTGCCAGGCTGCGGTGACGGCCAGACTGTGCGCGGCCTCGCTATCCGTTGCGGCAGCGAGGACAAATTTAATTTTTTCCTTGCGGCGGGGCGGAAGCTCTCGTTTATGGATGAGGGTAGCACAAGGAAGCGCATTGGAGGAGATGGATCGTTCCTCCCAATTTCCCGACCAGAAAGCGACACGATCGGTGGTGATCGTATCGGGCTGGGTGTCGGATGCCAGCGACAGGTAGCTTTTCACGCTGCTGTTAAAGGGGTTGTGGAGCGTCAGACAGCCGTTTTCTGATTGTGCGGAAATCTGTCGCGCCGTCATGGGGTTGACGTCCAAAACCGGCTCGGTATAAAAAGCGAGAGAGACCGGCTGGATCATACCTCCTTCAGAGGATGTGTTCATCAATTCCACCTCAATTTCCTTTATGGGAGCGTCAGGAGCGATACGGACCGTCACCCTGGTTTCAATTTGCACGGCCTTTCCTTCGTAAATCGCTTGATCAGGGGTAAACGTACAGCGTGCACCACGGGTCAAACTGTAAAAAGCATCGCCAATACGAAGGACAAGCAACTCGCCAGCGTTGTCGGTACGAACGTCGTTGGTCCAGGGGGTGAGCTTGTTTTCTCTCGCGTTGATATAATAGGTGTATCCAAGCGATGTTGTGGATAAAAGCGTGCCAAAGGTGGGATTCGCAAGGACATGACACCACGGGATATCGGGCATCTGAGTGACGGTAACGCCGTCGTTGTGGAAGACGCCTCCCTCGAAAATTGTTCCCTGGGGTGCGTCGTCGACCGGTGGATTCACCTGCTGGAGACGGAACGGTGTACAGACGCTGGTAGGCAGATCCAAACGGACCATTGTTTTGGGAGCAATATGGACCGCAGCGGCACGTAGAAGCGTGCCTATCTGTGGCGGTTGTGCTGCCATGTCCACCAGATGGACACCGCTTTTTCCGTCCAGGGAACCGGTAAATCCGGCCTTTTGCAAGGCCTGCCTGAGACGGTTATACGCGGGACGATCATAGTCTCCCTGATCGTTGTAGGTGAAAACAAGATCCGTTTCGATCCCGCACAGCCGCAGCATCTGGCAACACTCCAGGTATCCCGGAACGCGATCATCATCCCCGGATGCGATAGTTTCCAGAAGGATAATTGGCAAATCTCCGGAAACGCCCAACCCCCAAAGGGCGTTGACAGGAAGTCGGTTGGCCTCGATCGAACGAATATTCAGCGTGCTGTCCCGTTTATGGAACAAAATTTGAGGCAGGATAGCGGTGGCCAGCCGGCCTCCAACAGAGTCATAACGAAGGGGCGACTGGGTTAGAGCGGCCTTTTCCATCGCCGTCGGGCGTCGGGCCTGTTTGACCCCGCGTAAGACTTCTTCCTCGGAACGCGCGGTGCAGGTAAAGAAGGAAAGCTCGGTTTTGCCGGGCTGTGTCGGTACACTCAGCCAGATGCAGGGATCGGGGACGGCGGTTTCATCCTGTCCTTGCAGTTCAAAGGACAGTGCAGCTTGGACTGGGCGTTCCCCGAAACGGGCGGAGGCCAGTACGCGTTCGCGGTTGAGGCAGAAGGAAAAGTGTATGTCGTCCTGGACGAACCCGCAGGCCATATACAGCGTATCGTCGCTATGACGGCTTTTCCGGGAGCATATGAAGATGTTTTCTTCCGGCAAATACCGGATGTTTAAAAATAGCTTCGAGAAGGCCGGATGTGCCAAATAGTCCTTCAAAGCGGACAGCACCGGCTCAGTATAGATCACGATCCGGCCGGGTTCGCGTGACTTGACGGCGATACGGCGGATTTCACAGGGAAGGGAGCCCTTGACCGAGACCTCCATTCCACATTGGACCTGAAGTGCATTGTGGTAAAAGGAGACTTTATCCTGTGAAAATTCAGCGCTGAATGCCTCATCGGGACGCATCATTGGCAGATAAGTCAAGGGATGAACCTCCTCCCCTTGGACATAGGCGCAAAAAGTCCCCTGTGGATAGCGCAATAAATCCAGCGTACGTTTGGTGATGTCAGCGCCTTGGTACAAAAGGAAGGAGGCGCCTAGATCGGTCTGTACGGAGGTCAGTTCCCCGTTGGATAAAAGATGAACCTTGGGCTGTTGGATATAAAATTTATCAAATGTTTGCATGGTTTCCCCCTCCCGTGTGTTGGGCTTTTTTTGTTTTTGCTGTCGTATCGCTGTTTGAACCGCAGGATCATCCAGGACGACGTTGCATAACGGGACTTTCTCCTGTAAAAGCTCCTGGCAGCTATCCATCTGCTCGTCGGACAGAAAGCGTTTTTGCATAATGTTGTCCATCAGCGCGTTGGAAATGGCGACAATACTCATTCCCATATGATGGGCCATATAGCTTTTGACTATCGCCATCCCATGTTCCCCTACCCGTGAAGGTGTGAAATCCAGCGCTTCATATAGGCCGTACATACCCCCCATTCCCATCAGGCGCAGCCGTTGGAGATTGTGAAAGGAGGCGCTGAAGTCGTGTCCCAGTGTCAGGTAGGAGGAATAAGGCGAGACTACAGTTTCCAAATCCTGCCCTTGCTTTAGGGCGATCCGTTGAACGCCGTGCGCTTTATATTGGTAATTGAGGTGGGTATCGAAGGCGTAATAGCCGCTTTCCGAAATCCCGAAAGGCAGGTGTAGCGATGCGGTACGCTGGCGCTGTGCATACAGGCAGAAACGTAGTCCCTCAAAGCCTAGCGACCCTTCCATACAGTGAAGCAATAACTCCGGCATATAATATTCGAACATAGTACCCGTCCAGGAGACAGGGCCGGTGTGACGCCCAAGGCGGGCAAGGGTGCGGCTGAGCGCCCCCCAGTGTTTTTTGGGGATCTGACGGCAGGCAATGGCGAAGTAGCTGGTCATGCGCGACTCGCTCATCAGCATGTCGTAATGTGAAGGGCTGAGTCGTCCCGTCTCCACCTCGTAGCCGATAGACAGCAGGCACTTTTGCTTATCGTAAAAAGCACCGATGTCAGTATGACGAATCAGGAGTTCGATACGTTCTATGAGTCCCGGGATGCCGGGGTGCTCCGACTGATATTCCTTTAGCCCTTCTTTTAGCGCGACCAGGCAGCAGGCTAGGTTGCCGCTGTCCACTGCCGAGACGTACAGGGGCGGCAGTACCTCCAACGTCTGGGTGTCGTACCAATTGTACAGGTTCCCATTCCATTTGCGTAGCTTTTCCAGTGTCGATACCGTGTTTTCCACCCTGGAAGCGAGCGCGGAGGTCGGGATGACATCGAAGTCCCGGGCGGCGAGAGCGGAGAGCAGCATCAGGCCAATGTTGGTTGGAGAGGTGCGGTGCGCGACCGCGTAGACAGGTGCTAGTTGGACATTGTCAGGCGGGAGAAAATGATCGGCCTGACCGGCATAGTCCTCATAAAAGCGCCACATCGTTTGAAGGTCCGACTTTAACAGTGCCCGCTGTGCGTCGGTGATATCAGAGTTTGCTGCGGGATAAGGGCGACCGGACAGCAGAACCAGGGGAATGACAAGGGAAAAAAAGACGCCGCACAAGCGCGTGAAGCCATAGGGGGAGATCAGGAGCAAAAGCCCAATCAACACAGCCGGCGCAAAGGTACGTAAAATTGTAATGGTTTTGTTTTTACCGCTCTCGGCCTGGGCCGCGGTGGTCCATTGCAATAGATTTTTCTTGCTAACGGCCATCCGCCAAATTACCCGTAGAAGTGCGTCAAGCGAAATGATGCCTAGATGGGGCAGAAGGACAAAATCATAAAAAACCCGGCATAACGATTGAGCGGCAGCAGGGAGAGCCCGGGAATAATATCTGTCCGTTAAGGAGGATAATCCCGCCGTAATCAGCGCGGATACAAAGGAGAGGAGAAAAGGGGAAAGCGTACCCAGTATGGCGGCGAATGTTAGTACCGCTGAGGTCGCGGGGCGGCAGAATACGGCCAATATGAGGCAAAGCGTGGACAAAATTGGCGTGACGGCCCGGCGTACATTATCCAGAAGCTTATAACGAGATAAGGCTCCCAAGGGATTTTTGACGGTACCTGATGCGCCGGGTACATTTCCCCAAAGATAGGGCGTATTTTGCAGATCGCCCCGGATCCAGCGGTGCTGGCGCTTGAAATAGGAAATTGGATTGGAGGGGATGCCGTCGGTCATCTGGACTTGTGGGATAAATGCGGCACGAAGAAAGCCTCCTTCCAGAATGTCATGACTGAGGATCCGTTCAGGCGGAAAAAAGTTTCCGAGCAGACGGTGGAAGACGTCGACATTGATGAGGCCTTTGCCGGCGAAGATACCTTCATGAAACAAATCCTGGTACAGGTCGGCGCCAGCGGTATCATAGGCAGAGACGCCGCCGAGTCCTCCCATGATTTTGGCAAACGGTGTGGTAAGAGAGGCACGCAGGTCGACGGCAACGTCCGGCACAAAGATGCCGTAGCCGTGCACAACGCGGCCGTGACGGATGATCGGACGGTTAAGTGGATGTAGTGCACGGCTGACAAGGCCGGAGATACTATCCATCAGCGCGTTCGTATCCGCATCGAGCGCCATGATATAACGGCAGGAGCGAACGAAGGCCGTATCTCCCTGCGTGAGGATAAAAGGCGGAGTCTTTCCCTTGATAAATTGGATAAGCTCTGTAATAGCACCGCGTTTGCGTTCGTATCCGGTGTAGGCTCCTTGGGTTCGGCAGAAGCTGCGTCCGCGCACCACGAGAAAAAAGCGATTATGGTATTTTTGATTGAGTTGAGAAATCAACTTGGATGCGGCTGAGAGGATGAACCGATCGCCGTCGGTTCGTAGTTTATCCGACTGCGCGAGGTCGGCCAGAATACAGAACCGGATATTCGGATCCGGATTTGCTTGGAAAAGGTTCACCAGATGGCGGCGCATGGAGCGGACATCCTCCGCATTGCTGAACATAGTGGAGATGACGGCGAGAGTCCGTCCAGCATCCGGTAGACCTTCGTCCACGTTCATTGCCGGTAGGGGATGGTGTTCCAGCCGTCTCAGATAAAAGTGATCGCAGACCGTTTTTGCCGCGTCAAAAACGGGAAGAACAATGAGGAGAGGAATAAAGGGATTGCTGCATAGAGCGCCTAGTACGAGGGAAGCTAGTATAGCGGCGACGGGCGCTGTCCACCAGTAAAAATGACGTCGTTGATAGCCAAAGTAGCGGGCGTAACGTGCATAGAGGGGCGTACCGATGTGTTGCCCACGTTTATTGGATTTGTCCAACATTTCCTTGGCTACGATATCCTCCCGGCACTTTTCTTTTATGGCTATACGCGCGGTCATGTCACGGTAGGTTCTCCGCGTCCGATCAGTCATTTTCGGATAATCCCCAGTAGGATCCTGATCGTAAAGATGCTCCAGTACGCTTTTTTCCCGCAAAATTTGTTCTGTATCGATGGTGTCGCATGATGACAGAATACCAAACAGACGTTGAATCGGCGTGCAATCGCTTTTGTCTGACAGGTAAATGTCCCGCAGGGAAAGACATGCCGCTACTTTTATAAAATCAATAATATATTCCAGCTCGAAATTGCGGGCGGTTTGGTAACTTTGGTAGACATCCAGCGCCTTGCATAAGCTGCTGGTTGTCAGCGGGAACCCTGGTGTGTCCACGCACAACTGGATGAATGGGAAGAAGGACGAGCGTTCTTTCGAACCGTAGGATACCCGAAGCGTATGGTCAGACAGCAAAAGCTGTTTGATTTCCTTCTCTGCAAGATAGAAATTATCCCGCAGCCATTGCTGCTTCTGGTTGAGCGAGGAGAGCCGGAAAAGGGCTGTATAACTCTTTTTGAGATCGTGTAATGTCCGGCGCAGGAGACGACGGTAGTAAAACGAGGAAAATGTAGCGTCCGCGCCCCTTTCCATCAGTTCTGCGATTTCGCCGTATAAGCCGCCAAATTCGTATTCCTGATCATTTTGTGTCATCGTACCAGTCCTTTCCAGGGGGATGCTGTCCCGCAGGACAGGACGTTCGCCCTGATGAAAATCATGGTTATTATTGACCATGTCTATCAAAAAATACGGGGCCAGCATGACGCTCCCTATTGACGGCGCTTAAATCCCTGCTATAATGGAAACAATCAATATAGATAAAAAGGAAGGAAGACATACGATGACACGTAGGGAAAATATGCTCAGAACCATTACGAGAACTGGACCGGAGTATGTGCCGATCAATGCGGAATATTCTCCCGATTGGCTGAGGAAGGAATCAGATTGTGTGGTTGAAGGTTACCGGGAGGTACTTCCAAACGAGTGGGGATACGCTTTTACACACCTGGAAGACGATCAGACGATGGGACAGGTAACACAGCATCCTCTAGCGTTGGAGGAGGACGCATGGGCTTGGAATCCGCCGCCGGTGGAGGCGGAGAAGCGTTTTGCCGGCCTTAGGGAACGTATACAAGCGCAAAAAGATCAGGATCTTTTCGTTTGGGGCGGAATAGGCTCCTTTGTTTTCGAGAGAATGCATTATCTACGCGGGATGCCGCAGCTGTTTGAGGACATGGCACTGGATCCGGAGCTGGTACGGCAGCTGGGGAACCGAATCGTTGATTTTCAGTGCGAGGTTATCCGCGGTTACGCACAGGCAGGCGCGGACGGGATCTGGGGCGGCGACGACTGGGGGCTGCAGGACCGGTTAATGATTTCTCCTACGATGTGGCGAGAGTTTTTTAAGCCGTGGTATGAAAGGATGTTTCGCACCGCGCATGAGTGCGGCCTCTTCGTGTATATGCACAGCTGCGGAAAGAACAACGACATTATCAGTGACCTTATTGACTGCGGCTTGGATGTCATCGAGTTGCACCAGCCGACCGTTTACGGTGTGGATTGGCTTGCAGAGCATGCCGCGGGTAAACTGTGTTTTTCGACGACGGCGGACATCCAGCGCACACTGCCCTACGGCGACCGGGAGAAAATCGAGGATGAGGTGCGGGCACTGCGGGAAAAGCTTTACCGCAACGGAGGTCTGATGTATATCGTTTACGGTTCCCTTGAGGCAATTGGCGTTGATGACGCGACGATGGCCGATTATGTCAGGTTATGTAAAAAGTACGCATAATGGAGGTGTGGCAGGATGCCGCTGTTTTCACGTAAAAACGCCGCCGGGCGAAAGGATTTCAAGAAGATTGATAAAAAACGGATCCGGTACGTTGTGGAGCGGAATATCGAAAGCGGGGAGGAGGCCGTGATCGGGCGTCAGGGGACCATGAATGTCAATCATGGAGAAATCGTCATCGTCTGCGACGGGCACGAAGTCTTTCGCGGGAAAAGTGAAGGCAGTGAAATTTCCGAGCTGATGAGCCTAGGCGGTGTGACCATCCGTGCACAGGACGTCTCCACGGGGCAGAAGCGCTTTCTGATAGCTTATTTCATCCGCGAGTAAGAGAGGCTGTCAAGAATGGACTGTCCAAGCCGGCTTGCTAGTTCACCTAAACGGGGAAGACAGAGAACGATATCCATGGGCCGTCTGCTGATTTCCTTTCAAAGCATAGAAACGATACAATTTCTTGTAGTTTGTTTTTTCAAGCGGGACGTTTGGTAGCCGGATCGCGTGTCCTCTGGTATGATTTCTTCGCTTTCCCATGCAAACTCCTGTTGAGCGTGGCGAGGCAAAACGGATACACTGGTTTTGTTTTTAATTGTTTTTTGTTTTTCACATGTTTATTTAAAAGCAAGCACTGCGGGTTGGAAGACTTTTTGCTTCCAATCCGCAGTGCTTTTAGCAGGCGCTTAAACGTGCACTTCCAGTGATTTCTACTTGTTTCGTAGGCTATCTAAAGTTTTTTTCATTGTGGTAAACCATTCCCGATGGCGGTAAACGTCGAATCTTTGGTGATTTAAGTCGTCGTCCATTAGCCGAACAATTTGCAAACGATCGGACGGTGCCGTTTGTACCTGCCAATCCGACAGCAAAGGATGTGTAAGCAGATGTTCGGAAATTTTCGGGGAACGGCTTGCCAACGTGAAGGCTCTTTCTAAATGGAGTTTGACGGTTTCTTCACTGCCCCCACGTTCAATTTCTATTTCGGCGATCCGCCGGTGCATCAAATACAATAGCCTAGTTTCTTCAAAGCCCATGTCGTCATCCCGATAGAGAAGCTCATAGAACTGTGAGACAATTTGATAAGCCTCCTGTCGATACCGCAGCCCTTTTGTCAGTGTTTTGCTGTTATCGATACGGGCCGCCATATAAAACAAATGGTTCAAAAACCAATACGTACAAAAGCTGATATTGTGAAGCAGTTCATCGCCGTCCAATATTTCGGTAAAAAGTATTTCCTGTGCATGACAGATTGGCACTGCTCTTGCCGCCCATTTTTTGGCCTGTTCAATCGTACCATTTGCAGCATAAGTGCTTGCAATTTCCCGAATGGCCTGTCCCTTATAGTACATGGGAACATCGCTTTGATAGATTTCCATACCAAGTTCTAGGATTTCGTTTTGATACTTTGTCTTATCCGTATCGAAATAGGCGGACATCAACATTTCTTTTACTTGTACATTGTTAGGCATTTGCTGATATGCCTCAAGCCAGATATCAAGACATTCCAAATAGTTCCCATTACGAAATTCTTCTTCTGCGCGACATTCGTATTCTTGATAAAGGCTTTCTTCATCCAGTTTTTCCACCTGCAGGAGTTCGTCGATCGTTATTCCGAAGAAGCGTGCAATTTCAGGAAGCAGGGATATATCAGGATAGGCATTGCCGTTTTCCCATTTGCTTACGGCCTGAAAAGAAACATTTAAATACTGTGCTAATTTTTCCTGGGAGATATTTCGTTCTTTTCGCAAGTTTTTCAGTTGATCCGGTAGGTTTAATTTCATATGCTCAATCCTCTCTCCATCCTATTTGTAGCTACACCTTTATGATATCAAGCCAAGAAAAAGTATACAATAACGCAACAATTGAATTTTTGTAGAGAGGTTCAACCATATGTTGAAATGCAAGCCAGAAATAATGTTATAAAAGTACAGTATAAATCCCTGCGTTTGACAGATAATAGAAGTACGATTTTGTAAACAAGGAGATAGATATATGAAAGCTACAGGAATTGTCAGAAGAATCGACGATCTTGGACGCGTGGTCATCCCGAAGGAAATTAGAAGGACGATGCGGATCCGCGAAGGCGAACCGCTCGAGATATATACAACGGCGGAGAATGAGGTCATTTTTAAAAAATATTCTCCGCTTGGGGAGATTGTGACCATCGCTGCCGGATATGCAGAGGTGATTCAGAAGGTGACGGGAGTCCCAGCCATCGTTTGCGACCGTGACCATGTCGTTGCCGTTTCCGGCTTGCCAAAAAAGGAGTTGTTGGAGCGCCGCATCTCCTCCAGCCTAGACGATATGCTCAACCAGCGAAAGACCTACGTGAAAACGAATGAAGAAAAAAATCTCAATCCCATCGAGGGGACCGGGTATTACGCTTTGATCTGTCAGTCCGTTATCGTAGACGGCGACGTCGTTGGAGCTATCATGCTGGTGAGCGAAGATCCGGACGCGCAGCTTGAGGAAAATCAGGTGAAGTTGACGGAGGTTTGCACGATGCTCATGGTACGCCAGCTTTCGGAAAACTAAAGCGAAAGCCAAAAAGAAAGGATGTCATGACGGGACAACTGAGTCTTCCTATACTTTGGAGGACAGCGTCCCACAGGAAGTCTGCCGTATCACATCCTAGTAAGACATTTGTGGCAGTGAAGCATGATGGGGGAAAAGGTAGACAAGCTCCAGCTAAGGGAACCATAGAGTACAAAAAGAATACCGTTGAAAGGCCTCTGCCTCTCAACGGTATTCTTATATGGGAAACGGCAGCATGCCGTCCTTCCTGACACTTATACCCGTTTCAGGATACGGCGTAACGGAACAACAACGGCTATCGCAAGCACTCCTGCGAGTACAGCCTCCAACACGCCGTTTGTACCGATAACAACGCCAAGCGCCCCCAAAAGTGCGCTGTATTCCAGCCCGACGGCCTGCGCATAAGCCGGGCCAAAGAATACGTAAATACCGCCTAGTACCAGGCAGGTATGCAAAAGCGTCGAAATAATGGCGGCCACTGGGCAGGCAATGAAACCCCTCTTGTCAAAACGGCTTATCCCCTTGAAAATGAGACCGCAGCTGACCCCCAGCAAAATACGCGGGACAAAGCAAATCACCAAGCTCCAAGCATTTCCGCTGACCTCACCAACTGAAAAGAATGGAGTAAAGACAAAGGCGGTCAATGCCGATGCCCCCGGCATAAATGTCATGACAAGGAAGCTGAGAAGGCCGAAAACAAAGCCCATAAAAGCGCCGGCCCCAGTGCCAAGCATGCATGCAGCAATGATGACAGGAATGTGGGCTGTGGTAGCGACTAGCGGCCCAATGGGTAATGAACCCAGCGGGGTCAGCGCTAAGATGATCTCGATACCGACTAAAAGCCCGAGTGTGGTGATTGTGATGGTTTTCATCCTGCGGTTTCCGGATGCACGGTTTTGCAGCATAATAAACCTCTCCCTTTCTCATTAAATTTTGATATCCAAAACCACTCGTGCCCGCATGGGTGCACGGCGGGGTTTGGCAGATTAGGCGTTTTTCCGATAGATATGGTTGAGCCCATCCAACAGCAGCTGATGGTCGACGATCATATCCCTTCGGCAAAGGGGAACGATATAGACACAAAGCCCGCCGGTCGCGATGACGGTTGCATCGTTTCCTAAAATTTCACAGTAACGATCGATCATCCCGTCGATCATGCTGGCAGTCCCGTATAAAACGCCTGATTTCATACAGTCGACAGTATTGGATCCAATAACGTTCTGGACAGCCTCCAGATTAATGCTGGGCAACTGAGCGGTACTTTTGGTCAGTGCCAGTAGGGACGTCTGCATTCCCGGCATAATGGATCCTCCTAGGAAGGATCCGTGCTTATCTAATGCTGTAATTTTTGTTGCGGTACCCAGATCGATGATAATACAAGCACGATCGGGCTTTTTATATTTGCGCAATGCTCCTACAGCCGTACAGACAAAGTCACTTCCCAGGGTGGCAGGATTGTCGATTTTGATGTCAAGGCCGGTTTTGATGCCAGGCGAAATGACCAGCGGCGCAAAAGAAAACAGCTTTTTAACTGCTCTGGTTAGGATTGGTGTCAGCGGAGGTACAACGGATGAGAGGATACTGCCTGTAAAGTTTTCGGCGCAGACGCCATATAGGCTTAAGATACTGGCGAATTCCACCGCATATTGATCCTCCATCCGGGTTACATCGGTGGAGATGCGGGAAACGAACTGCAAGGTATCGCCCTGATATCCGCCTAATACGATATTGGTGTTTCCTACGTCGATTGCAAAAACCATGCCTACCGTCCTTCCTGATGCCACAAAAGTCCCACTTTCATTATAAGCGATACGTCTGGAAAAATCAAGGGAGGCAAGTGTCAACTGACCAGTTCGCCGTCACTGATATGGAGGACACGCTGAGCGCTGAGTGCGACTTTATCGTCATGGGTGATCAGGATGATGGTTTTTCCACTGTCATGCAGGGTGTGTAGGACGCGCATAATTTCGGCGCCGCTGCGGCTGTCAAGGTTCCCAGTGGGCTCGTCGGCAAGGACGAGGGAAGGCGCGGAGGCGATGGCCCGTGCAATCGCCACACGTTGCTGTTGCCCGCCGGACATTTGGGAGGGCTTATGGTTCATACGGTTGGAAAGCAGCACTGCGTCGAGAGCTTCGCGTGCCAGCTGACGGCGTTTGGCGCGCGGTACACCACGATAAGACAACGGCAGTTCGACATTTTCTATTGCAGTGAGGGTGGGGATGAGGTTAAAGCCCTGGAAGATAAAACCTATCTTCCGGTTGCGGATTCGGCTTAGCTGTGCGTCCCCCAGTGCCGACACGTCGGCGCCGTCTAGTAAATATTTCCCCTTCGATGGTGTATCCAGACAACCCAGGATGTTCATCAGCGTGGACTTTCCGCTGCCGGAGCTGCCGACAATTGCGATAAACTCTCCGGTCTGGATTTGGATCGATACGTTGTCCAGTGCGCGGATTTCGTTCTCTCCTGGATGATATATTTTGGACACATTTTGTATGTCAATCATCGGGTGCATGATATCGCGTCCTTTCCCTCTGTTTTGGTGGGGTGTTTGCTGCCCTGTCTATTATCTTACCCGGCGAGGAGGGAAATAACAGCGCAATTGTATTTCCTTTTTTTCAAAGGTGTGTTATAATAGCCTCACAGTTGCCAGATGAAGAAAATGATGTGCAGCTGTGTACGGAAAGGTGGTAAACGAGATGCAGGAGAAGGCTCTGGTGATAGAGGATCTCTGCAAAACCTACCGCTCCTCTAAAAACGGCGACGTTAAGGCGGTGGATCATGTCAGCTTTGACATCGATAAGGGAGAGGTTTTTGCTTTGATAGGTCCCAACGGTGCGGGTAAGACAACGACCATCCGTATGGTCGCTACGCTTCTCAAGCCAACATCAGGTAACATATTGGTCGACGGGATCCCGGTCGCGGAGAAGGCGGAAAAGGTGCGCGAGGTCATTACCTACCTGCCGGATGAGGCGGGCGCGTATAAATCAATGACGGGGATCGGCTACCTGCAGTTTATGGCGTCGCTGTTTACGGCAGACAAGGAGAAGGCAAAGGAGTATGTTGATGCGGCGTGCTCCATCAATAAGCTGGGGGACCGCCTCAAGGATAAAATTGGCAGTTACTCCCGCGGCATGATACGTAAGCTTTTGTTGTCCAGAGCGGTTATGACGCGCCCGGCGCTTGCCATCCTTGACGAGCCCACGTCGGGGCTGGACATCATCAACGCCCTGGATATCCGTCGTATGATCCGGTCGCTTGCGAAGGAGGGGATGTCTTTCCTGGTCAGCTCACACAATATGCTGGAAATTGAATATGTGTCCGATAAGGTCGGTATCATTAATAAAGGGAAGCTCCTGGCTGTAGGTAAGGCGCAGGAGCTGAAACAGCGCTGTGGCGCAGAAAACCTGGAAGAGGTATTTGAAAAGGTGGTGAGCGGCGATGAAGTTTTTTAGCCTGTTTAAAAAAGAAGTCAGGGAAATGCTGACGTTTCAGACCATTCTTAGTCTGGTGTTCGGCGTGTTGCTTTTTATCGTGCTCGGATCCGTTATGAAAGGCGTGCAGGAGGACGCGTCGAACCAGATGCTGGAGGGCATGGGTAAGCTGGCGATCAGCGATCAGGACCAAAGCGCGCTGTCGCAGCAGGTGCTGCAGCAGATGCGCGATCAGGGCTACCAGATCGAGCTCTTGGAAGGGTCCGACGATGAGATCCTGCGCGCGGCGCAGGAAAAAGGATACCAAAGCGCGCTGGTGATCCCGGAAGGCTTCGAACAGGGGATTGAAAAGGGCGGCGAGCCACAGAAGATCCGTCTGCTCAACGAGATCAAGGGAGGCGGCATGACGTCGCTGATGTCGGGTGCCGAAGGATCGGTGGAGGCGATAAACGACACGCTGTCCGCCATCCTGATTGAGGAGGGCGGTTATGAGGACGCCGCATTTGTCCGTAATCCCGTCGTCGCGGACGAGTTTACCTATGTCGGCGACAAGTCAGTTAACGTGTCCGCTTCGGTGCTCAGCGGCCTTATCATGATGCAGGGGATATTCATCCCGATTATCGTTTTTATCCTTGTGATGTTCGCCTCGCAGATGACGGTGTCGGCCATCGCAAACGAAAAGGCGGATAAGACGCTGGAAACGCTGCTGTGCGCGCCGGTATCCCGGTTTAGCGTGTTGGGGGCGAAGATGCTGGCGGCGGCGCTGGTGGCTCTGCTGCAGGCCGTTGTGTTCATGTTCGGCTTCCGGTTCTATATGGGCGGTATGACCGCCGGAGCCATGGAGGGCGCTTCCGGTATTGGGACGGCGCTGAATACGCTGGGACTAACGTTGGGGCCGGCGGATTACCTGTTGGTCGGGTTGCAGATGTTCCTTACCATCATGATCGCGCTGTGCTTATCGACCATGCTGGGCGCGATGGCAAACGACGTTAAATCGGCGCAGACGGCAGTCATGCCGATCATGCTGTTGATTATGGTGCCATATTTCTTTACGCTCTTCTTGGATGTCAATACCCTCAGTGGCGTTGGAAAATATTTGTTGTACGCCATTCCGTTTACTCATACCTTTACGGCAGCAAATAACGTGATGTTTGGCAATTATACCGTTTTTCTGGGCGGGCTTGCCTACCAGGCAGTCTTCTTTGCGGTGTTGATGTTCTTAACCGTCAAACTGTTTAATTCGGATAAGCTGTTTACGATGCAGCTGAACTTTGGCAAGAAGAAAAAAGTGGCGGCGGAATAAGACGTGTCCGCCGGTGGGAAGCTGCGGTGCTCTTTTACAGAGTGCCGCAGCCCTTACTCGGTTGAGCGAAACGCTTCGCTTGCCATGAAACATGGAAGAGAGGATGTAAGGATCATGTTGGATAAGCTTTTTCAGGCGGGGTTGGTTCCCGTTATTCAAATAGAGGACGCCTCTCAAGCGGGAGAGCTTGCGCAGGCGCTGTGCAGGGGGGGATTGCCGGTAGCCGAGGTGACGATGCGGACACCGGCCGCTGTCGCCGCCATCCGGGAAATGAGATACGCGCAACCGGAGATGGTCGTTGGTGCGGGAACGGTCCTGACCATGGAACAGCTTGAACGGGCGCTGGAGGCAGGTGCACAGTTCATCGTCAGTCCCTGCTTCAACGAGAAGATCGTGGCGGCCTGTATGGAGAGGGGGACTCCTGTCTTGCCAGGATGTTCCACGGTCTCTGAGGTAGACCGCGCGAGAGAGATGGGGCTGTCCGTAGTCAAATTTTTCCCCGCGCAGGCGTCGGGCGGCGTGCAGGCAATCAAGGCGATTGCCGCTCCATATGTAGGGATGCGTTTCATGCCTACCGGCGGCGTGTCTCTAGACAACTTGCATGACTATCTGTCCTGCTCGCAGGTGGTTTGCTGTGGTGGAAGCTTTATGGTACCGGGCAGTCTGCTGCGTTCCGGCGACGTTGCGGGAATCGAACGCTTGACGCGCGCTGCGGTGAAGGAGATGCTCGGTTTACAGATACGCAGCTTATATGCGGCGCAGGATGTCTCGTTGCTGCCGTCATCGCCGGCGACTCAATCTCTTTTTCAGACGTGTGAAGAAAACAAAGTGCTGCTTACCGCGGCTCATCTTTCTCGGGCAAAGGATTATTTCCGTCTGACTGGTGTCGAGTTCGACGAGGTGAAGAATGGAATTCGCCTGCGGGAAAGCTTTGGGGGGCTTGCTGTTTACATAGAGCAGGAAGGGGCCTGTTAATCATTCGCTTTCTGGCTTGGAGAAATGATTTCTCAATTTGTCATGAAGCACATAGGAGGGGGCGCTTCTCTTCTCGGCGCCGTGCATTTGCAGGCTGTGATAAACTGAGCAGCTTGAATGAAAGGATGAGTCATTATGGAGATGAAAGAAAAAATGATGGTCTGTTTTGGAGAAATCCTGATGCGGCTATCTCCTCAAGGGTATGACCGCTTTTTGCAGGCAGATCAATGGGACATCATCTTCGGTGGGGGAGAGGCAAATGTAGCAGCGGCGCTGTCGGGTTTTGGTATGCCGTCACGATTTGTCACCAAACTGCCGGACAATGATGTTGCACGCGCCTGCGTTCGCCAGCTTAGGAGCTTTGGTGTCGATACGTCTCAAATCGTTTACGGCGGCGACAGGATGGCGATTTATTTTCTAGAGCGAGGTGCGGGAGAGCGTCCATCCAAGGTCATCTATGATCGGAAATACTCCTCTATGTCGATGTGTAGTTTTGAGGACTTCGACTGGGACGCTTCGTTTGCCGAAGCGGGTTGGTTCCATGTGTCGGGGATCACGCCCGCCATCGGGCCGCAGATGCCTGACGTAACGCTGCGGGCACTGCAGGAAGCGAAAAAACGGGGACTCTGCGTCAGCTGTGACGTCAACTTCCGTAGCCTTCTGTGGGACACCCAAACGGCAGGGAAGGCGATGTGCAGCCTCTTGCCTTATGTCGACGTATGCATTACCAATGAAGAGCATGCAAAGACGGTACTAGGTATCCGTACTTCACGGGAGAATCCCGGCGACGAGGTCGATTACGTCTCCTGTCGAGAGATTGCACAGTCGATCGCACAGGTTTATGGTTGCCGGAAGGTAGCGATTACACTGCGTAGGACAATCAGCGCGCAGGTCAATCTATGGGGAAGCTATCTTTACGACGCGGACAGCGGCAGGGACGTCCATACCGATATGCATCAGGTGCAAATGATCGACCGTGTCGGCAGCGGAGATGCGTTTTCTGCCGGTTTGATTTATGGGCTTGCGCATGGGGAGGACGATGGCAGCGCCCTCTCACTGGGGACGGGCGCATGCTGCCTCAAGCATACGGTGGAAGGAGATATGGCGTTGATGTCGCTGGAAGAAGCGCGCCGCGCCGGACAGGGCGGGGGCAGTGCACGCGTGCAGCGCTGATGGTGTCCGTCATGAAACGAAAAGGAGAGAGGTAAATGGCAGCGACGATAAAAGACATTTCAAAAATGACAGGACTTTCGATTGCCACAATATCCAAGTACCTCAATGGGGGGAATGTGTTGGAACAAAACAGGAAAGCGATCGAGGAGGCGATCGAGCAGCTGGACTTCACCGTCAACGAGTTTGCGCGAAGCCTGAAGACTAGTAAGTCACGGACGATCGGTATCCTAATTCCGAACCTATCCAACACCTTCTCTACCAACCTGATTGCGCAGGCGGAGGATATGCTGCGTAACCAGGGGTACAGCGTTATCATTTCCAGCTGTAAAAATGATGTCCGACTGGAAAAGGAGTGTACCCGATTTCTTATCAGCAAAATGGTGGATGGCATCATCAGCATACCGGTATCGTCGGATGGAAGCTTCATTGAAATTGCGCAAAGCAAGAATGTTCCCATTGTGCTTGTTGACCGGTATACCAAGCCTTTATTATGCGATTGCGTGATCATCAATAACCATGAGGCCGCTCGTGAAGCGACGCAGTACCTGATTAATAACGGGCACCGCCGGATCGCTTTCCTGGGTGGCGATGAACAGCTGTACACCTCTCTGGAACGCTATAATGGTTACCTGCAGGCGTTGCAGGACAGCGATATTACGCTGGATGAAAAGCTGTGTGCCTTCGGTGACTTGGCAATGGAAAGCGGTTATAACCTGGCCAAGCAGCTTTTGCTGCGCAAGGATCCGCCAACGGCTATTTTTGTCGCGCAGTATCGGATGACGCTGGGCGCTATTATGGCGATCAATGAGCTGGGCGTCCGTATACCGGAGGATGTATCGGTCATCGGTTTCGACAACCTGGAGCAGACCCAGATTGTCAATCCGCCTTTGACGCTGGTATCACAGCCGCTGCACGAGATTGCGCGTTGCGCAGTGGATATGTTGTTGCGCCGGGTGGAAAACAGGGAAGACGCCGGGCGTCCTCCGCAGTTAATCAAGCTTGCTACGCAGCTTTATGTGCGTGGATCGGTACGTGCTGTTTAATAGGCTTATAGCTGCAAACTTGATGTTTTACGGTCGCTCCGAAACGTATCAGGACGATCCGCGAATGGAAACGAAGGGAGTATTTTCAGAATGGAACATCTGCTCCGCAGCCAGCAAACGCGTGCAATCGCGCCGGAAATGGATCCGCTGCGTCTGGGAATGGGCTGGAGCCTTGAGGATTTGGAAAAGCCGCAGATTATGGTGGAAAGCACCTTTGGCGACAGCCATCCAGGGAGCGCGCATCTGCTTGAGCTGGTGCAGGAAGTTTGTATGGGAGTCAAAGAAGCTGGCGGGAAAGCAGCACGCTATTTTACCACTGATATCTGTGACGGGCAGGCGCAGGGGCATGACGGTATCAATTATTCGCTTGCCTCACGGGATATGATCGCCAATATGGCGGAAATTCACGCGGGCGCAACGCCGTTTGACGCGGCAGTATTCGTCGCCAGTTGTGACAAGGGTGTCCCCGCGCATCTGATGGCGGTGGGACGGGTGAATATTCCTACCGTGATGGTCACGGGCGGCGTGATGGATGCAGGGCCTGACTTGCTGACGTTGGAACAGATTGGGAAATATAGCGCGATGTGCGCCCGTGGGGAAATTACAGAGGAACAGCTGACGTACTATAAACACAATGCCTGTCCCTCCTGCGGAGCTTGCTCCTTTATGGGGACAGCGTCAACGATGCAGATTATGGCGGAGGCCTTGGGACTGATGCTGCCGGGAACAGCACTGATGCCGGCAACGTCTCCAAAGCTGCGTCATGCGGCACGTCGTGCGGGGGCGCAGGCGGTGTGGTTGGCGAAAGAGGGATTATGTCCGCGGCATATCGTCACACGACGGTCGTTTGAGAATGCGATTCTTGTCCATGCGGCGATTTCTGGCTCGACCAACTCTCTCCTGCATTTGCCCGCCACGGCGCATGAGTTTGGGCTTTCCCTCAGCGCCGATGTGTTTGACCGCCTGCACAGAGAAGCCTGTTACCTGCTGGACGTCCGCCCGGCAGGGCGTTGGCCGGCCTCCTACTTATATGCGGCCGGCGGTGTTCCCGCACTGATGGAGCAGCTACGGGATGCACTGCATCTTGACGTGATGACCGTGACCGGCCGCACGCTGGGAGAAAATCTCGACGCATTGAAAGAGGATGGATACTATGAGCGTTCTGACGAGATGCTGTAAGCACTGTCGCTGAAACGAGAGGATATCATTCGCAGCCGAGAGGTACCGCTAGGAAGGCAGGGTGCGATTGCGATCCTACGCGGTAACCTTGCGCCAGACGGTGCTGTGGTCAAACATACGGCCGTGCCCAAGGAGATGTACCGCGCACTGTTACGTGCGCGTCCCTTCGATTGCGAGGAGGACGCTATCGATGCGGTCCTGACAGGAAAAATCCGTCCCGGAGACGCGGTGATTATCCGCTATGAGGGCCCAAAAGGAAGCGGGATGCCAGAAATGTTCTACACCACCGAAGCCATCGCATCCGACCCTGCCTTAGAGGCATCGATCGCCCTCATAACCGATGGGCGGTTTTCCGGTGCCTCCAAGGGGCCGGCGATCGGACATGTTTCACCGGAAGCGGCTCAAGGCGGTCCTATCGCGCTTGTTGAGGAGGGGGACCTCATCCGCTTGGACATTCCGGCGCGGGAGCTTTCCCTTGTCGGTGTTTGCGGTCAGGAAAAAAGTCCGTCCGAAATAGAACAAGTCTTGCAGGCGCGGTGGGAGCGCTGGCAACCGCGTATGGCTAGATATCCAAGCGGCGTTTTGCATCTATTTACATCGCACGCGTCTTCTCCCATGCAGGGCGGATCGATAAATGCAGGAGAAAACAGTAGCGTCAATTGATTTCTGTATGCGAATAGTTGTACCTGCAATACGGATATGGTATAATAATTTTGAGTTGCTCGCCCGGATAGAACATTGCTGGGTGGCGTTGTTGTACGAATATTACGGCGGTTTGCAGACAAGCGAGACCGGCGGAATTTTGAAGGAAAGGCGTGGAGAATTCATGAAACCAGTCAGGTTGAAACCGGCGTTTAAGGACTACATATGGGGCGGGACGCGTCTGCGTACCGACTTTGGAAAAGACTGCGACTTCGACAGGGTGGCAGAAAGCTGGGAGTTGTCCTGCCATAAGGATGGCCCCAGCATTGTGGAGAACGGCGAATACGCTGGCCTGACGCTTCCGCAGGCGATCGAAAAGGCAGGAAAAGGAGTGCTTGGCAGTAATTGCGAGCGATTTAAGGATTTTCCCATCCTTATCAAACTGATAGACGCCAAAGATAACCTTTCGGTACAGGTGCACCCGGATAACGATTACGCGCAGCGTGTCGAAGGTGAGTTTGGTAAGACCGAGATGTGGTACGTCGTTGACGCCGATGAGGGCGCGCAGCTGTTGTACGGCTTTAAGAAAGAAATCAGTAAGGAAGAATTTCGCGCTTGTATCCGAGATAACACGCTGCTTGACGTCGTCAGCAGTATTCCTGTGAAAAAGGGGGATGTCTTCTTCATCGACGCCGGTACCCTGCATGCGATTGGCAAAGGGATTCTGATCGCGGAAATCCAGCAGAATTCCAATACCACCTACCGTGTCTACGACTACGGGCGGGTCGGGAATGACGGCAAACCGCGTCCCTTGCATGTGGATAAAGCAGTCGACGTGACCAAGCTATGTCCACCTGCGCGCAAGCCAGGACCAGCGGGTGAGCCGCGGCAACAGGATGGCTATGTCTGTACGCGTCTGGCAAGCTGCGAATACTTCACCGTAGATGAGCTAAAGGTGGCTGAAAAGGCAGCTCTCTGTGCCGATTCTATCTCCTTCCATGCGCTGCTCTGCCTGAGCGGGGACGCCAAGGTGGTCTGTGCGGGCGAGACTCTTCCGATGAAAAAGGGCGACAGCCTCTTCCTTCCGGCGGACAGCGGCGATTATGTCATAGAGGGCGCCTGCGAGGTCATCCTCAGCAGGGTGTAGGCGTTCATATAGGGGGAGAAACGGATGAAATATTATATTGGCGTCGATCTGGGCGGGACAAACATCGTCTCCGGCGTGGTGGATGAAAACTGTCACATCCTCGCAAAAGCCAAGCTGCCGACCAATACGCCACGTAGTGGAAAAGAAATAGCGGAGGATATGGCTCAAACAGCCCGTATGGCCGTTGAAGAGGCTGGTCTGACAATGGCGGATATTGAAAGCGTAGGGATCGGCGCGCCTGGAACCATCAATCGGGATACCAATATCATTGAGTATTCCAATAATATCGAGTTTTACGATGAGCCCATGGGCGCGCATATGACAGCGCTGCTGGGTAAGACGGTGTATATGGACAACGATGCCAACGCAGCGGCTCTGGGCGAATGTGTTGCAGGTGCGGCGCAGGGCGCCAAGGACGCCGTCGTTATTACGCTGGGGACGGGTATCGGCTCAGGTATCATCATAGACGGGAAAATATACTCCGGCTTTAACTTTGCTGGCGCAGAGGTCGGCCATACTGTGATTGAAGTAGATGGACGTCTGTGTACTTGTGGACGCAGGGGCTGCTTTGAGGCTTACGCGTCGGCGACAGGTTTGATCGCTTCGACGAAGGAAGCGATCAGTGTGCACCCGGATGGCGTGCTTGCGCAGACTGCGCAGGAGGAAGGCAAGGTCAGCGCGCGAACGGCCTTCAACGCCATGCGTAAGGGAGATGCAGCAGCGAAGGCCGTTGTCGAGAGCTACATCAAGTATTTGGCTGCGGGAATCGCGAATGTGATCAATGTCTTCCAGCCGCAGGTGCTTTGCATCGGCGGGGGTGTCTGCAACGAGGGAGAGCCGTTGATGGCGCCGCTGCGGGAACAGGTTTACGAGCAACTGTTTTCACGTCACTCCAAGCGGCAGACGCGTATTGTCACCGCACAGCTGGGCAATGACGCAGGTATCATCGGCGCAGCGATGCTGGGGGTGCGCAGGTGAGCGTTCGCTACAATCTTCTATAGTCAAAAACACCGTCTGGCGGATTGATTCCCTGCTGGACGGTGTTTTTGTCATTGCTATTCGATCATGGAAACGATGAATCAGGGTGCCGATCGACATAAACTTCCATTCGTTCTGTCGTGCTATCAGTGGACCAGCGTCAACCCCTGGTAATCGAATCGGATTGGCTTGACTCCGCTGAGAAAACGAATATAATAGGTTTGGGATTTTTCGTCGGCTTGTTCTATAATCCCTTCCCCAAATGCTTTATGCCGTACTTGTGTCCCAGGTGAATAGATCTTTTGCTGCTTGTACTCCTTCACTTGTACAGCATATTCCTCCATCACCGCTGGAGGAACGTCTCCGACAGTATCTATAAGATTTCTGTCGATGTCCTGCAGAAAGCGCGAAGGAACCTTGGAATAACCTTTAGCGCCATACCCCTCGCTTTCGCTGAGGTAGAGCATCTTTTTCGCCCTTGTTAGAGCGACGAAAGCAAGACGTCGCTCTTCCTCCAATGCATTCTCTTTGCGTTCCTCTAAGGCCCGGGCGGACGGAAAGATGCGCTCCGTCAAGCCGCAGAGGAATACGGTGTCGAATTCCAGTCCCTTGGCCGTATGGATAGTCATAATTTTCACGGTGTCTTTCCGGCTATTGCCGTCGGCGTCCCGCAGTAGTGCCATATTTTGCAGAAAAGTGTCCAAAGAAAGGGGCTCGCCATATTCTCGCTCTTGCATAACGATACTGCTTAGCAGCTCACCGATATTGTCCAGACGTTCGATGTCCCCACTTTCCCGTATGTATAGCTCGTATTTCGTCTCCAACAGGACGCGCTGAAGTAGTTCCGAGACAGGAAGCGTTTTCGCTTCCTCCCGAAGCGATTCAATAGCGGAGACAAAATCAGCAGCCGCACAGCCTCGCAGGGAAGGATGTGCCAGATTACATTTGAGGGTATCGTATAGGCTGGCACCAGTTTCCTGGGCCTTGTCCTTGAGAAACTGCATTTTACTTTTACCGAACTTACGTCGGGGTACGTTGACAATCCGTTGGAAGGACAGATCATCGCCGCTTGCGATAAGACGCAGGTAGGACAGGACGTCCTTGATTTCGGTACGTTCATAGAAACCGATCCCACCGTAGACGGCATAGGGGATATTGGACGCGAGAAAGCCCTGCTCTATAAAACAGGAGACGTGGTTGGAGCGGTAAAGGACGGCGATATCACTGTAGCTGCCGCCTTTTTCTACATGACGCTGGATTTCACCGGTAATGAACGCGATCTCCTCCCGGTCATTCTTGCCATGAAAATAGACGGGACGGGGGCCGTGAGGAAGCTTGGTGAAAAGCTCCTTTTTGATTCGTACCCGGTTCTTTTCTATCAGAGAGTTAGCAGCGGCAAGGATTTCCGGGGTACTGCGGTAGTTTTCTCCCATGAGGATTGTCCTGCATGGACGCACCTTTTGATCGAAATCCAGCAGGACACCCATCTGAGAACCACGCCATTCGTAAATGTTCTGATCGGGGTCGCCTACGACGAACCAGTTTCGGTTGACAGCTGTTAGCCGGCGAATCAGCTTGAATTCCTTGGCAGTAATATCCTGAAACTCATCTACCATCACATAATGCAAGCGCTTCTGCCATTTTTCCTCGGTGTCAGGGTAGTGATCGAACAAATAGATGGTGAAGTTGATGAGATCGGAGAAATCCAGCGCAAAATATTTCTTTTGTTTTTCGATGTAGCGGAAAATAATCGCTTCCCGCTTGTCGCGATACTGAAGCTTCTGAAAGTCAAACTCTGGATCTGTGAGGTAGTCCAGATAGTAGAACTGGTTTTTTTCTATTCGGATCTGTTCCTGCATGAAACGGAAACTGGCCGTATCCATGCGGATACCCAGTTCTTCATATATTTCTTCCAATATTTTCTTTTGATCAACGTTGTCTATGACAATAAAATTTTCAGGATAAAGAAGCTTGGAGATGTCCTCACGCAGAATTCGGGTACAGAAGGAGTGCAGCGTCGCGACGAATGACGTGTCAAAAGACTGCCCCAACATTTTCTTAATACGCTGTTTCATTTCATTGGCTGCTTTGTTGGTGAAGGTGATGCACAGCACGTTGGAGGGGGAAATTCCTAAATCGTTTATCAGATAAGCGTACCGGTGGGTCAGCGCTCGGGTTTTCCCCGAGCCTGCTCCAGCGATGACACGGACGTACCCCTCCGTAGCTGTGACCGCCTCCTTCTGCGCGTCGTTAAGCGCATGAAGGATATCGGACATTTTCCCCCTCCTTTGCTGTTTGGTTCCGGTTGTTACCGCAAATTATACGTATAGCTCGAAATATTGGTTCGCGTTGTGGAAGCAAATGTCGGATATAATACCGCCCAGCCAGGCTTCGTCCCAAGGCAGCTCGCCGTTTTCGACCCATCCGCCGACGACGTTGCAGAGGATGCGGCGGAAATATTCGTGCCTTGTGTAGGACAGGAAACTACGGGAATCAGTGAGCATCCCTACAAAATTGCCCAACACGCCATTGTTGGCCAGATCCTTCAGCTGTTTCTCCATCCCGGTCTTGGTGTCGTTGAACCACCATGCGCTGCCAAGCTGGAGCCTGCCAGGAAGGGATGTCTGGTAAGCCTGAAGTACCGTCAGCAGGGCGGTATTGTCCATGTCGTTGATGGGGTAGACAATAAGCTTTGGAACACCGCCTTCGCGCTCCAGGCGATCCAGAAGAGAGGCCAGCGCTGTTGACCCGGGATAGCAGCCCATGCAGTCAAAACCGGTATCAGGGCCGAGCTTTTTAAATGCCGTGCTGCTGACGTTCCGTAATACACCAAAATGAATTTGCATCACCCAGTCCCGCCGATTATACTCGCCGGCTAGGAAAACGAGCAGATCTGTTTTATACTGATCTGCCTCTTGTTGCGTGATGGTCTGACCATCCAGTGCGGCGGCGAGAATTTCATCGCAGGATCGCTGCGCGCTGCTTTCACAGACCAGGTAATCTAGTCCATGATCGGAGAGGTTGCAGCCGTGATTTGCGAAGAAGTCCAGACGCTTTGACAGCGCCGATTTCAGGTCGTCCATGGTACGGATCTTCATGTCGCATACGTCGCCGAGCGTCTGTATGTAAGAGGCAAATCCGGCTTTATCGATGCCGAGACTTTTATCCGGACGGAACGCGGGCAGCACCTTGACAGGAAAGCTGTCGTCGGCTACGAGCTTTTCATGCCAGATCAGATCGTCGACAGGGTCGTCAGTCGTGCAGAGTGCGCGGACATTTGAGCGAAGGATAATATTGCGCGCACTCATCGACGGATCGGCTAACGCCTCGTTGCACAGGTCGAACACCTGATCGGCCGTTTCTTCGTTGAGCACGCCATGATAGCCAAAGTAACGTTTCAGCTCGAGGTGAGCCCAATGGTACAAAGGGTTGCCAATCGACTTCGAAAGTGCATGGGCGAAGGCGCGGAATTTTTCACGATCGCCGGCATCGCCGGTAACGAAAGGCTCTTCGTAGCCCATAGCGCGGATGAGGCGCCATTTATAGTGGTCCCCACCAAGCCAAGCCTCCGTAATCGTTTCATAGCGCTTATCTTCCCAGATTTCCTGGGGACTGAGGTGGCAGTGGTAGTCAATAATCGGCAGTTTTTCAGCGTAATTGTGGTACAGATGTTTGGCAGGAAGAGAATCCAACAGAAAATTTTGGCCCATAAACTTTTTCATACAAATAACTCCTTTTATAAGCGAAACGTTTCGCCTCTATTTCAACCAGAAACGAGAGCGGATCCCGTTTCTGGTTTTTTACTTACTTATTGCAGACAACGCCGCGCTCCGCATCAATGGTAACGGTGGTGCCGCTTTTTAGAAGCTCGACGGCATTCCCTGCTCCAACGATGACAGGGATATCCAGCGCCAAGCCAACGACTGCCGCGTGTGACGCAAGCCCGCTGACTTCGGTAATGATACCCGCAGCCTTTTTCATCAGCGACAAAAGATTGTTGCTAGTCTGATGGACAACAAGGATGTCCCCCGTTTTAAAATTACGCAGCGCCTCCTCCTCTGTCCGACAGGCACAGACGTTCCCACAGGCCTTGCCGGTGCCGATGCCGGTACCGGTGAGCAGAATATCGCCGACGATGTGTACCCGCATCAGATTGGTTGTTCCGGAGACGCCTAATGGGACGCCGGCCGTAATGACGACCAAGTCCCCGCTTTTGACCAGTCCTTCCTCCTCTGCGCGCGTAACAGCGTGATCAAACAGATCGTCGGTGTTATCCTTTTCATCAACCAAAACCGGTGTGACGCCCCATGACAAGTTCAGCTGGCGAAGAACCTTTTCCGAGCAGGTACAGCTGACAATCGGCGATAGCGGGCGGAACTTGGAGATCATCCGTGCGGTGGTGCCGGATTTGGTGACCGTTATGATAGCAGATGCGCCGAGATCGTGTGCAGTGGTTACCGTTGCGTGTGAGATGGCGTTGGTGACGTTTGGGGCCTCCTCTACTTCCCGCGTACGGAAGCGTTTGCAATAATCGATATCCTGCTCCGCGGTGACAGCGATGCGTGCCATCGTACGTACAGCCTCTACCGGATAGGCACCGGCAGCGGTCTCGCCGGAAAGCATAATGGCACTTGTACCGTCATAGATGGCGTTGGCGACATCGGTAATTTCCGCACGGGTAGGACGGGGATTTTTCATCATGGAGTCCAGCATCTGTGTTGCTGTGATGACCTGTTTGCCCGCATTATAGGCTTTCTTGATTAACATTTTCTGCAGCATCGGGATTTGCTCGAAGGGGATTTCAACGCCCATGTCGCCACGAGCGACCATAACGCCATCGCAAACACGGAGAATATCATCTATGTTGCGAACACCCTCCATATTCTCGATTTTGGCAACAATACGCATATCATTGCCATGGTTTTCGTCAAGGATCCGACGGATTGCCAGGATGTCCTCCGCGCTGCGGGTAAAGGAGGCGGCAATAAAATCAAAGCCGGTACGGATCCCAAATTCAATATCTTCACGATCACGTTGACTGATATAAGGCATCGACAGATGAATAGACGGCACATTCACGCCCTTATTGTTGGAAACGTAGCCACCATTAATGACCTTACAGACGATGTCGGTTTGGGTGACCTGCTGGACGTTCAGCTCAATCAGCCCGTCGTCAATCAGGATGCGCGTGCCGGTAGAAACGTCTCCAGGCAAACCTTTGAAGGAGATTGAGGCACGCTGTGTGTCTCCGACAATATCATCGGTGGTTAAAGTAAAGGTAGCACCTTTTTTTAAGAAAACCTTCTGATCATTTTCGAAGCGCCCCAACCTGATTTCCGGGCCCTTCGTATCCAACAATGTCGCTACGGGGAGATGCAACTCCTCCCGCAGGCGGACGATCTGATCAAACCGCGCCTGGTGCTCCGCATGGGTTTGATGGGAAAAGTTAAATCGTGCAACGTCCATACCGGACAGCATCAGCTCACGGACAACGGCAATGTCGTCGGTAGAAGGGCCGAGCGTGCAGATGATTTTCGTCTTTCTCATAATGGCTTCCTTTCCCTCCGCATGCGCTTACTGCGCACAGCGAGATATACCTATACATAATTATATCGGGATTTTGTCCGCTGTCAATCATTCTGAGCACAGATTTGTTTACAATGCCGAAAAAATCTGTTAGGATAAAAAAGAGCAAAGTTGTACCGAAAAATGCTTCTTATGACAGTATGCCTAGGCAGGGAGGATTTCATACGAAAAGGAATAGATTGCTCTTGCGTAGAAAGGCTTACAGAGAAAGGCTGGAAACGGAGAACTGATCATCATGGATTTCGAACAGTTCGATTTCGGTTCTCTTTAGGAGGCGTGCAGTCGTATCGTCTGGTGCGCGTAGGCAAGTCCCCATTGTGCCGCCGAGCAGCTCGACAGCTACTTTAGCGGTAGGCCGCCCGACACGTTTTTTCGTTTGCTTGCCTACCATATCACCAGCAATATGCTGTTCCCCATTTGCGTGATCGTTTTCGGACAAAGCGACGTCGACACGATGATGCAACAGGTAGAGGACGTTCTTGCGTGGTTCGATGGTATGCAGGCTCCCGTGCCCAGTTGGTACCGTGGTTGCGTGTGCTGACTGCTTATGCTGTCGGAAGCGGCAGGAAACAATAAACAGATTGTCTCAACGAAAGGAAGAACCAATTTTATGAAATTTGTGATGTCATACAGCTGCGGTAAGGACAGTACGCTGGCATTGCACAAGATGGTGGAGCAGGGGCATACGCCGGTCGGACTGCTGGTGATGATCAACCGCGATCAGGAAAGATCCTGGTTTCACGGGGTAGACGAGCCGCTGCTAACGGAAATAGCGGATGCGCTTTCTCTCCCCTTGATTGAGTGCCCGTCCAGCGGGGAGGAATATCACCTTGCACTGGAGGAGGGACTTCGTCACGCGCAGAAGCTGGGGGCAGAGCTATGCGCCTTTGGGGACATCGATGTGGAGGAAAACGCAGCCTGGTCCCGCGCACGTTGCGACGCTGTAGGGATGCGGTATGCCTTCCCATTGTGGCAGATGGATCGGGAGCAGGTGTTGATGGAATTTTTGGGGCTTGGTTACCAGGCTGTTGTGAAATGCGTGCGTAACGGGGTGCTCTCGAAGGAGCTGCTTGGAAAGACGTTGGATCAACAAATGCTGTCCGTGCTGCGCGAAAGCGGGGCGGACATCTGCGGGGAAAACGGCGAATACCATACGTTGGTCGTCGACGGCCCCTTATTCCGGCACCCCGTTCGTTACCAAACGAAACAGGTGCTAGACTTCGGCAACATTTCTGCGATCAATATAGAGTTTCACGGGGATCAGGCGCCATAAAAGATGCCTCTGTACAAACAGTCAAATGTTTCGGGCCGATGTGCAAAGAATTTTGGCGTCCGACTGCCTGATTTTGCGGCAAAAGGCTTGCACGGATGGATAAATTGTGCTATAATAGTTGACAGTAAGAATATGGATGCATGAAAGACCGGAATCCCCGGTCTTTCGTCTGTATATCGGCAAAACATCCTCCGTACGGGTCCGTCCCTGCGGCGGTCACAGGAAGGAATGGTTCGATTCATGGCAAAACCGAGTCAGAGCGGCAAGGGCCAGAATACCGTTGCGCGGATTACGGAGCTGGCGGAACCAATTGCGCAGCAGCTTCACCTACGGCTGTGGGACGTACGCTTCGAAAAGGAAGGAGCATCGTGGTATCTGCGCTTTTTTATCGATGCCGATGAGGGTGTGACGCTGGAGGACTGCGAAGCCTTCTCCCGCGTGGTGGACCCCGTCATTGATGAAGCGGATCCGATTGATCAGAGCTACTATATGGAGGTTTCTTCACCAGGTCTTTGCAGGGAGCTGAAGCGTCTTGCACATTACGAGGCATCCATTGGACGGGAAATCGCCGTCCGATTGATCCGTCCGCTCGACGGTGTGCGTGACTTCGAGGGCGTGCTTGAAAACGCGGATAAGACACAGTTTACGCTGAGAACCCCAGAAGGGACGCGGGTTTTTGCCTATCAGGATTGTGCAAACGTTAAATGGAAGGAAGAAATAGAGTTTTAACCAGCGGATTTCAGATGATCCGGTATGATATATGGGAGGTAAAGTGATGAAAAAGGAAGCAGAGAAGGCGCCAGATTTTTTTGACGCGCTCCTGATGCTGGAAAAGGAAAAAGGCGTCAAATGTGAGACCCTTCTGGAAAAAATCAAGACGGCGATTGCGCTTGCCGTGAAGAAGGATTATCCCTATACGGAGAATTTCAACATCGACATTGATCCGGAAACCAGAAAATTTCAGGTTTCCTTGCTGAAAACAGTTGTGGATGATCCCTATTATGATATCGACAATGAAATTCTGCTGGAAGAGGCACAAAAGTACAATCCAAGCGCGGCACTAGGGGATACGGTTGAGATTCCTTTGGAAACGCACCAGTTTGGACGAATCGCCGCACAGTCGGCAAAGCAGCTGATTCGACAGGGAATCAAAGAGGTCGAGCGGATGCAGCTGTCGGAGGCCTATCAGTCCAAGCTCAACGAGGTGGTCAGTGCTACGGTGCTGCGTATCGAACCAAGGAGCGGCAATATTACGTTGGAAATTGATAAAAGTGAAGTGCCGCTATTTAAAAGCGAACTATGCCCGGGCGAGGTGCTGCATGAGGGCGACATCATCAAGGTCTATGCCGCCGACGTGATGAGTATCGACAAACGTCCGACGCTGAAGGTGTCGCGGAAGCACCGCGATCTGGTCAAGCGGTTGTTTGAGATGGAGGTTCCGGAAATTTACGACGGTACCGTCGAAGTGAAGGCTATCTCACGCGAGGCGGGTTTCCGGACAAAAATAGCCGTCAGCAGCAAGGATCCCAATGTGGATGCTGTCGGCGCATGTATTGGTCCGCGTGGACAGCGTGTATCCAAGATCGTTGACGAGCTGGGCGGGGAAAAGATTGATATCGTCAAATACTCAGAGGAACCGGCTGAATTTATCGCTGGTGCGCTCGCGCCGTCTGAAGTGATCGACGTGGAAATCCTGGATGCAGAAGCACGTGCCTGCCGGGTCGTTGTCCCGGACTCACAGCTGTCTCTGGCGATTGGCAACAAGGGGCAGAATGCGAAGCTGGCCGCACGGCTGACAGGATACAAAATCGATATCAAGTCTCTCAGTGCGATGAACGAGCTGCGTGAGCAGGAGCAGTTGGCACAAACAAATTCGGAGGAAACGGACTGAAGAACGCCGTTTAGCCCCACGGGGCTTGCATGATTTGATAGGTTTCTTTTGTGCTGATTTGATTTGCAAAGGGTGATGGAAATGCCGGGAACGCCAAAACAGAGGCATGTCCCACAGCGTACCTGTACGGGCTGCGGAGAGATGAAACCGAAGAAGGAGCTTGTCCGTGTTGTCAAAAGCCCCGATGGGGAAATATCAATGGATCTGACGGGGAAAAAGTCAGGACGCGGCGCATATGTCTGCAGGAATATTGAATGCCTGCGCGCTGCAAGAAAGGCGCGGCGCTTTGAGCGCGCCTTTTCCTGCCAGATTTCAGAAGAATTGTACGACGCGCTGGAAGCACAGCTGGGAGGAAATGATGGATAAGGAAGCGTTTGTGTCGGCTTTAACGCTGTGCAATCGCGCGGGATATTTTGTCTATGGCATGGGCACAGTCTCACAGGCGTTGAAGTCGTCAAAAGCAAAAAGCGTGTATGCCGCACAGGATATTTCGGAAAAAACGCGGAAAGAAATCACTTTTCTTTGCTTGAAATATAATACGAAGCTTTTTCACACGCCGTTTACCATGGATGAGTACTGGTTCCTGACAGGGAAGCGTACTGGTATTTTTGCCGTAACACAGCAGGGCTTTTCGGATAAGCTTTCAGCTTTGGCGTGCGAGGAAACCCCGAATTTGTAGGAGGAATTGCTGTATATGAGTATGAACACGACGAAATACAAGGTGCATGAGGTTGCGAAGGATTTAAATGTGACAAACAAGGACGTTCTGGATCTTTTGGAAGAGAAGCTGGGACAGCCGAAAAAGCATATGACGGCGCTGACCACCGAAGAGTTGGACATCATCTTGGAGTATTTTTCTCAGCAAAACCAGGTACAGAATTTTGATGCCTATTTTGCCAGCGGGGAAGAAGAGAAAAAACGCAAGGAAGAGGAGTTAGCCCGGCAGAAACAGGAACAAGAGGAACAGGAAGCGGCCCGGAAGCGGGAGGAAGAGAGACTCGCGCAGAAAAAGAAGGAAGAAGAAGTGCAAAAAGCGCAGGAAGCGGCGCAAAAGAAGGTGCAGGAGGAGCAGCGGGCTGCCCAAAAGCAGGTGGAATCTGCACCGCAACGGAACAAGGATCATGGCGAGCGTAATGGTCGTAACGATCGCCGTGAACGCAAGGAGCCTGTGGGTGCTCGTCCAAATTCTTCCAATAGAACGCCCGAGACTCCCAAGCGTCCCCAGCAGGGACAGCCTGCCCAGCGTCCACAGGGGGATAAAAACGCGAATCGGAATCAAAATAACAACAGACAGAGTGGGCAAGCTGTCCAGTCTGCTCAGCAGTCAGGGCGTCAGGTTCCTGCCCAGCAGCCAAAGCCCAAAGGAGAGCGGGTCGTTCGTACCGTCGACACCAGGGGTTCTTATATTGAGCTGGATAAGTACAATGAGCGCTATGAGGAGATTGCACCTCAAAATAAGAAAATGCAGGATGTTGCGAAAAAGCAGAAAATCAATCAGAAATCTGCGCAACGTGGCAAACAGCAGTATTCCAATAAAAAGGAGACCGAACGCGATAAGCTCAAACGTTTGGAACTGGAACGCGCAAGGAAGCAGCAGTTGAAAGTGCTGATTCCGGATGAGATTGTCGTTTCCGAATTGGCAGCACGATTGAAAGTGACTTCTGCAACCGTTATCAAGAAGTTGATTCCGCTGGGAGTGATGGCCGGCATCAATGAGACCATTGACTTTGACACCGCATCGTTGGTCGCGATCGAGCTGGGCGCTAAGGTGGAGAAGGAAGTTGTCGTCACCATTGAGGAGCGGCTGTTCGATGAATCGGACGATACCGATGATAACCTGGTCGAACGCAGCCCTGTCGTGGTTGTTATGGGGCATGTCGACCACGGTAAAACTTCGTTACTGGACTACATTCGCAAGGCCAACGTTACTGCTTCGGAGGCGGGTGGTATCACACAGCATATCGGCGCTTACCGCGTCAATGCAGGAGGAAAAACAATCACCTTCCTAGACACCCCCGGTCATGAAGCCTTTACCGCGATGCGTGCACGCGGTGCTATGGTTACCGATATTGCTATCCTGGTCGTCGCCGCTGACGACGGCATTATGCCACAGACAGTGGAAGCGATTAACCATGCCAAAGCGGCTGGGGTTTCCATAATTGTTGCAATCAACAAGATCGATAAACCGACTGCCAATCCGGATAAGGTTAAGCAGGAGCTGACCGAGTACGATCTCGTTCCGGAAGAATGGGGCGGCGACGTCGTCTGCGTACCCGTTTCAGCGCTGACTGGAGAAGGCGTGGATACGCTGCTGGAAATGGTCGGATTGGTTGCCGATATGCGCGAGTTGAAGGCGAATCCCGACCGTTTGGCCAAGGGTACTGTCATTGAAGCGCGCCTGGATAAAGGGCGTGGTCCGGTTGCGTCGCTATTGGTTCAGAATGGTACGTTGCATGTGGGCGACGCACTCATTGCGGGGATGACCGTAGGACGGGTACGTGTGATGCTGAATGACAAGGGCGAGAGTATCCAGGAGGCAGGTCCATCCGTTCCGGTGGAGATCACGGGCCTGACAGAGGTGCCCTCAGCCGGTGATGTCTTTAACGCCGTCGAGGACGAACGTTTGGCACGCGAGCTGGTGGAACAGCGGAAGCATGAGGCAAAGGAAGAGCAGTTCAAATCTTACCAGAAGGTTACGTTGGACAATCTCTTTAGCCAGATTGCACAGGGTGAAATGAAGGAACTGCCTATCATCGTCAAAGCTGATGTACAGGGCTCTGTCGAAGCTGTCAAACAGTCCTTAGAGAAGCTGTCCAATGACGAAGTGAGGGTGCGTGTGATTCATGGCGCGGTCGGCGCGATTTCTGAATCCGACGTGATGCTGGCAGACGTATCCAATGCGATTATCGTCGGTTTCAATGTACGCCCGGATCCGGTTGCCCGCGACAAAGCGGAGGCGGACGAGGTAGAGATGCGGATGTATCGCATTATCTATGACGCGATTGATGACGTCAAGCAGGCAATGAAGGGACTTTTGGCGCCTAAGACACGTGAGGTTGAGCATGGGCGTATTGAAGTGCGGCAGGTATATAAAATTACCAACGTCGGTACAGTGGCAGGCTGCTATGTGCTGGAAGGAAAGGTGACCCGTTCTTCCCGTATCCGAATTGTGCGAGACGGCATCGTTGTAGCGGATGATGGCATTAAGTCTCTGAAGCGTTTCAAGGACGATGTCAAGGAAGTCGCGCAGGGCTATGAATGTGGTATTACACTGGAAAAGTACGGGGATATTAAAGAGGGCGACATTTATGAAGCCTTTGAAATTGAGGAATACAGGGATTAAGGTGGGCGATGTCCCGCCTACAATTCAGGGTGGCTGCATCCTTTGGATGCAGCCGGAAAGGCAGGGGGCATATGCCAAATTTTAAGCTGTCACGTTTGAACGAGGATATCAGGCGAGAGCTCAGCACGGTGTTGTGCGAGGTGAAAGACCCCAGAGTACGCAAGTCGGGGGGGATGCTCAGTATCGTTAAGGTAAGCCTCAGCAATGATTTGTCCTATTGCAAAGTCTATGTCAGTTCGCTGGACGGCCTGGAGGCGGCGCAGGAAGCGGTGGAAGGGTTGAAAAGCGCGGCAGGGCTTATCCGTCATGAGGTGTGCAGCCGGGTACAGATGCGTAAAGCACCACAGTTCATTTTTATTGCAGACGATTCGATTGCGCACAGCGCGCATATCGATCAACTACTGCATAACATCCATTTGGGTGAGGATGATACAAACGAGACGGAGACTGACGGAAAGGTAGAGGGCTGATCATACAGATGCAAACGAATCTGACACAGGCGGCAACGTTGCTGAAGGCGGCGGACAATATTTTGGTGCTTTGCCATGCGAACCCGGACGGGGACACGCTCGGCAGTGGATATGCGCTTTTATATGCATTGCAATCAATGGGAAAATCGGTGCGTTTGGCGTGTTCCGATCCGATACCGGGCCGTTTTTCCTACATGTCCCTTGCAGCGCAGGCCATACAGTCGGATTTTGAACCGCAGTTCATCGTCGCCTGCGATATAGCTGCCCTGCAGCTGTTTGGGGAGAACTTGGATATCTACCGGGATAAGGTGGATCTTTGTATCGATCATCACCTTTCCAATGCAGGGTACGCAAAGCATACGTTGCTGAACAGTGAGGCAGCGGCAACCTGTGAATTGTTGTATGATCTTTGCCTGGAGCTATGTATTGAAATAACGCCGCAGATTGCGGACTGCTTGTACACAGGGCTTGCAACCGATACCGGGTGCTTTAAGTTTTCCAATACGACACCGCGTACCCATCGTTATGCCGCGTTGCTAATGGAAGCCGGAGCCGATTATGAAAAAATAAACCGCTTGATGTTCGAGACAAAAACCAAGAAGCTGATCTGCTTTGAGCCAAAGGTCATGTCAACCATGGAGTTTCATCACGGTGACCGGATGGCGATGATTACCATCACGACAGAAATGATGGAGCAGTCCGGAATTGACGCCTCGATGTTGGATATGTTCGCGGCCATGCCTCGCCAAGTGGAAGGCGTCGAAATCGGTGTGACGCTTAAGCAGCGTGACGAGGACCATTATAAGGTATCGGTGCGAACCAACGAGCCGATTGACGCATCGAAGCTGTGTGCCGTTTTCGGTGGAGGCGGACACGTCCGTGCGGGCGGATGCTTGCTCGAGGGCGATCTCGACAGTGTTAGAAAGCGTATGATTGATGCCGCTGGTGATGCGCTGGAGAACGCACAGCAGGAATAAAGGAAATCATTTTTCATGAACGGTATAATATGTATTGACAAGCCACAGGGGTTCACATCATTCGATGTTGTGGCCAAGTTGCGCGGCATTGCACGCATGAAAAAGATCGGGCATGCGGGGACGCTGGATCCAATGGCGACCGGCGTGCTGCCGGTCTTTTTCGGTAATGCAACCCGCGCCTGCGATATTCTGCCGGGGGATCAAAAGCGATATACCGCACAGTTTCAGTTGGGTGTAGAGACAGATACGCAGGACATCACCGGCAGCATTCTGCGCCGGATGGAGACAAACGTGACCAAGGACTCGCTGGAACAGGTATTGGCCAGTTTTCTGGGAGACATCAAACAGATCCCGCCGATGTATTCCGCCGTCAAGGTGGCGGGACGTAGGCTTTACGATTTGGCACGTGAGGGCCATGTCGTAGAAAGGAAACCGCGTCCGGTACGAATTGATGAACTGCGTTTGCTCTCCTTTGACGAAGTGGAGCAGTCCGGCGTGTTGGACGTGCTGTGCTCTCGCGGGACGTATATCCGCACGCTGGTGCATGATATGGGACAGGCTCTCGGTGCCTGCGCTGTGTTAATGGCGCTGCGCAGGACGCAGTCCAGCTGCTTTACATTGTCGGATTGCCTGACGCTAGCACAGGTACAGCAGTTAGGGGATGAAGGACGTTTGGAACAGGCGCTTCTGCCGGTAGAGCAAGTCTTCAACAGTTACCCCACCATCCGCCTCAGCCGTGCGCAGAGTGATATGTATATGAATGGTGTGCGGCTTGATCTCAGGCGTGTCCAACATGAGAACAAGTCCAGTCCGCACCGCGTTTTTGATATGCAGGGACGATTTCTCGGCCTGGGGCGTGTCGATTTTGACGCGATGGAACTTGCCGTGAGCAAAATGTTTATCGGAAGGGATGCGTATGATGCAGGTCTTGACTAGCCTATCCCAGATCCGCGATGCGTTTTCCTGTACAGGCCCTTCGGCCGTCGCGGTTGGCTTTTTTGATGGCCTACATTCGGGACACAGGGAAGTCATCCGGCAGGCGATGGAAACGGCGTATCCTAGCGTCGTGCTGACGTTCTCGATCGGACAGGGCAGCTCGCCCAAGCGGAAAAGACCGGAAAGCCAACTACTTACGCAACGGGACAAACTGAGCATGCTGGAAGGGATCGGCGTGGACTACGTTGCAGTCCCGCCCTTTGAAGAAATGAGAGCAATGTCGCCGGATGAGTTTGTCCAAACAGTCTTGAAGGATTTGCTTCACTGCCGTCTGTTGTCTTGCGGGTATGATTTTCGTTATGGCAGCGGCGCGGTAGGGGACGTGCATTCTTTGCAGGAAAGCTGTAGACGACTGGGGATGACGCTGCTTGCTGCGCCGCCGGTGATGCTGGATGGAACGGCGGTATCCTCTACCCGTATTCGGGATTGTCTGATACAGGGCAAAACGGAGGAGGCCAACCGTCTGTTGGGATACCGCTACTTTATCGACGAAATCGTCACGCAAGGCAACCAGTTGGGACGGCAGCGGGGATATCCAACCATAAACCAGACGTATCCGGAAGAACTGTTGGTACCGAAATACGGTGTATACGCTTCCAGGACGCTGGTCAATGGTGTATGGTATGCTTCGGTGACCAATATCGGTGTGAAGCCGACGATTGCCGGACAGCGCAGTCCGCTGGCGGAGACCAATATCCTTGGTTTTGAAGGCGATTTATATGGAAAGAGAATGAGGGTGGAACTACTCTCTTACCTGCGCGGTGAAAAAAAGTTTGAAAGCGTTGACGCTTTGTACGCGCAGATTCAGTCGGATGCAGATACTGCGCGGCAAATGGCGGAAAGGTTCATGACAGAGCAAAGCCGGTGTTGATACGGTAATATTGATAGAGAGGACAGATGATGATGGCAGAGTTTGCAAAAGGAAAGGTTCGGACGCGTTTTGCCCCCAGTCCGACAGGGTATATGCATGTCGGTAATCTCAGGACGGCGCTCTACGCCTACCTGCTGGCTAAGAAGGATGACGGCACCTTCATCCTACGGATTGAGGACACCGATCAGGAGCGTTACGTCGAAGGTGCGGTGGACATTATCTACAACACGCTGAAAACCGTCGGGCTGCAATGGGATGAAGGTCCCGACGTGGGAGGACCTGTGGGCCCTTATGTTCAGAGTGAGCGAATGGGACTATTCAAGCAGTACGCGTTGCAGCTAGTCGAAAGCGGACACGCCTACTACTGCTTTTGCGACAAGGACCGTCTCGAGGAGCTAAAAAAGATCCAGCAGGCGTCGGGGATCTCTCCCAAGTACGACGGCCATTGCTCTCGTCTGAGCAAGGAGGAGATCCAGGCGAAGCTCGACGCCGGCGTACCGTACGTCATCCGCCAGAAAATGCCCACCGAGGGTGCGACTACCTTCCATGACGAGGTCTTCGGCGACATCACGGTGGAGAATTCCGTCCTCGATGACCAGATCCTGATCAAGACCGACGGCATGCCGACCTATAACTTCGCCAACGTCGTCGACGACCATCTGATGGGCATCACCCACGTCGTCCGCGGCAGCGAGTACCTGTCATCGACGCCGAAATACAACCTCCTGTACGATGCCTTCGGCTGGGAGAAGCCGGTGTACATCCATTGCTCGCCGGTGATGAAGAACCAGACCGAGAAACTGTCCAAACGAAACGGCGACGCGTCGTTTGAAGATCTCGTCGCCAAGGGGTATCTGACGCAGGCCATCGTCAACTACATCGTCTTGCTGGGCTGGAGTCCCAAGGGCGAGCGCGAAATCTTCACCCTCAACGAGCTCAAGCAGGAGTTCGACATCAGCGGGATTTCCCGTTCCCCGGCGATTTTCGATACCCAGAAGCTCAAGGCGATCAACGGCGCATACATCCGTATGCTCTCCCATGAGGACTTTAAGGCGCATGCGCTGCCGTACATCCACCAGACCTGCAAGCGTGAAGACGCCGACCTCGACGTCCTTTGCGACGCGCTGCAGCCCCGCTGCGAGCTCTTTACCGACATCCCCGAGCAGGTGGACTTCATTGATGCCCTGCCCGACTACGACAACGCGCTATACATCCACAAGAAGATGAAGACGAACGAGGAGAACTCGCTCTCGTCCCTCAAGGCCCTGCTGCCCGTGCTGGAGCAGGTGACGGACTGGACGCAGGAGAACATCCATGGCGCCTGCTTTAACCTGATTGAGCAGCTCGGCGTCAAAAACGGACTCATCCTCTGGCCGCTGCGCGTCGCCGTCTCCGGCAAGCAGTTCACCCCGGGCGGCGGCATCGAAATCTGCGCCATCCTCGGCAAGGAAGAGTCCCTCAAACGTATCCGCCACGGCATCACGAAGCTCTCCGTATAGCCCTCCCTCTGGCCGGCACTGCGGATATCTTGGGACTCTGTCCCAAACCCTGCTTAGGGGCCTTTTTGAAAAAAGATCCCTAATAACCCCAAAAACTTCTCTAAATTTTAGAAGCATCCCCCTTTTAAGAGGGATGCTTCTAAAATTAATAAAGTTCTTGGAGATTTTACCGCCATTCCACAGGAATGGCGTGGAACCATTCTTTCAAGAAGGTTCTTAAACGGAGTCTGAGGCAGAGCCTCAGGACAACCACAGCCTTGATCAAAGGAAGGCTTATACAGAGAGGGGGGGATGGGACATGGTACAGATTGCGATACGGGAGCTGGTGGAGTTTGTTCTGCGCTGGGGCGACATTGACAGCCGGTTCGGGGGGCTGGATCGTGCGCTGGAGGGATCACGGATTCACCGCAAGCTGCAGAAGGCGGGCGGGGAAGCGTACCAGGCGGAGGTGATGCTGTCGGGCGCCTTCACGCGCGGCGGGACGGACTACACCGTCGAGGGGCGTGCGGACGGCGTGATTACGCAAGGCGATCGGGTGACAATAGATGAGATCAAGACCACGGCGGCACCTGTTGAGCAGCTCACCGAGGACTTCAACCCGCTACACTGGGCGCAGGGGATGTGTTACGCCTACATCTATGCCGTCCAGCGTGGGCTTGACGAAATCCACGTGCGGTTGACTTACTACCAGATCGACACTGACGAGATTGTTCGGCATGAGCGCGCCTTCCAGACGCGGGAGTTGGAGGAATTCTTTTACGGCCTGCTGGATAGCTATCAGAAATGGGCGGACTTCCGTCAGGAGTGGGGCGGCGTCCGCGACGCGTCGATCCGCGCGCTCGACTTCCCGTTCCCGTCATATCGGCAGGGTCAGCGGCTCCTGGCTGTGGCGTCGTACAAGACGATCCGCGCGTCGGGCAAGTTGTTCGCCCAGGCACCGACCGGGATCGGCAAGACGATTTCTACGCTGTTCCCTGCCGTTAAGGCGATCGGTGAGGGTGAAGCCGAAAAAATATTCTACCTCACCGCAAAGGGGATCACCCGTCAGGCGGCAGGCGACGCGGCGCAGCTGATGCGAGAACGCGGCCTGCGGCTGAAGAGCGTCACGTTGACGGCTAAGGACAAGATCTGCTTTTTGGACGAGCGCAGCTGCAATCCCGACGACTGCCCCTACGCGAAAGGGCACTTCGACCGCGTCAACGGCTGCATCTACGACATGCTGTTAAACAGCGATGTCTACACGCGGGAAGAAATCGAGTCCTACGCACGCAAGCATACCGTCTGCCCGTTTGAGCTGTCGCTCGATTTGACGCTGTGGAGCGATCTGATCGTCTGTGACTATAACTACCTGTTCAATCCGGCAGTCTACCTCAAGCGCTTTTTCCAGGAGCGCAAGGGGGACTACGTCTTCCTCATCGACGAGGCGCACAACCTCGTCGACCGGGGACGGGAGATGTTCTCGGCGACGATTCATAAAAGCGGCTTCCTTGCGCTGAAACGGACGGCAGGAGCAAGGGACGCAAGGCTCAAGAAGGCGCTGAACGCCGTCAATACCGCCATGGTGGAAATGCGCAAGGAGTGCGGCGAGCATCCCTGCAGGGTGGTCAAGGAGCGACCGGATGACTTTCTCAAGCTGCTGACGCGTTTTTCCGCCGCCTGTGAGGAATGGTTGCAGGTACACAAAGGGGACGAGGCGGAGGTGGACGTTCTGACGCTTTATTTCGAGACGCTGTCCTTTCTGCGGATTGCCGACTTTTACAGCGAGCGATACGTCACCTTTTACGAGAGAAGCGGGTCGGAGGTGTCGTGTTCGCTGCAGTGCCTCGATCCGTCGGCGCTGCTGGACGGCTGCATGAACCGCGGTAAAGCGTCGATACTGTTTTCGGCGACGCTGACGCCTATCGACTATTTCATGTCCGTCCTCAGTGGAGACGAAAATGCCAAGAAGCTGCTGCTACCGTCGCCCTATGACGAAAACCACCTCTGCCTGCTGGCGGCCAGCCGTATCGACACCCGCTACAAGAAGCGAGAGCAGAGCTATTCGCCGATCGCGGACATGATTTATCAGACCGTCCGTGCTAGGACGGGGAATTATCTCGTCTATTTTCCTTCTTATCAGTATCTCAGCAACGTCTACGAGTTGTTCTGCGAGCGCTATCCCGATGTGAGCGTAATCCGCCAGTCCGGCAGCATGACCGAGCAGGAGAGGGAGGAATTTCTCGCCCGCTTCGACGCACCAGGACAGGAGACGCTAGTTGGTTACTGTGTCCTTGGCGGCGTCTACGCCGAGGGGATCGACCTCAAGGGTGACCGTCTGATTGGGACGGTCATCGTCGGCGTTGGGTTGCCGCAGCTGTCGGCGCGACTGGACGTCATCCGGGACTATTACGATGCAGCGGATAGTCCCGGCTACGAGTACGCCTACGTCTATCCGGGGATGAATAAAGTATTGCAGGCGGCGGGACGTGTCATTCGGAGCGAACAAGATCGCGGCGTCGTCCTGCTTATAGACGACCGCTTCCTCTCCCCGCGCTACCGAAGGCTTTTTCCCCAGCATTATCAGGGTTTGCGGCCGGTGCGGGACGTATCGGAGCTTCAGGAGGCTATCGCGTCGTTTTGGAGCGCTGCGACATGAAATCGCAGCATGCGGATTTTTTCCGTAGGGTATTGACAAATCTGCGCAAAACGCGTATACTGATATCAATACATCAAAAGCGATGAAGAGGAATAGTAGGGCTTTGTAAGCGTGCAGAGAGCTGCCGGATGGTGAAAGGCAGTCGTTGAAAAGGTTTGAACTCGCCTTGAAGCTGCTGGCTGAAACTGTAAACAGGAGTAGGTACAGACGGAACCTGTCCGTTACTGCAGGAGGATATAAGGTTCGCTGTGCGAATCCGTATCTGCAAAGGGCGCGCCGTTTGGGTGCGAATCAGAGTGGTACCGCGTAAGATGAAAGTCTTTCGTCTCTTGAAAGGGATGAAGGGCTTTTTTGTTGCTGTTTGATGTGCAAGAAAGGAAACGTCAGGGAAAGGATGGATTCGAGATGAAGCATGCGGAGAAGTACACCAGAGGATATTTTATGCCGCCCGAGCCTTCGCTGGATTGGACGAAAAAGGAATATATCGATAAGGCGCCGATTTGGTGCAGCGTTGACCTGAGGGATGGGAACCAGTCGCTGATCGTCCCCATGAGTTTGGAAGAGAAGGTAGCGTTTTACAAGTTCCTCCTCAAGCTCGGCTTCAAAGAGATTGAGGTGGGTTTTCCCGCTGCATCAGAGACGGAGTATGAGTTCCTGCGCACGCTGATAGAGCAGGATCTTATCCCCGACGACGTCACAGTGCAGGTGCTGACCCAGGCACGGGAGCATATTATCAAAAAGACGTTCGAGGCGCTGCGCGGCGCGAAGAACGCCGTTGTCCACCTGTACAACTCCACCTCGGTCGCGCAGCGCGAGCAGGTGTTCCGCAAGTCCAAGGAAGAGATTATCGACATCGCCGTCAAAGGGGCGGAGATGCTGCAGGAGTTGGCAGCGCAGGAGGAGGGCAATTTCCGTTTTGAGTATTCGCCGGAGAGTTTTACCGGTACGGAGGTCGATTTCGCGCTGGAGATCTGCAACCGTGTGCTGGACATCTGGCAGCCGACGCAGGAGAAGCCGGTGATCATCAACCTGCCGGTGACGGTGTCGATGTCGATGTCGCATGTCTACGCCAGCCAGGTGGAATATATGTGCAAGCATCTCAAATACCGCGAAAACGTCGTGGTATCGCTGCATCCGCATAATGACCGCGGCTGCGCCGTCGCTGACTCCGAGCTTGGCTTGCTGGCGGGCGCCGATCGCATTGAAGGGACGCTATTCGGCAACGGCGAGCGTACCGGTAACGTCGACATCATCACACTGGCGCTGAACATGTATGCACATGGCGTCGACCCACAGCTTGATCTCAGCGACATGCCACAGATTATTGAGACGTATGAGACGCTGACGCGGATGCACGTCTACGAGCGTCAGCCGTACAGCGGCAAGCTGGTGTTCGCCGCCTTCTCCGGTTCCCACCAGGATGCGATTGCTAAAGGGATGAAGTGGCGCGAGGAGAAGCATTGCGAGCACTGGACAGTGCCCTACCTGCCGATCGATCCTAAGGATATTGGTCGCGAGTACGAAGGGGACGTTATCCGCATCAACAGCCAGTCAGGCAAGGGCGGTATCGGCTACCTGCTGCAGCAGAAATTCGGCTTCGACCTGCCGCCGAAGATGCGGGAGGACTTTGGCTACGCGGTCAAGAGCGTGTCCGACCATAAGCACAAGGAGCTGATGCCGCAGGAGGTTCACGACATCTTCCAGAAACGGTACGTCAATCTGGATACGCCCTACCGCTTCGTCAGCGGCACCTTTGAAGAGGGCGATACCTTCCATGTAACCGTCCGTGTGCAGGCAAACGGACAGGAGCAGACCTGGACGGGCGAAGGCAACGGTCGCCTTGACGCCGTCAGCAGTACATTGCATGAGCATCTAGGTCTGGATTACAGCATCCAGACCTACCAGGAGCACGCGCTCGAGACGGGATCGAAGTCCCAGGCGGTGGCCTACGTCGGCATCACGTCGCCGGACGGCAAGGCATACTGGGGCGCGGGCATCCATACCGATATTATGACAGCGTCGGTGCGCGCGCTGTTCAGCGCGGTCAACAACATGGTCAGCGGACAGTAACGAACCCTGCCCCCGCAGTCCGAATGGACTGCGGGGGCAGGGGATTTGTGCGGCGACTTCTTGAATAATGGGTTGACAACTTTCCTGTTACAGGATATGTGGATATCTCCCTAACCTTTTTTCTCAGGAAGATAAATACAGATGGGTTCCATTTCTTCACGGTATTCATTGGTCTGCGCCGTAATCCGGTTTGTCAGCGTATAATCAAACTCTACATACAATTTATGTTCGCCGAAAGATACGTTTTGAAAATAAAAATCCCTTTTCATAACGGAACCGGGGGACAGACTGTCTTGACGGAGAACGGGTATATTCCATGAGACGCTATCTAAATACACATCACATGGATCATCGCCGTAGTCAATGTCCATCCATCGCAGGCTGTTGTTTTTCAGCGCAACGCTGATCACCATATCGCCCTGCTGTTCAACGTTATAGCGTATGGAGGTAATCTGAAAGTCCAGCCCCTTTCCGGGTAAGGTCATCATTGTTGCCACACTTATACCGGCGCAGAAGACAAGTACGATGGCCACAAGGATAATAATTCTGTTTTTTCGAACTCGCATAAACGCTTTCCTTTCTAGTTTCGATTTTTGTAAGCTTACAAAGGGTTCCATTTCATACACGTCTGTCACGCCCGCTGCGAACCTCCCCCTGAAAGAGGAATATGTACAGGTCTTGCTGTATCATGAAAAGGGCTTGCATGATTTACTAAAATCCGGTATGATTACGGAGAAGGAATCGATAGATTAACTATTAAAAGTCAATCCCCAAAAGGATGGTAGTGGCGAAAAAGA
>CAMMMX010000006.1 GCA_946498095.1 uncultured Clostridia bacterium
CAACTTCATTCTACCAGAGTTCTGCAAACCATGTCTTCTTTTATCCTCTTTTCAAATTGCGAAACTTATTATACCTTATCTTTCTGGAAGGTGTCATTTGAACCATATCTACTTCGTTATCTTGAATAAGCTTTGCCATAAGCCTTGGATTACGTTATTCATCTTCGTTTGCCAGGACAACTACAAGTCCTCTATATAAAGCCATTATACTTTCAAGGATGAAAATATCGAAGGATACTGTTGTAAAGCAAGCAATACGTTTTCCGGCAGAAAAATCTATGATTTCTTGTGCTTTGTTCCAAAATCAAGAGTTCATGTTTGTACATATGCTTACCTTTCTGATAGTAAGTTAGAGATTTATTGATTTTTAACTTTTTTGACCATTATGACTTTCGAAGCAAGTTCGGTTAGCGAATCGGTATGTGAAATATAAACCACGGTTTTACTTGATGAACTAATAAATTTCTTTAGTTTCAGTACGCTATTTTCGTCCAGATTATTGCTCGGTTCATCCAAGAATATAACAGTGGCTTTCTTAAGAATCGCTCTTGAAAGCGAAATCCTTTGTTTTTCACCAACCGAAAGGTTGTCTTGCTTTACGAAGATGTCTCTGTCAGATAAGTAAGCAATACCCATGTCGTTCAAAACACGCATGGCATCTTCTTTAGATGCCAAACCTCCGAAAGTAAGGTTTTCAAGAACGGTTCCGGGAAAAAGAAATGGTTCCTGCGTTGCCAAAGAAACTTGGCTTCGTAAGCTATCAAGAACAACTGAAGACATTTCAATTCCATTAACTGTAATACTACCTGTGTAGTCGGAATTCAGTCCGCAGAGTATACGGAGCAATGTGGATTTCCCACTTCCATTTTCGCCGCATACTGCGACTTTTTCGCCAGCTTGAATAGAGAAATTAAGCGGCTCAAAAACGGGGGTGTTGCCATATTTACAGGATAAGCCTGCTGCCGAAAAGCTGTCAATTTTTTCAATCGTCTGTCCGTTGAACTCTTCCGCATTATCATAAAGCACATTCATTCTATCAACCAGAGTCTTAATTATAAGCCGTTCCTTTATGATATAGATAACGGAATTTATAATGTTATTATATATCGAGGAAAAGCCAAGCATTGCCGCAAGAGTTCCGGGAGATGCGAAATTTTGGGAAACTAAGACTGCCCCCACTATGATGATCATAGTGCCAGAGATCGAATCAATTGCAGATGAGAAAAACGATGTGACTGATGCTATAACCGTACTTTTCCTGCCAGTACGGTTATAGTAGTTGCGAAATTTCTCATCTATCCTGTTAAGCATTCCATCCTCGATGCCAAGCATGACTGTATAATGAGGCATAGACGTTATGTCCATCTCATATTTGCGGAGCTCTGTTGCATAGTCCCGCGTTTCTTTATCATATTTTGCATTTAATTTCTTAACAGCAATGGGAACGAATAATCTCCCCGCAGAAATTGCTATTGTGATCAATGTGTACTGCCAATTAAGGCTAAGAGAGTTATATAGTAGGTAGAAACAAATGATGGGAAGAGAAACGACCTGGGTCATCATCTCCATCCATTCGAGTCTATAACTGTTGGGATCATCCTCTAGACGCGCCTGTGCTTCGCCCACGCCCATTTTCATGGCCTCGTTGTATTTCTTTCGCAGAAACCGCCCCATTACCTTTCTGTCATGATTTAAAGCCCGCTTTATTGTAAGCATATTACAGAGATAACTTATGAGCGGAAAAATAAATACGGAGATAAAAACACCGAGCACAATTTTCCATGCCCTATCCATAAGTGCATCTTTGTTCAGCTCAAGAATCGCATCGGTAAATCCGGCAACAAGTGTAGTTATCCAAACGGAGAGTACACCGGTCAGTACTGTTTCAAGTGTACTGACAAGCCACGCAGGGACCATTGCCGAAAAGCAGTCTCTTTTTATTTTTTTATGTTATTTTTCAATTTTAATTTCACCTTCTTCCAGCCTATATATATTACACATCAAGCCGTCAAACCGGTCATCATGTGAAATAACAAGGGTAGTATCCGAGCGTTCGATAAGTTTTCGGCACAGTGTCTCTTTTGCGTCTGAATCAAGCGAATTGCTCGGTTCATCTAAAATTAGCATTTGGGGATTTGAAGAGAATGCTATGGCAAGATAAACTTTCTTCCGTTCTCCTCCCGAAAGATCCGATATGTTCGATGATTTGACCAAAGACTCAGTAAGTCCCCATTCTTCAAAATCCGAAATGCTTGGCTTGCGTCTGAGCATTTCGCACAGTTCCGCCGTCGTCATATTAAATACAATATCTTCTTGTGGCATATAGAACAGTGTATCACCCCAAAATGATGAACTATCCCCATTAAAGGTAATTATTCCTTCCTGCAATGGTAATAGTCCTGTGATTACTCGTATGAGCGTTGTTTTACCGGCTCCGTTTTTTCCTTTCAGCAATACACGTTCGCCGTTTTTGATTTTCAAGTTCAGATTGTTTAAAACCATGGCAGAATCATACGAATATGAGATGTTTTGTGCGGACATAGCATAAGTACCCGTATTAATGCAATTGTGTACAGAACCGTTACTTGAAAACCACTTTGACAGTCTCTCCTCAGATTTTTGAACAAGAGAGAATTGGGGAATGCAGTCAAATACGGCTTTGACACTTCCAAACAGCCCACCGGAAAGTGCTATAGCCTGTATTCCCACTTCTATCGTTGACTGCCCGGTAAAAACCGCAATACCCACAACAAGATACATACCGTACTGCAACAAATTGCTGACCAGTGAATTCATTGAAGATTGTGCTGCACCCGTAAGTTCCGCTTTTCTTCCTGCATTTTGCGCTTCTGCGTGGATTTTCTTCATTCTATTAAGATACCAGTGTTCCAAAGAAAACAGCTTTATCGTAGCCATTCCCTCATATCCCGCAACAGTGAAATCTGTTACTTTTGCCTCGACCTCTCTGTTGATATCATAATTTATCTGCATATATTTCCGAATGATGATCGGGGGAAGTATTTGCAGTAAAGAAATCAGGATAAATGCCAAGGCTATTATGACGCTTTGTACTCCAATAAAAAACGAATAAACTATAGTAGTAAGCAAAGCGGTGACTAAACCAGGATACAAGTGTTTCATGGCGGATATAACGATATTGAGATCATCGGTCAGGTTTTCAAGAATCTCGCCGTTTGTTTCCGAAAACAGTATATTCAACGGACTTCTGAGAACAGCATTGTACAAGATCATCTTACAACGCTGACTTGCCTTCATGTCTTTCAATGTTGTGAACATTTCAAGACCTGACAAAGCAAGTCTATATATAACCGCAAAAGAAACAGTGAAAACTGAAAGTTTTAAGACATTATCGACTTCACCGCTTATAGCCGCAGAAACCATTTCCGAGATCAGTTTTGCGTAAATTATTCCATATGGGATCACCACAATGCTTTTAAGCCAATTCAGAAAGCAGACGATGCGTAGTGGTGTGGCAAATAATCTTCTTATTTTATTAGTTTTATTCATATGAAACGACCCAAATTATTCTATTAATTATTTTTCTTTTAATAGCATGTCTAAGAAAATTACCAATATTTATGTGCATAGATTTATCTAGTGGCTCACAATCAAAATGTGCATCGATATGTATTACAGTAGAATTTCTAATTTTCAGGGCTTCGCATATCTCTAGAGCTTCATCGTGGTTATCTATAATATTTACACTTGACATCTTTGTTCTCTCGAAGGATTTAATTCATTTACATTTCCATCGTAAATAACTTTCCGACAGCATCGTAATATGAAGGCCGCCGTTTTCCTACTCTCTACATACCATGAAATTATCGACAATCACTTTTTCGGCGATACTCACACAAACGCAAAAAGCGACACAAGACGCACAGCTAAATACTGCGGTCCGTATCGCTCATAAATCTTATAGAAAATAAACAGAAAAAATTAGGGTACTATGCCCCCCATACTTATTATAGAATAAATTTTGAATATATGGCTGACATCCCATTTGTTGTCACTTCTTTCTATCTATCTTGCCCAACTCCAATTATAAAACTGCATATAATATATTTTTTATTTATAGAATACCATACAAATTTAAGACTGTCAACCATTTATTTGACTATTTGGGAAGATAAAAGTCTTTTATGTTATATTTTGTTGATTTGAGAAAAAATTCTATAGTTGCCTTCTAGAATATGTGTCAAGGTGCAATTTACAACGGTTATATGTAAAGCATTTTTGGTTAATCATTACTACTGTGATCCCGTTGCATTATTGTTGGCAATCTTCTCGCATAAAAGCCAATGTCCACGATCATTGCCTTGGATAATGGCTGGAGTTTTGCATAAAGCGACATGGCAATTGCATACCTAAAGAAAAAACAGACGGCTTGAGCGGTATGAATTATTCCTCGCTCGAGAAAGTATTACTCAAATTTTTATGTTACGTCCCAAAATGAGCAAGGGGAAGACCCATGCAGAGTTACATAGTTTCAAGTTCGTTCTCAAATGTCATCTGGCGTAGCTTGAAGGCAATGATGGCAAAAAGGGTAAACGATAAAGAAACACTCGTCAATGAATATGTAAGACAACAGAGCCAGAGGCCTATCCCTGGCTCTGTTCCTGTTAATAGGCTGGCACCCCATAGCCAAGTATCTCGTAATATCCAACCGGATAGCTATTCTGACGAACGGAGTCATCGGAGTTTCCTTCGACTGTATAGACCTTACCATTTTCGACCTTTTAAACGATACCCGTATGATCGGATAATCCGTCCTGTCCGCTTTCGCCTCCCCAATCGAAAAAGATAATCATTCCGGGGATAGGCTCGGCACTTCCATTTAGCCATTGCCCACGCTCCTGAAACCAGTTGACGCCATTGACGCAGCCTGCGTATTTGGGAATCACACCTGCGTCAATGTATCCGCATTCATTCGCACACCACGAAACAAAGCAGGCACACCACTCTACCCGAGCATTAAAACCATACCAAGACCAGTATGGCTCACCACCCATATTTCCGATCTGAGAGAGCGCGACGGTTACAATCTGCTCGTCTGTACCTGTCATTCCATAAAGCACCTGCGACCATAGCGTATTGTTTTCATCGGCGAGCAGCTCGGCAAGATAACCTTTCTGTTCCTCGTTAAAGCCATACTGCACCGCCATTTCATCGGCGGTTTTGTGACTGACGGTAATATACAGATAAGTACGGGTTACGGTTGTTTCCGTCTCCACGATATTTCCGTGACCGTCATCGGTTTCGGTAATGACTGTTTCAGTCTTTGTTTCCGTTCGGGAAGATATTTCGTTCACCTCCCAAAAGATGTCCTTTAAAAGCTGCTTTTTTGATTCGTCCATTGTTGCAACCTCTTGGGGATTGTCAGGATCGGTGTTGACTTTAACGGAATATACCGCAAGTACATCTTTCCAAACGGCTCGGCTGCCACTCATTTCAAGGACATCATAGGATACTGAACTTTTCTCCTCTTGCAGCTTGGTATTGTATTCGGTATTTATCTCTTGCACAACGGTCTGTATACTCACACCTGTGCTGGACTTCTCACCTGAAAAAAAGATACCGAACACCGAGCCGAGAAGCATACCGACTAGGCAAATCACGATAATCACCAAAACCGCTATCCAACCGCCTGCGGCGATAGCGGCTACCAGCGCCTTTGTTCCTGCTATAATCGCCTTAACCGCAGCCGCTACCGCTTTTGCAATCGCCTTCGCCATAACAACGGCAGCTCGTGCCGCCGCCCTTGCTGTCTGAACTGCCCGCTAAGAAGCCTTGACCGTAGCCTGCGCCGCTTTTGCCGAGCCTTTACCGACCGTTTTCATCGTCTTTTTCCCCGCAGAACGGGCCGACTCTTTGACGGTCTTTTTCGTTTGCTCTGCGACTTTTGCTCCTTTATTTCGGACAGTACCCGCCGCTTGCTTCTGAAACGACTGCGCCGCCCGCCGTTCTTTGAAATTACGGATACCGTCTTTTGCCTTTGATATGTTCTGCTTCGTCGTTTGAACGCCTTTGCGTCCTTGCTTATCAAATTGGTGTACGGCTCCGTGGGAAACCCGGTCGATACCGCTTTCCAAACGGTTAGAAGCATATTCTTCCGCACTGCCTTCAGGAACATTGACAGAATGTTCCGCTTTCTCTTTGGTCTGAATCAAGGCGGATTTCATACGCTGGGTGGCAACTTCCGATTTATCAATCGTTTTGATTGTGCCTTTGGCTATGTCCCTTGTCTTAATATCAGCCATAAACAACCTCCTTTCCGAGCGTCCTGTAACGCTCTATAATAAAAAGGGAGAGGAAAGGTATAAGCACCTTTCCCCTCTAAAGGCTTCAAACACCGAGCGAAAGCGATGCACTCTCTCCCGGTTTGGTCGTCATGAGTTTGTAAAGTTTCGTATTTTTGGGGAACTTGTTTGCAAACGGCACAAGGGAGCTGCCGACCTTTATCAGTCCGTGCCCCGCCTCCACATTGGTAATATACGACATCTGAAGGTCGGAGATATTGAGGAGCTTTGCTAGCTCCAGCCTGTCGGTCGATGCCTGATTGAGCATAATGATAAATTCACTGTTTGCGAGCATTGTCCGCGCCGTATAGCTCTGCAAAAGGTCGTCCACATACATTCTGCGTGATACCTGTCGCATACGCGCCGTATTTGCGCACATGCTTCCAAAGGGTAAAAAGGAAGTTTGCGCTGTATTCGTGCTGGAACAGAAGATAGATTTCATCAATGAAGATAAAGGTGTTTTTGCCTTTTGCCCGGTTCTGCGTAATGCGGTTTAAGATGGAGTCGAGAACGACTAGCATACCGATAGGCATCAGCTGTTTGCCAAGGTCAAGAATGTCATAGCAGATCAGGCGGCTCCCAGTATCCACATTCGTGCGTTTTGCAAAAGTGTTCAAGCTGCCATTGGTAAACAGCTCGATGGCCAGAGCGATTTCCTGTGCTTCGGGTTCCTCCTGCTTTAAAAGTTCGGCTCTGAAATCCTGCAAGGTTGGCACTTCGCCCTGATAGTCGCTTTGCTGATAGGAATGGTAAACAGAAGCCGTACAGCGGTCAATGATGGACTTTTGCTTTGCGCCAAGATTGTTGCCTCCGATGAGCTGTTCACATAAGGACATGATGAACAGCGTATCCGATATACAGCTCGAAAGTGTTGTCTCCGACCGGCTCTGCCCAAATCCAAACTTCGGTGATATCCTCGCCCTTTGCATAGCGGTTCAGACAATCGGTTATGTCCCTTTCGAGATACTTGCTGTGCGAGTCTGCGCCCAGCGGATTATCCCAACAGTAAACTGCTTCGCTGTTCAGCCTAAGTCTTACGTTTTGGGCATATTCCTTCGCAAAGGAAATCCAATACGCGATGTCAAATACCGGTTCGGTTTCGATCGGTGTTTCTACGGTTGCAGGCGGCGGCTCTATTGCGGCAGGGGGCGTAACCTCCGGCTCAGGCTCTTTGCTTTCGGGCGGTTCGGGTACGCTTGGTTTTACTGGTACAACGGGTTCCTGCACAGGCTTATCCGTTTCTTCCTCTGGCAGGTCGGCAGCTTGCGTCGTCTGCGTAGCCTCAGCGCCAGCCTGCGGCTGCTCAGGGCCTGCCGTATCCCTTGCCGGTTTTCTTTTCCTGATTTTCGGTCTCTGCGCCTTGTACGGCCTTAGGCGTTGTTTCCTGCTCTATTTCATCGTCTGTGACAGGCGCTTCGGATTCATAAGCGCTTTGACTCCTCTCCGAAAAGGAAAACGGCTGCGGCTTTTCTTCGTTTGGCGGGGTCGTGTTGCAGCCCGTAAGCACAGTCATCAAAAGAGCTGTTAAAAAAGCAATCGTTTTTGATTTCATTGCGTTTCATTCCTTTGTTTTTCTGCCGCCATTGTAAAGCAAAAAAGATTTTCTGACAAATGTACGAAACAAAGGGGATGATTTCATCACTAAGCCTTCCGCCTGATTTTGAGTATTGCGCGTTTCTTTGAGATAGATTTCATTTATGGAGATAGTTTTTCTTTCGGATAGTCAGGTAGTAATGGGGTTGGGGTGTGGGGAAGGGGAAAACCGCAAAGCCCCCGCCTTATCTGCTGTCACGCTCAGTACGGCTACGCAAAAACCTGTTGTAATGCTCCAGCGCCTTGCAGACATATTCCTCCGTCTGATTCAGGGGCACCGTTTTGGGGATAAGGCTTCGTACTCTATCCCCTCGCAGTACGATTTTTTCACGCTGATTCGGCTTCTCCTCGCTCATGATGGCTTGGATCGCCTCTGTTGTCAGCTTGCCTTCCTCGAAAAACTTTCGAATACGGATTGCCTGATCGTGGGACGGGGTACAGTCGCTTAAGTCGATTTCCTCCACCAATCGTAGTATTGAATAGCCGACTTCGTGAGAAGCGGCTATGTATCGTCCGCAGTATTTGTTCTCAACCACCCCTGCGGAAAGCGATTCGCTTTATGCGGGAAGCACTAAGGTTACGGTTTGCGAAACCGTATCATAGGGATTTCACCTCTGCCGGGTTCTCCGCCAGCCCCGTAGGGAAGTATCATTATCATTCTGACTGTCATCGCCATCTCGGAGGCAACCCGAGTTTCAGGTCGGGGGTTCTCGCTGCGTCGTCGCAAGTTTCCTATCGCTCGTTTCCGTACAAACACGAAAAACTCGCTCATTACACTGCTCCTCCTTTTCCCAAAAAGTCTGCCGACTGTTTGGGAACCCTAAGAGGCGACGGTCTTGGCGTACCCACCTTTGGGCTATCATCAGAACTAACGTCCTTAGTGCCTGTATATTCAATTTTCAAGGTCCTGCGAAGGGAAAACACCGAGTCGGTGTTTTAACCCCTTCACTTATTCCCACTGGCAGAGGGCAAATGCACCCCCTAAATCTCAAAATATTTTTTTAATTTTTCCGCTCCTTACAAAATCGTCCCCAAAACGCAAAAAGCCGCCTGCCTCTCCGTAGAGAAACAAGCGGCTTTGGCTGCTTTTCTATTCAAATGTATCGAACGCAAATCCGTTTCTTTCGTGCTTTTGAGATTTTGATAAGGACATCATCTACTGCGTCTGTATATCTGCCTTGTGCTGTAAGTCTGTTTTTAAGAGTAATGAGAGTTTGTATGACCTGTGAGCGTTCTTGTTCGGTTAAATAGATATGGTATTTTTCAGCTTTCATAAAATCACGCCCCTTTTTGTTTTCATTGTATCCATAAGATGCAACTTTAACAATTATGCGGACTGGATAATATACATCGAACACCGAAGCGCCCATCTGCCAAATTAGCAAGGATTTTTTGCTTTTTTTGCTCCGATTAGCAGGAGAGCCATTTTGATTAGCAAAACGGGCAAAATCCTGCTAATTTTGATTAGCAGAGCATTCGCCTTTCTAACTATTACTCTTGTGTTCAATCTTAATCGGACTGAAGAGTCCGCGAACATAGACAGAAAAAATATAAAACGCCAAAAGCCCTGATTTACCAAGACTTTCGGCGTTGTTTGTGGCACCCCCAGCAGGAATCGAACCTGCAACTACCCCTTAGGAGGGGGCTATTATATCCATTTAACTATGGGGGCATCCGGAACATGGCTACCCGGACAAAAACAAAGTCCGGACGTATTCTACGTCCGAACTCAGCGTGGAGCTACTGGTCGGACTCGAACCGACGGCCTGCGCATTACGAATGCGCTGCTCTACCAACTGAGCCACAGTAGCATGGGCACCACATGCCAGCTTACAGCATCTACCCTAAATATTATACAGGATTTTTCAGATTTGTCAAGGGGGCAAACCCTTTTTCTCCGAAGTTTTTTCCCTTGCGCCACCCTGGAGCCCAAACCGATTGTGAAAACAGCTACCAAACGGTTAGAAACATTAAAAGAGCGCCTTCAAGGGCGCTCTTTTAGAACGAAAAGATCTACCGACTTACTCTAGCACGTAAATATTCACGTCCTTGATACCAAATGCGCAGGCTTCGGCATAAGAACCCATATACAGGTCGGCAACGATACGATCCTGCACTAGGGCCGTGCCGGTATCCGCGGCCACAGCGTAGCCATAAACGTAGGAATTATCCGGCGTTGTGACATACAGCTTCGAACCTTTCGGAATGTCATCATAATTGACCGCAATATTACCGACAAACGCGCCATACGTACCCGTCGTGGACGCACCCGGACGAGAAGAATAAGCAGCCGCTTTGCCGCTTATGACGTACTTGTAGTTGGTCGGCTTGCCGTTTTCATCCAGCTTCAGCCAGGACGGCGGGGTCAACGGGGAACGCGGTGTGTTTGGACAGGTACCCTCCAGAACTTTTCGCGTTACAGGTTGCTGCGTAATCTCCTCCGATACGGTTTGCACTTCGACGACCTCTCCGTCGACAAGCTTTTCTTCCTTGGTAATGGTTTTGACGCCCTTTTGTCCTTCCTGCAGCACCTCAATGGTACCGCGACGCTTCATGATCGTCTCGCTGACCTCGGTTTCATAGTCCACTTCTTCCGTCTCGGTAACGGTACGGTAGGTGACCCGGTTGACTTCAATCTCCGTCCCCTCCGACAACGGCGCTGACAACGAAGCATTGATCAAATCGTCCTCACCGACCTCAACACCCGCCATATCCAAGGCGTCCTGCACCGTGCCCTCTGCAACGGAAAGCATCTTGGTCTCTCCATCCGCCGTGACCGGAACGCGAAATGCGCGGTGGATCACGATCTCCGACTCCCGCTCGCTAATATCGGCCGTCTGGATCAAATCCCGGTCGGACAACTCCACCCCGGCTTCGCTCAGTACTGCGAAGGGGGAGTCTTGATTGGTGTAAACGACCTTTGTCTCGTTACCGTCGACAATAGTGACTGTCCTGCGGAAATACGTGATACCGGTAAAGATCCCCGTCAGCATGACACAGACAACCGCAGCCGACATGACGGAAAGCAGTCTATTCTTTTGAATAACCGGTTTCCGCAACAGCTCGGCGGCCATACGTTTCCATGAATCCAAATCGTAACGTCTCCTTTTCCTCAGTTTGCGTGATATGCACCGTATCACCGAATCTGCCAACATTGCCTGAGGGGAATTGCTGGCTAAAAAAATGGCGCATTTATACTTCCCTGTTACCATTGTAACCATTTTGTAGTTATTATATTCGCAATAGTGCAGCGTGTCAATCGTTTTTAGGACTTGATTTTTGTGCATTTCGTCTATGGAAAACCACGAATATTCATAAATGCAAACGAAGAAACGCGTATCCTGACACGAATTTGTAACCGAGCGGGACAATGCCGTCACAATCTTTGTGACAATCGCTGAAAACGCCCCAGCCAATTCCCAAGTCAATATACACAAATTTTCTCGTTAAGTTTTCCCCATCATTGTAAAAATATTCAACCTGCTTCCTTTGCTCTCAGCTTCCCTTCATCCCCCTTTCTGGCCTCCTGCCCCATACTGTCTGAGCTGCCCGCCCCCGCGCAACGGGGCATGACTTTTTGCGGCAGATATGCTATAATAACCTCAGGCCCGATGGGATACTTTTGAGGCAGCAAATACGGTTCTGATTCCGACAGCGAAACCTCGTCCAGTATCCTGTCCGGTTTTGTACAACCCAATGCTATTATAAAGGAAGGTTTTCCTTCCTTTTGAGAAAGGAATGAATCCCGTGAGCTTTTTCCACGGCGTTTACCCCATCCTCCGTAAACGGGCGTTGGCCAAAGAGATATACGATTTGACCCTACACGCTCCGGATATTGCTATGGCTGCGCAGCCTGGACAGTTCGTCCATATCCGAGTGGACGGCTTTCAGCTTCGCAGGCCTATCTCCATCTGTGAAGCGGACCCGTGCCGCAGTACACTCCGTATTGTCTTTGAGGTACGCGGCGACGGAACCAAAGCCCTTTCCCAACTACCGGAGGGCGCATTGCTTGACCTGTTAGGCCCGCTTGGGAAAGGCTTTGATATTCTGCCCGGCGGAAAAGCCGTCGCAGTCGGCGGCGGCATCGGTGTCCCGCCGATGCTGGCGGCTATCCAGCCCTATGGTAACGATGGGACGGTAATCTGCGGCTTTCGCAGCGCGACAGCTGTCATTCTACAAGAGGACTTTGTCCGGGCCGGCGCGCAAACGCTTCTGTGCACCGACGACGGCACCGCAGGGCGCAAGGGGTTCGTCACCGCTGCGCTTGACGAACTGCTCCGCACCGAGAAGCCTGACATTATCTACGCCTGCGGTCCGCAACCCATGCTCAAGGGCGTCGTAGCTCTGGCACAGGCACATAGCATCCGTTGCCAAGTCTCTCTGGAGGAACGGATGGGCTGCGGTGTCGGCGCCTGCTTGGTTTGCGGTTGCAAAGCAGTGAAGGACGGCGAGGAATATATTGCCCATGTCTGTAAGGACGGACCGGTCTTTGACAGCGATGCTGTCATACTCTAAGTTTTTTGTATTATATAGGAAGAATGTCCCATAGAAAGGAATGAGTTACCTGATGTCGGATCTCCCTATTTCGCCCGCACAAACCGCCTCGGACGACGGACATCTTGCTGTACGTATGTGCGGGATCGACTTTAAAAACCCGATCATCCCCGCCTCCGGTGCCTTTGGCTTCGGACGCGAATATGAGAGCCTCTATCCCCTGTCGAGGCTGGGCGGCATCTCCGTCAAAGGTATGACGCTGCACAAACGCGACGGCAACCCCATGCCTCGTGTAGCCGAAACCCCCGCCGGGATGCTCAACTCCGTTGGCCTGCAAAACCCCGGTGTCGACTATTTCATCGAGCACGAACTGCCAAACCTGCTGACAAAAGATACCGTCATTATCGCCAACTGCGCCGGCAGTACGGTGGAGGACTGTACCGAGATGGCGAAGAAACTGAATCGTACCGGTGTCCACATGATTGAGCTAAACATCTCCTGCCCCAACGTCAAAGCAGGAGGGCTTGCTTTTGGAGTTGACTGCCAAAGCGCTGCCACCGTGACACATGCGGTCAAAAACGCTGCGCCGGACAAGCCGGTGATGGTCAAGCTATCCCCCAACGTCACCGATATTACCGCCATTGCCAAGGCGGTCGAGGCAGCGGGCGCTGATGCTGTGAGTCTCATCAACACACTGCTGGGGATGCGCATTGACCTTGCTTCCCGCCGCCCTATCCTCAAGCAGAACGTAGGCGGCCTGTCCGGCCCAGCGGTCTTTCCCGTCGCGGTACGGATGGTGTGGCAGGTCGCCAACGCCGTCTCCATTCCCGTGATGGGGATGGGCGGCGTCTCCACTTGGAAGGACGCCGCAGAAATGATGCTGGCAGGCGCGACCTGCGTCCAGGTGGGCGCGGCGCTGTTCCAAAATCCGCTGGCGCCGATTGAAATCATTGACGGCCTGCGCCAATATGTCGAAGAAAGCGGCATTTCCAGCATATCCGATCTGATCGGAGGAGTTCAGCCATGGTGAACGCAGGAAAGGAAACGACCGTCTACCTGGTACGTCACGCCGAAGCGCAAGGCAACACACTGCGTATCTTTCAAGGCCACACCGACGCGCCGATCAGCGATAAGGGCTACCAGCAGCTCGCCCTGCTTCGGGAACGCTTCCACGATATCCCGCTCGACGCAGTGTACGCCTCTCCGCTGGAACGTACCCGCGAGACCGCCAAAGCCGTCAACTACTACCACAACCTGCCCATTCATTATGACGCGGGCCTGAAGGAGATCAACGGCGGGCTGTTCGAAGGCAGGCGCTGGGAGGATCTTCCGACCCTCTTTCCAGAAGCTTACGGGCTATGGGAGAACGACTTTTCCCGTTTCGAAGTGGAAAAAGGCGAATCGATGCGGCAGGTTTACGACCGTATGCGTAGGACAGTAGACGGTATCGTCCAAAAGGAAGCTGGAAAGACAATCGCCATTGTTTCACATGGCTGCGCAATCCGTAACTTCCTTTGCTACGCTCAGGGACTGCCGCTGGAGCGCATTGCCGATGTGGGCTGGTGCGACAACACCGCGGTATCCAAGCTCGTCTACAAGGACGGAGGTTACCGGGTGGAATACATCAACGACGCGAGCCACTTGCCGCACGAGCTGTCGACCGTCCGGCACCAGCGCTGGTTTAACCCCGACGCAGAATAGATGGGCCGTTCCGCCCGGAAAGGAATTTGTATATGAAGATTATGGCGGTAGATTTCGGCGACGCCCGCACAGGGCTGGCAGTTTGCGACCGGACCGAATTTTTGGCTTCGCCCGTCGGCGTCATCACGGAGTATCATTTTGACCGTACGGTACAGAAAGTCGCCTACGCCGTGCAGGAGTACGATGTCAAGGAGGTCGTGGTCGGGTATCCCCGAAATATGGATGGCAGTGTCGGCGAACGCGCGAAGAAGTGCGAGCTGTTCGCAGAAAAGCTGTCGGAGCTTATTGACGTCCCGGTAAAGCTGTGGGACGAGCGGCAGACGACCGTTGCAGCGCATGGCTATCTAAACGAAACCAATACCCGCGGCAAGAAGCGCAAAGAGGTCATCGATGCCGTCGCGGCAACGATCATCCTTGAGAGCTATCTCGCCTTCCGCAAAAACACAACGCAAAATTAGGAGTTTCTATTTCATCCCCTAAAACATCGATTTATGTTGAATCCTTCTTTGTATGCCCTCGATTTTGCCCTTACCGGTCGAAACGAGGGCAATTTTTTTACGCTTCGTCAAATCTCTAACGGCCTTGCCAAAGTGACGGACCAAGAAAAGCAATCTGTCTGCCGTTCAAAATCGTGGTGATTTCCATTTCTGAAAGGCAAGTAGCTCCCGGCGTTTGAAAGCGAAATCCCCCTCGCACAAAACAGGGATTTGTGCGAGGGGGATTTCGTCCTTGCAAAGGTTTACCTGCCAGCAGGAACGCCGACGAAGCCTGCTCTGAATTAGATATGGTAGACAGAAAAGGAAATCGCTGAAAGACCGGACAACTTTCTTCCAGCTATTTAGACTTTTGTTTTTTGAGCAGTATGCCGCATACGATTGATGCCACACAAAATACCAGTATGAAATACCATAGATTTTCGAGCTGGAACCCATGATCCAACATCAGTCGGTATCCCCAAGACGCGGGGAAAACACGCCCTATGGTTTCAAGAAAATCGGGCAACAAGTCGATGGGGAACATAATCCCCGAAAGGAGGATAGAAGGCAAGAAGACAAGTTGTGCTATCATCGTTAGTTTCGCCTGATTTTTGACAATCAGTCCTAATATGCTTCCAATGCTCAGCGATACAATCATGTAAATAGCAAGCGCAAGAAAGAAAATCGGAAGATGGCTCGGTAAAGCCGCCTCAAACAGGACAGGGGCAAGCAGCAGGATAATGACACAGGTCATCATCAAATGGCTAAATGTTGAAAGAAACATCGTCACAAGACCTAAATACAACGGCACTCCGTTTGCTTTATAAACCTTTTTCACATCACTTCCGTAAGTTTCAATCAGTGATGGCGGTAACCCAATAAACGCTCCCATTGATACGCTCATCACAATCATGGATGGAATCAGTGTGCTTTTCATTTCAGGCATAACAGCGGTAAAAATGCCTCCCATGAGAAGGAAGAAAATAAGCGGAACGATATAGCAGGTAACTAACAAAGACTTGCTTCTGATGTCCAACTTCCATTGTAACGCTACACCATATAAAAAGCCACTCATTCTTCCGCCCTCCGTGCTATTTCGATAAACTGCTGTTCCAGTGTACCACGATCCACTTTCATATCGAACACTCTGATTCCCTTGTGTTTGAATTCACCGAGCAGGGAAAGCAAGGTCTCTTCTATATGGTCCGTTTCAAAAGTGTTGTCTCCTTGCTCTGTCTTGATATGGATCAAGTACTTTTTCCCGACTTTGTCGGTTAATTCCGAAGCCGTACCGCAAAAGACAAGATGTCCGTCCTTCAAAATGGCAATACGGTCACATAAGGTTTCTACTTCCGCCATATCATGGCTTGCCAAAACGATTGTTTTTCCGTGTGATTTGAGATTTCGGATTTGTTCGTGGAGTGATAGTCTTCCCTCGACATCAAGCCCCGCAGTCGGCTCATCCAGAAAAATAATATCCGGATCGCTGATCAGTGCAAGAGCGAGATGTAACCGCCTTTTCTGCCCCGTTGATAACTGTATATACTGCTTCGTTTCAATCTCTTTTATACCCAAGGTATTCAGCATAGCACAATCAATCTTTGCTCGATTCCATTTTGCAAACAGCTTGACGGCCTCCATCGGTTTGATATGGGCGGGCAAGGATGACGTTTGTAACTGTATACCCGTTTTCCCGTTTACAGAAATCTCACCGCTGTCATATGTTCTCAAACCTTCGATACATTCAAGGGCCGTTGTTTTTCCTGCTCCGTTTACGCCAAGTAAAGCAAAAATCTCTCCCGACGCAATCTGAAAATCAAGTCCTTTAAGAACTATATGGCTACCATAGCTTTTCTTTAGTCCACGGACTTGTATCGCGCTACTCACGGTTTCACCTCCCCAAATGGATTGATTCCGAGCCTTGAAAAATAGACTTGCAAAGCCGGCTCTAAATACTCGTTCACGATTTTTTGCCTTTCTTCCCATGCGTTTGTTGCCGTTTCAATGTTCCCCATTTCCATTAGTTTTGGCAGCATGCTCATATCACCGTTGGTAAACTCCATAATCAAGCCCCAATATTCTTTTACAACCTGTTGGCATTTTTCGCTTTCAGGCGGTACATGCTCTTGTTTCAGCTGTACAATTTCATCACTCAAACGGTTAAATCTGTCCATAAAGTCTAATCCGCTTTCTTTATCAAAATGACTGCGGATATGGTCAAGTGTTTCATCATCGAAACGCTTAATGAGATAGTAAGAGTCATTCTTCATTTGCAGATTGACAATAATATCCGCATACTTTTTAAAGTTGACCGTCTGCATTTGCAACACTTCTGTTTTTAACTGTTCTATCGCTGTCAAAGAAGCCGTTAGCTGTTCTATTTTTTTACGTATTTCATTTGCCTGCTCTGTGAGAGCGTTTGCAACATCTGTAGGTGTCTCTAAAGTGATCAAGCGTTGTTTGATATCGTTCAAAGAAAAGCCTAACGATTTTAAGGACATAATCTGATGAAGTGTAATCAAATCTTTATCCGTATAAAGCCTGCGTCCGCCCTCGCTTTCTGCCGATGGGGAAAGCAGCCCCTCTTTATCGTAGTATTGTAGCGTACGGACGGTAACGTCCATTTTCTTTGCCACTTCGCCCACTGTCATAAACTCTGGTGGGATTGCTCTGTAGTTTGCCATCATTATTTACCTCCTAGCACATATGATAAACCATTACGCAGCGTCACAAGCAAGACTTTTGGAGAAATTTTTAGGCGGTAAAGATTTTCTCTCCGCCATCTGCATCTGCTTGCTTATGCCAAAATGATTTCTTATGATTTCTTGTTATCAAAATTTCTTCCATTACCTTTGTCCCCAGGAGTAGTTTGGGGAAACAGTAAGCGGACATATCGTCCTCAAAAGCGTCAAAAACCGTCCCCCTTGCGGAGGACGGTTTTTGATACCGCTTCTTCGTCTATAAGCCGAGTTCTGTTTACGTGACAATCTATCTCGACTGCATGTCGCCATGCAGCTCCAGCCGTCTTTCAAGCGCGGCTCCGGCGAGCAGCCGTATGAACCGTGCCTACCAAACCGACGTTGCACCGGATAGGGTTTACATAGCGGCAATGTCTCCATTACCCTGGTGGGCTCTTACCCCGCCTTTCCACCATCGCCGGCGGCCTAAGCCGGCCGCTTAGGCAGAATCTCTCTGTTGCACTTTCCCTGAAGTCGCCTTCGGCTGCCGTTAGCAGCTACCCTGCTCTATGGTGCTCGGACTTTCCTCACGGGATCTTGCATCCCGCGCTGCCACACAACGAACAAGCGGTGACTTTTATTATACCGCATCCAATAGCGTTTGGCAAGCCTCCGGGCATGCAAAAAAGCCGGATAGCAGTTTACCCGGCCCGCTTAAACAGTTTTGCAGAAGTTCCGCCTAGCGTGCTTCCACCATCAGACTAATAGCGGTCTTGCTTTCGTCGTTAATCATAACGGTCGTAAAATATGGCACACAGACCAAATCCATACCGGACATCGTAAGATATCCGCGAGCAATGGCTATCGCCTTAATCGCTTGGTTGGACGCTCCCGCGCCAACAGCCTGTACTTCGCACTGCCCGTCGTTACGAACCATATTCGCAATCGCACCTGCAACGGAATTTGGATTGCTCCTAGAGGAAACCTTAACAACTTCCATTGTTTTCACCACCTGTAAAAAATGAAATAGTTAGAGTGAATGTGATATTCAATTGCCAATACCCTATTTGGGTTAAATTATAACATATGAAAAAGACAGAAATGCGTATACAATGTAATCAATTCACAAATTAATTGTGATAAACAGATTTCATACCGTAACGAGCCGAATATCCAGGATATAAGCGCCCGTTTTCGCCTTTTTCCGACAAAAAGCCATCAATTTTCAGCTGCCGTCCTACGAACCGGTTGCAACCGACATGCTGCCCGTCTCAATTGCGCTACATCTTCCCGTACGCTCGTCAATGGACACAACGGCAAAGTCTACCCTGCAGGGGTAACCCGCCGTTTCGAAACGTACCGGCATATGGGTGCGCATCTTGCGGATGATGCATTCCCGCTTGACCCCCAGCACCGCCTCAGACGGGCCGGTCATACCAACGTCGCTGAGAAAAGCAGTGTGCGCCCCATCCAGGACGCAGGCGTCCGCTGTCTGCACATGGGTATGGGTGCCCAATACCGCCGAGACTTTCCCCGAGAGATAGTAGGCCAGCGCCTTTTTTTCCCCTGTGGACTCAGCGTGAAAGTCAACAAAAATATTAGGGGTATCCAGCGTTTCCAAAATCTCATCCATCACATCGAAAGGGGACTGCGCCCAATCCATATACACCGTGCCGATCAGGCTGACAACTGCGACGCGGTACGCCCCCTTGTCGACCACAAAAACGCCGTTACCGTAGGGACAATGCGGAAGGTTCGCCGGACGCAAGAGCTGGGGCGTGTCGTCTATAAAGCTACAGATTTCAGGACGTTTAAAGGAATGGTTGCCGCCTGTGATCACATCGGCCCCACTGTCAAACAACCAGTTTGCCGAGTGCGGTAAGATACCGTTTCCCACCGCCGAATTCTCACCGTTGACAACCGTCACATCCGCCCCATAGCGACGCTTTAATGCGGGTAACGTCCGCTGCAACGCCTCACACCCGGGACGGCCAACGACGTCGCCGATAAATAATAGGTTCATGCCTGTATCCTTTCCTTTTCCCGTTGGTTTTCAAGCTAAAATGAGATACACCCTCCGCTTTTCCCAAGTGCCGCCTCGACACAGTACAATATCCTTTTGGCCTGCGCCTGTGCCTCCGCCGGCGACAGGGAGAGCAGTGCGCCGCTAAGGGCTACGCCATCTGCTCCGCAAGACAGCGGCAAAGAAAGATTCTCCGCCGTAATACCGCCGATAGCTACGGTAGGAATGTTAACTCGGGCGAGAATTTCCCGGTAACGCTCCGGCGTCATCGGAATGGCATCGGGTTTTGTCGCAGAAGGGAAAAACGCGCCGCAGCCGAGATAGTCGGCCCCCTCAGCCTGCGCCAGACAAGCCGCCTCCACCGTCTTCGCCGTGGCGCCAATGATTTTTCCCTCTCCAAGGATACGCCGCGCATCGGAGACGGGCAGATCCTCCCCACCGAGATGGACGCCGTCCGCGCCACAGGCAAGCGCGATATCCGCGCGGTCATTGATGATCAGCGGGACACCGCGGCGCGCGGTCAATTCCCTCGCTCTGTACGCGAGCGTAAGGTACTCGCGGGTGGTGACGCCCTTTTCCCGCAACTGAAAAAGCGTCACGCCGCCCGACAGCGCACAGTCAAGCAACTTCTCTCCGGAATCTTTGAGGCTGCCCACAAGATAGAGCCGCAGCGCACGGCGCAACTGGGACTGCTGCATAAACGCCCTCCTAGTCTATTTGTGTCGGATAGAAAACACCGTCCGTAAAAAGACGACTGGCAGAGACGGCTTTCGGTTCTCCGTCATGAATCACACAGGTTCATCCTGTATTCCCGTGGCGGAAGCGACGCCGCTGCCGTACTCACCCACGCCGAACCTGCGTCTGACTCGGCGCTTCACCTGGACGCGATACCGCCCCATGGTCCATCGGTCCGCTGCCCTTTCCTAAATCTAGCCCCGCTTGCAGGCACGCCGTGACATAGTCCTTCGCTTTTTGTACGCTCTCCAAAAGCTCTCCTCCCTGCGCAAGCCCGGCCGCAATGGCGCTGGAAAGCGTACAGCCTGTCCCATGCGTGTTGCAGGTATCGACGCGCGGCGCGCTTAGCCAGACGTACTCCCCAGCCATATAGAGCAGATCGTCCACACATCCGGCCAGATGGCCGCCCTTGACGAGCACGGCGCCCTCATAAGAAAAACGCCGCATAATTTCCTGCGCGGCAGACACCATGTCCCGTTTGCCGGCTATCGCCTGGTTGGCCAGCACCTGCGCTTCGGGAATATTCGGCGTAATGACCCGCGCCAGCGGGATAAGGCGAGTTGCCAGCACGCGTACCGCCATCGGATCAAGCAGCGTGCTGCCGCTGGTCGACACCATCACCGGATCAAGGACCACATTTTTCGCCCCATACTGCGCAAGCCTATCGGCGATCACTTCAATGGTTTCCGCCTTGGACACCATACCGATCTTGACCGCGTCAGGCACAATATCCTCAAACACCGCATCCAGCTGGGCACCCACCATATCCGGCGTCGCGTCCTGGATAGCGCGCACGCCCTGTGTATTCTGCGCCGTCAGCGCCGTGATGACGCTCATTCCATACACGCCATGTGCCGCGAAGGTCTTCAGATCCGCCTGAATCCCCGCGCCACCCGACGAGTCGGAACCGGCGATTGTCAATGCTTTATACACCGTCATGGTAAAACCAATCCTTTCGCGTGACGGCCTGAATAAGAGCGGACGCTCTTCCTCAGACCGTCCCTCCCTGCTATATCTAGTTTTTATATCACGTCGACATGCTCTCCGCCGAGCGCCTTATTCATATTGCGCACTGCGCACAGCTTGCCGCACATCGTACAGGTATCGCTGTGCTCCGGCATGGAGCTTTCCCGGTAAGCGCGTGCCTTTTCCGGGTCCATCGCCAGGCTGAACATGCCATCCCAGTCAAGGTTCCTTCGCGCCTCGCTCATCTGGTTGTCCCAATCCATCGCGCCTTTCACACCCTTGCCGATGTCGGCGGCATGAGCGGCGATTTTCGCGGCAATGATACCCTCTTTCATATCATCCAGAGTCGGCAGCCGCAGATGCTCTGCAGGCGTAACGTAGCACAGGAACGCCGCGCCATGCGTTGCGGCGATTGCACCGCCGATCGCCGAAGTGATGTGATCGTAACCCGGCGCGACGTCGGTGACGATCGGCCCCAGCACGTAGAACGGCGCGCCGTGACACAGCGTGCTCTGGATCTTCATATTGGCCTCGATCTGGTCGATCGGCATATGACCCGGCCCCTCGATGATCACCTGTACATCTTTTTCCCAGGCGCGGCGGGTCAGCTCACCGAGCGTCGCCAGCTCCTCGATCTGACAGATATCGCTGGCATCCTTGAGACAACCGGGACGGCAAGCGTCGCCCAAGGACAGCGTGACGTCGTACTCGCGGCAGATAGCAAGGATTTCATCATAGTATTCGTAATAAGGGTTCTCCTGTCCTGTCATCTCCATCCAGGAGAAGACAAGCGATCCACCACGGGAAACGATGTTGGTCAGGCGGCCGTTCTCCTTGAAAATTCCCGCCGTTTTCTTGTTGATACCGACGTGAATTGTCATAAAGTCGACGCCGTCTTCTGCGTGCATCCGCACCACGTCAAGGAATTCTCTTGCGGTGATGGCGTCCAGTTCCTTGTTGTAGTAGGAAATCGCGTCGTACACCGGTACGGTGCCAATCATACAGGGACATTCGGCCGTCAACCGGCGGCGGAAATCCTGCGTCTTACCGTAACAGCTCAGATCCATGATCGCTTCCGCACCCATCGCAACGGCGCCCTTGACCTTTTCCATCTCCATGTCAAAGTTCTGGCAGTCCTTAGACACACCGAGGTTGACGTTAATTTTCGTCCGCAGCATGCTGCCAACTCCCTCAGGACTGAGCGCAGGATGATTTTTGTTCGCTGGAATGGCGACCTTGCCACAGGCGACGAGCTCTAGAAGCTGTGCGGCGTCCATTTTCTCTTTCTCCGCGACCGCAAGGAGCTCCTTCGTTTGAATTCCCTTGCGTGCGGCGTCCATCTGTGTGGTATACGTCATCATATTCCGTTCCTTTCCCTGTCCGGTGCGCCTCCCGGGCGTTTCTGCCGCCGACTGCGGCAGCTTTTCTGGCGCAATTCATACAAAATTGGTACGTCTTTATTTTACCGCATCATGGGACGAAAGTCAAACAACGGAAAGAGAAAGACAGGGCTAGAAAAGTTGCGCAATTGCATTTACATAGCCGTTGAAATATCGTATGATTTTCTATAGGAGAAACCATAACCGCAAACAATGGCACGGTCTTGAAAAACGTCAAATAGGTACGCCTCTGTCAAGATGCTAAAAGAGACCGTACGATGCAAAAACGATCCGAGCAGGTTGCTTTCCCGCGTCCTTGCTCTGACGTTTCCTCTCGCCTCCTACCACCAAACCGCCGCAACCCCCTCCGACGCCCTTGATGGTAGAAACTACGCCGGCTCCCCCACTGGCACAACAGGCCCAGCAGGACAGCGTTACCGTGCTGGGAGGTGACGCGTCAATCGCCTACACCAAGGCTTTGCGTCATTTTGTCGCAGAGACGAACCAGGTGCGGGACACTGGCGCCAACTTGTCGCCCGAACGTTGTTCTACGCTAAAAACGGACAGATGAGGCAGAGGGCCAACCCCCCCTTTCCATACAGCAAAATCGGACGCCTCAGCAATCGCGTACCCTTGCTTTTTTCGCGCTTTTCTGCTATAATATTGAACTTAACAAGAGAAGTTTCAACCAGAAAGGAATTGATTGTATGGCGTTTTTTTATGAAGAGCCTTCCCACACCTTTAATGAATACCTGTTGGTGCCGGGCTACTCCTCTGCGCAGTGCATCCCGGCGAACGTCAGCCTGAAAACCCCGGTGGTCAAATTCCGCAAGGGCGAGGACTCCCCGATCCAGATGAATATTCCGCTCGTGTCGGCGATCATGCAATCGGTTTCTGATGATAAGATGGCGATCGCGCTGGCCAAGGAGGGCGGAATTTCGTTTATCTATGGTTCGCAGTCGATTGAAAACGAGGCAGCTATGGTCGCTCGTGTCAAAAACTATAAAGCGGGCTTTGTTGTCAGCGACTCCAACATCCGTCCCGATCAGACGCTGCAAGATATCTTGGATTTGAAAGCCAAAACGGGGCATTCCACCGTAGCCGTCACCGATGACGGCACTGCAACCGGCAAGCTTCTGGGCATCGTCACCAGCCGTGACTACCGTGTCAGCCGTATGAGCACCGACGTCAAGGTGTCCGAGTTCATGACACCGTTCGAGAAGCTCATTTATGCCGACAAGGGGACGACGTTGAAAGAAGCCAACAACATCATTTGGGACAATAAATTAAACTCCCTGCCGCTGGTGGACGAAAATCAGCACCTGGTTTACATGGTGTTCCGCAAGGACTACGACTCCCATAAGGAGAACAAGCTTGAGCTGCTTGACGAGCATAAGCGTTATGTCGTCGGTGCGGGCATCAATACCCGCGACTACGCGCAGCGTGTCCCTGCGCTGGTCGAGGCGGGCGCTGACGTGCTTTGCATCGATTCCTCAGAGGGCTTTTCCGAATGGCAGAAGCTGACGCTCGACTACATCCGTGAAAACTACGGTGACAGCGTCAAGGTTGGCGCCGGCAACGTCGTCGACCGTGAAGGCTTCCTTTTCCTTGCTAAGGCAGGCGCCGACTTCGTCAAGGTCGGCATTGGCGGCGGCTCTATTTGTATCACCCGTGAACAGAAGGGTATCGGCCGCGGACAGGCATCTGCGCTGATTGAGGTCGCGAAAGCAAGAGACGAATACTATGCGGAAACCGGCATCTACGTCCCGGTATGCTCCGACGGCGGCATCGTCTACGACTACCATATCACCCTGGCGCTTGCTATGGGGGCGGACTTCATCATGCTTGGACGCTACTTCTCCCGCTTCGACGAAAGCCCCACCAACAAGGTCAATATCGGTGGTACCTATATGAAGGAATACTGGGGCGAAGGCTCCAACCGCGCGCGCAACTGGCAGCGCTACGACATGGGCGGCGCAAGCAAGCTGTCCTTCGAGGAAGGCGTCGATTCCTATGTGCCCTACGCCGGCTCGCTGAAAGACAACGTCTCGCTGACACTGAACAAAGTTCGTTCCACCATGTGCAACTGCGGCGCGATGACCATCCCCGAACTGCAAGAAAAGGCGAAAATCACGTTGGTGTCCGCGACCTCTATCGTCGAGGGCGGCGCGCACGACGTCGTGCTCAAGGACACGTCGAGCAACGTGATCAAATAAAGCGGTACAGTTGTCGGATATATTTTACACAGCCCGGAAATCAAGGTGGTTTCCGGGCTGTGTCGTGTTATGATACAAGAAAAAAATCGTATGCTGCGGGGAGAGTGCTTGTTCCTTGCTTGTCTAAGTTGTTGAGAAATCACCCCTCATTTGATGCGGTATGGTTCTATTGAAAACCGTGGAACTGGATGCCGTTTGAGCAGGTTCCGACACGCCTCACTCCTCAACATACGAAACGCTCTTCTTGTTGCGCGCAATAATCGTAAGGTACGGACGTTATTCTTCCACTATTTTACATAAGAAACGGTGATGATGTTAATGAAGGTTTTATCCGGTGTGAAGGACTACGCGGTATCAGAAGCCAATTTTGAAGCGCTGCGGCTGGCGCTTGACATTCTCGGCGACACCTATTCCCCAGCATATTTTCATGAATTGCCGGAACTGTTTTTCGTATGGGAGGCATCTGTCCCTGTGCCCCGACCTGCACCACGGCGATGACGCTGCAGCAGCTCATTCATCTGCTGGGCTACGACTACGAGGAGTTGCCGTTTGCGCAGGGCAACGACGAGGAGGTCACACGGATAATTACCGCTGTGCGCGCGTCAATTGACCGCGGCATTCCTGCGCTGGTCTGGAACGCCTTTTCACCCTGTGAGTGGAACGTCGTGACGGGCTATAACGATGCCGAAAAGTCTTTTTTGATAGAGGCGCATGGCATGGACGCTACGGCGATTACGCGCACGCTGACTGGGAGAAGTTCCGGGAGGAAGCTGGGTTGGTGGGAACGCTGGCCATCATACTCAAAGGGAAGTCCGGCCAGCTTCGCCGGCGTGACGCCGAAATTGCAGCGCTCACCGAAGCCGTCCGTAACGCCAACGACGGGGAGAATACCGACAAGGTCAGCGGGACCGATTGGGTCTTCCTTCAGGGCAAGGCCGTTTTCCACCGTTGGGCTGAAGACCTCTCAACACCGGACAAGGAGCGCGGTCCTGGCGACGCCTATTGCATCGATTTTTATGCAAGCTGTCATGCTCGGGCAGAAGATTTTCTGCGGGAGATTTCCGGGAACTATCCCGGTGCGGAGAACGCACTGAAAAACGCCGCTTTATACTCGGATCGAGAAGCAGCGTGCTTGATCAAGCTTGTTCCGCTGCTGCACTGGAGTTCTCCGTGGGGAGTGGATGCCGCACGCAATGCGGCGGCGCATCCCCTGCTCAGAGACGCTTATGAGGCGTCCGCCACAGCAATGGACATACTGGAAACGGCGCCGCCGTCCATCGTATCATCACACATTGACACATTTCGCTGACAGCTGCTCAAACACCGTCTTCTCACCGATTCCGGACAGAATATATGGTAACAGGGGTTGTCCTGCCTGAAAATTAGGTGCAATGTTACTTACACTTGTTCTCTCCAGTCTTCCGTATCTATTCACTTGGTATACAGTATCAGCCCGATTCAACCATTGGTTTACAACAAAATAAACGGATGGTTGAGTGAAAACAACGGATCTTCTCTTGATAGCCGGGCTTTCTTATCATAAAATAAAAGCATAAAACAAAAGGAGGCCATCCAGATGAGTAGCATTGGAACCAAAATTGCTTTTTATAGAAAAGCAAAAGGCATGACACAGGAGGAGTTGGCGGAACAATTGGGGGTTTCGGCTCAGGCCGTATCGAAATGGGAAAACGATATCGCCTGCCCGGATATTCAGTTGTTGGTTCCGTTGGCAAAAATATTTGATACGACCACAGACGACCTGTTGTCTACCGAACTCGTAGCAAGCGTGCGGTTATTACAGGAAAAGCCTGATATGAAAGAATTAACATTGAAAGTGCTTGTTGATTCAAAAGACGGTGATAAGGTTCGTATCAATCTTCCGATGGAGCTGGTCAAAATCGCTATGGAAATCGGAATGAAGGTTCCACAAGTCACCAAACATCTGCAGCTGCAAAATATCGATTTGGAGCAAATCATTTCGATCGTGGAAAGCGGTGTCATTGGCAATCTGGTTGAAGTCGAAAGCGCGGACGGCGATAACATCCGTATTGTCGTGGAATAAAATGAGAGTATGCATTCGCTCCGGAAAAAAAGGATTCCAGCTTATCTTACCAACCTCGCTCTTTCTCAACCGATTCGCCGCCGCCATCGTCGTCAAAATGATGAAAAGCAAATACCCTTCCCTTAAAATAAATACGAAGGACCTGAATAAACTGGTAACTGCGATAAAAAGGTACAAACGAAAACATAAGCGTCTGGAAATTGTAGACATCCGTTCAAATAACGGTGACAAGGTGCTGATACGATTGTAAAATATTCCCACTCGCTCTGGAAAGCACTTGAGTAGGATCGGCTCCGGCAGCAAACCTCTTAGCATCGATCCACCATGTCCACCCAGATCGGACATGGCCGGAGCTGTATACGCCGAAATCCCCTCCTACGAGTCAATCAGCATCCCTGCCAAAAACGTCCCGTTGACGATATTGCGTCAACGGGACGTTTTCCATTCAGGAAAGCCTTCTTAACTTACAACTGTCGCACCGAATGGCATCAGCGCCAGCTTAGCTAGTTTAAAGCATTGCAACCCGAATGGAATTCCAATAATTGTCACGCAAAATACTATCCCATTCAACGCGGCCACGACCGCCAACGGGATCCCACTCAGCACAAGCCACAGAATGTTAAGCAGCACCGATCCCACACCGCCGCCATAGACCACATCTTTTCCGAACGGGAAAAACGACAGGCGCGCAAACTTGAAGCACTGTTTTCCTATCGGGATCCCCACGATGGTGATACACCACAACACACCTGCCAGGAACCAACCGATCCCCTGCCAGAAGCCACCGAAAATAAACCAAAGAACATTTCCCAGGCAACCCATCGCGTCCTCCTTACAAGTATCGCTTCACTTTATCGACGAACAGCACGCCGTCCAGATGATCGAGTTCGTGACACAAGCATTTCGCCAAATCCCCTTCGCCGGTGACCGTAACCGTCTCACCGTTTTCGTTCTGCGCCTCGACAACGACCTTACGCGGCCGCATCAGCTCCCCCCAGACACCGGGAAAGCTCAGACATCCCTCGACTACCTGTTGTGCCCCGCTCGTTTTCACGATACGGGGGTTGATCAGCTTGAGCAGCCCTTTCCCCATGTCCACGACAACACAGCGGCGGAGCACGCCGACCTGGTTCGCAGCCAGCCCTCCTCCATTGCCGGTATGGTACATCGTCTCAGCCATATCCGCCAACAACCGGCGGATCTTGTCGTCTATTTCATCGACTGGCCGGCACTTCATCCGCAGCGCCGGATCGCCGTTTAAGAGTATCTGTCTCAGTGCCACCGCACACCAATCCCCTTTCCTGCAAAGTTATCGTCGCGGACAGCTTGTGTCCCCGGCGTACCCGTATCATACCTCATTATATGCACCGTTCCCTACGGTGTCAAGCCGCTCCTGCCCCAATCCGGCAGACTATGTGCAGAAGCAGTATTCCAGCAAGGTCTGCGAATCTCTATAGCCAAGCACAAAAAGAAAATTCATCTTTATTAACAAAGCCCTTTCCTGTGTGACAGGAAGGGGCTTCGAAAGATAAACACCTTAGCCAAACATGTCCTTAATTTTGTCAAAAAAGCCCTTGCGCTTCTGGTAATTTCGATCGGAAAGGGACTTCTCGAAAGCATGGAGCTGATCCTTCTGCTTGCGATCCAGGTTCGTCGGTACCTCTATGATCAGCTTGACGTACTGGTCGCCGCGTCCCGACTGCTGCAGACGCTGTACGCCCTTGCCGCGCAGCCGCATATTGGTGCCTGGCTGTGTACCTTCCTTGACCTCCAGCCGCACCTTACCGTCGATCGTCGGGACCTCGATCGAGTCACCGAGGACGGCCTGCGCATAGGTAATCGGTACCTCGCACCAGATATCGTAACCCTGTCGGTCAAAAATCGGATCCGGGCGGACACTGACGGTCACGTTCAGGTTCCCTGCCGGCCCACCGTTTATCCCGCTGTCCCCCTGACCGCGCAACAGGAGGGTCTGGCCGTCGTCAATGCCAGCTGGAATGTTGATTTCCACACGTGATGTCTTGCGGGTTCGCCCGCTGCCGCTACAGGTCTTGCAAGGCGTATCAATAATTTTGCCGCGTCCGCCGCAGCGTGAGCAGGTCCGAGTCGACGAAATGGCGCCGAACGGCGTCCTCTGCTGTACGCGTACCTGCCCGGTTCCACCGCAGTCAGGACAAGTTTTTGGGGATGTCCCTGGTTCGCAACCGTTTCCATGGCAATGCCCACAGGTTTCCTGCCTTGTCACCGTCACGGTCTGCTTACATCCCTTGCAGGCATCCATAAAGCTAATCGTCACGTTAGCACTGAGATCGCCGCCCTGACGGGGCGCGTTGGGATTCGCACGACGCGATCCCATCCCACCGCCGAAAAAGCCCTCGAAAATATCCCCGATATCACCGAAATCGAAGCCGCCGAAACCGCCAAAGCCACCCGCCCCGCCGGGGTCTCCCGCACCATAGTTGGGATCCACTCCGGCATGGCCGAACTGATCATAACGGGCGCGCTTATCCGCGTCGGATAGCACCTCATAGGCTTCATTGACCTCTTTAAACTTCATCTCGGCTTCCTTATCACCGGGATTGAGGTCAGGGTGATACTTTTTCGCCAGCTTGCGGTATGCCTTTTTCAGCTCGTCCTCGCTGCATCCCTTCTGCACGCCGAGCACTTCATAATAATCTCTTTTTTCTGCCATAAGCCTCAAGCCTCTCTGTGCCCCTGAACCCCGGCCCGGCGGCCGCAGTCACAGGTGAATGTATTCGACGTCCTCCTGTTCCAAACAGGAGGAAGCATCTCATCAAATACTGCGCACCTCAAAACAGCCTGCTTCCCCTTTGGATCCAGCGATTCACTGCCGGACGCAGGCACAGGGGGCCTCCCGGTCCCCTGTGGATACGCTCTTTGTTCCAAACTATGTTTACTTGCTTTCGCCGCCGTCCACATCTTTGAAGTCAGCATCAACGACGTTGTCGTCCTTCGGCGCTTCGCTGCCAGGCTGCCCGCCTTGGGCTGCCTGCTGCGCCTGCTGAGCAGCAGCCGCTTGCTGGTAAATTTTTTCACTTACCGCAAAAACTGCCTTTTGCAGCTCCTCCTCCTTGGACTTGATGGCGTCCATATCGGTACCTTTAAGCGCTTCCTTCAGTGCGTCAGCCTTGGACTTAATATCCTTTTTCTCGTCTTCCGACAGCTTGTCGCCCATGTCGTTGACAAGCTTCTCCGCCTGGTAAGCGGCGTTATCCGCATTGTTCCTGGTATCCATTTCCTCACGGCGCTTCTTGTCCTCCGCAGCGAACGCCTCGGACTCCTTCACCGCTTTATCAATATCCTCTTTGCTCATATTGGTCGAGGACGTTATCGTGATATTCTGCTCCTTGCCGGTACCCAGATCCTTTGCCGAAACATGGACAATACCATTTGCGTCAATATCGAAGGTAACCTCAATCTGCGGCACTCCACGAGGCGCCGGTGCGATACCGTCGAGACGGAACATCCCTAGAGACTTATTGTCCTTCGCAAACTCACGCTCACCCTGCAACACATGGATTTCCACAGAAGTCTGATTGTCAGCGGCGGTGGAGAACACCTGCGACTTCTTGGTCGGGATCGTAGTATTCCGCTCGATAATCTTGGTGCAGACACCGCCAAGGGTCTCCAGTCCAAGCGATAGCGGGGTCACGTCCAGCAGCAGCAGACCTTTGACCTCACCACCAAGTACGCCGCCCTGTATTGCTGCACCGATGGCAACGCATTCGTCCGGGTTGATTCCCTTGAAGGGCTCCTTGCCCAAAACCTTCTTCACAGCTTCCTGCACGGCCGGAATTCGGCTGGAACCGCCCACCATCAGCACTTTGTCCAGCTGCGAAGCGCTCAGACCGGAATCGGACAGCGCTTGACGGACAGGCCCCATCGTCGCTTCGACAAGGTCGGCAGTCAGTTCATTGAATTTCGCACGAGTCAGCGTCAGATCCAGATGTTTCGGTCCTGTCGCATCGGCGGTAATGAAAGGTAAGTTGATGGAGGAGGAGGTCATGCCGGACAACTCGATCTTCGCTTTCTCCGCAGCCTCTTTCAGCCGCTGCATCGCCATCTTGTCGCCGGACAGATCTACACCGTTGTCACGCTTGAACTCGTCGACCATCCATTTGATGATGCGGTCGTCAAAATCGTCGCCGCCGAGCTTATTGTTGCCCGCCGTCGCCAAAACTTCCTGCACGCCGTCTCCCATTTCGATAATGGAAACATCGAACGTACCGCCGCCAAGATCGTATACCATGACCTTCTGATCGTTTTCCTTATCCACGCCGTACGCCAGTGCAGCCGCTGTCGGCTCGTTAATGATACGCTTAACGTCCAACCCCGCAATACGTCCGGCGTCTTTGGTGGCCTGACGCTGTGCATCAGTAAAATAGGCCGGAACCGTGATAACCGCCTCGCTGACCGGCTCACCAAGGTATGCCTCGGCCTCCTGTTTCAGCTTCTGCAGGATCATCGCGGAAATCTCCTGGGGCGTATAGCTTTTGCCGTCAATGGTCACCTTATAGTCGCTGCCCATATGACGCTTAATAGAGCTAACCGTCTTGTCGGGGTTGGTGATCGCCTGCCGCTTTGCAACGGTTCCGACCATCCGCTCGCCAGTCTTAGAAAATGCAACAACAGACGGTGTGGTACGCGCACCTTCCGCGTTGGCGATAACAACAGGCTCTCCGCCTTCCATCACAGCTACACACGAGTTCGTCGTACCAAGGTCAATACCAATTATTTTACTCATAGTAATTCCTCCTAAAATTCAACTTTCAGTTTATGTCATATGGCGGCTAATGGTCCGCTACGGATTCGCTACTGCGACCATAACCGGGCGGATCACCCTTCCGCTCATCTGATACCCCTTCTGGAAAATCTGACAGACCACGTTGTCCCCAAACGCCTCATCCTGTACCTGGCTGACTGCGTTATGCACATTGGGATCAAACTCCTTCTCAAGCGCCTCTATTTCGGTAACCCCTAGCTTTTGAAAGCTTTCCCATAGCTGGTTATACACCATTTCAACGCCCTTGGTGAAGTCGTTCGACTCCTGTTTCGCAGCAAGCGCCCGCTCAAGGTTGTCAAGTGTCGGCAGCAACGCCGTCACCACCTGCAGTTTTACCATCTCGGAAATGTCCTCTTTTTCCTTCAACGTACGTCGGCGATAGTTGTCAAATTCCGCAGCCTTGCGCAGGAGCTGATCCTCCAGTTCTTCCACCTTTGCCTGCAACGTGGCAAGTTTGTCCTCGCCTGCCTCTTTTTCGGGACAGGATTGTTTCTCTTCCTGTTCGCTAGGATTACAGTCCTTGCTTTCATCCGGCGGCACTGTTTGCTTTTCCTCTTTTTTCTCCGGCTCCCGCTTCTCATCCTTCGCGGCCTTCTCGGCCGTTTCCTTTTTGTTGTTCTTCATGCGAGGAAAGCTCCTTTCCCTCCGTCTCGGTCAGATTGTCCGATAACAGAGCTGTCATTTTATTGGTAAAGTAATCTAAGTAAGGGATAATCTTTGCATAGTCCAGACGCATCGGCCCGATAATACCGACTGTACCTGCGTTTTCCTTTCCTTTCCGGTAATTCTTGGTCACCAGGCTGGAGTTGGTAATGACGAAATCGCTGCTCTCCCGTCCAAAGATGACGTGAACCCCGCTGAAGCTTTCGTCCAATAGCCCCGCAAGCATACTGTGGTCAGAAAGGAAGCGGGCGATTTCCCCGGGATCAAAATCCCGATAAGCCAGCAGGTTACTCTCCCCGGTAAGCCGTACCTTTCTCCGCGACAGCTCACCTGACAGTTGGTAGACCTTGTACAAAAGCGGCGACAACGACAGCATGTAGCCGCCCAATGCCGTAGCCAGAGACTGCACCATCGCCGGAGACAACTGTTCCGGGCTCACGCCCGACAATTTGTCGTTGACGAATCGACTGAAAAACTCCAGTTGCTCGTCCGTGATATCGAATTCCATCCGGCAGACGGTATTCGTCACATCGCCGTCAGAGGTAATAATCAGAAGCGCATAGAGTCTGCGGCCGGCCGGAATTACCTCAACTCGGCTAATGACCGAAAAGCGTGGCGACTGCCTGCTGGCAACTGTCGCATAGCCTGTCAGCTGCGCCAACGCAGTAGCGGCACCTTCGACAATCATGCTGTCGGACATTCCCTGCGCGTCGAACAACTCGTCAATCTGCTGTTTCTCCCGCGCCGTCAGCTCCTGCGGCGACATCAGCCTCTCGATATAGAGACGGTAACCTGCAAAAGTTGGGATACGCCCGGCGGAGGTATGAGGCTGCTCCAAAAGCCCGCACTGTTCCAGGACGACCATGTCGTTTCGAATCGTCGCAGAGGATACCGCGCCGCCCAACGCCGCGGCAACGGACTTGGACCCCACCGGCTCCCCGCATCGAATATATTCGTCAACGATCGTTTCCAGTATTTTTAGCTTTCTTGCATCCAGCGGTTTATCTGACATCCCGTCCACCTCCTTTATCCTGCGTCCGCACACGCGGCCCGACGGGACGGATAATTCCGCGTCACTCTTTATGGTTTCATTTAATTGTATTAGCACTCTCCATCTCCGAGTGCTAATATTACTATATTACTTTACCGTCTCTTTGTCAAGTGCCAATTGTAAATTTTCTATGAATAAGCCGATTGATTTCCACTAAAAAGATATCAGCCTGCTGCCCCTATCCTCCTTTTCTTGCCCATCTTCACGCCCTACATCCTTTTTTCTTTACAGCAACGCATTTTTCTGCCAGAATCAACCGCGTTATGTTCTCGCTTTCTTTCCTTGTCACGCTCTATAAAGTAATAAGGAAGTCGATTGACATACTATGGCATCATATCCCGGAGTTTTTGAATAAGGAGATGATACAAGTGTCCTATTTGTCTTTGTATGAAAACAGATGATCACGAAAAGGAATGGAATGATATTTTCCAGCATTATTAAAATTTGCTTCTTCGCTGCCGCTTTATACCGCTATACAAAAACCCGAGGATATGTTACAATAGCTTCAAACAAGCTGCAGGTTGTCAAGCTGCGAACGGACCAGCCTCTCTGAAAAAGGTGGTTCCACTCGCTATTGGGATGTTTTTTCCTCAGCTGTACAAACTTTTAACAGTATCTACAGGATCGCGCCGCTGGACGAGATCCCTACTATTTATATGGACACCACCGCTCTGTCTGCATCGAATGCGGACGGGAGCCAGCCGTCCGCTATCAAAGAAAGAGGTGTACCACTATTCCGATGGAACATTGGAATTATCCGGATCAATTGCCCCAGCGGCCCCCCAAAAACAGTGCCCTGAAAGCACTTGCCTTTGTGCTTGTGATCGGCTGGATCGCCGCTATCGTCCTATCCGTCGGTTTCGCAACCGCGATTATCCTGCGCTCTGCGAACCCGGATACCGGTAATGAAGGAAGCGACTTTCTTTTTTCCGTGCAGCAGGTTACCCCTTCTCCAGAAGACTTCGAGCACCTGACGATCCGTAACCGCTTTGCGGCGACCTATCTTGATTTTTCAGCGCTTGAAGAAACTGCGGAAGTTGAAACCGCGTCTTTGTCTTGCGAGAACGCTTTCGGAAGCGTGTATATTTATGTCCCCCGAGGGGTACGGGTAGAGATCGAGCAGTCCGATTCCTTTTTTGGGACACTTACCAACAAAACGTCCGAAGTAACGGCAAATGACGCCTTACCCACACTTCGGTTAGACATCAAAAATACGTTTGGATTTGTTACCATTTCAAACCGCAATACGAAGGGTGAATCCGTATTTCATTAAAGGAGAGCGTATATGCAAAGCAAACGCTGGGATGCAAAAAACTACCAGAAAAATTTTTCCTTCGTTCCTGGATATGGGGCAGAGCTTTTATCGCTGCTGCAGCCCTCTCCGGGACAGCGGATACTGGATCTGGGGTGCGGTAACGGCACGCTGACGGCGCAGATCCACAAGGCAGGCGCGGAGGTCACCGGTTTAGACAGCTCGCCTGAGATGCTCGCTCTCGCGCGGGAGAACCTGCCCGCATCGGTTCCCCTGCTGTTGGCCGACGCTCCGCATTTTACCGTGGATACGCCCTTTGACAGCGTTTTTTCCAACGCTGTCTTCCACTGGATCGTCGACCAGGAGGGGTTGGCTGAAAGCATTTGCCAGGCGCTGCGCCTGGGGGGAAAACTGGTGTGTGAGTTTGGCGGAGCGGGCTGCTGCGAAGCGTTGCATAGTGCCTTAGAAGCGCAATTTCACAAAAGGGGGTTTGTTTACCCTCGCCCCTTCTATTTTCCCACCATTGGACAGCACGCGCCGCTTTTAGAACGTCACAATCTGCGGGTGGAAACTGCCGCTCTTTTCCAGCGTCCAACACCCTTGCAGGGAAAAGATGCCGCCGCCGACTGGATGCGCATGTTCGCTACCCAGGCACTGGAACGTACACCGCCCCAGGAGAGGGAACTGATCTTGCACGACGCGCAAGAATCCCTGCGGGATACGCTGTGGCACAACGGACAGTGGTATGCCGACTATGTCCGCATACGTATCACCGCAGTGCGGGTTTCGCCTGTGAACAGAAGGGAGCCGATGGAATGAAAAGCATAAAACCGGGCCGCGGTCCGTCGGCAATGGGGTCAATCGGTGCGATTTGTGCCGCTGTTTTCGGCGTGCTATGGATCGCTGCCGCCGTTAGCATGGGCGCACCGCCATTTTTCTGTTTATTTGGCGTAGTTTTTGTCGTTATCGCCATCGCGCAGGCAGTCTATCACTACAAGAATGCTACAGGGAAGAACCGCTTTTCCTCCTTCGACATTACCGAAGAAGGTGAAGAGCCCGATCCTCTGGAGTCAAAAATACGGCAGGATCATCCCGAGCCACTGGATAAAACACAGGCATCCAACCAATCCAATATGCCAAAAGATGCCGTGATATCTTACTGCCCCTATTGCGGGGCCAAGGCCTCGGCTGACTATTCCTTCTGCATGCATTGCGGCAAAAAGCTTCCCTCGAAGGGCTGAATGCCGCCCCAGAGAGGGAAAGGAGTGAAAACGATGGAGTACAGGGAAAATCTTTCGGTTTGCGCCAAGGACATCGCGGATTTGCGCGAGTCGGTCGGATGGAACCGGATGGAATGTTTATATAAACGCGCGGATATCGCCTCATATTATCATATTGCTGTTTACGACCAGCAAAAACTGATCGGATATATCGACTGCGTCTCCAACAGTGTCACAGACGCATATATACAAGATTTGATGGTACATCCGGATAATCAGGGAAAGGGCATCGGGACAGAACTGATGCATCGCATGAACGCCACACTGAAAAACCGACACATCTATAAGATATCGGTCATATTTGAGGAAACGCTCAAGCCGTTTTACAGCCGCTTTGGCTTTTCCAGTATGCTTTGCGGCCAGCTTCAAACCTTGGATTGTGAATGAATCTGCCTCGAGTAGCCAAAAAGCAGCATGACAAAAGCACCGGGAACCATCTGGTTCCCGGTGCTTTTGTCATCCATTTCCTAAGTAAATTTCGCTTCCAGATTGAGACCCGGGACGCTTAGCTTGCCAATTGCACCCGTTTTGGCGTCGAGTACGATCTCATACGTGCCCTGCTCTATCTGCCCTGTAACGACAATCGACGAGCCCTTTTTCTCCACAGATATCCCCTGTTGCCTGCTGGCTGCATCAATCGCGTTGACAATCGCTGACACCGCTGAGTTCGCCAGCACCGACTCATTGTCCAAAGAAACCTGCATGCCCAGATATCCCACCGTAATCTGCTCCCGGTCAAAGGAGAGCGTCATTCCCTTGAGTGCGGCCGGCTCTGAAAAGGTGACCTCACATACGCCGGGTTCCTTCTGCCCTAACGTCGCCCGTGCCGCGAAACCATCGTATTGGATATCCGCCACACAGCTGAAGCCTCCCTGCAGCTCCGCCACTGCATCAGACGGGTTTGCCGGCTCGCTGCCGCACCCTGTCAACATCGACACACACAGCACAACCGCGGCAAGCGCCCCGGACCTGCCGACTCGCCGCCTTCCTGTATTGTATTTCTTCGACATGCTACCGCCTCCGTATAGAGAAAGGTACAGCCGTCAATTGCCCTGGAATAGCAGCGGAAGCTGCGCAAGCAAATCGGTCGGAAGCATCCCCTGCATAGACGTATGCGCCGCTACAAGGTCCGCCGCATACCCGTGCAGACAAACGCCGCACACCGCCGCGTCAAAGGGGCGCAGGCCCTGCGCCACAAAAGATGCAATCATCCCAGCCAGCACATCGCCAGAACCACCCTTAGCCAAGCCTGCATTGCCGGTGGCGTTGTAATATGTCCGCTCGCCGGGTGCAGCTATCAATGTCCCCACACCTTTCAGTACCACTGTAGCACCAAGCCGGTCGGCAAGCTCCCTTGCACACTGCAGACGATTTTGCTGCACATACGCTGTGTCCTTCTGCATCAGCCGCGCCATCTCCCCCGGATGCGGCGTGAGGATGACGGGGCATGAGGCTGTCCGTAATATATCTATGTCCGTACAGGCGCAGTTTAGACCATCCGCATCCACGATTACCGGGCAGGACGCATTTTCCAAAACCGCCCTTACCACTGTGCGAGCGCCCTCCCCTGTCCCGAGGCCACAGCCAATCAGGCAAGCGGTAGCGCCTGTCAGCGCCCCTACAATGACAGCAGCCGCCTCATGGGACAGATATCCGTCCGATGTCTGTGGCAGCGGCAGGAAGGTGTTTTCCGTCAATGCCGCCGCAATATTCCGCACCACATCCCGGGGAGCGGCCAACGTTGTCAGCCCTGTGCCGCAACGCAAGGCGCTTTTGACGCTCATCACCGCCGCCCCACTCATCGGTACGGAACCGCAGACACATAACAACCGCCCGAAGCTTCCCTTATGGCTTTGTGCCGTGCGGGGCGGCATCTGCCCAACAGCCTCCTGTGGCGTCATCGTTTCCATCACGTCGCTGTCTTCATACAGCTGCGCCGGGATACCGATATCCGCTTCCTCCAATACCCCGCACCTCCCCCGCGCGGGCAGATTGAGCAGCCCTGTTTTGACGGCGCCAAAACAGATCGTCAAATTGGCCTGAAAAGCAGCAGGATCGCAGCCACCTTCCTTTGCGTCGCAGCCACTGGGCAGATCCATCGCCACACGGACCGCCCCTTCCTCTCCCAGCGCTAACAGACGCGCCGCTGCCAAAGGCAGCATCCCATGAAAACCGGTGCCAAAGAGAGCATCCACAATGATATCGGCATCCTGCAGTAACGCATGTGCGTCATCCCCCGTCCCACACCGGACAGCATCCGGCAGACGAGCAGCCATTTCTTTCGCGAGCTCCGACCGTGGCGGTTCATAGGCAATGATGGAAACACTGGCAACCGCAGCGCTACAGCATAGCCTTGCCAGGACGTAGCCGTCGCCGCCGTTGTTCCCGCCGCCACATAAGATGACAATACGCTTTCCTACCAGTCCATACCTTGCCTGTATACACGCAAACGCGGCACGTCCCGCGTTTTCCATCAGTTGAGCGCAGGTCACCCCCGCCGCTTCGGATTGTTCCTCCAGTTCCTTCATTTTTTTCGGCGTCACAACATGCATCCTCTGATCCATCCTCCTTTTATTCTGCCTGATCGGCGTCTTTCTCCGCCCCGGCAAGGTATCCACTTGACTGCCCGTCCGTGTTCCGAACCTTTCACTGAAGGCCCTTTTCACCTTCGGTGGTAAGAACTCCGGAAACAGAAACCGTTTCTTCCAGATTTTTTCGATAAAAGTGATCGACGCCCTCTCCGTGGAAGCTTTTCATTTGTTCATCTTGCCCTGAGCGATCTCTGCACGACACTGAAAACACCCGCCTGATTACAAAAACGCCTCCTGCTCAGCAGGGGGCGCGAGTCCGCATAGATTTTGATAGAAACCCCAAACGCGCCGATTCCATTACCGCAGCATCATTGACCAGCGTCCGCGCTGTCGTACCCCTTATTGGTAGAACCCCATAGCCAACATACTCAGGCTGACAACGCGACGACGAAAGCCGCTGCAAAGCCGCCGTCATGCGTAATGGAAAGTGAAAACACCAAACCGCTTTCCGCCGCCAGAGAAGCGGCTTTTCCGGAAAAACCTAGCGCCGGACACCCCAGCTTATCGTGGACAACAAAGACCTCGTTTAGGGCAAAGCCACGTATCCCAGTCCCCAACGCTTTGGCAAAAGCTTCCTTTGCGGCAAAACAACCGGCTAAGGACTGCGTACGCCGCCCTGTCGACTCATAATATGCGATTTCGCAAGGGGCAAAGACACGCTCCAGAAAGCGGGGGTTACGCACGCTTTGCTCGATCCGCGCTACCTCAACCAAATCGACGCCGCACCGCAGTTTTCCTCCTCGAGCAGACATGTCAACCATTCTGCACAGCCGCCTTGGCACGTAACTGAGCAGGCAATGACGCCGCAATCAATTCCAAGCAGGCCTGATTCGGCGTAAAAATCAAATACACATCCCCCAGCCGCTCATGGCGGAAAGTTGCACAATAATTGTCGGGATCATCAAGCGAGGTACAAACCTCCACGACAGTTGCGCCGCCAGCACTTTTATCCGAATCCGCATAGGGCTGGAAGGACTCAAAGGTACGAATATCCGCCGTCAGCAGACGTTTGCGTTTGCTACGCCCAGTAATTTTATCCACGTCTATCTCACCGCCGGTGATGATATATTCATATTCCACGTACAATCTGCTTAATAAAAGGTAACACGCATAAATAACGCCCGCTAAAATCACAACTGAAAACGCAGCAAAAAAAGGAAAATAAAACGTCGCCATCGCGAGGATGACCACAACCACCGCCGAAGCCGCCATCAGCAAATACCGTTTGAGGCGATCCTGCGTTGTAGGGGAACGTTGAACCAGACACTCTGTAAATCCTTCCATTATTATAACCATCCTTTCCCAGCATAAACAAACAAACTATGCGCCCGCCGGCGACGTATCTGTTCTCACTTCCTTGCGTAGCACAGGCATCTGCCCCTCCGGTAGTCCCTCCCACCGTTGTTCCAGCGTACCTGTGACGGTACGTACTCCTGAGTCGGCCAATCCGGCGCATGACAATTCCCGCATCACAGCGTAAACTCCGCCGGAGGTTTCCACATCCACAGGCAAGCGCGGCGTCCGTTCAATCAGTTGCTGCACCGTCTGAGGTGACGGCGATACGCCAATCGATCGCGCAGCAAGCAAAAGCTTCATCCGTATCTCCGGTTCCGCCCCTAGCGTAACAGCCACCACCAATGCATTGCAAATTGACGCTTGCGTCAGGAATGTGGACGGTCTCAAACCACAACGCCATAACTCCATCGCTAGGGCCCCGGTATTCCTTGCGTCACGCCGACGTTTCGACGTGCCTTCCCAGCACAGGCTGGTAAACGCCGATAATCCCAATGCATCCGCCAAGATTCCTTCAGCAGGATCGACGCCTCCGCAGAGCGCGCAGCCCGGCAAATCCCCACCGGCAAATCCGCTGCTTAATGCTTCCTCCCCGTGGAGAACCCCGCTGGCATAAGAGCTTACCGCGCCTAACATTCCCATCAGCGCCCTTCGACGAGGCTCCTCTCCGGAACCCCGGACAATACCTGCCGACGTAAACACACAGGGCAGATCCATCCGGCAGGCTGCCAGCACCATATCCGGTACCGCCTGGTCACAGCCGGGCAGAAAAACCGCTGCGTCCGCCGCGTAGCCGGACAACATCCTGATTAAGCTGTCCGCATAATCCTCCGAACCACTCCGAGTCGTAGCGCATACACCAGCCGCACGGAATTCAAAAGCCGCCCCACCCGCGCTCCGCACCCCCTCCTGCACAGCCTTAACGACTTCGTCCAGGACATGGGTTTCTCCAGGCGCGCCTGCGGAGCTGATTAGCGCAACCAGCGGACGCGGCTTTCCGCCTCCCGTTACATCGAGCGCCTTGCGTAGACGTCCGCTGTTCATCCGCTTCCTCCTTTTGCTCGTTTGATACGAGGCCGCACAATTGACAATCAGGACCATCCCGATTCATTTTGCAGCTTATCGATGACTTGTTCCAATTCATTCTTCATCTGATACGGCTGATCCGCAACGATCCGGTTCAGGACGGCTTTCGCCTGCGAAAAACGGTCCAAAACCGTGTCCCCGCCGGAGGATACGCCGCTCGCATCACACAGCGCAATACTGAACCCCTCGAACACCTCAGCGTCCTCCTCCGGAAAGACGTTTTGGAAGGACTTGAGTGTGTCGAGGTACAGCAGGCTGTCATGCGCACCGTGAATGCCCACTTGACCACGATAGATATTCGTGAGCGACACGAATACTTCTCCGCCGCCCAGCAGCTTGTCGGCAACCATGTCGTCAGTGACGTACAGCAGCGCTTTTCCTGCATCCAGCTGTGCTTGCAATTTTGCCCGGTTTTTCTGTTGTCCCTGCGGATCCGTCAATGTACCGCTATCAAACTCCTGGACGGCGACCGACGCTCTGACCTTTCCATCGCCGTTAAAGTCCTCGCAGTAGCGCTCAATGAAGGTCCTGAGTGCGTCCGTTTTTTGTACCGCGGCGGAGTTTGCGGTGACGAGCACCACGGTAATGTCCTTTGGCTGCCGCAAAAGGGTGTCGGCCAGAACCGAGCCAAAAAAACCGATCAAAACGACAGAAACCAACAACTGCCATTTATGGTAGTACCAAAAATTTTCCAGCTTCCCGCGCAAACTCTTTGGACGGGTGTCGTCTTCACCTGCGTGCGGCTGCTCGACAGTCTGTTCCTGCCGCAGCCTGAAAAGCTCGGCCCGGGCGTCGCGCTCCCGCTGCCTGTGGTACGCTTCCCGCTCCTGTGCCTCGCGCAGTTGTTCCAGATGCTCCTGCTCGAGCCGCATACGGTCTTTCTCCGACAGTTTTCCGCTTCGCATCCATCTTCTGCCCCTCTCCCACCGAAAGGCGCACGGCTCCAAATCGGACCGCTATGGGAGCGGCCACAGCCGTTCCTGCCTATTCTGCCTCCTCCGCCGGACGATCCTCCATGATCCGCTCCAGCACATTCTTCGCATTTGACAGCCTTTTTTCCAGTTTCTCGCGGCTGCCACCTACCACGGCGTCAATGTTCCGCAACGCGATATTCATCCCGTCAAACATCTCCGCGTCCTCGCCCTGGAAAACTCTATGGAACCCTTTCAACGTATCCAGGTACAACAACGCGTCATGCGCGCCGTGAAGTTCCATATCCGGGTAAACGTCCTGGAGAGGAAGGAAGACATCGTCTCCGCCAATGATTTCCTCCACCACCGTATCGTCAGCCAATATCAGCAATGCGTTACCGGCAGCCAGCTCCGACTGCAACTTCTGACGGTTTTGCAACTGATACTGTGGATCCAAAACCGAGTTCGCGCCATCGCCGAACTCCAGTGTAAACAGCTCCACCTTCACGTTACCGTCACCGTCGAAGTCCTCGCAATAACGTTCTAGAAACGACTGAATCTCCTCATAATGCTGTGACACATCCGGCCGTGTAGTCGCCACCAGTACCGTCAAATCCTTTTTGCTACGCTGAATGGTGTCTACCGTCAACCAACCGAATACCCCTACTGCAACAATTCCTATCAGCACCCACCATTTATAGTAGCTCCAAAAATTTTTCAGCTTTCCTTTAAAATCTTTGGGGCGCGGGTCGACGTGCGGCTGTTCCACCGCGAGAGTGGGAGACTCAACCGTCTGGCCTTGGCGCAGCTTCAGCAGCTCAACGCGCGCATTACGCTCCCTACGCTCGCGCGCCTCCTCTCTTGCCTTTTCCGCCTTTTGCTGTGCCAGACGCTCCTGCTGAATCTGCTCCAAGCGTTCTCGCTCCTTTTCCGCCTCAAACGCCTGTTCCCGGTCTATATCCCCGCCCTGCGTACGCTTTTTGTTACCCGGCATCGTTCTCGCTCCTTTCCAGCTGAAAAACGTCTGTTGCGATTCTCCCTTTGGGGATAGGTTACACCTTACTGATCGTCGCGCGTCTTCATGGTGGGGAATAGCAGCACATCACGGATGGAGGCGCTGTTGGTCAACAGCATCACCATGCGGTCGATACCGAAGCCGATCCCTCCCGTGGGGGGCATACCGATTTCCAACGCATGGAGGAAGTCCTCGTCGATGCTATTGGCCTCCTCGTCGCCCTGGGCTTTCAGCACCTCCTGCGCTAGGAAACGTTCCCGCTGATCGATGGGGTCATTGAGCTCGGAATAGGCGTTAGCCATCTCCCGGCCCGTGATAAACAGCTCAAAACGCTCGGTATATTCCGGTTTATCCGGCTTTTTTTTGGTCAGCGGAGAAATTTCCACTGGATGATCCATAATAAAGGTAGGCTGCACCAGATGCTCCTCGACGTAAGTCTCGAAGAAAAGGTTGAGAATGTCGCCCTTCTGGTGGCGTTCCTCATATTCGATCTGATGCGAGTCTGCCATCGCCTTGGCCTCCTGAGTCGACGCAAGCTGATCAAAGTCCACACCTGCATACTTTTTGACCGCTTCTACCATTGTCAGCCGCTCGAAAGGTTTGCCCAGATCGATGATCTCATTGCCGTACGACACCTGGGTAGTGCCCAGCACCTTCTGCGCAACGTGGCGGTACAAATCCTCACACAGATCCATCATGCCGTGGTAGTCAGTATAGGCCTGGTACAGCTCCATCAACGTAAATTCCGGATTATGACGGGTGTCCACGCCCTCATTGCGGAACACGCGTCCGATTTCATACACCCGCTCGAGCCCGCCGACAATCAAACGCTTGAGGTACAGCTCGAGGGAAATACGCAGCTTGACGTCCTCATCCAACGCGTTGTAATGCGTCTCAAAGGGACGTGCCGCCGCACCGCCGGCATTGGCGACTAGCATGGGCGTCTCTACCTCCATAAAGCCGCGTTCGTCCAGGTACTGGCGAATGCTGCTGATGATCTGCGAACGTTTGATGAAGGTATCGCGCACATCCTCATTCATGATAAGATCGACGTAACGCTGACGGTAACGCAGATCGGTGTTGGTCAGCCCATGAAACTTTTCCGGCAGCACCTGTAAGCTTTTGGAAAGCAGAAGGATTTCCTGCGCATGGATGGAAATCTCGCCCGTCTTGGTACGGAACACCGTCCCCTTCAGACCGACAATGTCGCCGATATCCATCTTTTTAAAGGCCTTATACGCATCCTCGCCCACGCTGTCGCGCGCTACGTAGGACTGAATACTGCCTTCCCGATCCTGGACGTTGCAGAAGGAAGCCTTCCCCATCACACGTTTGGACATCATCCGCCCCGCAACGCAGACCTCCTTGCCTTCCATCGCCTCAAAATGCTCTTTGATTTCGCGGCTGTGTGCGTCGACGTCGTATTTCATCATAGTAAAGGGGTCGTTACCGCCGTCTTGTAGCTCCTTCAGCTTCTCCCGGCGGATCCGCGCCTGCTCGCTCAGTTCCTGCATGTCCTGCGTGTTACCGCTTTGGGTCTGCTCCATCAAACCAATCCTTTCCTTTTCCGTCCACTTTTTTACCTGAGAATTTCCATAATTTCCACGTTTTTCGCACCTATCGGTGCCTCATATTCTGCAATGTCGCCGACGCTCCGCCCGATCAGCGCGCGCCCCAGCGGCGACTCGTCAGAGATCTTGCCGGTCATGGGGTTTGCCTCGGTGGAACCGACGATCTGTACCGTCATTTCCATACCGGAGGCACTGTCCTTAATTTTTACACGAGAACCGATGTTGACCGCTTCGGTCGACAACTCGCTTTCGTCCACCAGCGTCACGTTTTTCAGCAGCGCCTCCAGCTCCGCGATACGTGCCTCGACGATCCCCTGTTCGTTTTTCGCCTCATCATACTCGCTGTTTTCCGACAAATCGCCAAAAGACAACGCGACTTTAATTTTTTCAGAAATTTCCTTACGCTTATTGATCTTCAGATCCTCCAGCTCTTCCTCCAGCCGTTTCAGGCCTTCCATCGTGACAACGGTTTTCTTCTGTATCATAAACACGCCCATACCTTTCTATATCATTTTTTTGTGTCGAGACCTGCCAAAACGCCGACGAAACAACACAAGCCCTCCGACGCGATCTTTATCCGAACAGCGGGAGGGGTTCTGCAACGTTCCATAAGCGTTTGCCAAGCCTGCAAAAAATACATCTTACCCGGCACAAGGCGCGCAGGAAGACGTATCTGGAATAACAACGCGGCGGCACATCCTGCGTACCGCCTCATCTAAAGGTTTATTATATAAAAAAAAGAGGGCGCTGTCAATAGTTTTCGGTACAAGCTGCACGGCGTTTCCTGTCAGTCTCGGTCGGATCGGGAAACAGAAAGAAGGCACAGCGTCTACCTTATTATATAAATGCAGCTAAACGGCCGCCGCCCGCTTCCCCGGATCCCTTCTTCTCGTGGACGAAAAAACGTACGTTCATCGCCCTCACAAAGGGAAAAGCCCACTTGACTTCTCCACTCTTTTTTGTTATAATAAAAATTAATATAAGAAAGATGTCGACAGAGCCAGTAAGCATCCTGTGAAAGCCACAGCGAGCCGGGGAAGGTGTAAGCCCGGTGCGAGTCAGCAGATGCCGAATATCCCTCTCCAGTCGCGTGGGTTGAAAGGACTTGCCCAGTAAATCCCGCCGGTGCTCCCCCGTTACCAGGAGCGCATATGATGGTATGCAGACATAGGTGGTATAACGAAGCCTTCGGCCTTCGTCCTGATTGCAGGACGAAGGCTTTTTGTATGTTAACCCCCTGTAGGGCACGGTGTCGTATCTTTCAAAAAATAAGCCGGGAGGTATCCGCATGTACAACAAGGTTTCCCCTGATATGGATTTTTTAAGCCGCGAAAAAGAAACGCTGCGGTTTTGGCAGGAAAACCACATCTTTGAAAAAAGTATTGAGCAGCGCAAGGACGCGCCCGCCTATACCTTTTACGACGGTCCGCCTACCGCGAACGGCAAGCCGCATATCGGCCATGTGCTGACCCGTGTGATCAAGGACCTTATCCCACGCTACCAGACGATGAAGGGCCAAAAAGTGCCACGTAAAGCCGGCTGGGATACGCATGGCTTGCCCGTCGAACTGGAGGTTGAAAAGCTTCTGGGGCTCGATGGCAAGGAGCAGATCGAACAGTATGGGCTGGAACCCTTTATTGAAAAGTGTAAGGAAAGCGTATGGAAATATAAGGGGATGTGGGAGGACTTTTCCGATATCGTCGGCTTTTGGGCGGACATGGATCACCCCTACGTCACCTACGACAACAACTTCATTGAGTCGGAATGGTGGGCGCTGAAGCAAATCTGGGATAAGGGGCTACTCTATAAAGGCTTCAAAATCGTCCCTTACTGCCCCCGCTGCGGCACGCCGCTGTCCAGCCATGAGGTTGCGCAGGGTTACAAAGACGTTAAGGAACGCTCCGCCATCGCAAAATTCAAGGTCAAAGATGAGGACGCCTATATCCTGGCCTGGACCACCACGCCTTGGACGCTGCCGTCCAACGTAGCCTTGTGCGTCAACCCCGACGAGGAATATGTCAAGGTGCATAGCGCCGACGGCAACACCTACTATCTTGCCCGCGCGCTGTGCGATACCGTGCTGGATGGGGAATATGAGGTTCTGCAGTCCTACACCGGCAAGGAGCTGGAGTATAAAGAGTACGAACCACTGTTCGACTTCGTACAGCCGAAGGAAAAATGCTGGTACGTCACCTGCGACCATTACGTCACCCTGACCGACGGTACCGGTGTGGTTCACATCGCGCCCGCTTTTGGCGAAGACGACGCCAATGTCGGCCGCAATTACGGCCTTCCCTTCGTCCAGCTCGTCGACCAGAAGGGCGAGATGACCAAGGAAACACTCTGGCCGGGCGTTTTCTGCAAGGACGCCGATCCCGAGGTCCTCAAAAATTTGCGCGAACGCGGGCTGCTCTATGCCGCGCCCAAATTTGAGCACAGCTATCCTCATTGCTGGCGCTGCGGTACGCCGCTGATCTACTATGCCCGTGACTCGTGGTTTATCAAGATGACCGCCGTCAAGGACAAGCTGATCAAGAACAACAACACCATCAACTGGATCCCTGAAAGCATTGGCAAGGGCCGGTTCGGCGACTGGCTGGAAAACGTCCAGGATTGGGGAATCAGCCGAAACCGCTACTGGGGTACGCCGCTGAACATCTGGGAGTGCGAATGCGGGCACCAGCACAGTGTCGGCAGCATTGAAGAACTGAAAAAGCTGTCGGACAACTGTCCGGACAATATCGAACTGCACCGTCCCTACATTGACGCTGTGGCCATCCCCTGCCCGGTCTGCGGGAAGGAAATGCACCGGGTGCCTGAAGTCATCGACTGCTGGTTCGACTCCGGCTCTATGCCCTTCGCCCAGCATCACTACCCCTTTGAAAACCAGGATCTGTTTGCGGAGCAGTTCCCCGCCGACTTCATCTCCGAGGCCGTCGACCAGACGCGCGGCTGGTTCTACTCGCTTTTGGCTATCTCTACGCTCCTGTTTGACAAGGCACCGTTCAAAAATGTCATTGTTCTGGGGCTTGTCCAGGACGAAAACGGTCAGAAGATGTCCAAGTCCAAAGGCAACGCCGTCGACCCCTTTGACGCGCTGCAAACCTTTGGCGCTGACGCGATCCGTTGGTACTTCTATACAAACTCCGCCCCCTGGCTGCCCAACCGCTTCCATGAGAAAGCCGTACTGGAAGGCCAGCGCAAGTTTATGTCGACGCTTTGGAACACGTATGCCTTCTTCGTGCTCTACGCCAACATCGACGGGTTTGACGCGTCGCAGCACAAGCTGGACACAGCATCCCTCAGCGTTATGGACCGCTGGGTGCTGTCGCGGCTGAACACCACTGTCAAGGCGGTGGACGATAACCTTGCCGCCTACCGTATCCCTGAGGCAGCCCGTGCCCTGCAGGACTTTGTTGACGAACTGAGCAACTGGTACGTTCGCCGCAGCCGCAGCCGTTTCTGGGCAAAAGGCCAGTCACAGGACAAGGAAAACGCCTTTATGACACTTTACACGGCACTGGTGACGGTAGCGAAGGCGGCGGCGCCGATGGTACCCTTCCTCAGCGAGGCGATTTACCAGAACCTAGTACGGTCAAACGGCAACACAAACGCGCCGGAAAGCGTCCACCTCTGTGCCTTCCCCGCGTATGACGCTTCGCTGGTCGACGCTTCACTGGAAGCCGATATGGCCGAGGTGCTGGACATCGTCACCATGGGTCGTGCGGCCCGCAACGCCGCTAATGTGAAGAACCGCCAGCCGCTCGCTGCCATGTACGTCAAGGCTGCACGGACGCTCCCCGAAGCATACAGCGCCGTCATCCGCGATGAACTCAACGTGAAATCAGTAGAGTTCGTCAACGATGTATCCCGCTTTACCACCTACACCTTCAAACCCCAGCTCAAGCTTCTGGGCCGTAAGTATGGCAAACAAGTCGGCGATATTGGCCGCGCGCTCGCCGGTGTGGACGGGCAGGCCGCGATGGCGCAGCTGAAGGCGAAAGGCACGCTCAGCGTCACGCTGGCGGACGGCACTGCTGTCAACCTCTCCGAAGAGGAACTGCTGATTGACGCCGCACAGCTCCCCGGCTACGCCTCCTTTACCGATCGCGACGCCACCGTTGTTCTGGATGTCACTTTGACACCGCAACTGGTTGAAGAGGGTTTTGTCCGCGAAATTATCAGCAAAGTGCAGTCGATGCGCAAAGATGCCGGCTTCGAAGTGATGGATCATATCGTCCTTTACGCGCAGGGCAACGACCGCATTGAAAACATCCTGCGCCAAAACACCGACGCTGTCAGCACGGACGTGCTGGCTGACAACATCGTCTACGGCGACGCGAAGGGTTACACGCTCCAATGGTCCATCAACGGTGAGAACGTCACCCTCGGTGTAGAAAAGGTTACAGCATAAAGTTTGGTTTACAACCTCTTGTTCATGAAAATCCATCTTCCCTGTCATCTAAAGGTGGCAGGGAAGATGGATTTTATTCTATATAGATTGGACAGTCGTAATGATAGGCCTTTAATTGCGCTTCTTAATTTGTGAATTTTATTTGCTATTTATTATATATATTTCTTTACTTATTTTATTTTTCTTGCTATAATATTGCTGATAATCAATATTATTTAGGAAAGATGTTGTAAAATGTTAAAGCGAGTTTTTTTAAACGTCATACAAAAACCGTTTCAAACCTGCGTGCTTTTCTTTATGGTTTTCCTCATTGGAATCATCGGCTGCAGCGGCGTAACGCTCTATTTCGCGGCCGATTCCACCCGGCAGGAAACCTTGCGCCAGCTAGGCGCGCAACTGATGCTGTCAGGACATACCGAAGCGCCGACTATCGAGTGGACTGTAGGGGAGTCTCTGGGTAGCGGTATCTCTGAAGATACTGTCATTAACATTGACGACCTCCCCTCCAAGACCTATCCGGTGACGGAAGAAATGATCCAGCAGATCGAAGCACTCCCGCATGTTCAGGGCTGCGAAATGTATTTGAGCACCGTCGTGCAACCATACAATTGCCAAAATGTAAAAAAATATAGCGGCTATAATCCTGAGGAGCAAAACCAAACTGCTACCTTTAGCGAGGAGGAAATCACACAGGAGAAAGGGGCGCTTACGCTGGTGGGAAGCACACGGATCGATCTGCTGGACGAATTCCGGCGTGGACAGAACGTTCTCACAGAGGGCAGCCTCCCCTCTGCAGACAATCCGGGGGTACTGATCAGCGAAGAGTTAGCCGCACAAAACGGGCTGTCGGTGGGAGACTCTATCGAGATTGCTATTACACAACCCCGCGCACAGGCCCTGCATACCCAAAGCAAGCGGCAGTCCCTTCCGGTAGTGGGGATCTACCATACCAGCCTCTACTTTGAGGTTCTAGAAACCAACAGCTGTGGAGAAGCAATTTTTGCTGCAAGCCCTTACAATGCCGTTTTTGCCGACTACGGATCGGCCTTTACGACAATCGGCTATACGGAGGAGACCTATACCCCCTCGTCGACTACCGTCTACGTCAATTCTCCCACCCAGCTGGATTCTGTCGCAGAGCAAATCAAAGCGATACCTATCGACTGGGAGCATTACACCCTCTTCAATATGACGCAGGGGATCTATGAGGATTCGGGAGCGCAACTGGAATCTATTTCCACAACTGCACTTCGTATTGTTCTTTTCAGCCTAATTGCAGGCGGTATTCTGCTTGTTTTGGCCGTCTCCATTTGGAACAAAAGCAATACATACGAAACCGGCCTTCTTATTGCGCTAGGTGAAAGCAAACCCCGTATTCTGCTGTCGCAACTGCTGAAGGTAGCGCTCATCGTCCTGTGTGCGTTTGCCGCAGCCTGCATATGCAGCTATTTTCTCACTACCTTTCTTGCCCAGAATCTTGAACCAGAATTTATCTCCCAAAGCGCTGAGACCAGCGTCGGCGCTTTCGAGGACGGGAAAATGGCAATTGCGCAGCACCTGTATATCCAGCCGCGGCCACAAGCTTTTCTATGGATGGCAGGCCTAGGGCTCCTTCTCATTCTGCTTGCGGTATCCATTCCGGCTACCATCGTCATGCGGCTGCGTCCACGCAGCATTCTGGACAAAGCGGAATGAGCCGTACCCTGTCAAACTATCGTTGTGTGAAGGAGTTATTGTTATGCTATCTATGCAAAAAGTAAGTTTTCGTTATGGGAAAAATACGGACTATGTGCTGTCCGGCGTGGATGCTGATTTTGTCCCCGGTAAATTCTACACCGTTTTCGGGCCGTCCGGAAGCGGAAAGACGACCTGCCTATCCCTGCTGGGGGGCCTCGACACCCCCACCGCCGGGGAGGTTCTTTTGGATGGTATCTCTCTGCGCCAAATTGGCGGGGAAGAACTTCGGCGGAAGCATGTGTCGTACATCTTCCAAAATTATATGCTGTTCCCCTATATGAGCGCGGTGCAAAACGTGGTCACCGCAATTGAAATCAGCGGCAAAGGCGGTCGCGAGGCAAAGCAGGAAGCGGAAAAAGTACTGTTATCACTGGGAATAGAAGAAAAGGACATGTACCGAAAGGTACGCAAATTATCAGGCGGCCAACAGCAACGCGTCGCCATCGCGCGTTCCGTCGCGACGGGAAGCAGATATATCCTCGCGGATGAGCCGACCGGCAATCTGGACAAGAAAAACGCGCAGATGATTATTGACATTTTCCTAAGACTTGTCCGGGAACAGGAGAAGTGTCTTGTTGTAGTCACCCACTCCCAGCAGGTGCGAGATGCATCGGATATTCGTTATGAGCTAACCGACGGCCAGCTTTCTCTATGGGGGGAGGCGGCGGAATATGCGGAATTTTAGCACGATCGCCAAGCGTGCCTTCCGGACCATCAGTGGAAAATGGAAAGGATATGCTCTGCTTCTGCTCGTAGTTGCTGCCATAACCCTTACCCTGTATATCTTCTTTTTCTGGCTGGATGCGTCCGCCCGTCTCGCTACTCAGGCACGCACGTCGACCGAGGCCTGCATCCTCCTGCAGTCCAATGACCGGCAGCAGATCGGTTCTCTCCCGCAAGCCATGCGGGAGCATCCAGCTGTCAAAGGCTCGGACACAACCACACTGCTCACGGCGTCCCCAGTGAATTTTGTCAACGCTGTCAGCAGGCAGGACAGCCCCTTCGATCTGCCTGGCGAGTCGGATCAGGTGCTTGTTTCTGCACACACGGATATTGCCATGTCGGACGCCTTTCGTACTGGAAACGCTTCACTTGTAGAAGGTGCATTCCCCACCGGCAGCGACCCGCAGGTGGTTATCGAGGACGTCCTAGCAAAGCGTAACGGGCTTCAAATCGGGGACAGTATTTCGATGTCGCTGTCCTTGCCTGGATACACAGAGCCTCATCAGCTGAATCTGCGCGTTTGCGGGATCTACCATCTGCAACAGCCAATCGAAGCCACTTATTATACCAGTGACGGTACCCCTGTCTATGGTGCATCTCCGTACAGCAGCGTTTTCGTCCCCTTCGATACACTTGCCGTCCGGTTCCCGGACGCGCTTTCTCAGGACTCGGTCTGTTTCTATCTGACGGATTTCACAGCAATCAGCAGTGTACTAGAACAGTTTCGTCAGCTAAACCCCGATCCTGCACGTTACACCCTTTCCGACTTTACCGACTATCGCTACGAACAGTTGTTGCAGGCCTCCCAAGCAGTTGGACGGCTGATCCTGGCAGCAGTATGGATCTTCATCGGGATGGAACTGCTGATCCTATTCTTCGCTATACTCTCCATTCTGCGTAGCTACTACAAAGACGCTGGTATCCTCATCGCACTCGGCGAACGCCGCCGCTGTGTTGCGGCACAGTTTCTCTTTCAAATCCTCGTCGTTGGGGTGGTCGCCGTTAGTGTGACGCTGGTGGGAGCATTTCTTCTTACCCCGTTGCTCGCTACGCTGGCTAGCGGTCAGATCGTGCACACGGCAGCGGAAACGCTACCGGGGAATGCCGTTGAAATAGGCGCGATAGAAAACATGGCCAGGCTACTGGAAGAACACGGTGGGAACTTCGCGATGCTCTATGCGTCAATAGCTGTGTTGTCCGTGTTGGTACTCTTAGGTCTCTCCTCCTTTTTCTTATTCTCCCACACCCCAACAAGACGACTTTTCGACAAGGAATAAGAGACGTGCAGACGTAGCCCCGAAACACAAGGATGGATTCGCCATATGGTCGAACATACCACAGGCCTTTTACCGTCAACGTTCTCCGACAGTACAACCGCCCCGTCCAGAAAGGCGGGGTTTTTTGCCTTGCGAATCGCCTAGATTGCTTCATCCAACAGGGCTTCCTGTATGGATGAGCCAAATGCCGTATCCAAAAACAGCGATCATCTCTTGCATCCTGCGCGCAATTCAACTATAATAAAAATATAGAGCATAATACGAAAACGTTTTCTCCACTGTGTCCGGTATATCCGGAGCATAGAGAGCCGGAAAGGATGGTATTTGTATGGCAAACCGTTTTATCCTGAATGAAACCAGCTATCACGGCGCAGGCGCCGTCAAGGAAATTGTTACAGAGGCGAAAGCGCGCGGCTTTCGTAAAGCGCTCATCGTCACCGACGCCGACCTTGTCCGGTTCGGTGTGGTCAAAAAGGTTACCGATCTGCTGGATGGCGCCGGGCTTGCGTATGAAATTTACGACAAGGTCAAAGCCAACCCCAGCGTTAAAGTCGTACAAGACGGTGTCGAGGCATTTAAGGCAGCGGGAGCGGACTATATGATTGCCATCGGCGGCGGCTCCCCGCAGGATACTGCCAAGGGGATCGGCATCATTATCAACAATCCCGAGTTTGCCGATGTGGTCTCCCTGGAAGGCGTTGCGCCCACTAAAAATCGCAGCGTACCGATCATCGCCGTCGCGACGACCGCTGGCACCGCTGCGGAAACCACGATAAACTACGTCATTACCGACGAGGAAAAACGCCGCAAGTTTGTCTGCGTCGACCCGCATGACATCCCTGTTGTCGCCATTGTTGACCCGGAGATGATGTCCAGTATGCCCAAGGGGCTGACTGCTTCTACCGGACTGGACGCGTTGACCCACGCGATCGAAGGTTATACCACCCTCGGCGCCTGGGAACTGGCGGACACCTTGAACCTCAAGGCGATCGAGCTGATTGCCCGTTCGCTGCGGAAAGCCGTAGAAAATGACCCGCAAGGACGCACCGACATGGCGCTTGGACAGTATGTCACCGGTATGGCCTTCTCCAATGTTGGATTGGGCGTCGTACATGGCATGGCGCATCCGCTTAGCGCCTTCTACGACACGCCGCACGGCGTTGCCAATGCGGTTTTGTTGCCCTACGTTATGGAGTTTAACGCGCCTTACACCGGCGAAAAATTCCGCGAAATCGCACGGGCGATGGGTGTCGCAGGGGTAGATGCTATGTCCCAGGATGAGTACCGCAAGGCTGCTGTCGAAGCAGTACGCAAGCTGTCGGTAGATGTCGGCATCCCCCAGACGCTGCGTGAAATCGGCGTCAAGGAGGAAGACCTGGACGCGCTGGCAGACGCTGCGATGGCGGACGTCTGTACCGGCGGCAACCCACGTCCCTGTACCAAGGAATTGGTGCTTGACGTGTACCGCACCGCTTTCGGGAAAGCATAACGAATACCTGCCTTTTTCCACACAGGGAGCTGTTTCGCTCCCTGTGTTTTTTTATACCCAACCCTCCCCTTCGTTCCATCCGACTTCCCTTTCTGTCATAATACGCCTTCTACCAGATAGCTAAAATGTACATCGACATGGCATTCCAATAATTCCGGAAGTCAACGCAGGCGGCGTCAAAAAGAATGGCAACCTCACCGAAGCAGACATCGTAGAAGAAAAGGCAAGGTCACGCAAAATCTTTTGATACACGTTGATAAAGGGCTTGCGGTAGGTAAATAAGCCGACCCAACAAAACTCTAGAAAGAGGAGGCCTCATTGCGATCTCTTGATTTTTTCCTGGGCACATAGGTACAGCGCTTTTCCATATCTGGCCTTCTATCAGGAAACTTGTAAAATTTTCTGTGCCAGATCGGACGGAGAGGGAGCAAACCCCTTTTCTTTTCTCTTTGGATATGCTACAATACTTCTAAATTCAAATACCATATTTCTTTTATAAATCCTTGCAGAAAAATCTCCTCTGGAAAGGATGGACGCCAGATGAAACAACGAGATTTTAATCAAAGTTACACGGAATTGGAGCTCGACTACATCGCTTTCCCCTTAGGGGGAATTGGCGCAGGAATGATCTGCCTCCAAGGAAACGGCGGTTTCGGCGGCTTTTCGCTGCGTAACGCTCCCGATGTGCACAGCGAGCCCTGCGTTTTCGCAAGCCTTTGTGTCAAAGGCGCCACACCCGTTGCGCGGGTACTGGAAGGACAGGTACCCAAACGTAAGGTGTACGGCGCTTTCTCCGGCGATGCGGGCAACGGGCTGGGTGGACGCAGCTATGGCCTGCCTCGGTTCCGTAACTGCTCCTTTACGGCACGTTTTCCCTTCGCTCACTTGGATCTCTCCGACAGCGATATCCCTCTTGAGGTGGGAATCGACGGGTGGAGCCCCTTTTCCCCCGGCGATGCAGATGCATCCTCGCTCCCCTTCGCGGCGGTGGAGTACACCTTCTGCAACACGTCGGATTCACCCGTCGAAGCGGTATACTATTTCAGTGCCTTCAACTTCATGAAGCTGGATGAAAACGCGTCTGTACAGCGTACGCACGGCGGCTTTCTGTTCCTCCAGCCCGGCAGCGAAGATGCCCCCTGGAAAGAAGGCGCGTGCTGTATCTCCGCTCAGGTACTCAATCACTCCAATGAAGACAACCGCACGGATGCCGTCAACGTCGACCTTGCGTGGTTCCGCGGCGGCTGGTTCGATCCGCTGACACAGCAGTGGAATGCCATCAGCCGTGGAGAATCGATGGAAAAATCCTATCCTGACGGCGGTACCAGCGCCGGCGCAACGCTCTCGCTGCCGCTATTCCTCCTGCCGGGCGAAGAAAAGACGGTACGTCTGAGTTTCTGCTGGTATGTCCCAAAAACCAACTTGAGGCTGGGCGACGACCCTCTTCCTGCTGAAACACAAGAGGCGGAAGATCCTGCGTCCAGTAGCTGCTGCTCCTGTGGCTGCAAGCGCAAACAACCACCGTCTCAGGAAACTTATTCTCCCTGGTACAGCGCCCGTTTTTCTTCGGCTGAGGACGTCCGCACCTATGTAGATAGCCGTTACGCTGCGCTCAAGGAAGCCTCCTTGCGCTTCCGCGACGCTTTCTATGACACGACGCTGCCACCTGAAATTGTCGAAGCGGTCGGCGCAAACCTTTCGATCCTCAAGTCGCCCACCGTACTGCGACAAACAGACGGCCGCCTCTGGGGATGGGAAGGCTGCTGCGACTGTAACGGATGCTGCCACGGCTCCTGTACCCATGTGTGGAACTACGCCCAATCGCTGTGTCACCTTTTCCCCGCGCTGGAACGTTCCTTGCGTGGAGCGGAATTTTTTGAGAGCCAAAATGCCGAAGGGCACCAGAATTTTCGTATCCCCTTGCCGATCCGGAAAGCCGACCACAATTTTTACGCCGCGTCCGATGGGCAACTTGGCGGTGTCATGAAGGTCTGGCGGGAATACCGTATCAGCGGCGACCTTTCCTGGTTGCGTGATATCTGGCCGAAAGTCCGCCAAAGTCTCGACTACTGTATCCGTACCTGGGATAAGGAGAGACAGGGCGTGCTGACCCAGCCGCACCATAACACCTACGATATCGAATTTTGGGGTGCCGACGGTATGTGCAGCTCGTTTTACCTTGGTGCGCTCAAAGCGGCAACGTTGATAGCGGAAGAGCTTGGAGAAAACGTGCCGGAATATGATGCGCTCTACCGCAAAGGACGCGCCTATCTGGAAACGCAGCTGTTCAACGGTGAATACTTTTTCCAAAAGGTCACCCGCGTTGGTGCCGACGAAATTTCTCCCGGAGAGGATCTACCGCCGGAAGCAAGAGCGTTGCTTGACACCGAAGGTCCAAAGTACCAGTACGGCATTGGTTGTATTTCAGACGGTGTGCTCGGCGCATGGCTGGCACTGCAGTGCGACGTCGGGGAAATCTTGGATCCGGCTAAAGTAAAAAGCCATCTGTCCAGCGTCTATCGATACAACTACCGTGAAAACATGTTTGGTCATGCTAACCCGCAACGTCCCGGCTACGCCATTGGCGATGAAGGCGGACTTCTGCTGTGTACCTGGCCGCGCGGAGGCAAACCGTCACTGCCCTTCGTCTACAGTGACGAGGTCTGGACGGGAATTGAGTATCAGGCTGCGTCTCATATGATCGCGATGGGGCTGGTAGAGGAAGGGCTGCAGATCGTCCGAACCCTACGTAAACGGTACGACGGCAGCGTCCGCAACCCCTTCGATGAATACGAATGCGGCCACTTTTACGCCCGCGCAATGGCGTCCTACGCTCTCTTAGAAGCATATTCGGGCGTGCGCTATGACGCTCCGTCGCGTACGCTTTACATTCATCCCGCTGTCCCCGGCGACTTCCGTAGCTTCCTGTGCGTGGAAGACGGCTATGCAACTGTCGGACTTTATCATGGGCAGCCTTTTATCGACGTAAAAGAAGGCCATATACACGTTGACCGCATTGTCTGCGATGTGTAAGTCTCATACAGAAGTATCCGGGCGTACCGGAAGCTGTTTCTTCCCTAACATGGTAAATTTATGTCGTTTTATACAGCGATTTCCTGATATATTTTAATATTTTTGTCAAAATGGGTTGACACGTGAAATAAAAAGTGCTAATATATAACTATAGGAAATATATTCCAAATTAACCAAACTTTTAATTAAGTATGATGATATTTGTACAATATTTTCCTATCCTCTTTGTAAAAAGAGGGGTCCTCGTTGTTTTTTGATTGCAGCAGCCGGCCCCGGGTGACTCCGATTCATTCGGGGTCAGTTGCTGTTATGAGCCAGGTTGTCTCTACGACCCGTCCGGCAAAAATGGCGCAATCATTTGATAAACAATGCCCCCGCCCGAATGAAAACGGGCGGGGGCATTTCGTTATATTCGTTTTTGTAAACACCTGTCGATACGCTTTGATACAATTCACAAAAGTACTTGACACGTACATATATAAGTGCTAGAATGAAAACAGGGAATATATTCCATATCTGGTGTTAAATATGGACAAAATATCATTCCCCGCTCCGATCTTTTTTGTTGCAACCAAGCCCTTGAAGGACGATATTCCTTCAAGGGCTTCCTCCTTTTTCAGCGCCTTCCACAAGAGACAAATCTGGAGATTTCGTTCTACCCACTCCTATACAAAAACAATTAGCGCCTGTATAGACATCCACCTGTAAAATCCGGCAAGGAAGAAAAAGGCCTCTTTCCCGGGAAACATGAAACTATCCCCAAGGTAGAAAAGGTTTATAGATAAAACCTCTCTATGGTTTTTCACCCATTCGGAAGCTCTATCAGTCCCCTATCAAGAAAGTAACGGTTTCGATTCCACATCCAACTTCATAGACGTAGCAAATCGAAATTTCTTAGAAAAGGATTCTCCTTTGGCTTCTGCCCTTAGGCTGCTTCTAGCGCTTTGCTATTTTGCCTGCTTCGATATGCTCATCGATAAGCGCATCCAACGTTTCTACGTCACCTTCTATGATGCAGTCGAGGGGAAGTAGCACCGCCTGCATACTGCTTTGATAGATGTAATAATTCTTCTTGGTTTTATACACGCGGTACACGGTTCCCCAGGAAAGAAAGCTCGACGCATTCTCACCCTGCGTCAGATGGACTCCTTCACCGTCTACGACAATATCCAACCGGCTGCCGCCAAGCAGTCGGTTGGTTTTGATTTGCCGGGCAACCGTGATGTGCATGACGACGAAAAACAATACAACATAAATAGCAAGGAAGATGACACAGTAAAGAAAAGGCGTATAACTGCCGGTGACCGCTCCCAATATCCCGCTAATCACCAGAAACAGCGCCAACAGTCCCCAGAGGATAAATGTTTTCCGCGACCGGCGGAATGTATGGAAGAAATTGAGATCCATCAGACGTTTTTTATCCCAGTTTGTACAGAGCGTAACTTTTTGTTCCATAGCATTCGTTCCTTTCTGTTCTCAAAATTCTCCCGGCTCCGACACGACACACCGCGTACAGACGCTTGGAAAACCGCCTTTGATTTGTCTGTGGTATGCATCGCACCACTAGGCTTAGCTCGGATGTCTCTGTCAACCATACGCTGTTTGTACAGCGCGTGCTGGCACGTCGGCTCCTTCTGTTTGCTTGTACGCGTACTTTGGGCGGGCTTAGCCCAGAAGCTTTTGCAACACAATACGCTGTTTGTACAGCGCGTGCTGGCACGTCGGCTCCCTCTGTTTGCTTGTACGCGTACTTTGGGCGGGCTTAGCCCGCCTATATCGTACCGCTACTGCGGAACATCCGATCAACGTTCTTTTTCAGTTGCGCGTTATAGGGACTTTCCAACTGCGGATCATCGTCAAGAATCCGCGCGGCGCAGGATTGCAATATCCCAAGCTCGCTTAGGTCGCCTAATGCATCCATTCCGGCAATACGCAGCGGCGGAAGACCGTGCTGACGACTGCCGAAAAAGTCGCCCGGACCCCGCTGACACAGATCCTCCATGGCAATGTCGTAACCGCTAGTCGTCCGGCACATCGTCCTAAGCCTGCGCAGCGTCTCAGGACTCTTGCTAGCCGTCTCCAAAATACAAGTAGACTGATACTGTCCCCTTCCAATCCTACCGCGCAGCTGATGCAGCTGGGACAAGCCAAATCGCTCGGCATTACGCACCAGCATAATCACCGCATTCGGTACGTCGACACCGACTTCTATTACCGTCGTGGCCACGAGAAGCTGTATGCGCCCCGCGGCGAAGTCCCCCATGACGGCTTCCTTTTCCGCTCCGGACAAGCGCCCGTGCAAAAGCCCAGTCGTATAACCCTCAAAGGGCCCTTTCGCCAACTCCTCCCGGTAGGTGCCGACCGATACAAGTTCTGACTCCGATTCGTCGATGACCGGACAAACAATGTACCCCTGCCTCCCTTCGTCGAGATGGCGTCGGATGAAGCCGTAAGCGCGCTGAAGCTTGTCGGGACCAATTTTATACGTCTCGATGGGCTGCCTGCCCTGTGGCAGCTGGTCAATCACCGAAATATCCAAGTCGCCGTATAAGATAAGCGCCAACGAACGCGGAATCGGCGTTGCCGACATGACCATCAGGTGTGGGTTTTCCCCCTTTTCCGCTAGTGTCGTCCGCTGTGCGACACCAAAGCGGTGCTGTTCATCGGTAATAACCAGTCCCAGACGCTGGAACTGCGTGTCCTTCTGCACCAGCGCATGCGTTCCTACGACAACGTCATAGGCGCCGGACGCAATCTGCTCCCGCAGCTGACGCTTCTTTGCTGGCGTCAACGCCCCCGTCAGCAAGCAAACCCGGATTCCCACCGGGGAAAGAAACTGTGTCAATGTCTTGAAGTGCTGTGCCGCTAAAATTTCCGTCGGCGCCATCAGCGCACACTGATATCCGTTTCGCACTGCAAAACAGCATATCGCTGCTGCGACTACCGTTTTGCCCGAACCGACCTCCCCCTGCACAAGCCGGTTCATCGGATAATCCCCCTGCATGCTTCCGGTACATTCCCCTATCACGCGGCGTTGCGCGTCGGTTAGTGCAAAAGGCAACGAGGCATAGAAGGCATCGAGAGGCACGTCCTTCATCGGGCAGGCGGTACGGCTGCGGTTGGACTTTTTCAGCTGCAACAGCCCTAGCTGCAACATCAGCAGTTCTTCAAATGCCAGACGCTTCCGCGCCGCTTCTAACGCCTGCGCGTCCGCCGGGTAATGGATATTATCCAGCGCGTATTCCAGCCCGCAAAGCCCCTGCGCTTGTAAGAGTCCCGGCGGCAGCGTCTCTGGGATACGTCCACAGAACGTATCGAGCAGCCCCCTGATCAGTTCCTGCAACACCGACTGGTACAACCCCTCTGTGAGCGGATAAACGGGAATGAGCTTACAAGGGTCACCGTCTGGGATAAAGCTGGGGGACGCCATCTCCAGTCCTGTCAGGCTTCCCGTCACCTTCCCGTGAAAGGTGTAGGTTTTACCGACCCGCAAACGGTCAAATTGGTAAGAGGAGTTGAAGATCGTCACCGTGATTTCGCCCGTCCCATCCGCGATAATCGCCTTATAAAGGACTAGACCACTGCGGATCAGCCGCGGCGTCAGTTTATTGAGCACCTTCGCCCGTACTGCACATACTTCCTGCGCAACAATATCCCGAATCTTTATCGGCGATGTATAGTCGATGTAGCTGCGTGGGTACAGGTGCAAAAGATCTCCTACCGTATGTACGTCCAAACGCTCCAACAGCTTCGCCTTTTTCGGCCCAATTCCTTTCAGTACCGTAACCGGCGACTCCAGCGTCACCTCCGCCATGCCTCTCCCCTCCCTTCTCATGATTTCTCCCTCCACTGTGTCTGACACGTTTTCCCTCGCCGTTTTGGGGCTTTGCCCCAAGCTCCACTTCAGGATCTTTTTACAAAAAGCCCCTAAGAACCTTCTTGTAAGACAGTTCTCAAGTGGAGTCTGCGGCAGAGCCTCAGCGCAACAAAGGAAAAGGAATCAATCACAGCGGAGGGAGGATTTATTCGACGGAGATGATATAGTAATAGACAGGCTGCCCACCGTTGATGAGGGTAACCTCGATGTTGCTACCCAGCTTATTCTGGATCTGCTCACAGGTCGCCTCCGCCTGATCGTCGGTGACGTCGGCGCCATAAATGAGCGTGACAAAAGAGGTGGAGGAATTGGCAAGTCGTTTGGTCAATCGATAAGCAGCACGGGAAACATCCTTTTCAAGGAAAGCGAGCTTGCCGTTATCCAGGGCAAGGATTTCTCCCTTTTTGATATCGTGGCCATCATACTCCGAGTCACGCGCGGCAAAAGTGACCTGCCCGGTGGAAACCTTATCGATAGCGTTGGTCATATTGACGCGGTTTTCGTTAAAGTCGGCATCGGAATCAAACGCAAGCATCGCAGAAATCCCCTGAGGAATGGTACGCGTTTGCAGGACGCAGACCTTCTTTTCCGCGAGGGCCACGGCCTGTTCTGCTGCCATAATGATATTTTTGTTATTCGGCAGGACGAAAACGATCTCCGACGGTGTCTGAGCGATCGCACGCAGGATATCGTCGGTGCTGGGGTTCATCGTCTGCCCGCCACGGACGATACGGTCAACGCCCAAGTCGGCGAAAAGGGTCTCAATGCCGTTTCCGGCGGCGACAGCGACAAACCCGAACAATTTTTCAGCCGGGACATTCACCAGTTCCGCGGGAACAGCAGCTTCCTTTTTCAACGCCTCGTTCTGCATCCGCATGTTGTCAATTTTGATGTTGGTCAGCTGCCCGTACTGGATCCCCTCTCCAATTGCACGCTGCGGTTCGTTGCTGTGGACGTGCACCTTAATAATGTCGTCATCGTCCACAACGACAACACAGTCGCCAAAGGACTCCAAGTGGGCGCGCAGGGTAAGCGCGTCCTTATCCAGGTTTTTGTCCTTGACAACGATATACTCGGTACAGTAACCGAACTCGATATCCCCCTCGTAGTCGGTTTTCGGTTCCTGAATGACCGTCTGCGGCCGTGCGGTCTGCGGCTGCTGCGCCTCGACCGGCACCTGTCCCTTGAACACCTGCAGCATTCCCTCGTAAATAATCACAAGCCCACGACCGCCCGCGTCAACGACGCCGGCCTTTTTCAGCACCGGCAGAAGCTCCGGGGTCCTTGCCAGCGTCTGCCGCGCCTGCTCGGTAACAGCTTCCCACAACAGGACGGGATCATTGGTCTGAAGTGCCATTTCGGCAGCCTTTTCAGCGCTTTCGCGCGCGACGGTGAGCATCGTCCCCTCGGTAGGTTTCATCACCGCTTTGTAGGCCGACTCCACACCAGACTTTAAAGCGTCGGCAATATCCTGCGCAGTAGCCGTCTCCTTGCCTTTGAGTCCTCCGGCAAAGCCGCGGAACAGAAGCGACAAAATAACCCCGGAGTTGCCGCGTGCACCGCGCAACATCGCGGAGGCGCTTGCCGCCGCGACGTCTCCCACTCGGTCAGCCTCCAGCAGCGGCAGTTCTTTTGCCGCCGCTTGCGACGTCATTGACATATTCGTCCCCGTATCTCCGTCCGGCACTGGGAACACGTTCAGCTCATCCACCTTTAGCCGCTCATTATAAATATTATGCGCGCCCGATATGATCGCATCGCGCAGCATCTGCCCCTCAATCACCAATCTCAACACTCCGCTTCATCCGGTTTAGAAACCTTAAAATTTCATGTCGTCAACATGCACGTTGACCCTTGCGACCGTCACGCCCGTGGCATCCTCGACTGCGTACCTGACCTTGTGCATGATGCTCTTGACAACGACGGAAATGTTCAGCCCATACGTCACGGTGATGTGCAGGTCCACGATCAGTTTGCCGTGCTTCATCGACACCTGCACGCCCTTATCGACGAAATTTCTGCCTTTTACGAGCCTTTTCAGACCTTGTGACGGGCACAGGTTCATCCCGGCCACGCCAAAACAATCCGAAACGGTTTTGCCGATCAAAAGTGCGAAATAAGCGTTGGAAATTCCGATTGTCCCAATGTGGTTTTGTGTCCGGACCATACAATCACCCTTTCGTGTGTATCCTTATCCTCATCCTGACGGCTTTCTTCGCCTAAACAGCTATGATTCCGAGCCGGCATACAGCAGCGATCTCACAGGACCCCTTTCAACAAATACCGACTGCGAGAAAAACAAAAGAAATTAGACTTGCGCTATAAAATGATAATAAAGTTATTATATCACACCGTAGCCGCAGAATTCAATACATAATCGTGAAATCGCACACATCTCCGGGCCGTGTGACGGGCGAGAAGAAGTTAAAAAAAAGGGACAGTTGCACACCGTCCCCAAATGCCAGTTGACTGAAACGTTTCGATCAGCTAAAATATACATAAAGAACATGATACACAGGAGGGATCGTCATGAGCGCTGTCCAGCGCGAAACCATGACCAGCCGCCAACGCGTGCTGAAAACTATCAACCATGAAAACACCGACCGGATGCCAATCGATCTGGGGGTCCATTTCTCTACCGGCATCTCGGTATTTGCTTATTACAACCTCCGTCGCCTGCTCGGCCTGGATGTAGACAATATAGAAATGATCGATTGTGTGCAGATGCTGGCACGCGTCGACCGCGACGTGATAGACCGCTTCCATATCGACACTGTCCTGCTGAACCCAGCCTGGCCCTCCACCCATATCTGGAACCCGCGCGGCGACTACCGTTTCCGTGTGCCGGACACCTTCCATCCCACCCAGCAGCCGGACGGCGCTTGGAAAATGCCCGTCGGCGACGCTGAGATGTACCTGCCTGCGGGCGGATATTTCTTCGACGGCGCCTGGCCGGACTTCTACGGCCTTGACGATCCGGCGCGCATGGATCTCTTTGCCCGCCGTGCCGAGGAGCTGTACAAAGAAACGGACAAGTTCACCTTAATGATGGGCTTCTGTTCTTACTTCTACGACCTCAACTTCGCCTGCGATATGCTGACGGATCCGGACAAATGCCGCCGTCTGAATGAAACTATGCTGGCGCGTGAGATCGCCCGCTTCGATGAGGTCAACCGCCGTATGGGCGGCTACATCCAGGCCATCGAGCTAAACGGGGACCTAGGGATGCAAAGCGGCCTGATGTGCACACCGGACAGCTACGAGGAACTGTGTTACCCCTACCTCAAAGCCTTCTGCCGCCATGTACACGAAAACAGCGATATCAAGCTGTTTTTGCACTCCTGCGGCAGCATCTACCGCGCACTGCCGATGATCGTAGACGCCGGCGTGGACATCCTGAATCCGGTACAGATCTCAGCGAGAGAGATGGATCCCCAGACGCTCAAAAAGGAATTTGGCGATAAAATTTGCTTCTGGGGCGGCGGCTGCGAGACCCAGACCGCACTGTGGAGCTACACACCTCAGCAGATCCGCGAACACGTCAAGGGGCTGGTGGACATTTTCAAGCCGGGCGGCGGCTTCGTTTTCAATCAGGTGCATAACATCATGGGGAACGTCCCTGCGGAAAACATTGTCGCTATGCTTGATACCGCCTATGAAAACAGTTTTTACGCATAATCGTCTATTCTTTGATCGGAAACGGGACCGATGCCAATGGTATCGGTCCCGTCGTGCCTCATAGGAGGCAAACCTGTCGGAGTGTCTGCCTCCGGGGACGCCCGCGCATTCTTTGGAAGGGAGGTCTTCTTCCGCTACCTACAGGCCTCTTGTTTGGGGTGGATCAAGTGGGCTGCAAGAGAACCGCGGGCGTTTAGGAGGGTAGCCAGCTAAACGCAAGGATTAAGAGAAGTAATAGCCTGCCGATACACCGGACTGGTAGCTGAAGCTTCCATAGTTAGGCGACGCATAGGTATGGAAACCCAAAATGAACTCGCCGGGCCTCACATCAAATTGTACGCCAAGGTGCGCACGAACTGTTGTTGTTTGATACCCTGTCTCACGCTTGCTGAAACCGCCTAGCCGTACCTCCGTTGTAATTGTCCCCGGCTGGTCGGCCATCGTAAAGGCAAAAACGGCCGTTGGAGAAATAGCGCCTACTTCACAGCGCGTTCCAATTGACTGGGAACCGCCGCTGGTCTGCCCGTCATATCGGTAATACGGACGTTCCCCTGACGCCGACGCGGGAATGACCAAGGTACAAGCGAGTGCAGCCATGCTAATCACAGCTGCGATTCTTTTTTTCATGTTCATTGTAATCTCCCTTTGAAGTATCTTAATATCAAGCCCTTACAGGTTATGATTCGTAGACATTATCGACTGTATTCCCATCTGAATAGACTCACATACCGTACTCTGGCGATGAGTAACTGTGCACCAGTGAGATAAAGGTTCCGGAAGGTAGGCCTGTAGGTACCTGCAATGTAACTCCCACGCTCGTACTGTTCTGTTTAGAAGCTTGGGCGTTCTTGTCGGTTCCAATTACCGAAATCGACACACTCAGCTTTCCTGGCTGCTCCAAATCCGTAGCCGCTGTTAGTATATTCCCGGGATTTTTGACCAGCCATGCTTGTACGTTTATGGAACTATCGCCACCAATAAGTATTCCCTATATGATGATATAAGGTCTACATTGCCGAAACACTCATAATAGACATAGACGCGCAGGCTACAGCAACACTACAGGCGGTAGCAACTGCTTTCTTTTTCCAATTCATTTAAAGATCCCTCCATTTTTACATGTATAAGGGGAGAGCCCCTACAGATATGATTGGTAAGAGCCACATAAACCGGTTTATTAATTACCAATATATTCCTTTTTCTGTATAAAAACCAGTTGCTATTTGGTATTGATTTGATTATTTTTAAGATTTCTGTTACATTCAGAAAGCTGACCGTGCCAGATCAGAGGCAAGAAATACGATTGTGTAACTGGATTTGTTCATACCTTTCTGTTATGCTAAAAAGTGTTTCCATGATAAAATGTTTCAAAACTGCAAACACAGCCTATCATGATCAGTCATCTGATCTCCCTGCGTTTCCTTACAGAGTAAAAAAGAAGAGGGCATGGCTGCGCCTGACAATTTATCTGCGCGCCTGCCTGGGAAAGGACGGTCCGTCATGGCAATCCAAATAAAGCCCGCGACGGTGCGGGAGGCTTACTGGTTATATGCGCTCAATGAGGAAGCCAACGGGGCAAACGCTACAACGCCTGAGCGTATGCAGCAGCGTTTGCGTACGCCCGGGAACGAACACATTCTCCTTGCCTTTGTCGACAGTCAACCGGCCGGTTTCATCTGTGTCCAGCTCTGGCGCAGCGCCTGCCGTTTCTCTTCTTGGGGCGAAATCTGTGACATTTACCTCCAGGAGGCCTACCGCGGCCAGGGGATTGGCGCACTACTTTTGCGATCCGCGGAGAGTCTCCTGCGTGATTTGGAAGCCTATACTGTCATATTGCGCCTCTCTCAGCGAAACCACCCGGCGCAGGATTTTTTTGAAAGTCAGGGGTATTTCCGGGATCAGGACGCTTGCTACCGCCGCGATTTGTAAGTGCAAAAGGGGAGGGGCCTTTTGGGCGCAGTAGAGGAACTTTTCACCCGTCCTGGAGCTGCTCTTTTCACCATTTTCCTCAGTCGATACATCTTTCGCGTATTGTCTGCTCTGTCTGCGCTTTCTGCCTATTGACTTTGCCGTATGCAAACGATATACTAAATCAGGATACAATAGCGTCCATATGCTCGGACGCTCCGCATACAAAACGTCTGTCAACGAGGAGCCTAACAGGATGATCAGGACTGTTTTATTCGATTTAGACGGTACGCTTTTACCGATGGATCAGGATGTTTTTACAAAAGACTATTTTAGTCGTCTGGCCGCTAAGCTGGCCGCATGCGGTTACGAGCCAAAGAAGCTAGTTGACGCAATTTGGGCCGGTACCGCCACTATGGTGAAAAATGATGGTGCGCGCACCAACGAAGAGGCTTTCTGGGCATGTTTTTCCAGTATTTTCGGGGAAAAGGTTTTCGCCGACAAACCACTGTTTGAGGAATATTATCGGGTGGAGTTCCAACAGGTGGCTGCGGTTTGCGGCTCCAATCCAGCGGCAAAAGAGACTGTCCACTGGCTGCAAAAGGAGGGATACCGGCTCGCGCTGGCGACCAATCCTATATTTCCTGCAATCGCTACAGAAAGCCGGATCCGCTGGGCTGGGCTAGAACCGGAAGACTTTTTGCTTTATACTACCTATGAAAATACCTGCTGCTGCAAGCCCAATCCCGCTTACTACCGCCATATTCTTGAAAGGCTTGGCAGCCTTCCCCACGAGTGCCTGATGGTGGGGAATGACGCGGAAGAAGACATGATCGCTCGGGAAGTAGGGATGCAGGTATTTCTTCTCACCGACTGCCTCATTAACCGCAAGGACAGGGATCTTTCCTCCTATCCGCAAGGCGGGTTTGACGCACTGTGCCGATATCTGGAAGAAGATAAAACGAAAGGGGATAAACTGCTGTGAACCAGAAAATAGCCGTCGTCACCGACAGCAACAGCGGCATTACCAACAAACTGGCGGAGGAACTGGGTGTTTTCGTCATACCGATGCCTTTTTTGATTGATGGAGAGACCTTTTACGAAGATATTGATCTATCCCAGGACGGGTTCTATGAGAAATTGAAAAACGATGCGGAAATTTCAACATCGCAGCCGCTCGTCGGGGATGTCCTTAGCCTGTGGGATAAGCTTTTGGAATCCTATGACGAGATCGTGCATATTCCGATGTCCAGTGGCCTATCCGGTTCCTGCGCGACTGCTACGGCTTTGGCTGCCGATTACGAGGGTCGGGTAGAGGTTGTCAACAACCAACGTATCTCCGTCACGCAGCGCCAGTCGGTTATGGACGCTGTGGCGCTTGCCGCCGCCGGGAAATCCGCCCGCGAAATCCGCTGTATCCTAGAGGAAGTCAAATTCGAGTCCAGCATCTATATCATGATGGAGACGCTGAAATACCTGAAAAAAGGTGGTCGGGTCACACCCGCTGCCGCTGCCATCGCAACGGTCTTGCGCATCCGCCCGGTCCTGCAGATTCAGGGCGAAAAACTGGACGCCTTTGCAAAAGCCCGCAGCGAAAAGCTTGGCCGGGGCATTATGATCGACGCGATGCGCAAGGATATCGATACCCGTTTCGGCGGGACGGATCAGGTGAGGGTTTTCGTCGCGCATACCAATAACGAGGCTGCCGCTAGGGACTTTGTACAAACCATCGAGCAGGAATTGGGCGTCGAGATCGTCTACTGCGATCCGCTCTCCCTGAGCGTATCCTGCCATATCGGCCCCGGCGCGCTCGCAATTGCCTGTTCCAAAAAAATCGACCGTTTCCTGTAAAAGTGGGAACGGCCGGTGTGCCGTGTTGTGCGTCTTGCTTTTCCCCCGTTGGGATGCTATAATAGGTAGAATACAGAGCCTTTCGCCGATTTCTTGTGGGGGAGGGGCGGAATTACAAAGCAAAAGGGAGCTTCAGACATGTTAAATAGCGAAAAAACGATGGAGAAAGTCGTCGCCTTGTGCAAGAATAGAGGCTTTGTCTACGCCGGCAGCGAAATTTACGGTGGCCTTTCCAACACCTGGGATTACGGCCCGCTCGGCGTCGAATTCAAAAACAACGTCAAAAAGGCCTGGTGGCGGAAGTTTGTACAGGAATCGAAGTACAACGTTGGCCTGGACAGCGCTATACTAATGAATCCGCAAGTTTGGGTGGCCTCCGGTCACGTCGGTGGATTTTCCGATCCGCTGATGGACTGCCGCGACTGCAAGACACGCCACCGTGCTGACCAGCTGATCGAGGATCAGGCGGGTATTTCCGTGGCGGGCTGGTCCAACGAGCTGATGGCGCAGTATATTCAGGAAAACGGTATCAAATGCCCCAACTGCGGCAGCCAGAATTTTACCGATATCCGTAAGTTTAACCTGATGTTCAAAACATTCCAGGGCGTCACCGAGGACGCTAAAAATGAGATCTTTCTTCGTCCCGAGACGGCGCAGGGCATTTTCGTTAACTTTGCAAACGTACAGCGTACTGCCCGTAAGAAAGTGCCGTTTGGCGTAGCACAAATCGGTAAATCATTCCGCAACGAGATTACGCCGGGGAACTTTACCTTCCGTACCCGTGAATTTGAGCAGATGGAGCTCGAATTCTTCTGCAAACCAGGCACGGATCTGGAATGGTTCCACTACTGGAAGGACTACTGCAAAGCCTTCCTGCTTTCGCTGGGGCTGCATGAGGAGAACATCAAACTGCGTGATCATGAACAGGAAGAGTTGTCGCATTACTCCAATGCGACGACGGACATCGAATACCTGTTCCCCTTCGGTTGGGGAGAACTATGGGGTATTGCCGACCGTACCGACTTCGATCTGAAGCAGCATAGCCAACACAGCGGGAAAGCGCTGGAATACTTCGATCCGGAGACGAATGAAAAATACCTGCCCTACGTCATAGAGCCATCCCTCGGTGCGGATCGTGTCGCACTTGCTTTCCTCTGTGAGGCATACGACGAGGAGACGCTCAGCGAGGGCGATACTCGCGTAGTGCTGCGGCTGCATCCGGCGCTCGCGCCTTTCAAGGCCTGTGTCCTGCCGCTGTCCAAAAAGCTGTCCGATCCAGCGGGTGAGATATACGATACTCTTGCTAAGCATTTTAACGTCGACTATGACGATGCAGGCTCGATCGGTAAACGGTACCGCCGGCAGGATGAAATCGGCACACCGCTGTGCATCACCTATGATTTCGAAAGCCAAAACGACGGCTGTGTCACTGTACGCGACCGCGACACCATGCAGCAAATCCGCCTGCCTATCGCCGACCTCGTGTCCTACATCGAAGGCAAGCTGGAATTCTGAGCCTATCCGGGGACTGGAGGACGAAGGTAATCCCTGGTTTGACAGGCAGACAGGGCGCGTCACTAAGATGCGCCCTACATGAGCATACGAAAGGAGTGTATCTCGATGGATAAGGCAAAGCAGGTCGAATTCCTCCCTGTGCGTACGGAAGACGACATCTCCCATACCGCCGCGCTGGCGAAGGAAATTTGGACGGAGCACTATCTGCCGCTGCTGGGACAGAGTCAAATTGATTACATGTTGGACAGATTCCAAAGCGTCCGGGCGATTTCTGAACAACTGGCGGAGGGGAAGGAATACTATTTTATCTGCTTGTGCGGCGAAACGGTAGGCTATTTCGCTGTAGATTACGACAACCCTCCGGGCAAGCTGTTTCTCTCCAAGCTTTACGTACGCAAGGACGCACGAGGAAACGGCCTTTCCCGCGATGTGCTGGGGAAGCTGCGCGAGCTTGCCGCCGCGCGTGGACTGCACAGCGTCTGGCTAACAGTGAATAAACACAACCCATCTGTAGAGGTATACAAGCGGCTAGGGATGCGAGTGGTCAACAGCGCTGTTAGCGATATCGGCTGCGGCTACGTCATGGATGATTATTATATGGAAATAGAAGTCTAGTAGAAGCCTACCTCTCTATTCTGTAAGCGCTTTATCAATCGACTGGCCGGAAGATACTGCTTGCGATTGTACGCTTGACATGAGCGGCTGATGAGCAGCTCGTACCGCCGACAGATGCAACTGATGCTTCAAAGCAAAAATGCCCTTTTATAACCAAGAACGCTTCTGCTTTCGCAGAAGCGTTCTTAGTTTCGTAGGTTCCGGGATACGGACCCTGTCCACAATCGTCCTTACTCTCCAAGCGGGATTTCCTTAGATCTATCTCTTGTAGAACTTTTTCCCCATCCCGCGGCGCTTATGTACTTACTCTTCTTGCAACCGCTGTGCCAGTTCAGTAGCACAATGCCTACAAATAAGCTTATCATGGAACTCCAGCACGTTCTCCGCTGACCCGCAGAAAAAGCAAGTAGGTTCATACTTCTTGAGAATGATCCTGTCCTCTTCCACATAGATTTCCATGGGCGTTTCGTTCAAAAGCCCCAAGTTTTTACGCAGCTCCACCGGCAGTACCACCCTGCCCAACTCGTCAATTCTTCTGGTTACGCCTGTAGCCTTCATCTTCCACAATCCTTTCACTCTAAAATCAAATTGATATTACAACCGCCGTGCGTATACGCGGCAGGATTTGCAAACAAAGGCATTGGCCGGAAGGCAGAGGGGACAGATACATCGGTACAGGAACACTGCGCGGGTTTTACTTGTGCTGCTGTTCAGGATCGTCGAGAATGGAGGGAGCCTCGCCCTCCTCGTTCAGGCGTTTCTGCCGCAGCGTCTTGGCAAATACGACCTTCCGGTTCTTTCTGTTATCAGAAATCTTCATCAAAAGCAGGATCAACGCGCATAACGGTGCGGCTAACGCCAAGAAATGATTGCGCCATACAACGGTTCTTCTAACCTCGTTAGACAGCAGGAGGTTCCCCATATAAATGATATCGATACAAGGAACGGCGCTGGCAATCAGTGCAATCAGCGGCTTGTCCGCCCAAACAAAAATGAGCGCTGCCACAAACCCTACAACGCTCAGCCCGATCAAAATCCAGGCCGGCAGCGACAAATTATCCTGTGCATTTAGGACAGCAGCGGCACCAAGCAGGTTTGTTCCCAACCCAAACACCACTGCGACAATGGTAAATATCGTTTTCAGCACAGTCGAAACGGTCTTCATGCTCAATCATCCTTTCTGACAGCGTGGTCCGCTCCCCACCAACGGATGAGCAGGTAGGGGAGCGTTCGCCATAATACTATCAGTATAACGGATATTCGCATACATTTGCAAGGCCGACATACAATTTTGAGAACTTATCCGTGATATATTCAACATTTTTTTGTTCAATATATAAGGGTATCTCGGGATCGTCCCGTAGCGGCAAACGCATAAGAATTGTCGTCCCGCCGTCCTCCTCACTGGAAATCAGGTAGCTTCCGCCATACGCGCGAATAAACGCACGGACGACGCAAAGCCCTAATCCCAGACGCTGGACGCCGTCCCCCCGCGTATCGCAGGTCGTAAACAGATCCATGGCTTTCCCACGTAGTTGCGGCGGAATACCGACACCCTTGTCGGACACACTGACCACGTATTCCTCGCCGGATCTGTAGCCCCGCACAAGGATGTGGCTTTTGTCCGTACAATACAACAGGGCGTTATCAATCAGGTTGATGACCGCAGCGACGAAGCGTTCGGCGTCGAGACAGGTGAACGCTGGTTGCAGCTCGATCTTATCGGTTAGTACGGCGCCCGTGTTTTTTATCAGCATCCGTGCGGACGCACAAAGATCCCCTAAAAGCACGCTGAGATCGACGCGGGTTTCCTTCAGCTCCCCTGTCTGCAACCGGGCGGTATCAGAGATATTGTAAATGTTGCGCAGCATCTGGTAGCAGCTGGAGCTCAGTACCTTCAGGTAGTCCATTTCCTCGTACATCTCCTGATCCTCCATTGCGCGCAAAAGCGGCGGAAGGCAGTTGAAAGCACGGAAGATCTGTTGGCGGAAGCCAGTTGCCACGGTATGCATCATCCGCATTAGCTGCGTTTGTGCCAGATGATCGTAAACGTCACTTTCAGGGCGGATATCGGCGATAACCGCTAGGCAGGAGCCGTTTTCGCAGTAAGGCGTCAAGCCTACCGAAAAACCGGGTAAAGCAAAGAGGACGTCTACAGGATTCCCGTTCTCCAGCCTTTTCAGGGCGTCCTCGAAAGCCTGCGGCGCGGAGACCTGGCGGCGCATCTCCTCCAGCGAATCAGGTAGAACGATTCCGTCCCCGTCTTTGCCCGGCGGCGAACTACGCCAAAGCAGCCTCCCGCCCTGGGCGGAAGGTGCATAAATACAAATCGGATGAGACTTTGATCTATATAAATTTTGTAGGGTTTTGAGCCATTCCACAAGCGTTCTTTCCTTTCACAGGTATCGGCGCAGCCAGACAGCCTTTCAGTGAATCGCTTAAACTATCTTATGCGCGCCGGCTGGAGATGGTACGCCTGAATGCTATGCCGCTGGGGAGCCTTTCACCAGTGGGAAAGGCGGATTATGGCACAGTATGACCGCTTCCGGCGGCTTTTCTCTCTTCTTGATAGGAGATTTTTAATACCTTTCTGTTTGCCAAGCCGGCCCTACTAGTATCCCCGACTAAAAGGCGGATATTTCTTTTCTTTTGTCAATTAACATTTGAAATGTCGAATTTTGTCGAAAAACGAAGTAAAAAAAATAAATTGCATCTCAGCGATTATGTATCTATGAATGTAATTTGAAACATCTTGACACATTCTAGTATAGGGCGCTTTTCCCTGTTTGTCAATAGCATTTTAGTTCATAATATTGATTGAGGTGACAAATGGCATGAGGATTCGTGAACTCCGAAAAAGCAAAGGCTACACCCAATTGCAGGTACAAATGATGACCGGCATCGATCAAAGCGATTATTCCAAAATAGAACGCGAACTCAAAGAACCAACTTTTACCCAATGCAAAGCTCTGGCCGAGCTATTCGGAACTAGCATGGATTACATAGCTGGCCGCACAGATAACCTGGAGCCATACGGAAAGATGACACAATAGGAGCCACTCGTCTGTGCCCGAAGCTGCTGAGTCCTCTCATAGGAAAAGCATCAGACAAGGAAACTTACGGTCAAAAATACAGAAGAATTGATTGCTATTTTCATTGTCCCTCGAACAACTGCGTCAGCATCCTTACAGATAGAAAAGGACTGCATCAGCGCATCTTTTACACGAATAAGATAGTGCAACCATCGGAATGGGAAAAACGGGGTATCCTCCTAGAAGAGGATACCCCGTTTATTGTTCTCCATTCAGGTTTCCTTATTTGTGGTCAACCTTGTTCATGTGCATGATGAGCTCCAGGACCTTATTGGAATAGCCCCATTCATTGTCGTACCAGGAAACAACCTTCACAAAGGTGTCCGTCAACGCAATGCCAGCCTTTTCGTCAAAGATAGAGGTGTGGGGATCGCCAAGGAAGTCAGAAGAGACAACCATCTCATCGGTGTAACCAAGGATTCCCTTCAGCTCATTCTCAGACGCCTTCTTCATCGCAGCGCAGATCTCGTCGTAGGAAGCCGGTTTCTCAAGGTTAACGGTCAGGTCAACAACGGAAACGTCCAAGGTAGGAACACGCATGGACATACCAGTCAGCTTGCCATTGAGTTCCGGAATGACCTTGCCAACCGCTTTCGCAGCACCGGTGGAGGAAGGAATAATGTTGCCGGATGCAGCACGTCCACCTCTCCAGTCCTTCTTGGACGGACCATCGACGGTCTTCTGGGTTGCGGTGGTGGAGTGGACTGTGGTCATCAGACCGTCCTTAATGCCGAAGTTATCGTTCAGAACCTTGGCAATCGGAGCCAAGCAGTTGGTGGTGCAGGACGCATTAGAAACGATGTCCATATCAGAGGTATAGGTATCGTTGTTGACACCCATAACGAACATCGGCGCATCCTTAGATGGAGCGGAGATGACGACCTTCTTGGCACCGGCATCCAGGTGAGCCTTCGCCTTATCCATTGTGGTAAATACGCCGGTGGACTCGACAACGTATTCAGCGCCGACTTCCTTCCAGCCAATTTCAGCAGGGTTCATGCAGGCAAAGAAACGGATTTTCTTGCCATTGACAGTAATGCTCTCGTCATCATACTCGATGCTTCCCTCATAGCGGCCATGCATGGTGTCGTACTTGAGCATATAAGCCATATAATCCGGGGTCATGAAAGGATCGTTGATGCCGACAAACTCAATCTCCGGATTATCAAGGCCGGCGCGGAAAACGAGTCTTCCGATACGGCCAAAACCGTTGATACCAACTTTAATTGCCATAATGTTGATTACCTCCTGATGTTTTCGTTCTTACTCTATTCTAACCTATTTTACGTTTTTTTACAAGGGGTTTTTTCAGAAAACACGGCAGATGCGGACATCTTCGTCTATGCGCCTGCAAAGGCGCTGTGCAGCGCCTGCCGTGACGTCTCAGAAAGCGTAAAATCATCCCCCTCATAGGTCCCGTCAACAAGTACGGCCAGGGCCGGCTGATCGACCTGCGCGGTCAAGTAGGCATAAGCGTCCCTCCGGATTGTATGATCGTACTGGGTGATGTTGGTTTCGATCCGGTTAATCACAGCGTCAAACACACGATCCGGATCGGGCGCCACATGAGTCTTAAGATTTTGATTGAGAAGCTCAACGACGGCACCGGTCACGGCGTTAAGGCGATCCTCCTGTGCCGCCTCCTGGGAATCGGAGGGAACGAAACCGCTGCGCAGCTGCGGGGAGGTTAGATAGGAGCAGAGCTTTTCCCCGTCAAAAAACTGCTCTCCCTGTCCGATCACGACCTCTCCGCCCAGCGCATCGGTACATACTGTATCAAAGGGCACGTCAAGGCTGACTCCTCCCATGGCGTCGGTAAAAGCGGTCATGGCGGCACGATCAAACACGGCGTAACGCGTGGCACGGATGCCGGTAGCGTTTTCTACAGCATCCTGTACAACGCCCATCCCATCCTCATGGAAAAAGCGTTCCAGCGACTTGGTCTTGACACCTACTGTTGCGTTGAGCTGTTTTGGAAGCGTGCACACACGTATATTTTTACCGGTTACATCAAGGCGAAGCAACACAAACAGTTCACCTGTGCTGCTGACGGAAAGCATCGTCAGGTTGTGTTTTTCATCCGGATGAAACAGCCCTGTATAGGCGTCCTGGGAGCTGGAAGGCTCCTGGGCGGAAACGTCGGCATAGTAAAGTACGCCGAACGCCAGCGCAGAAAGCGATACCAACGACACCGCAAAAACGCTGCCAAACAGCAGTGCGGTCCGCCGGCGCTGGCGGGCGAGAGCACGACGAGCGTGTCCTCGGCGCGGCCGCTCTTTCGGGTACTCAAACACGCGGGTATCCTGCTTTTTTCCGCGGGGTAGTTTGCTCATAGGTTTTCTTCCCTTCCTCAGTGGACATTTTTGCCGCTGTTAGTATGGGAAGATTTTCCGGGTTTATACAGTTTTTTCGTAACACCTTTACCGGGGAAAACGGACGTCTTTTTGTAGATGGAAAGCGGGTCCCCCGGTAGTGTAAAACGGGGAACCCGCCTTTACGGTAAATACAGCTTCAACGCTTTCTGCCGCAGTGCGTACAATAAATGTCCGTATCCTCTAGCTCCTTTCCACAGCCCGCGCAGACGGGACGGGAAGGGGTACTCCAAGCGGCAGGCTCATCGTGTCGCGTTTCTTCTGGATGCGTTTTCTCCGCCCATACAGCAGGCTGTTTCTGCTGTTCCGGTTGCGGCCGCGCCCAAATCTCGGTTTCATCGGACGTTTCTGCTTGAGCCGCCGGTGTAGGTGCTGACTGCAACGGCACGGACGAGTTCCCTGCAGACGCATCGGGCCTCTCGGTTGTGTCCTCGTTCTCCGGCACAGACGCCACTACAGGCTTCTCCCACGAAGGATCCACCGCTGACGAAAAGGCTTCCTGCCAGGCGTTCTCCCTCTCTGGAACCGGATCCGGCATGCTTTGCGCTTGTTGAGGCTGCATCTCAGCCGACGATTCCTTTGGCGGTACAGCTGGAGCAACAACGGTTGGCTGCTGCATACTGGAAGGAGCAGAAAATGGTGCTGTATTTTCAGTTTTCACATTGCCTGTCTGCTCTACTGGCGTACACGGCTGCTGGATAGGAGCCACCGGCGTCCACGAGTGCGGCGCGGATTGGTTCCAGCCTTGCTGGACACCTGCGCCATATCCGACATTGGGGGACTGCCATGCCTGAGAGGTCGGCCAGACCGCCGGGGCCATCAGGCGGGAGAGCCTCCCCTTATAGGCGAAAAGTGCCACTGCACTGACAATGAGCGCCGCCGCGCTGAGAAGGTTCCCGATGATTCCTATGGCGTCCGAATAGGCCAGCGCCATAATGCTGAAAGCAGCTGCAATGCAACACATCACGCCACAGAAACCCAGTCCGTTTTGCATAGGCAGTCCGGTACGAATGGTCATAGATAGACTCTTCAGCGCACTCAGCAAAGCAGCGTAGAACAAGATAACAAATACCATCCCCAATAACGCGACAAAAATGACTGCAATGAACGCCGCGGACTGGTCGCCGGAACTATAATAATCCGTGTACTGCGCCATCTCTGCCAGTCCTACGCCCGCTCCCAGCAGGAGCAGTGCGCATCCGATGAGAAACACCACCATATATATAGTGGCACAGGTCTTGACAATTGTCAGCCCTGCGGTAGAACGGCTGGACACCGATCGGCAGGAAGCGAAAAACAGCCACAGCCCCAAGCACATTAGTAACGCAAGCGCGATCGCAACAATTTCTCCTATTATCACGGCAGACCTCACCTGTGCAAAGGAGCCCTGGATATTCAGGCCGTACAACAGGCTGCCAAAGGAGGCCGACATTCTGCTTTGGGTCAGCAAGCTGACAAGACTTATCACATTTTGGAGCACCTGAAACAGACAGCCAGCCGTCAACAGCACCAGCGCTACCAACCAGACAGCACCACTGCCGCTTTTCTTCAGCACCTGCGCTGCCTCGGCAGGCATCCGCATGACTGTCTGCTGCGGTGCGGCTCCCACTCTCGTTCCGCAATTCGTGCAAAATACGGCGCCTGGCTGATACTGCATCCCGCAGAAAGGACACCGGCAAGCTTCTCCCGCACCGGACGCGACACACCCGCATACACAGGTCTGTCCCGGCGAAACGGCACGTCCACAATTTTTGCAATACATTCGCTTCACCCTTTCACATAAGGGTATTGCACCGTGTGAAGGCATTGGGCCCGCACGGATACGCAAAATTACGCCTGTAGAAAGACCTTGCTTTCTCTAAACGTTCCCCTTTTTCGCTTTCTGCTTTCATTTTAAAAGCGGCGTGCAGAAAAGTCAAGAGAATAGGCGAAAAAAAGGGAAAATAATCGAAATCCCCTCTTGCTTTTTGCCGTATACCGGGCTATGATAATGAAAAAGGAGGGATGCTGATGTTCGGGAAAAGGAAATGGGTGACTGTTTTTACTACTGTCGACCTGACCGCTTACGCTAAGGCCAAGCAAAAACTAAGCGACGCGCGTGTGCCGTACCGTACCAAGATAGAAAGCAGCGCGCTTCGTATCTCATGGGATCGCATGGACGGTCATACAGGGCGCGGCGCGGCCAACCCTCTCGACAGCTATCTGCTTCAGGTGCGGGAGCCTAACGTCTACCACGCCCAGGAGGCTCTGCGTGAAGGTTAGCCGGAACGTGAGGCCGAAAAATTACAGGTCTTGCAACATAGGTTATTTTCTTGTATAATCGAATGGACACTTTATGCAAACGTTTACACTAAAACATAAAGAAAGGCAGGATATGCATATGCTGATGACCATTCAACGTTTGCCCGACAGAGTCACTGTCAGAAAAGGTGGGGAGACGCATCCTCTTACCCAAGCGGATGGCGTCTTTCGTGACCACTCCTACAGCCTGATATTCCAGTCAGACTCGAAAAGCGGCGGGATACAAGTTACCCTGGAGGCCCACGATGCGGCAAGCTACGTCATTCTACGCTGGGAAGGCAATTTTCCCCGTGGGACGCGTTTCCTCTCCGACGCCTTTGAACGCACCTATGGGGAACAAGAATGGCGGGGGATGGTAGCGCAACGCATGATGCCGTGGTACTTCCTTGCCAGCACCGGTGAACAAGGGCAAACGTGCGGCTACGGCGTACAGGTGCGCCCCAACGCTATCGCTCTGTGGCAATGCGACCCGAAAGGCGTGACACTGTGGCTGGATGTGCGCTGCGGTGCACAACCAGTTCAGCCGGGGAGGGAGCCGCTTGAGCTGGCCACCATCGTGCAGCTGCAGTCCCAAAAAGATGAATCCCCGTTTGCGCTACACCAACGTTTTTGTCACGTGATGTGCAGCGATCCGGTTCTGCCCGATAATGTGGTCTATGGCAGCAACAACTGGTACTACGCTTACGGCAACTTTTCCCGCGCCGATATCGAAGCTGACACCGCCACCGTCGCACGGCTGACCGCCGGGCTGGAAAACCGCCCCTACATGGTGATCGACGATGGCTGGCAAGAATTCACCACCGAACGCATTTGCGCCGGCGGTCCGTATGTGCGCGGCGGCCTGCGTATGGGGGATATGGGAGAACTGGCCCGATCCATGAAAGCGCAGGGCGTCCGCCCCGGCATCTGGGTGCGGCCGACACTCAATCACGACCGGCAAATTCCCGGTTCTTGGCGGCTAGAGCGCGACTGGGACGTCCTGGATCCCACAGTGCCCGCGGTACGCGATTACATCGGAGGGATTATCGAACGTCTGACCGGTGAATGGGGGTTTGAACTGGTCAAATACGACTTCAGCACCTTTGACCTGCTGGGGAAATGGGGATTCGAGGTGGACATTGCCCTGACCAGCCCCGGATGGGCCTTCAAAGACCGTACCATGACCACTGCGCAGGCGGTCAAGGCGCTTTACAAGACGATCCTGGATCACGCAAACGGCGCTGTACTGATCGGCTGCAACTGCATCGGCCACCTCGGTGCGGGACTGTTCCATATCCACCGCAGCGGCGACGACACCAGCGGCCGTAACTGGGAGCGTACTCGTAAGATGGGCGTTAACTCCCTCGCTTTCCGCTTGCCACAGCACAAAGCCTTCTTCGACGTCGACGCCGACTGTGTAGGCATTACCGCCGACGTCCCATGGGAGCGTACCCGGGAATGGCTGAAGATGCTGTCGATGAGCGGTACGCCGCTGTTTTGTTCCATCACACCAGGCCTGCTGGATGAAAGGCAGGAGGCAGAGGTGATGCAAGCGTTTGCACGTGGCAGCCTCCAGGCAGATGTAGCCGAACCGCTGGACTGCCTGGAAACGACCTGCCCTGATCGCTGGCGCATCAACGGCGAAGAAGTCTCCTTCGACCTCTTTGAGCCGGACGGGGTGGCGATGATCGGTCCCGACGGCGAACTCGTCAATTAAAGCTCTAGTGAAGGAATGTTTCACGTCTGCGGCATCGTACCGAGAAACGCTGCACGGCGGCGAATACGCCTGGCTGGGCAGAAGCGGCTACGTCCCCGCATCGTCCCAGCCGCAGGAGTACGCACTGTTCGGCGTGCGGTGACGGACGGGATCGGAACGGGCATCATTCCCTGCCGAAAGAAATAGAGAAAGAGAAAGCGGTCGTTATGTACAATGACCGCTTTTTCCTTTTATGGCATCAAAAACATTTTCCGCCACAGCAGGCAGAGTAACAGAATGCAGGCACTGCCGCAATGGCCTATGAACCATGCAGCCTGCTGGCATTTTTTTAACCCCAGCAGACACAAGTTCCCGTGCCTGTGTGTAAACTACACCCAGGCTTAGCTCGGCATTGATGCGCTCCCCCCGGTCTCCTTCGTTGCGCCATCACAGGCTGACGCGCCGCCCTACTGGGCTACGTCTGTGTGCGAACTGTTTCCGGGTTTTACCCGGTGGCAGGAGTCAGAGAAATGTGCTATAATGGTCTTACGGCTTTGGGCCATCACGGATCTCTATCCCGCGCCGGTACTTTCACGCCGCGGGACACCTCCCCGGTTTTCCCGGGAAAAGAAGGATGAATGGATATGAATAGGAATGAACACCCGTTTTCTCCCTGTGAAATCCTGCTGCCGCAGGGCGTTGACATGACGAAATGGAGTGTCGTTGCTTGCGATCAGTACACGTCACAGCCCCAGTACTGGCAGGAGGTCGACGCTTTTGTCGGCGACGCACCATCTACTTTACGTATGATAATACCAGAATTATACTTAGAGGAATCCGATGTCGACACCCGCATTACACAGGCATCGCATACCATGGAGCAGTACCTACAGGGCAGGCTGCTGCGCAGCGTCGACGGTTTCGTCTATCTGCGGCGTACTCTACGGGACGGCCGGGTACGTCGTGGGCTGGTTGGCGCGGTGGACCTCGAATGCTATGACTTTGCAAAAGGGACGCAGCCACTGATCCGTGCGACGGAGGGGACGGTGCTGGAACGTATCCCACCGCGGGTACGAGTCCGCAAGGATGCGCCGCTCGAGCTTCCCCACGTCATGCTGCTCATCGACGATCCCGCCGATACGGTCCTCGGCCCGCTCGACGGGACAGGGGAAAAGTTGTACGATTTCCCCCTGATGCAGGACTCCGGTGCAGCGGAAGGGTTCCTCATCCACGAAGGGGAACAGGCCCGCATCCTGCAAGCCCTTTCCGGCCTCGCAGATCCGGACGCCTTCTCCGCCCGTTACGGGTTGGATGCGTCGATAAAACCCATCCTGTTTGCCGTCGGGGACGGTAACCACTCCCTTGCCACGGCTAAGACCTGTTATGAAAATCTGAAAAAAATACTTTCCCCCGAAGAGGCCTCCCACCATCCGGCACGTTACGCGCTGGTAGAGGTGGTCAACCTTCACGACGCATCGCTGCAATTTGAACCCATCCATCGCGTGGTCTTCGATGTCGACCCGGGACAGTTGACCGCGGCGCTGCGGGAGAAATGCCGAAGCGGCGCGTCCGGTCAGACGGTGACGCTCGTCTGCAGCGGGGAAGAGGAAGCGTTCACCTTTGACACCTCCACATCCAGTCTCGCGGTGGGGACGCTGCAGATCTTCCTGGACACTTTCATCGCCGAAAACGGCGGCCGCGTCGACTACATTCACGGCGACAGTGTCGTCCGCGAGTTGTCCCAGCAGCCCGGCGCTATCGGCTTCCTAGTCCCGGGTATGGGGAAGGACGAGTTATTCCGCACCGTCGCACTGGACGGCGCATTGCCGCGTAAAACCTTTTCCATGGGCCACGCTTGGGACAAGCGCTTTTATCTCGAATGCCGTAAAATTAAGTAGCAAGGAAAGCTTCATCTTCTTTGCCAGCATATAAAAAAACCCGGCCCGGTGCGGAACGCACCGGGCCGGATTTTATCTGCCATTATTATTTCACGTAATTGTCAAAATAACCTTGAATCAGGATAATCGGCGTTCCCTTGTCGCCGCTACCGGAGGTAAGGTCACACAACGATCCGAGCAGATCCGTCAGGCGGCGAGGCGTCGTCCCCTGCGACTCCATCGAGCCGACCAGGCTCTGTGACTTCTCGTCCTTTTCCCGGATATAATTCTGAATCGCCTCTTTCAGCGCGTCACCGCTGAGGGAGGCAAAATTGTTATCGGCAAGGTACTTCAGTTTAACCTCGTTTGGTTGCCCGTTCAGACCTTCCGTAAAGGCGGGGGAGACAACCGGATCTGCAAGCTCCCATATTTTCCCGACAGGATCCTTAAATGCGCCGTCGCCATAGACCATAACCTCAATCTTCTTGCCCGTACGCTCATAAAGCATGGACTGCACGCGGGAGACAAATACGTCACAATCTCGGGGAAACAGCTTGACGCTTTCTTCCGTCGCCTTGTTCGAGCCCAGCAGGCCGTAATCGCTGTTAAAACCGCTGCCGTTCACCGGGGCAGTAGCGATGTCGTCCAGGCCACAAACAACCTCCGCGCCTGCCGCTTTCAGAAGGCGTTTGGTACGTGCACGGGTATGGATATCACAAGTCAGCACATTTTTGGTGTAGTCCAGGATGGTCTTGGGGTTATTGGCAAAAATAATTTCCACATCGGCGCCCATCTCCTGGATCAATCCCTTGTAATAGGAGACATAGTCCACACCGGTAAAGGGATGCTTGTTTTCGCCGAACAACGCACGGTACCTCTCTTCATCCAACACATCGCTCCAGGGGTTGACGCCCTTTTCATCCAGCATATCCAGGTCTACCAAATGATTTCCCACCTCGTCGGAGGGATAGCTGAGCATCAGGTAGATTTTCTTCGCGCCTTTCGCGATCCCGCGCAGGCAAATTGCAAAACGATTGCGGCTCAGGATGGGGAAGATAACGCCAAACTCGCCGGAAGGAAACTTAGCGCGAATATCGGCTGCGATGTCGTCCACACTCATGTAGTTGCCCTGTGCGCGTGCGACAACGGCTTCAGTTACACCAACAACGTCACGGTCGTGCAGTTCAAAATGATCCGACTGCGCCGCGTTTACCACACAATCCACCACAATGGACGCCAGATCGTCCCCCTGGCGGATAATCGGCGCACGCACGCCGCGGGATACCGTACCAACCATTCTTTCCATCTGTAAAATCCTCCCTGTTTTCATCAAAAGAGACGCGGGCCGCAGCTTTCCGCTCCATTCTTCCAAACTTCCTTATCCGGACAGGGGAAAGGGGCCCCACGACGTATAAAGGCTTTTCAAATCATCCGTTATCTATTATAATACAAATATCCCCATAAGTAAAATGAATTGTTTTAAGAGATGTTATAAGTTTAGCGAATAGGTTAGCACGGTATGTCGGTCCCAAGGAAAAGGAGGAACCATATGGACGTAAAGCTTGATCTGTACCGAACTTTCTGTTCAGTTGCACGGTTGCGCAGCCTCTCTGCTGCTGGACGGGAACTGTACCTATCACAGTCGGCGGTGAGCCAGGCGATACGGAAGCTGGAACAACAGTTGGGGACACCTTTGTTTGATCGCAGCGGGAAAGGCGTCACGCTGACGCAGGAGGGTAAGGTACTCTATGGTTACGCACAGGCGGCTTTAAACCTGATTGAGACAGGGGAGCAGAAGCTCTCCCACCTGTCTGAGCTTCAGGCAGGTGATCTGCACATTGGCGCCGGCGACACCATTTCGCAACACTACCTGCTGCCCTGGCTGGGACGCTTCCACGAGCTATATCCTGCCGTACGATTGCGGGTCGTGAACCGTACGACACCCCAGCTCTTGAAGCTGCTACGGTCAGGACGCATCGATTTGGCTTTCGTCAACTTACCCATTGATGACACCAGCGTCGACACACAGCCTTGCATGGACGTACATGATATTTTCGTCGCGGGAGAACGCTTTTCCACCCTGCGTGGATGCGTCCTGACGCGGCGACAACTTGCGCAGCAGCCGCTGATTATGCTGGAACAGCTTTCCAACAGCCGGCAGTATGCCGATGCGCAATTTTTGTCCGGCGGTGTGCAACTGGAACCGGAAATCGAGCTTGGCGCGCATGACCTCCTGCTGGAATTTGCAGAAACCGGACTGGGGATCGCCTGCGTTGTGGAAGAGTTTTCTCATCGCTACCTGCACAGCGGAAAACTGTTCCGTCTGCATCTTGACGAGGAACTCCCCTCCCGCAGTATTGGCGTTTGTACGCTGCGGGGCGTCGGGCTCCCCACACCGGGACGGCGTCTCCTTCAGCTGATGCTGAACACTCCAAGCGTCCCCGTCTTCTTGGGGACTGAATAGAATATTCCTTCCACAGTATTTGCCTGGAGCCACGCCCCATGTCAACATTTTCCTTGTTACACTTGGACCCCGGCGCCCCTGTCCGAACCGTTCTATAAAACTATTGACTTAATTGGATTTTTATAGCATTTTAAGCATATGTAAAATAAATCATTCCAAAATAACCGAGGGGAAAACATGATACTGAAAAAAGCAATTTGCGCAGCCGTATGCGCATCTGCCCTGACTTGCGCACTGGCAACTCCTATGCAGGCGGCCCATCAGGTTTACAATGATCGCAGCAATATCGGCTACTGTCAGCTGGAAGCCAGCTATGACCCAACAACCGCCCACAAGGAAGCCTTTGCATCCATTACTCCATATGCGGAACAACTGGATAAAAAGCTGCCCGTTTCTCTTGTATGGGGGCGGATTGGTATCACCGACACCGATATCGGAGACATTGTTTTAACGAAGATAGACTCTGATACCAATGCGGATACTGCTGCTGGTATGTATGGCACTACAGTCAACGCCTATTTCTATTGCGCGAGAAGGGATGGAAGTGGCGTTTTCAGCAAAACACTGCAAGTGACGGCCGACTAAAAGCGGTCTACTCCCGACAAATCATGGAAAAACAAGCGAATCAAATATCCTCTGGCACGTCATCTGCCAGGGGATATTTGATGGATGCCACATCGATCGTTTTCCATTTAGTGCTGCAGACTTTCTATCTCCACGGCAGGATCAACCTCGGCCGTGTAATCGACATCGGGCAGACCGAACCCGAAAATATGGTAAAAATCTTCCCAGTATCCGTCGACGTCTGCCAGTTGCGATACGTTATCCGAGTCAAGCTGCTCCCACAGTGCGCTAACAGCCTCTTGGACCTCCGGCCGCATCTCCCAGTCATCCAGACGGATTTGACCTTCGGAATCGGTAGGAACGCCATCCGCCGCATAGAGCCGGTCATGGAACAGACGGTACATCTGCTCCATACATCCCTCATGCAGCCCTTTCTCCTTCATCACTCGATACAGGAGCGAAATGTACAGCGGTACGACGGGGATCGCCGCGCTCGACTGCGTGACCAGCGCTTTATTCACGCTGATGTACCCACGTACACCGGGAAAATCAGACGTAATCCGCCCTGAGGTCTCGTAAAGATGCCGCTTGGCCGCGCCGATAGTACCGTTGAGGTAGACCGGATGCGTCAGTTCCGGACCGATATAGGAATAAGCCACCGTTACGGCATGATCCGCCAGTACGCCGCCATCTCGCAGCGCCTGGATCCAGTCATACCAGTCCTCGCCGCCCATCACACGGATGGTATCGTCGATCTCCTGCTGGGTCGCCGGGCCAATCGCCACCTCGGACACTGTACGCGTTTTCAGGTCAATCGTCTTGTTGCGGTATTCGTCCCCCGTCGTCTTCAGTACCGATGAGACGCTCGTCCCGTCAGACAGGGTACGCCGGGGCGCGGCGAGGGAATAGACAACAAGATCGACATTTCCCAAATCGCGTCGGATAAGGTCAATCGTTTCTTCCTTCACGGCGTTAGAAAACGCATCGCCATTGATGGTCTTGGCATACAGCCCGTCGGCATGGGCAAAGGATTCAAAAGCGGCCGTGTTGTACCAGCCCGCCGTAGCCGTACGGTTACCGGACGCACCTTTGTCAAAAATGACGCCAACCGTCGCCGCACCGCAGGCATAGGCTGCCGCGATCCGGCTGGACAGCCCGTATCCTGCCGACGCGCCAACGACAAGCACCCGTTTTGGGCCCTCCACCTTCTCCTGCGCACGGACCCAGTCAATCTGCTGCTTCACATGCGCGCAGCAGCCTGCTGGATGAGCAGTCGTACAAATAAAGCCTCTAATTTTGGGTTCAATTACCATCCCGGTTGCTCCTTTCCCTGGCATTTATGCCAAAATGCCGCGGCCACTTTCTGAGCCGCGACTTGATCCGATCCATCCGTTCTTTTCTCCGTCACAAGGATACGAAACAGCTTCAGCGCATCAAGGCACTGAGCAAAAGCATCAGCAAAAAATAGCCGCCGGCAAGCGCAAGCACATAGGGCAACAGCGCCCACAATGCCGCTAGAATCAGCGCCACCACATCTTTGCGCCCCAGTTTTTGTTCGTCCTCTTTCGGCGGAGCAAGGTCTAGCTTCACTGTGCCTTTTCCATCTGCGGACGGAACCTGCGCGGGCTCTTTTTCCAAATAATCCCCGATTTTATCCTCTTTGGAACGGAAGCCGTCCTTGTACTGCCGTACAAGCTCGCTGACGTCGGCCTCGGGATCCTCCTTCAGCCGCCGCTTGATCTCGTAATAGCGCGACAGCTGCAGAGAAAAATCCTCATACCGGTTTTTCTCGTACGGCTTGCCGCCGTGGCTGCGCTTCCTCATGCTACTGTTCCCTTTGACTGTTGGGTTTTACCTCCGCGCCAGCGAAATGGCAGGCACAGCAGTGCCCGTCTCCACAGTCGACAAGCTGCGGGACCTGCGACGCACAAATTTCCTGCGCGATCGGGCATCGGGTATGGAACTTGCATCCCGATGGCGGATTCGCCGGAGAGGGGATGTCTCCCGACAACAGAATACGATTCCGCTTTGCATGCGGATCCGGAACCGGGGCGGCAGACAGCAGCGCTTTCGTATATGGATGCAGCGGATTTTGATAAAGCGCTTCCTGCGATCCCGTCTCCACAAGAGAACCCAGGTACATTACTCCAACATAGTCGGAAATATGCTCTACAACCGACAAATCGTGCGATATAAAGAGGTAGGTAATCCCACGCTCTCTCTGCAAATCCGTCAACAGATTGATAATCTGCGCCTGAATGGAAACATCCAGCGCCGAGACCGGCTCGTCGCAGACAATAAACTTTGGATTCAGCGCCAACGCACGCGCAATACCAATTCTCTGCCGCTGGCCGCCGGAAAACTCGTGGGGATAACGCTCGATGTAATAAGACGGCAGGCCGCACTCCTCCATAATCTGCGATACCTTCTTACGAACGTCCCCTTTTGTGCATAAACGGTGGGTCAGCATCGGCTCTCCGATCGCCTGGCCAATCGACATACGCGGGTTTAACGAACTGTACGGATCCTGGAAAACGATCTGCATCTGCGGACGTACCGCGCGCAGATGCTTACGGGAAAGAGCAAAGATATCCTCCCCTTCGAAAAGCACAGAACCGTCGGTCTTCTCATACAACCGCAGCAACGTGCGCCCAACGGTGGACTTGCCGCAGCCCGACTCCCCAACTAGGCCGAAGGTCTTGCCGCGCGCAATGGAAAAAGACACACCGTCTACTGCCTTGACGTATCCCACCGTCTTACGGAAAAGGCCCCCCTTAATCGGGAAATACTTTTTGAGATCCTGTACCTCTATCAGCGTATCCTGTCCGGCATTCGCCGCAGGTCTCTTTTCCTCATGGGACATTACCTGTCACCTCCCTGTCTGACCCAGCAGGCAACCTTGTGCCCGGGGGTAAGCTCTAGCAGCGGTGGGAAGTTCGTCTCGCAGCCCTCTTCCTTCTCCTCGCTGCAACGTGAACAGAAATAGCAGCAATCCGGCAGATTGAGGGGGTTAAGAACCTGTCCCGGTATAGAGTACAGACGTTTTTTCGCATCGCCCAATATCGGCTTGGACTTCATAAGCCCCACGGTATAGGGATGCAGCGGATTTTTGAAAATATCCTCCGCGCTGCCTTGCTCCACCACCTTGCCCGCGTACATAACGACAACGTAGTCCGCCATTTCAGCAACAACGCCTAGATCGTGAGTAATGAGCATAATCGAGGTACCCAGCTTTGCCTTAATATCCCGCATTAAGTCGAGAATCTGTGCCTGAATCGTCACATCAAGCGCAGTCGTAGGCTCGTCGGCAATCAGCAGCGCCGGATCGCACGCCAACGCCATCGCAATCATGATACGCTGCCGCATGCCGCCGGACAGCTGGTGCGGGTAGGAGTGGAACACACCCTCGGCCCGCGGGATACCTACCAGCTCAATCATCTCAATCGCGCGTTTTTTAGCTGCGTGCTTGTCCATATGCTTATGCAGGCGCAGTACCTCCATAATTTGATCCCCTGCAGTAAAGACAGGGTTTAAAGCCGTCATCGGTTCCTGAAAAATCATCGCGATTTCGTTCCCGTTGATGCGCCGCATCTCTTTCGCCGGCAGCTTCAACAGATCACGACCTTGGAAGAGGATCTCGCCTCCCACAATCTTTCCGGGCGGGGAGGGCACCAGCCGCATGATCGACATCGAGGTCACGCTTTTTCCGCATCCGGACTCGCCCACTACACAGACGGTCTTACCCTTAGGTATATCGAAGCTGACACCGTTGACCGCCTTGACAAGCCCCGCTTCGGTATAGAAATACGTATGCAGGTCCCTGATGGAAACCAGTGGTTTCTCCATACAATTGTCCATCCTTTCGCTCAAGTAGGAGCCGCATCCCTGCTGGGGAAACAGCTTTCCGTAACCTTTCCGCACAGACGGGCGGCTACTTCTTCATCTTGGGGTCAAATGCGTCGCGCAGTCCATCCCCTAAAAGGTTGATGGCCAGCACGGTGATGAAAATCATCAGACCGGCGGGGAGCCACAGCCAAGGGCGGTTCGCGAAGTCGAAAGAGTCGTTGACCGCCTGCACCATTGTCCCCCAGGTTGCCATCGGCGGCGTAACGCCCAGGCCGAGAAAGGATAGGGTGGATTCAAACAAAATCGCGCTGCCGATTCCAAGCGTCGCGTTGACGATGATCTGCGGGATAACGTTTGGGATCAGATGACGGAAAATCCTCGATCTGTCGCGAATCCCCAGAGCCTCCGTCGCCATCATGAACTCCTGCTCCCGCAGCGACAGAATTTCACCGCGGATAAAGCGCGTCAACTGCGCCCAGGAAAGGATGCCGATGATGAACATGACCACATAAATGCGGTATTCCGCGGGGATCCCCATATCGGACATCAGCGCCGACAGCAGGATGAGGATCGGGAAGGTCGGAATCGCGAGAAAGATGTCGACAATCCGCATGATGATCGAATCGACCCATCCGCCGTAATAGCCGGCCAAACCGCCGAGGATAATACCAATAAAAAGCTGTATAATGACAGCCACCAAACCGACTAAAAGTGAGATCTGCCCACCGTAGAGCAAGCGGGTAAAGACATCTCGGCCGGTACTGTCGGTGCCAAGCAGGTAAAAGTTCCCCGATCGGCCGGTGGAAAACGGCGAAAGATAGCGGTCTGTCAGGTTGTTCTCGTTGAGTCCGTATGGGGAGAACAGCGGTCCGAAAACACATACTATCGTGATCACAACCAGGGCGATTAAGCCAATCATGGCCAGCTTGTTTTTCCGCAAACGTTTAAACGCCACCGCCCACGGGGATTCCACCACCGTTTTCTTCTCTTTCCGCTTTTTCCTGCCGCGATCCGCCCTTCCGGGCATTTCCGCGCCTGCCGCCCCAGTTGCGAGTTTTGGCTGTTTTTCATTGTTCATATCAGTCTTCACTCCATCTTAATTCTCGGGTCGGCCGCCGCATAAAGGATATCCGCCAGCAGGTTGCCCAGCAGCGTCAGCACGGCGACAAACATGGTAAAGCCGATGTAAAGCGGGTAATCGCGTTTAATAATGGCGTCATAGGCAACCTTTCCGATGCCGGGGAAACCGAACACCTTTTCGGTAATCATCGCGCCGGAAAACAGGGTGGGCAGTGAAAAGCCGATATAGGTGATGACTGGGATCATCGCATTGCGTAACGCGTGTTTATAAATGACCACCTTTTCCGATAGGCCCTTGGCGCGCGCCGTACGGATATAATCCTGATGGATGACCTCCAGCATCGCTGTGCGGACGTAACGCATCATTGCGCCTGCGCTCACCAGCGATAGCACTAAAATGGGCATCAACAGATGCAGGAACACGTCCCAATAATGCGCAAACCCTGTATAATTTGCGCCCGCTGTGGACATTCCGGACAAAGGCAGCCATTGCAAATCGATGGCGAATATCTTCTGGAACAAAAGCCCCAGGAAGAAGGAGGGAAGAGAGATTCCCAGCAATGCGAATACTGTCCCCGCAGTATCCACTGCACTATACTGCCTGGTTGCAGACACAATGCCAATCGGAATGGCGATAACCAGCTGCAGGATGAACGCAATCAGCGACAAAATAAAAGAGTTCCACATATAGTCGTTGATAACGCTCGTGACCGGTTTGAGGTAGGTAAGGGAATCACCAAAATCCAACTGTACTGCGTTGACCAGCCATTTAACATAGCGCACCGGGATCGGATCCGTCAAGCCGTACATTTCCTTCAGGTGCAGGATTTGCTCCTGCGTCATATTGGGATTGACCTTCGCGTCGACAGCGTCGCCCGGCATCATCGCGGTGAGGAAGAAGACGATAATGGAAATACCCAGCAACAGCGGGATCATCTGCAAAAGCCGTCTGACCAAAAACTTTGCCACGTGACAGAGACCTCCTTGTTTCGGAATGGGGAGGGCGCCGGAAGCGTCCTTGGGGGACACTCGCTTCGCCGCGCGATACTTTATTCTTTTAAAGCAATACCGAAATGCCCTTGTAAATTACCCCTTATAAACGCACAAACCCCGGCAATCGGGGTTTGTGCGTTTCATATATCACACTCAGGATCAAGCTGTGCTTTACGCCTTCGTATTATCCAGCTCCGCCTTATACAGATTGGTAAACAAGCTGCGGAAGGGACTCATTTCCAGGTTCTTCACCCGGCTGTTCACCGCCCATGCGTCGCACCTCTGATAGATCCACATGCAGGGAACATCCTCATTCAGCGCCTGCCATACCTTTTTGTACAGTTCTTTTCTCTTTTTCTGATCCGTTTCCTCCAGCGCTTCGTCGATCAGCTTGTCCGTCTCCGGATTGCTGTACTGATACGTATTCTGCGCACCCTCGGAGTGGTACGTTTGCTTTGGATCGGGATCGGGGGTAAGGCCCCAAGCCATGAACCACATTTCTGCCTTATGGTTGTTTACCTTGTCGACAAGTGAAGGGAAATCCGTATATTCGATGTTGAAGGTAATGCCCAAGGACTCGTAATCCTGCTTCATAACTGGCAACATCACTTCCAGTACTGGGTGATCCGGCATGCCGGTGAAGGTGATATCCAACGTCTCGCCGTCACGCTCGAGCTTTCCGGAAGAGTTCTTCGTCCAGCCGGCTTCTTCCAAAAGCTTGGCTGCCTCTTCCAGGTTGTACGCGTACTTGTTCAGCCCTTCCTCGGAATAGGCCCAAGACACGTTGGAAACCGGCGCATTAATGGTAAACGCATAGGGACCGTATACCGCCTCGTTGATATCGTCACGGTTCAGAGCTGTCAGCAAGGCCTGGCGGGTTTTCTGGTCAAACTTGCTCAGCGCGTTGTTAATGCCAACATAGCCATAACCATTGTTGGACATAACATACTGATCGATGAAACCAGCGTCCACGCCTGCCTGTACGTTCTCAGGAGACGCCTCTGGGAAGTCGATGTCAACCTCGCCCAGCTGGACACGCTGCAGCTCCTTGCCCGTTGGTGTAACGGAAAGGATAACGTTCTTGATTTTGGGCGCAGCCTTATAATAGTCGTCATTCGCAACCAAGGTAACCGACTCGCCCTCTTTGTATTCCACAAACTTATAGGCGCCGGTGCCGATTGGATTCTGAGACATAGCCTGCGCGCCGCTCACATCGCCTTTTGTGTAGGAGACGCTCGGGTGAGTGGGGAAGATGTTAATGTATTCCAGCGTCGGTCCGATTGCTTTATCAACGGTTACCTCCAGCGTCTTGTCATCCTTCGCAACAACGCCGGCAATCTCGGTTGCATCCCCGTTATAGTAGTCGTCCCAGCCTTTGATTTGGGCCAAGCTGTAATCGCTAGGTCCTGTATAAGCCTTGTCAGCAAACACCTTATAGGACGTTACAAAGTCCTGCGCCTTGACGGGGGTGCCGTCCCAGTATTTCACGTCTTTGAGGGTGAAGGTGATGGTTTTGCCGTCCTCGGAAACCTTATGGGTCGCTAGTCCGTCTACCATCGATCCGTCGTCCGCTATGTCAAACAGGTTATCGTACATCATGTCTACGACGTTCTTATCGTATTGATTTTCGACATAAAAGGGGCTGAACACGCCGTTAAATTCCACAGTACCAATGACAATCGTATCCTCACGCTTTAGGGCAGCATCAACGTTTTTCGATTTGTCCTTCGCGTCAAAAATACTGACACCGGCCTCCGTAACGCGATCCGCTTCTCCCAGCGGCTGCTGCGTCTTGCCACAGGACGACAGCACCATGGACACCGCCAGGATGCACGCCGCCGCGGACATCAGCCTTTTTGCTTTCATGATAAATTTCCTCCATTCATTTCTATAACGCATGCAAAGCTTACTTTGTGAAAACTCTGACATTCTTTGCATAATTATATCATATAGCCTGCACAAAGGAAATACTTTTTACACTTCCCCTGCTATTTTTGACGTTTGCTATAATTTCACACTCTTTTTATTTGACATTTTATGCAACATCCCTACTGCATTCCCTTATAACAGCCTTCCGTAACAGCTGAAAACGTACTTTCCCGGAAGACGTTTACGTACTAATAGCCCCCGGATACCTACCTACTTTTCGACTGTATGACACTGGTATTTTTCCATTACTATACAGAAAATATTCGGCCTTTTATACTTGCCAAGTATATTAATTTGTAGTACACTTAAATAGTATGATCTCTTTGTTTTTAACGCTGTATTTTGCAATTTTTATTTTTATATATTGCATTTTAACACCGTTTTTGATACTTTATGATAGAAAAATTATCCATTTTTGCACAGCTTCTGCGCAAAAATTCAATGCACGGCACAGCATTTTTCTCTGAAACAAACTTCGCCGCGCTCAAAAAAGGTGCCGGCGGCGTGGCAGTGTCCCACCGCTGGATAGAATTCTCCATTTATGGAAAGGATGAACAAAAGCATGTCATATACCATCGGTATCGACGCCGGTTCCACCACAGTGAAAACCGTCGTCGTCAATGAAAGGGGGGAGGTCCTGTTCAAGGACTACACCCGCCACCTCTCCAACGTGCGCGACACCCTTGTGCGGCAGCTTCAAGGGATGCGCCGGGTCCTTGGCAGCTTCGCAGCCCGCGTTGCCATCACTGGATCGGCAGGGCTTGGGTTGGCTGAGAACTGCAAATTACCGGACGGATCAGCGCTGCCCTTCGTACAGGAGGTTTTTGCGACGTCCGGCGCCGTTAAGAAGCTATACCCGCAAACCGACACCGTTATTGAACTGGGCGGCGAGGACGCCAAAATCATTTTCCTGACCGGTTTGACAGAACAGCGTATGAACGGTACCTGCGCCGGCGGTACCGGCGCCTTTATCGACCAAATGGCGACGCTTTTAGGCGTTACGCCAGAGCAGCTGGACGAAATGGCGCTACGTGCGGAAAAGGTCTATCCAATCGCTTCACGCTGCGGCGTATTCGCCAAGTCGGATATTCAGCCGCTTTTAAACCAAGGCGCCAAAAAGGAAGATTTGGCCGCCAGTATCTTCCGCGCCGTCGTCGACCAGACAGTATCGGGCCTTGCACAGGGACGGGATATTACGGGCAATGTCCTTTTCCTCGGCGGGCCGCTCTCCTTTTTTAAAGGATTACAAAAGGCATTTATCGAAACGCTGTCCCTAACACCACAACAAGCGCTTTTTCCAGAAATCGCCCCCTACTTCGTCGCACTTGGCGCAGCGATGTACGCCAAAGATCTCGACACCCCTCCCTTTCCTGCTGACACTGTAATCGAAGCGATCCGCTCCGCGCAGGGTGGGCAGGCCCTGGTTGCTACATTGCCGCCGCTTTTTGCTTCCCAGGAGGAATACGACGCCTTTGCTGCTCGTCATCAAGGCGCCGGCGTAGAGGAGAACAGTCGGGAAGGCTATACAGGCGATGCCTACCTTGGGGTCGACGCCGGTTCCACCACCACCAAACTTGTGCTGCTCGACAGCGACAAGCGTATCCTTTATTCCTACTACAGTGCCAACGAGGGAAACCCTGTCAACGTGGTGAAAAACTGCCTGACCGAAATTTATACCCGCCATCCCGGTGTACATATGCGCGGCAGCGCCGTCACCGGCTATGGTGAGGACCTCATCAAAAACGCCTTTGCTCTGGATTTGGGGCTGGTAGAGACCATGGCGCATTACACCGCCGCACGCTATTTCCGGCCGAATGTGGACTTTATCATCGATATCGGTGGACAGGATATCAAATGCTTTAAAATCAAAAACGGGGCAATCGACTCAATTATGCTGAACGAGGCCTGCTCATCGGGCTGCGGCTCTTTTATCGAGACCTTTGCGCGCGCACTGGGCTACACCATAGACGAATTTGCCAAGCTTGCGCTTTTTGCCCCGCACCCGGTTGACCTTGGCTCACGCTGCACCGTCTTCATGAACTCGTCGGTCAAGCAGGCGCAGAAGGATGGGGCCACCGTGGGTGACATTTCGGCGGGGCTTTCCGTCAGTATCGTCAAAAATGCGCTGTACAAAGTCATCCGTGCAAGCAGCGCGGCGGAACTGGGGGAAAACGTCGTCGTACAGGGCGGAACCTTCCTCAACGACGCCGTCCTGCGCTCCTTTGAGCAGGAACTGGGACGTGAGGTGACGCGACCGGCGATTGCTGGGCTGATGGGCGCTTTCGGGGCGGCACTGTATGCGATGGATCATATGCCGCAACAGGAAAAAAGCACTCTGATGGATATGGAGCGCCTTACCCGCTTTGAGCACACCTCCAAGGCTACCAATTGCGGGCTATGTACGACGCACTGCCCTATTACCGTCAACACCTTCACCACCAGGAGTGACGGCCAGGTGCTGACCAAGCGCTACATCTCCGGTAACCGCTGCGAACGCCCTTTGGGCATCAAACAGAACGAAGTGCTGCCGGATATCTATATATATAAGTACGATATGTTGCGGCAGATTGTAGCGGACGCGGCTCACGCAGCGCCGCAGGATGCCCCCCGTGTTGGCATCGCGCTGGCGCTGAATATGCTGGAGAACCTGCCTTTCTGGACAGCCTTCTTCGCCGCACTCGGCGTCAATGTCGACGTGTCCGGCGAATCATCTCGCAAATTGTACCACTTGGGGCAGCATTCAATCCCGTCGGATACGGTGTGTTATCCTGCCAAGCTGGTCCATGGGCATATTGAGTCGCTGCTTGCGCAGGGCGTGAAACATATTTTTTACCCCTGCCAGACTTACAATTTCAACGAAGGAAATTCTGACAACCACTACAATTGCCCCGTGGTGGCCTATTACCCCGAGCTTTTGAAGGCTAACGTCAAAGGATTGACCGCTCCTGGCGTCCACTTTATGATGCCATACCTGGATCTGACACATCCGCGTTTCGCCGCCAAAGTGCTTGTGCAGTCGCTCGCTCCGTTGTTTCCGGACAGGGATTTGTCCGTCAAACAGGTTCGAGACGCGCTACAGAAGGGATTTGAAGGCTACCGCCGCTACAAGGACGCCGTTTTCGCCAAAGGGCAAGAAATACTCGATTTTGCAAAGGCCCATGGCAAGCGTTGTATTGTACTGGTCGGCCGGCCCTACCATATCGACCCGGAAATCAACCACGGTATCAACCGTTTAATCACCTCCCTGGGACTGTGTGTCCTTTCAGAAGATAGCATCTGTAACCTCGCCGTCCATGAACCGCTGGACGTTCTCAATCAGTGGACCTTCCATTCCCGGATGTACAACGCAGCTGAGCTATGCGCCCATCGCGACGATCTGAGCCTCGTCCAGCTCGTCTCCTTTGGCTGTGGTATCGACGCCATCACCACTGACGAGATTCGCGCCATCCTCGAAAGGAACGGCAAACTCTATACCTTGCTGAAAATAGACGAAATCAATAACCTCGGAGCGGTTAAAATCCGCCTCCGTTCACTCCTCGCCGTCTAATCCCCGTCATCTGTGTTGATCAGGAATTGCTCTTGGAGCGCTGCCCCAAGCCCCGCTTAGGGACCTTCTTGAAAGAAGGTTCTTAAATGGAGTCTGAAGCGGAGCCTCAGGAGTAATTTCCCGATCGACGCAGATCATGGAGGAATCGAAAGGTGAGAGACAAGGAGGAAATATGAAATATCCGGTATATACGAAAGATATGAAGGCGACGCACACGATACTGGTACCGAACATGCTGCCGGTACATTTTCGGCTGATCATAGAAATCCTGCGTCAGGACGGGTACAATGTCGAGTTGATAGAGACAACGCACCGTGGGATTGTAGACGAAGGGCTACGCAGCGTACACAATGACACCTGCTATCCAGCGCTATTAGTCATCGGGCAGCTTCTGGACGCATTGAAAAGCGGCAAATACGATCCGCACCGTACAGTTTTGATGATATCGCAGACCGGCGGCGGCTGCCGTGCCTCGAACTATATCCATCTGCTGCGCAAGGCGCTGGCGAAAAGTGAATTTTCGTATGTTCCAGTTGTTTCCCTAAACTTTACCGGGATGGAGGAATCCGAATTTAAGCTGACGATCCCGCTGCTGATCAAAGCGTCGTTTGCGATTATGTTTGGGGACCTGCTGATGCATATTGCTAATCAATGCCGTCCCTACGAGCTCGAAAAGGGTGCGACCGACGCTGTAGTCGACAAATGGGTGGACCGTCTGGGTAAGCAATTCCGCGGAGGCGGTTTCCTTTCCGTCGCGGCGAACTACCGCGGTATCTTGAATGACTTTGCAGCGATTGAGCGTGTCAACATCAAGAAACCACGGGTTGGTATTGTGGGGGAGATTTACGTCAAGTACGCGCCACTGGGCAACAATAATCTGGAACAGTTTCTGCTTGATGAGGGAACCGAGCCTGTCGTACCGGGGCTACTTGACTTTTGCCTCTACTGCGCCAACAATAGCGGCATGGACCGAAAGCTGTACGGGCGCAAGGGAGTAAAAAGCAACGGCGGTCGTTTGGCCTACCGTTACCTGCTGATGCGGCAGCGCCAGCTTATCAGCAAAATTAAAAAACATGGGGTGTTTGATCCGCCGTGCGACTTTGAGCACTTGAAGGAGGTTTCGGCGGACATCATCGGGCAAGGCGTAAAAATGGGAGAGGGCTGGCTCCTGACCGCGGAGATGTGCGACCTTGTTGACAGCGGGATCCGCAACGTAATCTGCACGCAGCCTTTCGGATGTCTGCCCAACCACATTGTCGCCAAGGGGATGACCCGCGCAGTCAAGGAGAAGTACCCGCAAGCCAATATTGTCTCCATCGACTACGATCCCGGTGCAACACGCATTAACCAGGAAAACCGCATCAAACTGATGCTGGCAATGGCGCGTCAGGCAGAAAAAGCGGAACAGCCCGTGGCGGATGGGCATCCACACATTCCTGCTCCAAACACTGCCGAGCTGGTTCCGTCGACGGATGCAGCACCAGACAGCCGGGAAGAGAAGGCTGCCGTTGAGGTCCGGTAAGATGTACTGACCCTTGGCTCTTTACATGCTACGTCCGTGTGATCATATAAACAGAAAGGAAGGATATGATTATGATCGATTTAGAAGCTTATCTCTATGAACGCATCAAACCCATAATAAACAGTTGGGACGAACCGGGCATTTACGCTATTTTTTTTTTCCTTGACAATAATATGGCCATCGGCTATGAGGACTATTTCTATTTGACGAATTTCACCATAGGCTACAACACCGAATCGGATTGCGAACACGCTCCGGCAATCAGCGAGGAGCGCTGGAACTATGCCTTTTGGCGACAAGAAGGCTATTACATCATCGACTGTGAGGAAGAGGAGGACGAAGGCCGCCAGGTGCTGTTCGACTGGTATGAAGAAAACGGCATCCACCTGCACCGTGCAGAGGACGGAGAGTCCATGCAAAAAGTTCTGAAGGATATGACCGATGAACATGGCTACTTCTTGCCGGGCGAACCCAGAGGCTATTGGGAACTTGTGTCAGCGGCATCCCATGTGGCGCGTCGGCTTCAGGATGAGGGATTTATTCGGGAACGCTTCGGCCCTATTCCGATCCTCGTTCATGAATTGGAGTATTACGATCGAATAAAAGAAGCGACTGTCTATGCGAATCCGAATGGCGAAGCTGCCGATTTTATCCATACCATGTATGAAGAATAAGAGTTTCTGTAGCCACTGCATTGGCCGGCCTGGACCTATCGTTCCGGCTCCCTTGACAGATCGAGAAACTCCTTCCAGAAAAAGCCCATCCGGAACAGATTCCATAGGGGACCGCATTCTCTTCGGAAAGGGAGTCTAACTATGCCTACAGAAACGCCGCTTTATGATTTCCTTCGCCATTACGCACATAGCGGAACCGCTCGCCTACATATGCCCGGCCACAAGGGACAGGTCATCCCCGGTGACCCGCTGTCAGCTGTTTTCCCTTACGATATCACCGAAATCAACGGCGCGGACAACCTCTTTGACGAAACGCCCGCTGCGCCGCGCGACGGCGTTATCGCCCAAAGCGAGCGGCTGACAGCCCGCGCCTACGGTACCTACGCGACCCTCTTCTCCGCAGGCGGCTCCACTCTGTGCATTCAGGCGATGCTCGCGCTTGCCGCACCGCCGGGTTCCACTGTGATCGCGGCGCGTAACGTCCACCGCGCTTTCCTGAACGCCTGTGCACTGCTTGATCTACACGTGGAATGGGTGCTTCCCCGGTACGAGCCGGGCAGTCTGGTTGGCGGTCACGTAGATGCCGGATCGCTTGCCAGCGCCCTCTCCCATGCACCCAGCGCTCGCTGTGTCTACCTGACCTCGCCTGACTATCTGGGCTGTATCAGCGACGTAAAGGCCGTCGCCGCCTTCTGCCGCCAGCACGGTTTAACGCTTTTGGTGGATAACGCTCATGGCGCCCACCTGAAATTTTTACGGCCGGATCTTCATCCCATCACACTGGGCGCGGATCTCTGCTGCGACAGCGCGCACAAAACGCTGCCCGCACTGACAGGAGGGGCTTTTCTCCATGTTGGGAACCCGACTTTTTTGTCCCGCGCACGCGGCGCAATGGCATTGTTCGGCTCAACGTCGCCATCGTACCTCATCCTTTGCTCGCTGGACCGCCTCAACCCGCTATACGAAACTACTCTGCCGCAGTCCCTTGCCCATACGGCGGACGTCTGCGCTGAACTGCGGCGTTTCCTAGAGCAACATGGCTTTCCCTGCACGGGAGAAGATCCCCTGCGTCTGACCGTCGAAGCGACTCGTGCCGGCTGGGACGGGCGAGAGCTGGCCAACGCATTGCGGGAAATGGGTATCGAATGCGAATACGCGTCAGATGCCCATCTGGTGCTGATGATCGCAGCGTCAACACCTGCTGAAGACTTTTCCTGTCTGAAACGTGCCTTTGCCGCCCTCCATCCTCGGCCGGCATCCATCATCGAACTGCCCGACTTTACGCTTCCTCCCGCGGTAATGTCCATTCGTGACGCGACCTTTGCTGAAAACGAAACTATCCCCACAGCGCAAAGTGCCGGACGCGTTTGTGCCGCAGCTGTCACTGCCTGCCCGCCTGCGGTGCCTGTTGTCGTAAACGGAGAGCTGATACGGAATGATGATATTAAAATTTTACAAAAGTATAGCATTTCGCGCGTAAAAGTGGTAAAATGAGTACAAGGGAAGGCAATCCCGCCTCTCCTGTATGGGGCTGACGGTTTGCTACTCCTGTCCTAGACATTATGCCGCCCCGTGCGGCGGAACGGAGGGTACTTATTATGAAACTAATTTACGCCATTGTCAATAACGACGACAGCCACGCGGTCTCATCCGCGCTGACCAAGTCGGGCCACTTTGCCACTAAGCTCGCCTCCACCGGCGGTTTTTTGATGGCGGGCAATACCACCTTCCTCATTTGTACCGAAGATGACAACGTAGACACCGTTATCGGTATTATCTCTGAGCAAAGCCGGAAACGGAAACAATACGTCCCGTCCGCTTCCTCCTACGGTATCGGCAGCTACTCCGCTTTCCCGGTGGAGGTTACCGTAGGCGGCGCGACGATTTTTGTCACCAACGTCGAACGTTTCGAGAAGGTCTGATAGGTATTCCCCACCCGGCCCGCCGTTGGCAAACGCCCGGCGGGCCGGTACGGATCCAAAGGAGGCTTTTTCCGGGCGAAGCTTTTATTCGCCTCTCGATTTTTTAGGTATTTCAAGCGTACCATTTGTACGTTTTTCACAGGAAAGGAATCCACATCCTCATGGCGAGATTTTACGGCAATCAAAGTGCGCTGAGCGTGCTCCATTCCTTACAGGGAAGCGGTCGTGTCACCCATGCCCTGCTTATCACAGGTGACGAAGGCTTGGGCAAAAAGACCTTTGCCCGGCTGTGCGCAGCCGCCTTTTTGAAGGCTGACGACGCCGCGTGCGGCAAGATAGAAGCGGGCATCCACCCCGATTGCGTTACCATAAGTCCGGAAAAGGGCAAAAAGAGCACCAGCGTTGCACAGATTCGGGCGCTCATCGCCGACGCGGCGGTTCTGCCCAACGAAAGCGCCTGCAAGGTTTACATTCTCATCGGATGTGAGGAGATGGATCCGCGTACGCAAAACACCCTGCTCAAAATACTGGAAGAACCCCCGGCACACGTGCGGCTCATCCTTCTTGCGACCCATACCGCACAGCTTTTGCCTACGATTCTCTCCCGCGTAGTGCAAATCCCCCTGCAGCCAGTGGAAAAGGACGACTGCCTCTGTGCCGTGCAGGATGCCTGTGGCGTCACATTTGAGGAGGCTACTGACGCTTTCCGAATGTTCGGCGGCAATATTGGCAAGTGCTTGCAGGCACTTGCCGACCCGGAAAAAATGCGTCCCTTTTCTATTGCGGCGGACGCCGCCCGCGCCTTGGCGCAAGGCAGCGAATACGGGGTCTATGCCGCGTTGCACAAAGCGGAAAGCAGCCGTGAACTTTTTTCGGACGTCCTGCGCGCCCTTGGCGGGCTTTTGCGGGATAGTATGCTTTTAAAATCCGGTAGGACGGTGCCTTCGGGGCTGGATCTTGCGCTGTCTCAGAAGCTGTGCGCACAACTTCCGCTTGCACGCCTTTGTGGCGCTTTTTCTGCCGCGCAGGAAGGGATAACGCTGATGGAGAAAAACGCCAATATTTCTTTAAGTATTGCGCTGGTCAGTGCAAGGCTTTACACCGATCAGGGCTTTGGCGCCGGACAGGGAATCTCATAAGAAGCCTGTGCAAAATACCGGGATACCCTATAAGAACAAAACAGCGCTTACCATGTGGGTTTGGCTCTGTTTTCGAATCGGACACAATCGTAAAACCTACGCCATAGAAAGGATTACAGTATGGAACAAACGCAGCAGCGGCAGGAAGCTGAAAAAAACAAGCCAAAGCCACGCCCCCAGCGCGGAAAAAATTCCAGCAGGGGCCCTCAACGGGCCCGCGGCGCGGCGCACATGGCGAAAGCGGCGGAAAAGCGGATGCCGCAAAACCTCCCTGTGCCTGAAACCGAAATTGTCAAAACGCCGTATGATCAAACGACGACCGCTATTGATACGCCGGAGACGCAAAACGCGTTGCAAATCGAAACAACCGACGTGCCCAATACCGCCGAACCTTCCTCCGCGCAGCCGCAAGTGGAGATTATCGGCGTACGCTTCAAGTCGGTGGGGAAGGTCTATTACTTTGATCCCGCTGGGACAAACTTTGCCTGCGGCGACAAAGTGATTGTCGAAACGGCACGTGGCGTCGAAATCGGCGAGGTCGCGCTGGAAAACCGCCAAGTTCCGCTGTCTAAGATTATCCCTCCGCTGAAGAGCATTATCCGTCCCGCATCCGCCGCCGATTTGCGGCGCGTTGAGGACAATAAAAAAAAGGAGGCGGAAGCGTTTTCCGTCTGCCTGAAAAAAATCGAGGAGCATAAGCTGAAAATGAAGCTTATCGATGCCGAATATACCTTCGACAACAACAAGCTTCTTTTCTATTTTACCGCCGAAAGCCGCGTGGACTTCCGCGAACTGGTTAAGGACCTAGCAGGCATCTTCCGTACCCGCATCGAACTAAGGCAAATCGGCGTACGTGACGAGGCGAAACTCCTGGGCGGCTTAAGTATCTGCGGACGTCCCTTTTGCTGCGGCAGTTTTTTGGGAGAATTCCAGCCCGTATCGATCAAGATGGCGAAGGAACAGGGTCTTTCACTCAATCCAACCAAAATTTCTGGATCCTGTGGACGGTTGATGTGCTGTCTCAAATACGAGCAGGACGCCTATGAAGATCTTCTCTCCATGACCCCAAAGGTGGACGCACTGGTGACCACGCCAGAGGGTCGAGGTACCGTTGTAGAGGTCAACCTCCTCACTGGGATGCTCAAGGTGCGTCTGGAAAAGAAATCGGAAAGCCCGCCTGCCTCTTTCCATCGCGATCAAGTTGAAATCATTCAGGATGCTGAAATCCGGATGAGCCGCTCGGAAATGAACGCCTTGAAGTCGCTGGAGGAAAAATAGAGGCTGCGAAGTCTTTCGTCCCTTGTATGAAAAGGCCGATTCAATATCGGCCTTTTTTCGCAGCCGTTGTCCCGATGGATTGTCCCCGGCTCTCCATATATAAAGGAGGATTTACCATGACGCCCGATCCACATACTTATCTTTCTCCCGTGTTGGACGCGCTTGAGCAACGTTGGCCAGAGAACCGTACCGTTTGTATCGCCTGTCACGGCCACAGCGTCCCGGCGGGGTATTTCGCCACGCCCTATGTTGACACGCTCCATGCCTACCCGCAGCAGCTTCTCGCGATGGTAAAGGAGCGCTTTCCTTTTGCCGTCGTCAACGTCGTTACGACGGCAATTGGCGGCGAAACCGCCGTTGAAGGCGCAGCCCGATTTACTACCGATGTCCTTTCGCTGCGTCCGGATGTGGTTACCATCGACTATGGCCTCAACGACCGTTATTGTGACCTGTCCGCCGCGTGGGAGGCGTGGAAGTCGATGATAGCAGCGGCGCAACGCGCCGGTGTGAAACCAATCCTGCTGACTCCAAGCTGGGACATTTCCTATTATGAAAAAAACGCGGATTGGGACGCGCTATGCGCACATGCGCAGCAAATTCGCTCCCTTGCCGCCGAGACAGAAGCGGGACTATGCGACGTCTTCCGGGTATTTGAACGGTATATCGAAGCTGGTGGCGCGCTCGCCGATCTGCTTTCCCATCAAAACCATCCCGGACAGTTGGGCCATCGCCTGATCGCACAGGCCATCGGTGCGTTCTTTCCCGCTCGTTAATACGTGTTTCGTTCATTGCAAAGATTGCGTTTCTGCCGGACGGTACAGTTTTTCCACAGCAGAAGCTGGAATATGTGGAAAAACTGTACCGTCTTGACTTTATCCGCGGTTTGCGATAGGATAAGGGTATCTTCATACATACCGGGGGTGGCCCCGAGAAAGGAACGGGTTACATCTATGACAAAGATCACCAAAGCATTGCTCGGCAACACGAAGGATGGCAGGGAGGTTGACGAGTATACCCTCCAAAATGCCTCCGGCGCTTTTGTACGCATTGCAACCTTCGGCGGCTGCATTACCGCAATCTGCGTCCCCGACAAGAATGGTGTCATGGCTGATATCTGTCTTGGCATTGATCGTGTCGATGCCTTTGAGCAGCCGAACTTTTATCTCGGTGCATTGATTGGGCGGTGTGCCAACCGCATTGAGGACGCGCAGTTTGAATTGAATGGGAAAACATACCATTTGACCGCCAACGAAGGGAAAAACCACCTCCATGGAAACGGATTGTTAAGCGAACGTATTTGGGATGCGCGGGTTCGCGGTGACGCCCTTGTACTGACCACCTTCTCGCCCGATGGGGAGGAGGGCTATCCAGGCAATGTTTCCTTTACCGTCACCTACACCTTTGACGATGAAAATGCACTGGGTATCCGATACCAAGCCGAAACCGATCAGGACACCGTCCTCAACCTGACCAACCACTGTTACTTTAATCTCGCCGGCCACGACAGCGGCGACATCCTAGATCATGAGGTGCAAATCAGCGCCGATTCCTACACCGTCTCGGACGAGACGCTGCTGCCCACCGGCGAAATCGCCCCCGTCGACGGCACGCCGCTCGACTTCCGTTCCTTCCGCCGCGTTGGCGACGGCATCGGATCGGACTTTGATCAAATAGTTTTGGGCAACGGCTACGACCTCAACTACGTCCTCAATCGTCCAGCGACGACCGGAATGTTTCGTTGCGCGCAGGCACGGGCGGCAGGACGACGTATGGAAGTATTCACCAATATGCCGGGACTGCAATTCTATACCGGCAATTTCCTTGACGGCACCGTCAGCGGCAAGGGCGGATGTCGTTACCCCTTCCGATCGGGACTGTGCTTTGAGACGCAATTTTTCCCAAACAGCATGCGTCACCCCTCTTTTCCGTCTCCGGTATTCCGCGCCGGGGAAAAGTATGATTATACGACTGTTTACCGTTTTTCGCCCGATGACGGACAAACGGACTGACTCTAAGCCTACGTCGGGAGACTGTTTTTCGAAACGTTTGGAACGTAGTCTCCTGATGCTGTAACAGGGCTGATTGATTTGAAAGGAACCGATCATGACTTCGCGCGACTATTTCTTAGCCGTGGCGGCTTTCACCGTCCATTCCGGCAGCATGGAACCCAGCGCTGCCTCGGGCAGATCCGTTTTCCGCGGTACATCCATTCCGGAGGAAGGAATCCGCCAGCATGACGTGGAGCGGCTCTATACGCTGTACCTACGCCTTGCCCTGAAAGAAGATTTTCCCTCGCTGGTCTCCCGTGCCCGGACGCTCCCGGCCGGGGAACTGGAGAGAACCGTCCGGCGGCTGAAGCGCCGGGGCGGCTACGGGCAGTTCTTATCCGATGTCCTGTCCGTGGCCGCGCCGCCGGACGACAGGACGTCGGGGGAGACCGTAACGTCGGTAGGAGGGGGCTATGGGTTGTCCCTCATCGATCCGGATGGAGAGGCCCCGGCGCAGATATAGGACGCTTGGGCGCCGGCAAATATGGCGCCTTTTCCACGTTCAAGACCAAACTGGAATAATGGAGGGAACCAGGATGGAGACAAAAAATCTTTTTCCCCGCACAAACGTCGGCGGAATATCGCTTTCCCGCATGATTATCGGCACCAACTGGCTTTTGGGCTGGAGCCATACCGGACCAGCGGCCGACAAACGAATTACCGAAACGCACCGCTGCGGCAAGGACATGTTCCCTGTACTCGCAGCCTTCCTCGAAAACGGCGTCGATACGTTGATGGGACCGTTGAGCCAGAACCCTGTCATGGTGGACGCGGTGCGTTATGCCGAGGACCGGACTGGGAAAGGTATCCACATCGTCGACACCCCAATCATCGACGTGTCAGACAGCGCGAAGGCGCGCGCCGAGGCGCAGGAATGTTTCCGGGAAAGCGCGCGCATCGGGGCGGAAATCTGCCTCATTCACCACTCCAGCTGCGAAAAGCTGGTGGATAAAATCAGCGAATCGATCCCTCGTCTCGACGACTACACCCGTATGATTCGTGACGCAGGGCTGGTGCCTGGACTGAGCGCGCATATGCCGGAAATGGTTGTCTTTTCCGACAAAAACGGCTACGATGTGGAGACGTACATCCAAATCTACAACTGTATGGGCTTTCTCATGCAGGTGGAGATCGAATCGGTGGCGCATATCATCAATCACGCCAAAAAGCCGGTAATGACCATCAAGCCGATGGCTGCCGGACGCTGCACGCCTTACGTGGGCCTCAATTTCGTTTGGAACACCATCCGTGACTGCGATATGGTTACGGTCGGCTGCTTCTCCGCAGAGGAAGCCTACGAAGATATCGAAATCTCCCTCGCTTCACTGGAGCATCGTTTTCCCGAGATTGGAAAGCGATCCAGTCCCAATGAGAACCAGGCCGCGTTTGGTACCAGGAATCAATAAAAGGGAACGCGAGGCTTTGTCCCCGTGTTCCCTTTCTATCCGAATCCATACTTGCCTTACGTAGCCCTTGCGGTATGTGCCGCATAAGGAGGCGCTATGCGTAGTTTCATACACGCCTATCATATTGACTGGACGGTACCCTCGTTGGCCTATAAAAGCCCGCCGGACCGTCATATGCCGGACTTTGAGCTGCTGACTGCGGCACTGTCGGTATTATGCTGGCAGCGCCACTCCGGCCCGGTAACGCTATGCACCGATCGGCAAGGCAAGCGCTTTTACACGGAAAGTGGCCTTTCCGCGCTGTACGAGGGTGTCGTCTGGGACTGCCTTCCATCCGACTCACCCGGCTTTGATGTCCGTTTTTTTTGGGCGGGGGGAAAGCTGCTCGCGCTGGATCATCTGTCCTATCCCGCCTGCATCATTGACCGCGACCTCATCGTCTGGCAGGACATTTCCGCCGACCTTGCCCCCTTCGATGCCGCCGGTATCCACAAGGAGGAGGCTGTCCCGCCTGCCTATCCCGACCCACGTACGTTTTGTTACCGCCCTGACGCGGACTATCATCCTCCGGATGAAGCGTTGCTGTGTCTGCCGGCGCTCAATACGGCGCTTTTATATCTGCGTGACGCTACCTTTGCCCGAAGTTATCAAAGCGAAGCTCTCTCCTTTATGCGAAGCACTCTGCCCGACGATCCGGTAACCTACATGGTCTACGCTGAGCAGCGTCTGCTGCCGGTCTGTGCACAGCGTCAGGACGTACCCTGGGGTGCGCTGAAATCGCTAAGCGACTTACAAGGGCCACAACGGCGCTTCACCCATCTGTGGGGCTACAAGGAGACACTACGGCGTGACGCGTCGGCGCGGGCGAACTTCTGCGCCGCTTGTCTGCGCCGAATCCGCCGCGACTTTTCCGGGTGGGAGGACGCTGTCCGATACGCCCTGCAATATTGCCAAAGGACGTAGGGCGCGACACCTCCGTCGCTCCGTAACAGCACGACGCCCCTTGATCCCCCTTGCCGTGCCTACAACCACATCTCAACGCGTGCGAGAACGCCGGACGCGTATGGCATGCGGGCTCAGCCCGCCGTCGCTGCATACCGGATATGGCAAAACCGGGGGACCTTTTCTAGGTCCCCCGGTCGGTCAAAGTTATTTCTCCAGCTCCATATAGACGCCTTCAGCTGCGTACGGCTGATTCGGCGTGGTGAGCGCACCGGACGCAATACAGGCTTCAATGGTTTCGCTGAGCAGACGGAAATCCGTCATTTGGCTGAATAGAGCATACTCGCTGATCAAATGGGCGGGGATGGTTCTGCGAATGAACTCCGCCACCTGCCCGGCGATTGCATCGGCAATGTCCGCACAACGCTCCGCCGCCGTGGACGCCAGCGACCAGAACGCATCTTTGTCCGCGCCATTGACAACCACAAATTTCGGATATAGCTTGCCGTCCTTCTTACGCAGGTAACCGTTCTCGATCGCCTTGGCGGCGATCTCCTGCTCATCCCCGTGCAGCGATGCGACGTCCAGTCCGCCGACGGCACGAAGCGTCAGCATCAACTGCGGATCCTGCGAAAGGTTGTGCCCACAGTGGAAATGCGCCTGCAGTCTGTTGCCGTAGGCATTCGAGATGAACACCCAGCTGTAGCCGCAGAGGTTCTCCGCTGTGACACCGTCACAGCCGTAGAAACCCATGTCCAAGGACTCTCCCGGCTTCATAGCGTAACCCACAGTCGAAAAGGGCCGATTTGCCGGCTCGACGTCAGCGAAATACTTCTCTTTCAGGAGCGCCGTCACCATATCGCTAAGCGTCCACACCGTCCGGTTGACCAAACACCAACCAACGAAGGCGACGTCGCTTTGCGGGCTGAGGAAGGGGAAGGAGAGGATACGCTCCCGATTGTCCTGCAGGAATCGCTGGAAACGCGCGCTGAAGTCAGCGGCATGTGCCCGGAAAATTTGCTCCGCCGCGCGGTATTCGTCCATATCGAAAATGAGGATGTTGGCGATGTACCTTCCGTCGTCCGTTTTGCGCAGCAGGCCGTACTCGCCGTTTTCGCCACGGCACTGGATGTCCAGCTCCTCCTCAATGAAGGGCATCGCCACGCCGAGCTCTTCGGACAGTTCCTTGGCGGTGCGGGCCTTGTTTTTGCACAGGTAGACGAGGTTCTGCGACAGCGCCCGTTCCGCTTTCACGCGCGGGTCGTTGCCGATGGGGCTACCATTGCCGATGAAAGACATCGCAATGGGCCTCAGGGTGACTGCTGTTTTCTCCATTTTACTGACCTCTTTCCGTATCATATTGCGAGCGGAGAAAAGCCTTTGCTTGACGGCGGTCTCAGAAATGCCAAGCGCAGACGCAATGTCGGACACTTTTTTGCCGTCCAGGTAGTACATGACCATCACCTCGCGGTAAATCCGCGATAGGAAGGCGATCTCTTGCAGGATGCGGCGGACCTGTCCCTCATCGGCTGTGGCCTCGTCCAGCGCTGCGATGAGGTCGCTGCTGGTAAGGGTGTCCGGGAGGGCGGCGAGACTTTCGCTGTCTCGACGGCGCTTTTCGCAAAAGTCGGCGTAAACCCGTGCCGCCACCTTCCATGCGAAGGCGTAAAAGCGCTCGACGTGTGCGCCGCGGCGCAGGCTCTTCAGGATCGAAAAAATAATGTCCGAGCACAGATCCTCCGCCTCTTGAGACGTGTTGCAGCGGCGGTACGCGTAGCCGTAAAGCTTGTCCAAAAAGGATTTGTCCGACAACGCCTGCAAAGCTTTCTCCGTATCCATGATTTTTGCTCCATTCATGAATGTTACACCCATATAGTCGGCGGGATTTTGACACGGTTAGGGGTAGGGCAAATTTTTCTAATGATGAAATGACATTGCGTCAAACGGTTGCGGATCCACGCGCACTTCCCCAGCGTCCCCCTTTACAGGACGCACCCTCAGCAGGGGGGAGTGATGTCCCTCACAAACAAAAAGGACGCGGCAACAAAGCCGCGTCCTTTTATGCCGCGCTGTCCTTCTTCTTCGCATCAGCCTTGCGGTGCATCCGATGAAAAACCGGGATGTAGAGGACGAAGGAAAGAGCTAAGAAAAAACCAGAGACCAGCATCAGCGTCACATGCAGCACCCTGTTCTGCACCGGCGACGCGATCATCACGAACATGGCGACGTAAAACACAGCCGTCGAAAGTTTTCCAAACCACATCGCTCCGTCCAGTTTTGCACCTTTGCGCAACAGCAGCAGGTCGTTGATGCCCATATAAAGTTCCTTGACAGCAAATAGCGCTAGTAGAAAAACCATCCCCTTAATACGGAACGCCAGACAAATGACGATCGCCGCCTGCAACAGCTTGTCCGCCAGCGGGTCGATCAGCTTTCCCAGCTCGGTCACCATACCGCAGCGGCGGGCAATCTGTCCGTCAAGAAAGTCGGTCAGGCCGCACAGCAAGATAATACCGCCGCAAAGATAGTATTGCGCCTGCGTCCGCGCTGTAAGATAGCAAACGGCAAACACCGGCACCAGCAAAAGGCGCAGATAACACAAAAGGTTCGGCGGGTTCAGCGCTTCCTTCCGGGTAATTTTCATTGTGATGTCCCATCCTTTCAGTGGCGGATTTCCCCGCTATTTTGTCCTTTCACGGCAGGGATTGTCGATCACTGTCCGAGCCAAGCGCACAAAAACGCTTGTGTCTTTGACGTTTTCTCTGCGCTTCCCAGACGTTTGGCCCTTTTGCAGCTGCCAGCCAATGCCACAACCGCGTTTTAGTAGCATCGGAAAACAATGCCTCGCCGCGAAGCAGTTGCCGATCCAAAACCAGCGACTTCCTTTTACAAACCCTTACCCGCAATTTACATCAGTGGTGCAAACATCCGCAGGACGCTGCGTGCCGCCTTACGGTACCATTTCACATGACGCGCCTGCTCTAGGGTGATCTCCTGACATTTCTCCTGTGTGGCAAGGAAATCGTCCCGTACCTGAAGCACACTGTTTGTCCTGTACAGCCAAACACCGCACTCGAAGTGTAGGTAGAGGCTGCGGTAATCGAGGTTTATCGTACCAACCACGCCATACTCGTCGTCGACAGCAAAAGTTTTCGCATGAATAAACCCCGGCGCGTATTCATATATTTTGACGCCGCTCTCCAAAAGCACCTCATAGTAGGCACGCGTTACTGCGTGGACGTACCACTTGTCCGGAATATGCGGCGTGATAATCCGCACATCCACACCCGACTTGGCTGCATTGGACAGTGCGGTGACCATCTCATTGTCGATAATCAGGTAGGGCGTAGTGATATAGACATACCTCTGGGCTTTGCTGATGAGATTCATGTAAACCGTCTCGCCCGTTGCCTCTCCATCGAGCGGGTTGTCGGTAAAGGGCTGAACAAATCCGTCGGTTTCCTGTACGCTTTCCTGATGAATATGCGGCCGGTACTGCTCAAAATCCTCGTCCTCTTTGGTGATAAGATCCCACATCGTCAGAAACATCACCGTCAGGCTCCACACCGCGTCCCCCCTAAGCAGGATAGCCGTATCCTTCCAATGGCCATGCTTGGGGTAAGCGTTGATATACTCATCAGCCAAGTTTATGCCGCCGGTAAAACCGGTATGCCCGTCGATCACACAGATCTTGCGGTGGTCACGGTTATTGAAGCGGGAAGTTAGTACCGGCAGGAAGGGATTAAAAATACGGCACTTGATGCCCAGCTTCTCCAGCTTACGATCATAACGGTAGGGAAGTGTCATCATGCTTCCCATATCATCGTACAACACCCGCACATCCACACCCTCTCGGGCTTTCTGTACCAGGATGTCCAGAATCGTATTCCACATCTTTCCTTCCTGCAGGATAAAATACTCCAGGAAGATATAATGCCGCGCCTTTTTCAGTTCCTGCACCATGCGCTCAAACTTAATTTCCCCCAGCGGAAGGTATTCCGACGAAGTGTTCTTATACGGGGGAGACATGGAAGAACGCTCTATATAACGTGACTGCACCACGGCGCTGCCGTCCAGCGCGGCAATCTCGTCCAGCACCGGCTGTGACTGAACCGTCGCTGCCTTGGTTTTTTGTTCGATGGAGTCGTACTTGGCTTTTTCCCGCCGGCTCAGATGGTTGGCGCCAAATAACAGGTAGAACAGCGCCCCAAAAATGGGCAGCAGCATAATGACGACAATCCAGGCAATCTTATAACCCGGGTTGCTCTTGTCGTTAATAATGAACAGCACCAACGCCAAGCCCAATACAGTACCTATGGTGTAAAGAAAAATAAAATACTGGTTGAACTTCCATACGGTAAAAAATATCAGCGCCAGCTGTAGCACCAGCATCAGCGCAATCAGCACCACGCGGTGAAAAATCATTTTTAAAAACTGAACCATCAGCCGCCCCTTTCCAGCTGCATCCGTCCATCAGCTTCCGACTGAAAGCCGGGAATCTCGACAAAATTCATACTTTTATAGTGTAGCATATTTTTATGAAACAGGCTAGGGGTTCTGAGGCACGTTCCTGAACATTTTTGTTGTGGCATGTGAAAAAAACAATAAAGGAAGGGAGGAGCACACCATAGGCCATTTATACATTAGCCAATGCAAATCCCTATACTTTACTACAAATTTTGCATTATAATGGTAACAGATGGCTGCCATTCATAACTCCAGGAGGAATAAGATGCTGAAGATTCGAGTACTGGAGCTGCTGCGCGAACGCGGCAAGTCCAATTACTGGCTTTACAATCAGCTCGGAATGAGTAGCGAAAATTTTAAACGGTTGGCTCAAAATCAGACGACCGGGATATCCTACAGGATTTTGGAAGACATCTGCTGTATACTGGAATGCGGACCCGGCGATCTCTTTGTCCTCTCGGACGATCCGCCTGAAAATGAATCTGTAGAGGCACAGGAACATCAGGACGCTGAAAACGGGAAAGGACAAATGAAGCAATGATTGGCGATCTAGGCGATAAGCTGCGGCGACTGCGCGGAGAAAAGCATTTGACGCAGGAGACTGTTGCACGCAGAATCGGTATTTCCAAGGCCTCTGTAGCTGGGTACGAAGCGGGAACAGTCACGCCCTCCGCGGAGGTGCTGCTTGCGCTTGCACATCTTTACAATGTCTCCAGCGACTACCTGCTTGGTTTGGACAACCGCAACTACATCAACATTGACGGGCTTTCCACCTCGCAGGAATCATTAATACGAGCGCTGGTGGATCAGCTGAAAAAAGTCCCCTAACCGCACTGAGAAAACATATATGAAATGGAAAGTCGCCAGACGGGTATCAGTTCCCGTCCGGCGACTTTCCGTCTTCCTGTCCGGCATCTTGCTCCCTTTGCTTGACGTCCTGCATCGCAACACGCAATGCTTCATTGGCAAAGGCGTTGAAGGAAATATCCTTTTCTTGGGTAAACCGCTCTATTTCGTCAAGCAGGAACTCCGGTACCCGTATCGTTTTTGTAATTTTTGCTTCTCTGCGTGGAAAGACATATCTTGGCATATTTCATCACCTTCTGATTCTATTATGCCATAAAAACAGTTTCAAAGAAATATTCATATATGTATTAATTTTGCAATACAATTTGTGTGTTGTGTTTTTTCAACCTTTTATCGTATAATAATAGGTGTAAACAACACCCTTGTCTTTGGTTGCACCAACGGCGAACCCTTTGTTGCCGGTAGGCAGGTTGTTTCTGTTTACATGCGCTGTGGGAATATCCGCAGCGCCTTTTTATTTTTCTATGATGCAAAAGGATTGTGGGACACAAAGTAATCCGGCATCTATTTTAATTTGTACGGCCTGCCTTGGATCAATGCATTCTTTTTTACACGAAAAGAGTGATATAAAAGCATATATCATTAGTAATATAGTGAATAATATGTGAAATATTGTATTTTAATTCCATTTTTATTCATGTTATAACGTAAATAAAACTGTCTTAATCTTAAAGAAAAGCTCCTTCTTCTTTTGGAAAGGAGAAAATAGGATAATCAAACAACGTAATTTCTGTAGAACTGTTTGTTTGACAGCAAGCTTTTCACTCCCTGCCCGCATTTTTTTCGATGGAAAGCCGGTCATGATGTTTCACACCACCTACCGACAAAACAGTCTCCTCATTTGGCAAATACGCGTCCCTTTTGGATGGTGTCAACAACATCGGGTAAGAGTTACCCTTTTTGGGAGACCAGCCATCATGCATTTTATTGTGCATGTTTTCTTTTCATTATTTTCTGTAAGTCAGGCGGATAGCGCTATTTTCAAATTTTTATATATTTGTTCAGGTAAACATGAAACATTTTCTTTCCGTGTATTGTATTGTTTGTGAGAGGGGATGTCAAGATGGACAGGGAGGCCGCAGAGATAAGTTTTCGAAAAACGGTTGACACTTACGGCGATATGGTGTACCGCTTAGCTGTCCTGTACCTCAAAAACCGCGCCGACGCGGAAGATCAGGTACAGGAGACGTTTTTGACTTTGCTACGCAAACAACCGCAGTTTCAGTCCTCGGAACATCTGCGCGCATGGCTCATGACTGTCACGGCGAATGGCTGTAAGAACCAGCTTCGATCGCCGTGGAAACGCCTTACTGCGGTCCGGGAAGACATATCCCACTTCACGGACAGCAACTGTCAATCCGATGCCGACGACCGCCTCGACGTCGTCCAGGCGGTACTGCGGCTGCCTGTTAAATACCGCTCCGTTATATACCTATACTATTATGAAGGGTATTCTACACATCAAACGGCAAAAATCCTTTCCCGCAGTGAAGGCGCAGTCCGAACGCAGCTGCGGCGGGGACGGGAATTGCTGCGATCCATGTTGGAGGGCTTTGACGATGGAACTAAATAAGAGAAACGACAGAAGGACCGTTGCGTCAGCGGAGAAGAATGTGTCTTTCAAAGAATTTGACCGATTCCATCTCGATGCTGATGTAAAACAACGGATTTATACGCTGATGGATGACGGACAAAACGACACGCTACGTCATCAGGATAGACGAGGACGGAAAATATGCGGCAACCGGATCGCGATATGCGCCGCTGCTTTTGCCATTTTTGTCGGGGGTGGCATTGGCTTATGGCTGTACGCTCAGCGCAGCACGATCCCGTCAGTGGAACTAAGTAGTCATACAACTGAATTGGAGGTCGACTTGTCTGTGATGCAGTCCTTTGAGCTGGACGGCGCGCTTTACCATCAGGCTTCCTCCGAGGAGCTTACAGAATATGGCCTTCCCGCTACAGTTGACGAAGAGCTTATCGGGCCATATTTAGGTACGCTGGGCAAAGAAGCGGGGGAGGAGCTAATGGGAAAGGACGTCTATGCCTATGGCGACCCTGCTGCCCGAGTGTTTCTGACCGTTCAGACCGCAAAAGGTTACGATATCTATCTCTTCGGTGGTTTTATCAAATACCGTGACAACACCGATGAAGACGCATCTGCCTATCTCGCACTGTATGGAGTGGAAGACGAATCGGATATCGAATCCATTGACATCTATGACTATCCCGACACAACATCCGAACATCTGGTACGCACCATAACAAGCAGGAAAATAATCGGACAATTCTACGATATGTATTGCAGTTTAACCGATGCATCAGAGGCTTATTTTGATGCTATCGGGATACATCCCGCACTCTCATCACAATCTCTAGACCCGCCTGCTGCAGCTGTATCGGACGGCAACCAATCCGCCGTATCCTGCTTGTCCCCAAACGCATCAGACGCATATGAGGAAAAGGAAGGCGACGCGCTGTCTGACTGCAAGACGATCGCCCTGCACCTGACAAACGGTTACACCCTGCGCGTCCCTTTTTACCCCCGAATCGGCTTTCTTTCGCGTTACAAGCCATCATCCGCCGGCCTCTCCCTGCTTATTTCGATATGCGAATCTTAATTGGAACCAGACGACCTGTCCGCACATAGAATATGGTAGCGGTACCGCAAAACGATGCTGCGGCCTGCCGGCGGCTTATATGGGGTTTACAGTCCTGCCGGCAGGAATCCGCCTTAAGCTGTCAAGCGGGAGTTAAGGCCGATAACGAAATAACATAGTCATGACGCCCGGCAAAGCCGGGGGCTTGAGGAAGCCCTAGAAGGGCATGATGC
>CAMMMX010000007.1 GCA_946498095.1 uncultured Clostridia bacterium
GTATCTATGGCTTTACCCGGAACACCCGGACAGCGGATTTCCGATTTATGCAACAGAAGCCACATCACACAAAAGAAACTTGCGGAGAAGATAGGCGTTTCCGCTTCCCAGTTGAGCCGGATTGTCAGTAGAGAAACAAAGACAGTCAGCAGTAATATTCTCATAGGTGTGGCAGAAGTATTCAAAGTATCGACGGACTACATACTGGGCTTTTCCACCGTGAGCGTTCGTAATAGCTACGATAATTCTGAATTAAGCTTGTCTGAGGGAGCCGTGAGGAAACTATCAAACAGTTTAAGCAATTAGCAAAGAAATTGATTTTTAAAATTTATAACAGTAAGAACGGCATCTGGTTTCTGTGACGATTCCGGAGGACAGGGTGCTGACGGATATGGAAAGGGCCAGAATCAAACTTTTGAAGAAGTTGTAAGACATATATAGAAAGACATTGATAAGTCGTGTACCAAAAATGAAAGAGAGGAGAACCAGAAATGATTGGAGAGAAGGAGAAAAAACTGATTCGGGGATGCTGTCTTTATCCGAACATTGTTATGACGGCCATTATAGTTGATTTACTGATAGGCTTTTTGTGGTTCTTTTTGGTCATGCTTGACGATATGGTGTTCAACAGCACATCTCTGTATATTCCCGGCCTGGTTGTATACTTGGGGATTGTGTTTATTTATCTTACAGCGGCTGTCGTATTGCTTGTGAAGGTCCGATCTGTCGGGAGAACGCAGACTTGGATTCGCCTGAAAACAGGCGCGGGCTTGCTCTCTTCCAAGGAGAATGGTTTGGAGCACCTGCGACAGATTCATGGAGTGAATTCTGTCGGCAGGGTGATGCAGCGCTTTGAAGACACCCAACTGGAGCAGGCGGGGGAGGCCCTGCAGGCAGCGGCAGCCGCGCAGACGGTCTCTCTTGTCAGCAGAACAATAGGGGCTGTGAAAAGAGATGCGGTCAGAATGGCTGAAATCTATCAAATCAAAGCGCCTCGTGTAAAAAAATATGTGCGGCTGATGATTCTTGTGCCTGTTTTTCTGCTGATCGCCGTGTTTCTTCCCGAATATGCGGCCTCAAAAAGCGCTTCGGATTTAGAGCGGGAGAGGGCAGCTGCCGTTGTCTATGAGATCCGCGATGCGCTGGAAAGCGAATGTGCCATTGTCATTATTGATGATCCGGCAGAAGAGTACCAGACATCTGGTTACCATGTGATGGGACAATTAAATGAGAGAGAGCATCCGGACCACTCCTATATTTCCCTGTATGTCGGGAATGACGGGCTGATACAGGAAGTAAATTACGTGCTGTCGATCGATATTCAGGCCAAAAAGGAGGATAATCTGGAGCGAGTCCAGCAGAATACAGAGAAGCTTCACCGCTTGCTAGTCAATTCCAAGGCAGAGGCCAGCGACGCCCGCCTTTTGGAATTCCCGGAACCTCCGGAGGGATTTGTGGAGCAGTTTGTGGATGGCTCGTACTACGAAGGCATCAATATCCATGATGAGAGCGCGAACTGTTCCGCGGCATATTTGACAGACCCTGAAGACGTAAATAACGAGCACGATTCTTTTCGCTTCTATCTGGAGATGGGAGAGGGGTCATAAGATCCGTTGGCATCTGATAAATTGGTTTGGAAGATTATGTTGAGCAGGACGAAGCAGCGGAGGAAAGAGAATATTGGAAACAATGTTGTAGTCTATATTCCATGCGCAGAAAATTCTCTAAAATAGCAAATTCAGTCAGGCCGGTCAACGGTCAAGATGAGCGGCGCATTTTATGCGCCGCCGTTGACAGTCCCACCTGTCTTTGCTAATGGGCAATCAAGGTGGGAAAGCCCTAAAATGTTTTCCCGCCCATTTTAATTTTGAGAGAAGAACGCTCCAAAATCAGAAAGAAAGCGGCCAAGGCTGGGTGTAAACCCGTTCATTTCAGCCTTGACGGTTGCTCGCTGTCTTGCTGTTTTTTCGGGAGTATGGCCACACTTCGGGACACTTTGCCCATAAGTCGTAGCGTAGGACGAAGGATGGGGCTTTTATATACCCCTGTCTGCTGATGAAATCAGAGTTGTCCGAGACGAACAGGCGCTGAGCAAGCTTCTTTTGCGTCAGCTTTGCTTCTGGATACGGTTTAAGCATAGCGCGGACAAGGAAAAATGCAACAGAAGGACGTAAAAACGGGACTGGATTATCCATCCAGTCCCGTTTTTACGCGGTTTTCCGGAAACTCAGCCAACCATAATTTTCCCTTCCGGGATGACTTGCGTGCGCGACAAATTGCGGTTGGAACGTTTGAGGGAAACAGACAACGCCAGAGAAATCGGTCCGACCCGTCCGACGAACATCGTTAAGACCAAAATCATCCTGGAGAAAAGATTGGCGTGTTCTGTAACGCCGGCGGATATCCCGACGGTAGCAAAGGCCGAGACAGATTCAAAAGCACTGTCAATTTCACTGATCCCTAAGTCAGCGGGATGGGAAAAATACAGGACGCAGGTACAGGCCGTTACAATCAGAAATCCTGTCGCAAGGACCGTCAACGCTTTGTATACAACAGATTTATCCACTTTGCGCCCCATCATAACAGTTTCTTCCCGATCTTTTATGACGGAGACAACCGTCATAAACAGTACGGCAAAGGTTGTGACCTTGATACCGCCGCCGGTCGATCCGGGAGCCGCACCGATAAACATCAGTACAATACTGAATATTTTCGTCATGCCGTTTAAAGAGGCAACGTCAACCGAATTAAACCCGGCGGTACGCAATGTCACCGACTGGAAGAAGGACGCTGTGACGCGCTGCCCAGGCGGAAGCGCACCCAATGTTTTTTCATTGTTCCATTCCAGCAACAGGAAGACGGCTGCTCCCGCCAGAATAAGTAGAGCAGTCATAATGAGGACGACTTTGGTATGCAGGAGCAGCTTTCGGCGTTTTCGGAAAGCGATTAAATCATTCCAGACCAGGAATCCCAGTCCGCCGCAGACAATCAGCAGCATGATGGTGATCATCACGATCAGATCCCCATTATAATTGGTCAGGCTGGCATAAGCGCCTTCCCTTCCGAGAATATCGAACCCGGCGTTACAAAAGGCTGAAACAGCAAGGAAAATGGAAATCATGATACCGTTTGCGCCGTAGCGGGGTATGAAAGATATGCACAAGAGCAGCGCACCGACCAGCTCAAAGGTCAAAGAAATTTTAATAACGTTTTTGATAATCGTTTTGGTATCGCTCAGTTCAGTGGAGTTGATGGATTCCGAAGCCAACTGCATGGAACGCAAGCCCAACTTGCGTCCAATAGCGATATTGAAAAAGGAGACCAACGTAACAAAGCTCAGTCCGCCGACCTGAATGAGCAATAGAATGATGGACTGTCCGAGCGGGGACCATTTCAAGTAGGTGTCGGCGACGATAAGGCCGGTAACACAGGTGGCGGAAGTCGCGGTAAAGAGAGCGTCCGGAAACGAGGTGAATTGTCCGTCACGTGACGAAAAAGGCATCATTAACAAGAGAGTTCCGATGAGGATGACAATGGCGAAACTACCGACAATCAGCCGTGTTGGGGCGAGTTTATCATGGGCATGCTTCGCTTTGCGTTCACGGCTTGAAAAATATGGCATTTATATCGGCTCCATTCAAAAGGGAAACAAAAACTTTGCGGTTTCAAGATCATTGGGCTACGTTTCCCGGTAATTGTATCGTTGTCCAAGAGAACGTGTTTTCTTTCAAGAAAACGCTGGCCTGGGACCACTGTATAAGAACAAACCTTATTATAACAAACCCGATTACAAATATCAACGATCATATAGGCTTTGCTTTCCCTGAAAAATATGCTAGGCGAAAAGGAGGGATAGCGAACAGAGAAAATTTATGTTATAATAAACCCGTATTGTTTCGATACGTCATTAAAATTTTTCGGATGTTTTCTCTTATCGGAGGCTGTTTTACCGAAACAGGGCCGAGCCGAAGATGTCATATCATCATGGAAGAAGGGGCGGAAGCCGCGTCAAGATGGATTTTGAATATACAATTGAGACGCTGTCCCCGCAAGTGAGGGCAGTCTCTACGAAGGATCACCGCTTCGGTACAGATGCATTTTTGCTTGCGCATTTCAGCCAGGCGAAACGTCGGGATATCATCTGTGACTTAGGGACCGGCTGTGGGATTATTCCGTTACTGTTGTGCCGGAAGGAGCCGCCGCAACGGATTTATGCGGTGGATATTCAGCAGTTAGCCGTGAGGCAGCTGGAGTTGGCTGTTGAGCTCAGTGGGTTGCAGTCGCGTATCGTACCGATGTGTGTGGATTTGCGCCGCCTGTCTTCAGAGAGGCTGATTCCGCGCGAGAGCATCGACCTAGTCACATGTAACCCGCCATATAAGGCGGACCGTTGTGGCCTGCCATCGCAAACGCCCTCCCAGCTGCTGGCGCGTCATGAAGTAGCATGCAGCATCGGAGACGTCTGCGCCTGTGCGTCTTACCTACTGAAGTACGGCGGACGACTGAGTGTTTGCCAGCGTCCCGAGCGTTTGGCCGACGTGATGGGTGCGATGCGGGAGCATGCGTTGGAGCCAAAACGATTACGCTTTGTGGCTAAGGCGCCCGGAGAGGAGCCTTGGCTCTTTCTTCTGGAAGCACGCAAAGGAGGAAACCCCTTTTTACGTGTGATGCCTGAATTGTACGTCGCAGGAAAGACACCGGGAAGCTTTTCGGACGAGATGAACCGCATATATGGCTTTAACACTGGAAAGGAGACGGCAGATGACGCAGCAATTACAGAGCCAAGGTAAACTTTACATTGTGGGAACGCCGATCGGTAATCTCGGAGATCTGTCTCCACGCGCGGTGGAAATCTTACGGATGGTGGACTTTATTGCGGCGGAGGACACGAGGGTGACGCTTAAGCTGCTGAACCATTTTGATATTAAGAAGCCGATGGTCAGCTATCATGAACATAACCTGCGTCAGAGAGGGGAGTATATTCTGTCCCGGATCTGTGCAGGGGAAAGCTGTGCGGCGGTGTCGGACGCGGGAATGCCCTGTATTTCGGATCCGGGGGAGGATTTGGTCCGTCTGTGCGCACAGCAAGGGATCGAAGCTGTCGTTGTGCCGGGGCCCAGCGCTGCTATTTCCGGCCTTGCATTGAGCGGGCTTTCCACCTCGCGTTTTGCTTTTGAGGGGTTTCTTTCTACCAACAAGAAAAGTCGTCAGGAACATCTAGCATCGCTCGTCCATGATACGCATACTTTGATCTTTTACGAAGCGCCGCATAAGCTCTGCACCACGTTGCGGGATTTAAAGGACTGTCTCGGTAACCGCCGGATCACGCTGGCGAGGGAATTGACCAAGCTGCATGAGGAGGTGCGTAGAACGACTTTGGCGGAGGCTTGCGATTATTATGAGTTGGTTCCGCCTAAGGGCGAGTTCGTTCTCATTGTAGAGGGGTATGTACCGTCGCAGGAGGAAGACGGCCTTACACTGGACGAGGCTGTTGCACAGGTGCGCCAGCGGGTACAGGATGGGGAGAAATTGTCTGATGCCTGTAAAAACGTTGCTGCGCAGACGGGCTTTCGTAAAGGAGAACTGTATACGGCCAGCCTGCAAAAGGGATGACGGGGTTCAAAGATAAAGATTGGGATATCTGTAAAGAACGAGTGGGTTGTAAGGATCATGTAGGGGGAAGATTTTGAAAATGCTACAAAATATAAAGGCTCCTCTCAGAAAACTGTCTCCTGAAGGGGATGGGATGCACTACTTCTTTGGATATTATGACATTTCGGGTTTCAGTGGTGATGACAGGCGACATTTATGTCATCGTGTCCCGTTCATGGATCGGATGCCTACCGCATCCGATATGGCACAGCTGGGAGTCATTGATATCGGCTCAGGAACGTTTACCGCGTTGGCAGAAACACGAGCGTGGAACTTTCAGCAGGGTGCGATGCTGCAATGGTATCCGTATGGCGGAGTAGACACCTTTCTGTATAATGATTACAGTGCGGAGTGTTCCTTCCATTGTGTCATCCAATCCATTCAAACGGGGGAGAGGCGTTTCCTTTCGCGGCCAGTGGCGAATGTGTCGCGCGATGGGCGATATGGTGTCAGCGTAAATTTTACCCGTATCTATGATTTCCGTCCCGGATACGGTTACTGCAACCAGAAGGATCCCGGGTTTGATGTTGCGCAGCCCGACGATGATGGGATCTTTCTTGTGGATATGCAGACAGGGCAGAGTACGCTGCTCGCCAGCTACCGCGTCCTCGGGACTGTTTTTTCGATGGAGGGTGAGACGCCGCCTAAAATAGTGGTGAATCATATTACGTTTAATGCGACGGGCGACCGAATCCTGTTCCTTCTGCGTCATTTTCCGCAGAAAGGAAGCGGGTGGAAAACAGCGCTGGGAACCATCGATTTACAGGGGAATATTTATCGGCTGCGCGACTATACGTATGCTTCTCATTATCATTGGAAAGACGAAAGACGTCTCCTGATCCATGCAGATGCGGGGGAAGGCGCCGCGCTTTATGAGCTGACGGATCTATCTCAGGATTACACAGTTTATCCTCGTGACTTTTTCGCAAGAGACATTCATTGCAGTTATTCTCCTGACCGACGCTTCATCATCGGCGATTTGTATCCAGATAGGGACGGTTTTCGCGAGATCCTGCTTTATCATGTTCCATCGAAAAGAGGGATCAGCTTGGGAAAGGTGTATTTCTGGCCGGTATCCTATGACGATATTCGGTGTGATTTACATGTTTTGTGGAACAACAAAGGCGACGCAGTGTCTTTCGATGGTACTTTTGAAGGTGTACGAGGGTTATATATGTTGCAATTGTCGGATATTTTGAAGCAGTTTTAATTTTGTTGTATAGATACAAAAACCGGACAAGCTACTGCTTGTCCGGTTTTTTCAAAGGTGTCAAAAGATATTGATTACCTGTCTGTGCAGGAAGGAGACAGCTAAAACAGCCCATTTTCCAATACGTGTTCGATAAAAATTTTCACGCCGATCCCGATTAAAATGATTCCGCCGAAGATTTCCGCCTTATTGCCAAGTAATCCTCCGAATCTTTTTCCGAAAAAGATAGCAATAAAGGAGCAAACGAAGGTAACGATGGCAATAAACAGCGCAGCAATCACGATGTTGATATTCAGTGCGGCGAAACTGACGCCGACAGCCAGCGCGTCGATACTTGTTGCGACGGCTTGAACCAGTACAAGGCGGAAAGTGAAGGTAACCGTTTTACATTCCGTTTGAGGATAGCGAAGCTCCTTGATGGACTCCCACAGCATTTTACCGCCAATGAAAGAAAGCAGCACAAGGGCGATCCAGTGGTCTATAGCGGAGATGTAACGGGAGAAAGTGCTGCCGAGCAAGAATCCCAGTACGGGCATCAAACCTTGAAAAAAGCCGAAAGCCAGGGGAATGGACAGCAGCTGTTCCCCTTTCAATTTTTTCATACACATGCCGTTGGTGATGGATACGGCGAAAGCATCCATAGAAAGACCCAGTGCGATCAGGAAAAGTTCAACGATAGACAACATCAGTCACTCATTTCATGTTGGGTTGGGCGCGATGGGAAACCGTGGCGTGAGCGTGGTAACGGTGCGGTTTCCCCAGCCATCCTTGAAATCATTTTATTCCGTTTATAATGGGAAGATTCCCGAGAGGAAAAGGTTATATCCGGGTGGAGAGGCGTTGCAGATGCTCTGCAAGATAACGCTCAAAACGGCCTTCATCCAATGCCTGCCGGATTTGCTCCAACAGTGTGTTGTAAAAGAAGAGGTTATGCATCACGCACAGACGCATCCCCAGCATTTCTCCCGCCTTGAGAAGATGGCGTATATAAGCGCGGGAGTGGCGCTGGCAGGCGGGACATCCGCAGATGGGATCGATGGGATTGGGATCGGATTCATATTTCTGGTTCATCAGGTTACGGATGCCGTCCCAGGTGAACAGGTGCCCATGGCGTGCGTTGCGACTGGGCATGACGCAGTCAAACAAGTCGACGCCTCGCCGGACACTTTCCAGGATGTTTGCGGGCGTGCCGACCCCCATCAGGTACCGGATTTTGTCCTGTGGCATATAGGGTTCCACCGCGGCAATGACACGGTACATTTCAGCAGCGCTTTCCCCGACAGCCAGCCCGCCGATAGCGTAACCGTCCAAATCCAGTTCGGCGATTTCCTGCATATGCTCGATGCGAAGATTGTCATAGATACACCCCTGGTTGATGCCGAACAGTAGCTGCTGTGGGTTTACCGTGTCCGGCAGGGCATTCAGACGCTGCATTTCTGCTTTGCAACGCTTCAGCCAGCGTGTGGTACGTGCGCACGACGCACGGGCATATTCGAGGGGGGAATGGCTGGGCATACACTCGTCAAAAGCCATCGCAATGGTTGATCCAAGGTTGGACTGGATCTGCATGCTTTCCTCAGGCCCCATGAAAATTCGTCTGCCGTCTACATGGGAGGCAAAGGTAACGCCCTCTTCCCGAATGGTTCGCAAAGATGAAAGGGAAAAAACCTGGAAGCCGCCGCTATCAGTCAGGATCGGACGTTCCCAGCCCATGAAACGGTGCAGGCCGCCCAGTTGTCGGATCAGTTTATCCCCGGGACGCAGGTGAAGATGGTAGGTATTACAAAGTTCTACTTGGCAATGCAAGTCGACCAAATCATAAGACGAAATGCCTCCCTTGATAGCAGCGGCAGTGCCTACGTTCATGAAAGCCGGTGTTTGGATTGTTCCATGGACGGTTTCGAATTTCCCTCTGCGGGCACGGCCTTCGGTTTTTAGCAATGTATAGCGGCTGGCTGCGGACATGGATATGCTCCTTTATATTTATTGTAGCCGTCCGTCTACCGCGGGACAGCTTTTCCATCATACAATGAAAGCGGGATAAAGTCAACTGGCATGACGGCGGGGGTAGGCATCGACCAGATGAGAAGGGAATCTTTTCTCTTCCGTCCGTTACAATTCAATTCTCTGGTAGTCCTGATTCCCGATACAATCCTTAAGGTCCCGCATGATTCCTATCATGTATAAAAGCACCTCTGACGTAATCAGACAAAGGAGCTTGCCATGTTCTTTCGTGTGGTAAACGATTTTTATGCCGTCGCAGTTTTTTACCGCATTTTCCTGCTCCCTTTTTGCCTTTTCACTGGATAACAAATTTTTCATCACGGGCCAATCGTCCAAAAAAATTTGATTTCCCTGAGCAAGCAGGGAAGCGTATATATCTTTGTAATAACAAGCGGAAAGCCGATCAAGCGACATGACATAGATTTTTGCATTCCAGCATAGCTCCAAAGTCATGTTTTCTTTGTCAAGGATCATGGAAACGGTTTCATCCACTGGCCGATTGAAATAAAGAAGCCGAATGGAATGATAAGGGATTTTCTGCTGGCGCTTCTTTTTTTTCCGAAAACCGAACATTTTGATATTCCTCCTCAGGACAGATTGGGATGGACGCGCATAATGATCCATACCGGCTTCTTTCCCATGAATTTCGGCTTGTTTTAAGTTCATTCTATCCGGGACTCAAACTCAGATAATGAGCATGGCGTCTCCAAAACTGAAGAAACGGTATTGTTCCCGGACAGCCTCGCGGTAAGCGGCCATTGTGTTGTCATATCCAAGAAAGGCGCTGACTAGCATAATCAGGGTGCTTTCCGGCAGGTGAAAGTTTGTAATCAGCCCATCAAGCACCTTAAACGTGTAGCCGGGGTAGATGAAGATGTCCGTGTAACCTTCGCATGGCCTTATTTCCCCATAGAGAGTAGCGACGCTTTCCAATGTACGGCAGCTGGTTGTTCCGACGGCAATCACTCTTCCGCCCCGTTCCTTCGTACGCCGGATTAAGTCCGCTGTTTCCGCGGGTAAGAAATAATGTTCAGAATGCATGTGATGTTCGGTAATATCCCGTGCTTTGACAGGGCGGAAAGTTCCAAGTCCGACATGAAGGGTGATAAACCCGATATCGACCTTCATTTTCTTCAGGCGCCCCATCAATTCATCTGTAAAATGCAGCCCGGCTGTCGGCGCGGCTGCGGAACCGACCGGTTTGGCGTAGATTGTTTGATAACGCTCCTTGTCCGTCAGCTTTTCGGTGATGTAAGGGGGAAGTGGCATTTGCCCGATCTGCTCTAGGACAGGGTAGATACTGCCTTCACATTCAAATTGTGCAATACGGTTGCCATCCTCCAGAACGTCGACGATAGTTGCCTGGAGCAGCCCGTCGCCGAAGATGAAACGCGCTCCCTTACGCGCCTTTTTTCCCGGCTTGACGAGAATTTCCCATTGCTTGTCTCCTTCTTGCTCCAGCAAAAGGAATTCGATTCCCGCGCCGGTGTCCGCCTTCTTTCCATAGAGACGGGCAGGCAGTACACGGGAATCGTTGACAATCAATGTGTCACCAGGTCGGAGAAAGTCGCATAAATTATAAAAGTGAGCGTGTGTGAGCGCACCGGTGCGACGATCGGCGCAGAGAAGACGGGAGTGATCGCGCGGCTCAATAGGCGTCTGGGCGATCAAATGAGGCGGCAGATCGTAAAAAAAGTCATGAGTGCTCATATGCGCGTTACCGGAGGCTTCCGGTTTGCTTGTCATTTGGGTATCCAAATCGATTTCATCCTTTCAGGGCCTTTTTGACCGACAAATCATAGGCTGGGTATTTGACAATCGATGCAAAGCATGATATGATAAGTACAAATCAAATCTATATCAATGAACCGGGGTAGAGGTGCAATTTTAATGAGTACTTTGCAAGAGGATGCCAGTCCGTTTGCATTGGAAGGGAAAGGTAAAGTTGCCGAAGGGGATGTGTGGCAGGCATCCGCCTGACTTTGCGTCTGAATAAGCGTAAGGTTGTCATCATGTAGTTGATGGAGAGCTATCGGCACATAGGTTCCCTTTTCATATGAAGGGGAGCCTATATAGGTGTCAATATTTCTATTATATTACATGAACAACCAGTTTTCAACTGGTTTTTTTCTTGTCCGGGAATTTCACATGAAGATCTCTGCCCATTCGGCGGGAAGGAAAGGTATGAAGATCATGAAAAACAGTTATAAGGTAGCTATCATCGGGGCGACGGGGATGGTAGGACAGCGTTTCGCCAGCTTGCTGGAAAATCATCCGTGGTATCATGTGGTGGCGGTTGCGGCCTCGTCGCGCAGTGCGGGGAAGACGTACCGGGAGGCTGTAGGAACACGCTGGGCGATGCCTACGCAGATGCCTGCGCAGATGGCGGAACTTGTGGTTATGGATGCGACTGCCGATGCGGAAAAAATCGCTTCCATGGTCGATTTTGTGTTTTGCGCAGTTGATATGAAAAAGGATGAGATCAAGGCGCTGGAGGAGCGGTACGCCAAGCTCGAATGTCCGGTTATCTCTAACAACTCCGCCCACCGTGCAACGCCCGATGTGCCTATGATTGTACCGGAAATCAACGCGGATCACGCTCGGGTGATCGAGGCGCAGCGGAAACGCTTGGGAACGAAACGGGGCTTTATCGCCGTTAAGTCGAACTGCTCGCTGCAAAGCTATGTTCCGGCGATGCATCCGCTTATGGAGTTCGGTATTACCAAAGCGCTGGCCTGTACCTACCAGGCGATCTCAGGCGCAGGAAAAACTTTTGAAACTTGGCCGGAAATGGTGGACAATGTGATCCCCTTTATCGGTGGAGAAGAAGAAAAAAGCGAGCAGGAGCCGCTGAAAATTTGGGGGCAGCTTGAGGACGGAAAAATCATACCTGCCGATGGCCCGCAGATTACGACTCAGTGCATCCGTGTCCCGGTGTCTAACGGACATTTGGCGGCAGTCTTTGTTTCCTTCGATAAAAAGCCGTCCTTAGAGGAAATTAAGGAAAAGTGGAAGGAGTACCGCGGGGAGCCGCAGAAATTAAATCTTCCCAGTGCGCCGAAACAGTTCCTCAATTACTTTGAAGAGGACAATCGCCCGCAGACGAAGCTGGACCGTGAGCTGGAGAACGGTATGGCTATCTCGATAGGACGTCTCCGTCCTGACAGTCAGTATGATTACAAGTTTGTCTGCCTGTCCCATAATACGCTGCGCGGCGCGGCGGGTGGCGCGGTGCTGATGGCGGAGTTGCTTACAGCGAAAGGCTATATGGATTAAGAATGATTCTTCTTCAGAGGACTGGTTGCGGCTCGTGAAGAAGGCATATAGCCTCGGATTCGGACGCTGCAGGGACAGAAAGTGGTAGTGGCCCGAATGTGTAGAAGGGGAATTTGAAAGAGAGCAGCTGAAACTTTTATCGTAACCTACCAACCTGTGCAAAGGAGACAATATGATGAAAAGAACATTGTTTACAGGTGCCGGCGTTGCAATTATTACCCCGATGCATCCAGATGGAAGCATCCATTTCGAGAAACTCGGCGAGCTGATTGAATTCCAAATTGCAAACGGAACCGACGCTATTATTATTTGCGGTACGACGGGAGAGTCGGCTGCCTTGACAATGGAGGAAGATCTTGCCTGCATTCGTTATGCCAAGGAGAAGGTTGCAGGACGGGTACCTGTTATCGCAGGAACCGGCAGCAACGATACCGCCGTCGCGGTGCAGATGTCCCAGAAGGCGGAAGAGATAGGTGTCGACGGGCTACTGAGCGTCACACCCTATTACAACAAGACATCCCAACAGGGGCTCCTCGCACATTATACCAAAATTGCCGACGCTGTACATATCCCGATCATCCTTTACAATGTCCCATCCAGAACGGGGGTCAATATTGCGCCGGAGACTTGCCTTGCGTTGTCTAAGCATCCGAATATCGTGGCAATCAAGGAAGCGAGCGGGAATATCAGCCAGGTAGCGAAAATTCGTGCGTTGTGCGGTGATGCTCTGGACGTATATTCCGGCAATGACGACCAAATTGTTCCCATCCTGTCGTTGGGCGGCAAGGGAGTTATTTCGGTGCTGTCCAATGTGATGCCGCAGGAGGCGCACGACATCGTGGCGCTGTATTTGGCGGGAAAGGTACAGGAAAGCATGCAGTTGCAGCTACGCTTGCTTGCCATGTGTGACGCTTTGTTCTGCGATGTCAATCCAATTCCAGTGAAGGAAGCTATGAACCAAATGGGGTTGGCAGTCGGCGAGTGCCGTCTGCCGCTTATCGGAACCAGTGAACAAAACCGTACGCGCATACATGATGCGCTGTATAGATTTGGCCTATTCAAATAAGAGCCAGGGGTAAAAATGATGGAAATGAAAAATGATATTTTCCGAATCATCCTATGTGGATGCAATGGTAAGATGGGGAAAGTAATCGAGGAATGTGTACGAGAGCGGGAGGATTGCCGAATCGTTGCGGGGATCGACTTAAATGCGCATGCGACGAGCGATTATCCTGTCTACAGCCATCCCGGCGACGTGGAGGTTCAGGGGGACGTTATTATCGATTTCTCCCATCCTTCCTGCCTGACGTCCCTGCTCGATTATGCGGTGCAGACACATACGCCGATCGTTGTAGCAACAACAGGCTATACAGTTGAGCAAGTCGAGCAGATTAAACAGGCGGCGGAAAAAACGGCGGTCTTTTTTTCCTTCAATATGTCACTGGGGATCAACTTGTTGACAGGTCTGGCGAAGAAGGCCGCCGCGGTTCTGGGCGGACAGTTTGATATTGAAATTGTTGAAAAGCACCATAACCAGAAGGTGGACGCTCCTAGCGGCACAGCTATCATGCTGGCACAGGCGATCAATGAAACGCTGGGAAACCAGTACAGCTATAATTACGATCGGCATTCCCAGCGCAAAAAGCGTGACAAATACGAGATAGGAATGCATTCCATACGCGGCGGGACGATCGTGGGCGAGCATGACGTCATTTTTGCCGGAAAGGATGAGATTATCACCCTCTCCCACCAGGCGATGTCCAAAACCGTGTTTGCTGTTGGGGCGGTCAATGCCGCGGTGTTCCTCAGCGGAAAACCGGCCGGCCTGTACGATATGAGCAGTCTGCTTGCGGACTAAGCATTCATGAGGAGCGAAAAAAATTGGTATGAAAAAGGGAAGGTTTACGGGACGGGTGTTGTCGTTCCTGGTAACGGCAATGGCCTTGTTGTCGGCCAGCTGTGGGAACCCGGCGGATCCGTCGTCCAGTGAAGAAAGCGGGCTACCGGTACAGGGAGAGGTAACTTCTCCTAGCTCTAGTGAGGCGGAGGTCATACCCGATCCGGTTACAGTGACATTGCTGGGGGCAGGGGATAACCTCATTCACAATGGAATTTACCTGCAAGCACAGCAGCGCGCCAGTGGACAGGGGTTTGATTTTGAAATGCCTTATTCAGATGTGGCGCCAGTTATATCGTCGGCCGATTTGGCGGTGCTCAACCAGGAGACTGTGCTAGCGTCTGAGAAGTTCGCGTTATCCAGTTATCCATGCTTTAACTCACCGGTGGAACTTGGCGTCCATATGCGGGAAATTGGATTTGATGTCTTTAACCATGCCAATAATCATATTTTAGATCAGGGTGTAGCGGGAATAGAAGCCACACTGGATTTTTGGAATACGCAGCCAGTGACGGCGGTCTGCGGCGCTTACCGAAGCGAGGAGGATCTGCATACTATGCGGCTCCTCAGCCGGGATGGGGTGACATTCTCTTTTCTTGGCTTTACGGAGCATATGAACGGACTGAAAATGCCACAAGACTCCCCGTACCGTGTCGTATTAACGAGTGAGACGGAGGAAATGAAACGGCTCATTGAAGAGGCCGATCAGGTTAGCGATGTGGTTGTCGTGTCCGTGCATTGGGGCGTGGAAGGCTCCCATACCGTTACGCAGGCACAGAAAGATCTTGCGCAAAACATGGTGGACTGGGGAGCGGACATCATTCTAGGGACCCATCCGCATGTTATTCAGCCTGCGGAGTATCTGACTCGGTCTGATGGCAGCCGCGGCTTTGTCATCTATTCTATGGGGAACTTCATCTCCGCGCAAAACACAGCTAGAACCATGGTGGGCGCGATGGCAAGGCTGCAGATTACCAAAACCTATGGTGAAAACAATACGTCTTCAGTGGAAATTACTGATGCGGAGATGATTCCAACAGTGACCCATTACGATGCCGGGTATGGCAACATCCGGGTCTACCTGCTTGAACATTATACACAGGATTTGGCATCGAAGCACGGCGTACGCAGCTTTGATAGCAGCTTTTCGTACGATTATGTACATCAGCTTTTACAGGATATTTATGCACCGGACTTTTATAAGGAGGAGACAAATGTATGAAACCTATCGAACGTGTGATGAAAACATTGCAGTCCGCCCCGGTGGATCGTAAGCCGAACTTATGCATCATTATGACCTTTGCTTCCACTTACTGCGGGGTTCCTTACAGCAAGTATGTCAGTGACTATAAAACGTTGGTGGACTGTTCGCTGAAGGTCTGCGAGGATTTTGGTATTGACCTTCTGTGCGCGATTTCCGATCCTATGCGGGAAGCAGCCGGATTTGGTGTTGACGTCGCGGTACAAGGCAATGAGGTGCCGTACGCACGTAATATCCTGCTGAAGGAGTTATCCGATGTTGCTAAATTGTCGGTGCACAAGCCGGAAGAGTGCGAGCGCATGTTTGACCGTGTGATGGCAGTACAGTATTTTAAGGAAAAAGCGGGCGAGGACTATCCGATTTGCGGGTGGGTGGAAGGCCCAGTTGCCGAGGCGTGCGATCTTCGTAACATCAATAACTTTATGATGGACTTTTATGAAGAGGATGATGCGGTGACGCAGCTTTTGGAAATCTGCACCGAGCAGGCGATCCTGTTCGCACAGTCGCAGGTGCGGGAAGGCGCCCAAATGATCGGGGTAGGGGATGCAGCGGCGTCCTTGATTGGGCCAGCGTTGTACAAACAGTTTGCGTTCCCATACGAGAAACGCTTAATAGACGCCATCCACGGCATGGGGGCAAAGGTAAAACTGCATATTTGCGGGAATATCAACCCGCTCCTTGAGGATATCGCACAGCTTGGCGCCGATATTGTGGACTGTGACTGGATGGTCGATTTCAAGAAAGCTGTGGAGTTGTTTGGATCGAAGACCGCGGCTTGTGGTAATTTTGATCCGGTACAGATTCTGTTGGAAGGCGATGTGTCTGTTGTCGACAAAGCAGTGCGCGACTGTATAGCGGTATCCAACCCGAATACATTGATTGCCGCTGGTTGCGAGGTACCTACTTATACGCCTCATGACAATCTGAGACAGGTTACTAAGACGTTGTCTTCACTGGCACAGTAGCAGTGTACAAAATAATAGCCGATATTGTACAGGAAGGGGCTCAAGCGCTATGAGGGATCAGGCAATCACCAGCATCCGGTATTTGGAAGATGTGTCCATTGTGACGTTTCAGAAAGTACCGGCGGAAAGCGATTTTTTGTCTTACATATTTGAGCGGGTCGCATCGCTCGGTATCTGTGTGGATATGATATCGCAGTCTACGCCCAAAAGTGACTTTGTCAGTTTGTCGTTTACCACAGAAGGAGACAGCATTGGTGAACTGCTGACCGAGTTTGCGAGCGTTACTTCCCGTTATCCTTCGGTGCGGCCGTTGATTAATAGCGGGAATGTCAAGATCAATGTTTTCGGGGAGAACATGCGCGAGACTATCGGCGTGGCGGCAAGGACTTTCCAGGCTGTCAAGCGCAGCGGAGGTCAGGTGCTGTTGGTAACGACGGGGGATTTGGAAATCGCCATTTTGGTATCGCAAGGGGATTTCCCAGCGGCGTATGAGGAATTGAAAAAAGAATTTGGGCTATAAGGAGACACCTGTCCGGGCGGTTACAGAGTAGTACCGCCCGGATTATCTGTTTCCGAGATAACGGAGGATTTTCATGTACAAGGGATGTATATTTGATCTGGATGGTACGCTTATCAATTCGCTTGACGATCTGGCGGATAGTACGAACGCAGCGCTGCGCCAATTCGGCTTCCCTGAGCACCGCAGTGACGCTTACCGTCACTTTGTCGGGGACGGTGTCATGCGGCTGATTGAACGTGCGGTGCCTGCGGGGACGGACGCGGATACCGTGGCGGCGGTTAAGCGGCAGTTTGACTATCATTACGATCAATCATACTTAAATAAAACTCGTCCTTATGATGGAATTTTGCAGCTTCTGGAGCAGCTGCGTGTCGATGGTGTCCGATTGGCGGTGGTGTCCAATAAGCCGGACACATTTGTTGGAAAAATTGTCCGCGAGTTATTCCCGGTAGGCACATTTGACTTTATCACCGGCAAACGTCCCGGTATCGAGACCAAGCCGAATCCACAGCTCGTTTTCCTGTGTATGGATGAGCTTGGCTTGTCCGGGGCGGACTGCGTCTATATTGGAGATAGTGACGTTGACGTGCGGACAGCAGCCAACGCGTCGCTGCCCTGTATCGGTGTCGCGTGGGGGTTCCGGGGGAAGGAAGAATTGAGAGTTGCTGGCTGTACGGAGGTGGTGGAGGACTGCGCCGGGCTGTATGAGGCGATCAGGAGCGGCGGACGGTGATACAGTCTCCTCTGAGGGGGGAGAATTCTTAGTCGGTCAACGGCGAAGTTAAAGGGCTTGCCGCCTGCATTCCACAGACAGCAAGCCCTTGCGGCTGCGTGCTTTTGTTACCTTAGAATTCATTTATAGGAAGTAATCAGGGTGCTTCCGTGATATTTAACAACCAGGCTCCGTGGCCTTTATCTGAGTTTCCATCTTTCTAGTTTATATGTATAATGAACTATATCACAATTAGAATAGTACGGAGAGTTGTCAATAGATAAAACAGATTGATCTTGCATGCAGGAATATAACACTCTCAATAAGAATCCGTGTGTTTGCATAAATATTGTTCTTTTATTGTTCTTTCCACTTTGACTTTCTAAATCACCGATAAACGAACGAACTCTTTTTATTACATCTTCTATAGACTCGCCGTTTACTGGAGGGGTGTATAAACTTGGACTGGAAAAAAACAACATACCAGATTCAGGATAATTCTCAGATGCTTCATCATAAGTCAGACCATCCATCACACCTAGCCCAATTTCTGACAAACGATTATCAATGCAAATTTCATACTGCTCTCCAAGGACGATATTTACTGTATCAATTGCTCGTTGCAATGGACTGCAATACACTTTATCAAAATGAATGTCTTTTAGTTTCTCCCTTAAAGCAAGGGCCTGTGCAATTCCTTTTTTCGTCAAGGGTGAATCCGTATCTTTCCCTGATAACCTATTCTCGATATTCGCAATCGTTTCTCCATGTCTTGCAGCATACAACTCTATACTCAAAAATACGCCCCCTTCTGAAATAAGCTGTGATATTGGCGTACAATGCTTAATATTAAATTTTAGTTGATTTTCGGGAGCATTTCACTTCCGCCCGGTTCTGTTCTTCTCATGGTATCTCAAGGTACATTTACAGCAGCAGGACGCCAGCTTCCTTACAGATACGCTGCGTATCCGCGTCCCAAATGGACACCTGCACCTCGCCAATGTGGGCACAACCCAGCAGAAGCATGCACAAGCGTGACTGGCCGATACCTCCTCCAATGGTCAGAGGTAACTCGCCGCGCAGCAGCATTTGATGATAGGGGAGTTGCCGTCTATTGTCACAGCCGCTCAAGCGGAGCTGACGATCCAGAGCCTCGCTGTCCACGCGAATCCCCATGGATGAAACCTCCAGCGCGCATTCCAAAGTCTCATCCCAGAACAGTAGATCACCATTGAGCGACCAGTCATCATAATCAGGAGCACGACCGTCATGTCGCTGGCCGCTTTTCATAACGCCGCCGATTTGCATGAGGAATACGGTACCGTACTCTTTGGCGACTTGGTTCTCCCGTTGTTTGGGCGTCAAATCCGGATAACGATCTTCCAATTCCTGCGCCGTAATAAAAGTGATATTGCGGTTTAAAATTACGTCAATTTTCGGATATCTTGATTTGACAATGTCGAGCGTGTAGCAGATGGCGTTAACAATCTTAACGACCGTCTCTTTGAGGTAGTCCAAATTGCGCTGTTCGCGGGTAATGACCTTTTCCCAGTCCCATTGATCGACGTAAACAGAATGGAGGTTATCCATTTCCTCATCACGGCGGATTGCATTCATATCAGTATAAAGGCCTTTGTTTTCGTGGAAGCCATATCGATAAAGCGCCAGCCGCTTCCATTTTGCCAAGGAATGGACAACTTGGGCGACCGTGTCGGTATGTGCAATGTCAAAGGAAACAGGACGTTCGTAGCCGTTGAGATCGTCATTGAGTCCAGAGCCCGCTTCAACAAAGAGGGGGGCGGAAATCCTTTTTAAATTGAGCAGGTTCGCAAGGTTGTCCTGAAAATTACGCTTGATAAGGCTGATTGCCATCTGTAGTTCAAAAACGTCCAGTCTGGGGGTATAACTCTGCGGGATCCATGTCTGACTCAATGAAAAGACCTCCATTGCCCGACGGGCGAAGCCCGGCGTAGATTTTATTTGTTGGATGCACACGATCTCAATTGGTAAAACGGAGAAATGCAGCCTCCCAATAATAATGGCAGTTAACATTTACCGACGACATCCAAGCCTCATTGCTTTGATGATATTATACCGTATCGTCAGCAGTACTGTCAACAAAGGACAAGTTTTTTTGCAAAAAGTCTTGACATGAGTTTTGGTATCTGCTATAATATAGTACGTCGGTAACGACGGAGGCTCAAAGCCTTGCAGGACGAGGTGGATTCTGTAACTGGAAAGGGTCGCGCGGGTGTAGTTCAATGGTAGAATTCCAGCCTTCCAAGCTGGTCGCGTGGGTTCGATTCCCATCACCCGCTCCAAGCGTCCGGTTTGTTAGATGCGCCTCTAGCTCAGCTGGATAGAGCAACTGCCTTCTAAGCAGTAGGCCACAGGTTCGAGTCCTGTGAGGCGCGCCAGTTTATGGTGGGTGTAGCGCAGTTGGTTAGCGCGCCAGATTGTGGCTCTGGAAGTCGTGAGTTCGAATCTCATCATCCACCCCACTTTTTTATCGGGATCGGCCTAGGGTCTGCAGCTGCAGATATGCTTGCTATATGGATGTTCCAGGTATGTGAGTGAAAGCAGTGTCTGGGAAGTATATTGGGCTGTCGCCAAGTGGTAAGGCACAGGACTTTGACTCCTGCATCCCGATGGTTCGAATCCATCCAGCCCAACCATATGATTTCTTCTTTCTAAAATTTATATTGGGGTGTAGCCAAGTGGTAAGGCAGCGGACTCTGACTCCGCCATTCCGCAGGTTCGAATCCTTCCACCCCAGCCATTTTTAAAGGACGACTGTTGTGATAACGGTCGTTCTTTTTTTGTGCAGTTTGTACCGGCTAATTGCAACTCATGTAAATTTTATTTGTATGAAGGACCTAGATTAAAATACGGAATATTTCATTCCTTGCTTTTGTTAACCTGTATTTTGGACCACCGATACGAACAGGGAGTGAGACAACTCCTGTTCTTTTGGAAAACGCTTATCAGAAAGATTCAAAAAGTTTATTAGGTATAACCGACGTTACTTTTTACCCTGTTTTTATTATAGGAAAGAGGCTATGATATGGCGAACAAAGCTGATGAGGGTCAGTATCGGAAATATATATTGCTCTTTAACCAAATTGTTTTTTTAAAAATCCGTAGCTTCAGCGCTCACATTCAGTACCTTGTTAGTTGTTGAACAGGTTGCTTTTCAAATGTTACACCTCCTTCTGGCCCTACTTTCGATTCTACCGCCTTAGAGGACGAAACAAATACTCCATAGATCAGATAAGATTTTGGTGTTTTTTATTTAAAAAGTACAGTATGCATAAACCATCCTATGCGACAATATTTGCATACGGGAAACTTTTGTCATATCCCGGCATCATGTAAAGGATAGTTGAAACAATGCAAAGCAAAAAAGCTTCATGCAAGGCTTGGCAGCGTGTCTGTGCGGCGGCCGTATCCGTCACTTTGCTCGCTTCGCTGAGTTTGATGAGCGCATCAGCATGGACAAAGGATGACTGGAATGTAGGCAGTGCATCCGGCAAAGACTATGGTAGCGTCACAGCAAACGCAGATGGTACGTATACCCTAAAAGGGGCAGAGGAACAGAATAGCGACAATTCCCATTGCGGCCCCTACACGACAGCTGGGGCAAAGAGCCTGGTGGATTCCGACCGGATTTCAGATGAAATTGATGTTGCGATCAATCCGTCGTCTATGACCGCAGGGGAGAAATTTGCCCTGACGGTTTCTCTGAATGGAACGGACGAACAATATAAAACGGAACTGCTTGTCAACTTCTGGAAAGACAATGATGGTTCTGTTGCCGTATCAGCAGGTCTTGCCCCGAATTTTTCTGCCAAAATCACCAAAGCAGGTATCTATACACTTGCCTATGGATTTAGCAAAGCAGATGGCAAGGTATATGCGGACTTTACCATTTCGGATAAAAACGGCACGGTTGCGGAGACCGAAAAAATTGATCTGAATCTAGAAGCTGCAGCGTGTGGAGCCCGTGGCTATGTGTGGTTCAGTGATATTTCTGTCGCTTCCGGCTTGACGATCGGTTGTCCGAATGTGCAGGATGCACCTATTCTGAAGCCGTCTGATTGGGTGAGCGGCGAAGGATACGGAAGCGTGGATGTGCAGTCGGACAATGTAGCTGTGCTGAAAGGCAGCGATGAACTCAATGCTGACAACTCCCATTCCGGGCCTTATGTAAAAGGCAACGGGAATCTGCTGGAGAACGGAGTCGTTACCGACGAGGTTCATGTGAAACTGGATCCGGCTGCATTGGCTGCAGGGGAGAAATTTTCGTTAACAGCGTCAGTCAATGGAACGGACGGGACATACCTGACCGAATTTTTGGTGAATTTCTGGAAAGATAATGATGGTGCGATTTCTGTACAGGCGGGCGTGGATCCATCCTTTGCCACGCAACTGACAGAAGGGGGAATCTATACGCTGCGTTATGAGTTTATCCCGGTCGGGGATCAGGTCCTTGCCCGTTTCTCAATTGTGAAGGACGGAAAAACGGTAGCGACTACCTCTGATGTGACTGTTGGCGCAGCTGATGAAGTCCAAGGACGCGGTTATATTTGGTTCAGCGATATTTCTGTTGCAGACGGTCTTGAAGTATATGGTGTGATTCCTAGCGATGAAGGCGAATCTTCTTCTTCGGATACGTCTACCTCTAGTGATACGGATTCCAACACGTCCAGCGATACGAATGCTGGTACCTCCAGTGGTTCTGGTACTTCCAGTGACTCTGGTACTTCCAGTACTTCCAAGCCATCCCAGACGGGAGATTCCTTCCCAGCTGTATTCGTGAGCATCATGGCAATTGGTGCTTTAATTACGGCGGCTGCAGTGATGGTAAAAAGCAAACGCGACTAATTTGAATCGTCAATGACGACGGTGCAGAAACGGCGGTATGTCTGTCAGACATACCGCCGTGTTTTCATCTTTTGGAGGATATTGCTTAGGATCTCATGGCGTTAGAAATGGATAACAACTTCGCTTCCGCGAGGTGGAGAGGCAGGTATAAAAAGCTATTCGAAATCCAATTTGCGGAAAAGTGGGTAACTATATAAAGGCATGAACCAAACAGGTTTGCCAAAAGGATGCTTACATACGCGTCCGATTATATTCATCCACTGCGTTCCAAAAAGCGGCGATATTCTCTTCTGGAAACGGCATGGCTTGGTCAGGCGTACAGAAATAGCCTCCGTCTCGGCCAAGCAGGTCGATTGCGTCAAAAACCGCCTGACGAATCTCTTCAGGCGTACCGTCCATAATTAAGCCGCTGGACACGCCTCCTTGCAGCGTAATTTTCCCTTGGGTGAGTTGCCTGACGAGCGAAAGATCGTTGGCCGTGGCCTGTACAGGTTCTAAAATGTCGACGCCGAGCTCGGTGAAAAAGGGGATGGCCTTGTCGATACAGCCGCAGGAATGGAATTGGATGAACACGTCATGCTGTTGATAAAAGTCAAACAGTCTCCGATACTGCGGCATTAGAAACTCTTCGATGATGGCGGGGCTTATTAAAAGTCCATTTTGCGTGCCCAAATCGTCCCCTAAGGAGGCAATTTTCACACCACATGCGATGTAGTGCTTGGCGATTCCTAGTTGAAAGTCCATGATATGCTGCAACACTTCTCGGGCAAACTCCGGTTCCGTATAGAAATAGACCATCAGGTCCTCCATACCCACCAACATATATGCTTTTTCCCAAAGCGTGTCACGATGGGAACCCCGTAACAGAGTACCGGATGCCGGATCATAACCTTTCGCCTGCTCGTATATTTGATGGATATATTTTGGATCATCCGGATCAGGCCATTGATAGGATTTCAAAGCGTCCGGTGTGGGAATAGGGTTTTTTACAACAAGCCCCATGACGCCTTCCTGTTCTTTCTGCCATTTGACCCCGAAGATATCGGTCCAGGTGGTGCCGACAGGTCCCCATTCGTTACCGTCGTCTCCCTGGTGGTCGCAGCCAAAATAGCTGATCCAATAGGAGGGGATGCCCCCTACTATTTCGTCCGGTTTTTGAAAATGAATGGTACGCATTGCATTTTCCAATGGTGTATAGCGTTTCATTGTCTATTTCCTCCTAGCCAAATATCGCACTTCTATACTAACCGGTTTGCGTTCCTCTGTCAATCCTCTTTTCTTAGTTCTCGAGGGGAAGTAGTCATTTCTTAGAAAAAAGTTGAAATCGTACGATGACCCAACGCCACTGGTACGATTGGGTAAACCAGTTGTGATTCCTGTCTGTGCCTGATGGAAGAATACGATCTCCTGGAAACAGATTGGGCCAGGTACTTGAAGGGGGATGCAAGAACTGCTATAATAAAAGTATCTTGATTCGACGTAACGGGAAAGGAATGGCTACATGAAGGAAAATTATTATCAACCTGAGATAGAATGTGCATCTCGGGAGCAAATTAGAGCCTGGCAGGATGAACGGCTGGTTAAGACAGTACGCCGTGTATATGATAACGTCGACTACTATCGGAATCTGATGAAGCGCAAGGGCGTGACGCCTGACGATATCCAATCGGTGGAAGATCTGCATAAGCTTCCCTTCCTCACCAAAGACGATCTGCGGGAGGCGTATCCTTACGGATTACTGGCGACCCCATTGAGCGATTGCGTGCGGATACAGTCTACCAGTGGCACGACAGGTCGGCGTGTCGTTGCCTTTTACACACAGCATGACATCGATCTTTGGGATGATTGCTGTGCCCGTGCGATCGTAGCGGCAGGTGGGAGCAAGGACGATGTAGTCCATGTTTGTTATGGATATGGCCTGTTTACCGGGGGGCCCGGACTTAACGGTGGATCTCATAAGGTGGGATCGCTGACGCTGCCGATGTCTTCGGGTAATACCGAGCGGCAAATTCAGTTTATGTGCGATCTAGGTTCAACAATTCTATGCTGTACGCCGTCTTATGCCGCATATCTTGCGGAGAGCATTTGCGAACGTGGGCTGCGGGATCAAATCAAACTGAAAGCTGGTATTTTCGGCGCAGAGGCATGGAGCGAGGAAATGCGTCAGGATATCCAAAACAAACTTGGTATCAAGGCATATGACATTTATGGTTTGACAGAGATTTCCGGCCCTGGCGTTTCGTTTGAGTGCAGCGCTCAGACGGGTATGCATATCAACGAAGATCATTTTATAGCGGAAATTATCAATCCGGTTACGGGAGAGGTACTTCCGGATGGCGAAAAGGGGGAATTGGTGTTTACCAGTATTACCAAGGAAGCGTTCCCGTTACTGCGGTATCGCACCCGTGATATCTGCGTGCTGACACGAGAGAAGTGCTCCTGTGGGCGAACGCATGTTAAGATGAGCAAACCGATGGGACGTAGCGACGATATGCTCATTGTCAAGGGGGTTAATGTTTTCCCATCGCAGATAGAAACTGTTCTGCTCAATAAGGGATATCCGGCTAATTATCAGATCGTTGTCAGCCGTGAACACAATAGCGATAGGCTGGAGGTCAAGGTAGAGATGACGCCGGAAATGTTTTCCGACGCGCTCAGTCAGGTGTCCGCCCGGGAGAAGGAACTGGTTGAAGCACTCAAAGCGATGCTGGGCATCTACGCGGAGGTTAAGCTGGTCGCTCCCAAGAGCATTGCGCGTAGTGAGGGCAAGGCCGTCCGCATTATTGATAACCGGAAGCTTTATTAGAAAATGAAGGAGGGAGCGTATCATCATGACAGTCAAGCAGATATCTGTATTTGTGGAAAATAAGCCGGGACAGCTTGCGGAATTTACCAAACTTCTACAGCAAAACAAAATCGACATTCGGGCGCTGTCGATCGCGGATACCGAGGATTTCGGCATCCTGCGGATCATCGTGGACGATTCATACAAAGCGGTCTGCGTGCTGAAAGAGGCCGGGTATGTTTGTTCAGTGACGCCCGTCCTAGCAGTGGAGATTGAGGACCGCCCAGGTAGTCTGGTCCGCGTATTGGATATTCTGGGGGATAACGGCGTGAATCTGGAGTACAGCTACGCATTTATCACCCGGAAAAGAGACAGCGCTTACATGATTTTTCGTGTCGCTGACAATGATAGGGCGATTGAGGTGCTCAATCAAAACGGGATTAAGCCGATTTGCCAAGGAGAACTGTCCGAGCTCTTCGGGGAGTAATCTCGGCTGAACGCAAATAACGTCCCGGACGGGTGTATCCGTCCGGGACGTTTCTACTTTACCTGGGGAGGTCTTTGGCGAATGGGCGGTACTTGTCCAGTAAGTTCTGGAATTCTCTGGATGTTCGCAATTCCTCTAGGGTAACGCTACTTTCCAGCCAGGACAAGAGTGTCTTGACCCGGTTTTCACCGCCCCAGTCCGCGGCAATATCGTATTTGCTTTGACGATTCGTATGTGGAAGCTGCCGCTCCGAGGCTTGGAAGTCGTCGAATTTTTTTCCGTATTCCAATGCTAGCCCATAGTAGTGGATGGCATCGGCGGAGCGTCCTTCCCAGTTGGACCATTTCGCAAGGACAGAGTAAAGTTTGCCAATGGAAACATAAAAGGGCTCATAGTTCGCTTCTTCGACTATCTGCTCGATATAGTTGATGGTGCGGAGTATGAGACGTTCTTTTTCGTCGAACGGCTTATCTCCATACAGGATGATTTTCCCCAACTTGTCGATTGCAAAATCGGACAGCTCAAAAAAGTTGCGCTGAATCCAGTACCACCATTCGTCGGTCGCTTTATCGAACAGTTGCTCACTTTTTTGTCCCTGTGTGCAGCCGGACCATGTAGGGAAATGTTCCAGCAGTTTGAGCGCTTTGTCGGTATCCCCTTGCGCTTTGTAAACCTTGGCAAGAATATTGAGCGCACCGTCACGAAGGAAGTCATCGGTACATTCGTCTAGGATATGCTGGCACAGGCTGCAAAGTTCGTCGGCATGTGCTACGACGACGTCAGCTGGATTATCAGCTTTTCCACCAACGATCATATCCATGTACCAGTAGATGATGCGAAAGTCGTTGGGGAACTCCTTGTGTGCTTGTACGGCCAGTTCTACCAGCTCCGTCCATCTACCTTGCAGAGAAAGGCTGCGGTTTTTGTCTAGATATTCTTGGATACGGGCCTCTTGTTTGGCAGCGTCTAAGCCCAGCAGTTCGTCGATGGATACACCGAAGTAACTGGCAAGTGGTATCAGCATCGTGATATCGGGATAGGTTTCTTCCCGCTCCCATTTGGATACTGCCTGAGTACTGACACCCAATAGTTCTGCCAGTGTCTCTTGCGTGATATTCTTCTCACGTCGGAGACGTCGGATGTTTTTGCTGATAGATAGCGTCATATTTATCCCTCTTTTCCTGATTTGCCGCAGAAGGCGAAAAACTCGTTGTTTGAAAGAATGATCTTTCAAACTTATCGCGCTTTATCATCTGAAGGAAACAGGCCTCTTCCTACTTTCAGTATAACAGATATGGGGGCAAGAGCAACAACCTGTTGCGTCACAAGGATCAACCTGAGGTTGATTTTTTCTACGAAGGGCTTTTCTGTCCGGTGGTGTTGATTTTGTCTCGGCGTTATGCTATGATGATGCTGGTTGCATCTGTTTCCATCCGGCGGGTTTTGTGTGGGGATAGTTGCTGTATGGGAGGACAGGGGTCACGTCAAAATGACAGAGAGGACGAATGAGATGAAAAACATACTGCTTTTGGGAGATTCCATTTCAATGGGCTATCGTGAATACGTCAAGGAGGCGTTGGCAGAACGGGCAAACGTACAGTTTTCTGAGGAGAACGGACGCTACGTCAAGTACACGCTGCATATGGTCAACCAGTGGATCCGCAACGTCGGGACACCGGACGTCGTGCACTGGAATAATGGTATCTGGGATATTTCGGTGGAACCGCCGCTGCAGGGGAATTTTACGCCGCTGCCGGAGTATCTGTACACGCTGGGCCGTGTCTTGCAGACGTTGCGTGAGGCCGGCGTCAAAGATATTATTTTCGCGACAACCACCTATCAAAAGCCGGTTTTTCCCAACAACAGCGCGAGAGATACCGATTTGTATAACGACGCAGCTCGTGCGATGATGTTGCGGGAGGGGATCGAAGTCAACGATCTCGGCGCGCTGGTTAAACCGCGTGTGGACGAGTTCGTCTGCGAGGACAACCTACATCTCAATGAAGCGGGTTACCGTGCTTGTGCTACGCAGGTGGTGCAGGTGCTGGAAAAGTATTTATGAAACAGGTACGTCCGATAAACGCCGTCCTGGCAGACTTTTCTGTCAGGACGGCGTTTTTTTGTAGGGTAAATCAAATGTGATGTTATAGTAGGCGATTTATATAACATAATATGAAATATAATTATATTCAACTAAATTTAAATTAAAAATATTTTAACTTGACACTTCAAACGCGTAATATTAATATTAATTTAAATCACAGATTCTTCCCCCGCTGAGAGCTGAAATCACATCAATTATTTTCCAAAATTTTCTTGACATTAATAGAAAAATATGGTATATATTGGATAAAGAATTATGTCGGGGGATGATTCCAATGGGCCGGATAATCACCTGAACAGGGGGGTTCAGGGAAGAGTCAATTTTTCCAAATTCGGACGGGTTCTGCTTATATGCAGGGACAAAGGAAATCGATTAGCAAGAGGAGGCTAATCGTAGAAAGGAAAAATGTGATGAATAAAACAAAGAAGATCGTATCGTCCATCGCGGCGGTCGCAATGCTTACGTCAGTACTGTGTTTTGGTGCTTCGGCGGCTAGGACAGTATCTGGCGCGGTAGGTGGTTACAGAACTGCTGGTAGTTGTATGGTTGGAACTTATACCGGTTCGGCATCTACAAGTTTTGAACTTAATGGAGCGGGAAATGTTTCTGTGAACGCGACTTATAAATATCATGATCCCTATGCTGATACCAGCACGTCAGTAACGAAAAAAGGCGGTAGTAGTTCAGGCGGATCGGTAAATGTTTCCTTCAATACACCAAATACAACTTATAAAAGTAAGAGTATAGTAGCTAATCATTCTGTTTCTTTTGGTTCAGGTTCTTGGTCTGATTCTACCAATCATGATCGATAATTTCACTACGTTTAATCAACTCAACCGAGGTGGGGTAATATCACTCCACCTCGGCTTTTCAAAGGGGTGGTGTGGAATGGAACAAAACCATCAATATTGGAAATGGATTGTCACCGGATTGACTGTGGCGCTTATTGTTGTATTTGTTTTAATTATCTCATACCTTCTAAAACCCTTTACACAGTTTTCTCCAAATGAAAAAGTCGTACCAGTTTTTCATCAGACCTTTCATAAAGACGGAATTTTATTTGAAAAAAATGGCTTGCTGCATTTCATTGACGCGAAAAGTGGGAAAGATATCGTGTTATGTGATAAACCGAATTGTTTGCATGAAGGTTGGTCTATAAATAATCCGCAACCAACTTGTAATGCTGCAATTGACGGAAACTTTATGGACGGGTATGCTATCTATGGCGACCAATTATTTTTTACTGCACAAACAGACAGAGGCGGGGTGTTCAGTAAAGAGGTTTACAAAGCAGACATAAATGGCACCAATCGGAAACAAATCGCAGAACTAACAAATGTTCAATTTGGTGGGAATGTCAGCTTCGTAGATGGATTTCTTCTATTTCCATATATTAATCAGAATGATCCGGATTCGCCAGATGTGGACATGGAGCAGCCGATTGTTGGTGTAGCTGCTGTTAATTTGAGCACACATGCTGTTACTTATACACCGACAAAAAAGGGATATAACCCCTCCATCTGGAGGGCACATGTATATGAGGGGAAGATTTATTATACTTATACCTATTTAGATATCAAGACAAATGAGGACGAAACTGTGGATGTGCAACAACATTTTTTTGTTGAGGTGTATTGTTATGATCCTGCAACAGAAACAGAAACCAAGCTGATAGGAGGCAATGGACTTACTTTCCTTGGGTATGACGGTTCGTATGCCTATCTCGTAGAGCAAACTGAAAAAAGAGATCGGATCATTCAAATGAATTTGGTGAATGGTGAAAAAACGGTTCTATTTGAGGAAGACAACATGAGGGCATCCTTTTTTGTTGATGGAGATAATCTGATCTATTCGATAGATGTTGAGAATGGTTTACAATGGAAACTGTTTGATACAAAGACACAGATAAGTCAAGCAATTGGGGATGCAATCCAGTTTGATGCATCGGATTCATTTATCATCGATGCAGTGATAGAAGACAAGGTATACATCTCCTATACGGATTCAGCAAATGGTGAATTCTGTAATGGATATCTGTCAAAACAGGATTTTTATGATGGTCAATTTGACAAGAGGGTACCTCTACTTTATCCAAATGAGGAGTGAGAAATATGATTAACATAAAAAAACGCATCCTGCCGCTCATGATTGCTGCTATTGCAGTTTTATTTACTGGATGTAACAATGGCTCAAGCAGCAGCCAGGACAGCAGTTCACGAGATCTCACGGACGTGAAGATCTCGGAAAAAGTTTTGACGTGGGCGGTTCCAGATACATATTCCATCAGTAAAAATGCCCTGATCCAGTTTAACAAAACGCTCATGAGTAAAGGTTACGATTTTGCAGTAAAATTTGTTCCGCTTGATTCTGATAACTATTTGCAGGATTTAGATGAGTATGAAGTAAAAAACGGCTCATTTGATATTGTCAATAGTGGTTCGAATATTTATGGAAGTCCTGTAAACAATGCCTATCAGCTTATTCAAAACGGATATTTTTTTCCGTTAGATGATTATCTTTCCACTGAAAGTGGAAAAAAGATTTTCGAGATGTTTGATCAAAAACAATGGGATTCTGTCAAGGTGGATGGACGTGTTTACACGATCCCATATGCAGGTGTTGGAGCTAGGGAGTTTAATTTTGTCTTCAACAAGAAATATGTTTCCGAAAAAGATTTGGCGGGATTTAATGGGAATATAGCTGACTTAAAGCCGCTTTTGGAAAAGATCCCTACAAGTGATGGGTTCAGTCATATTATAATGAGTTTGGGATTTTTAGAGAATATATATCCATATATTGATTGTGATAGTCAATATTATGGCTTGGCCTTGAGTCATGATGGAAAAGGAGCACATAATCCGTTCGAATATGCGCCGTTTCGAGAATTTCTATCTAGCTATCATGATTACTACAAAAAAGGGTATATGAATTATGAGGTTCCTTCTTATGCTGAAGGTATGGATTACAAAGTTCAGCAAGATTTTCTTAATAGTGGAAATTTCTTTGTATATGTGGAAGGAAACTATGTAGATTATGAAGCCATTGGAGCCGAAACTATAACCTATCAAATTGAACCGTTATATATCCAGTCACGCCCGTCTGTTACTGCGGGTATTCCACAAAATTCCGAACACAAAGACGAGGCGTTCCAATTGCTATCTCTTGTCCATACAGATAATCAGCTCGCCAATATTTTGGTGTATGGTGAAGAAGGTGTGGATTTTAAGTTAGAAAATGGCATTGCTCAAACAATGGATGGAGGAATTCCAGATATAAGATTAAATGATTATTGTCTAGGGCTGTATGGAAGCGTATCTCCCACAGCAAATGAAACAATTATTGTCGATCGTGCAACAGATCGTAAGAACTATTTCAAAGACAAGGTGAAAGCGTCTCCGTATCTAGGCAAGAACTTTGATCCAACTGGCTATGAGGACATCATCACCGCCATCTACAAAATTTACGAAGAGAACTACGACATCTGGACGCGCGATGACATCGAAGCGGAGATGGACAGGGTCAATCAGGAGCTCAAGGCGGCGGGTATCGATAAGCTGGTCGATGCCATGAACGAGCAGTTTGGAATTAAGTAGAGACTTGTATAAGATGAACGAACGCAGCTCTCGGTTTGTAACCGAGGGCTGCGTTCGTTTAGGCAGAAATCGATCAAATAATTATATTTATGACAAAATAATGTTGACATATATAAATAAAAATGTTATTATTCAGGTAAGTATAGGATTAGTTGTAAACTTAATGATGAAATAAAGAGAATTAAATTTTTAAAATGTGATGGATGATTCCAATGGGCTGGATAATCACCTGAACAGGGGGGTTCAGGGAAGAGTCAATTTTTCCAAATTCGAACGGGTTCTGCTTATGTGCAGGGACAAAGAAAATCGATTAGCTAGAGGAGACTAATCGTAGAAAGGAAAAATGTGATGAATAAGACAAAGAAGATCGTATCGTCCATCGCGGCGGTCGCAATGCTTACGTCGGTACTGTGCTTTGGTGCTTCGGCGGCCAGGACACAATCAGGCGCTGTGGCTGGTTATGCAACAGCCGGAAGTTGCTTAGTTACTCGTGAAGCGGGTTCTGCTTCAACCAGTTATGCTCTTAACGGTGCTGGTGATGTTTACGTTGATGCAACATATATTCAAGCTCCTCTGAATGGTGGAACAACGCAATCGCAATACAAAGAGAAGGTAAGTGCTACAGGTGGCTCAGTACAGATAGGTTATACACCTAATAACGGTTGGGTCAGTTTGAGTATTTCCGCACATCATCGTGTGTCTCGTTCTGGTCAAACATGGACTGCAGTCACGTCTCATGATGGTAGCAAGTAGCGTTTAACGAATAAGCAGAGGTGATTCGATTCACCTCTGCTTACTGCATATTTTTCGTTTTGGAAGAGGTGGTATGATATGATACAACATCAAAAACGATTTCGACTTGTGGCTGGAATTGTTGCAGGAACTGCAATCATACTTGCCTTGATGTCCTTTTTTTACTTGAAGTCTCAAAAGCCTTTGTCTCCAAATGAAAAGGTCGTATCAGTATTCAATCAGACCTTTAATAACGATGGCATCTTATTTGAAAAGAACGGACTATTGCATTTTGTTGACGCGAAAAGCGGGAAAGATATCGTACTGTGTGATAAGCCGAACTGTCCGCATGAGAGCTATTCTTTTGGGAACCCAAATCCAGTTTGCAATGCTGCAATCAACGGGGCTTTTATGAACGGGTATGCAATTTATGGTGATCGTTTATATTTTGTTGCACAGACGGACGGCAAAGGAATTTTCAATAAAGAAGTTTATCAGGCAGACGTAAACGGGGCTAACCGTAAACGTATTGCTGAATTGGAAAATGTTGAGTTTATTGAAAACGTGACCTATGTAGACGAATACCTTCTGGTCCCATATATAACGCAAAACGATCCGGATTCCCCAAATGTTGAACTGGAGAAGCCAATCGTCGGCATGGCCGCCATTAATCTGAGTACCTATGAAGTCACATATATTCCGACAAAAGAAGGGTATAATCCATCGATATGGCAGGCGCATGAATATAAGGGGGAATTTTATTATATCTATACTTATTTAGATATCAAGACAAATGAGGATGAAACTGTTGATGAGCAAAATCATTTTTTTGTTGAGCTGTATAGTTACGATCCTGCAACAAAAAGCGAAACAAAGTTAGTGGGAGGAAACAACCTTTCCTTTCTTGCGTTTGACGGCGTGTATGTATATCTCATCGAGCGCACCGGAGAAGTCAACCATGTTGTTCAGATCAATTTGGACGAAGGAACGAAGGAAGCAATTTTTCAGGTTACAGACTTTCATACGGTTTTATTGGTGGATGGGAGCAACATGATTTATTTGGTGGATATTGAGAATGGGCAACAATGGAAGTTGTTTAACACAAACACACAGGAAAGTCGTTCAATCGGTGGAGAATTATATTTTGATTCTTTCGAAGATTTTGGTATAGATGCAGTGATAGAAGACAAAGTGTATATTTCCTATACCGATCCGAAGAATGGTGAATTCTGTAAGGGATATCTGTCAAAACAGGATTTTTATGATGGTCAATTTGACAAGAGGATACCTGTTTTGTATCCAAATAGGGAGTGAGAAATATGATTAACATAAAAAAACGCATCCTGCCGCTCATGATTGCTGCTATTGTATTTATATTTACTGGATGTAATAGTGGCTCAAGCAGCCAGGACAGCAGTTCACGAGATCTCACGGACGTGAAAATCTCGGAAAAAGTTTTGACGTGGGCGATTCCAAATGTTTATCACATTAGTGAAGGTGCTTTAACACAGTTTAACAAAACATTAGTCAGTAAGGGTTATGATTTTGCTGTCCGATTTGTACCAATATCACTTGATGAATATTCAAGAAAATTGGATGAGTATGAAAATAAAAATGGAACTGTTGATATTGCGTTTAGTGGTTTAACGAATGCGGGAAGTCCGTTCGATGTTGCCTATCAGCGAATAAAGAACGGATACTATATAGAGCTGCAAGACTATCTTGAGACCTCCGAAGGAAAAAAACTATATGAAATGTTTGACTCAAAACAATGGGATACTGTCAGAGTAGATGATAAAATATACACAATCCCAAATGCTTACTGGAAAGCTGACGAGGTTCATTTTGTTTTTAACAAAAAATACATTAGCGAGAAGGACTTGAAAGACTTTACTGGGAATATCGCAGATCTGGAACCGTTTTTGAAAAAGATCCCTACGAGTGAAAATTTTAGTCATATTTTGATGGGACTCAGTACTCTGGAAGGGGTTTACCCATATATCGACTGCGATATGACATATTATGGTCTTATGTTAAGCCATGATGGAAAAGGTGCGCATAATCCATTCGACTATGCTCCATATCGAGATTTTCTAACATGTTATCATGATTATTATAAAAAAGGATATATGAACTATAACGTGCCGTCTTATGCATTAGGAATAGATTATGATACTCAAGTAAAGATTTTAAGCAGTGGAAATTTCTTTGTTTATGTCACAAGTAATGATGTGAATTACCAGTCTATTGGAGCAGAAACTGTTACTTATACAACGGAATCATTATATGTCCAATCACGTCCATTTGGCAGCGTTGGTATCACGCAAAAATCCGAACATAAGGATGATGCCTTCAAACTACTTTCTCTCGTCCATACGGATAACGAGTTAGCTAACATTTTAGTTTATGGTGAAGAAGGGGTGGACTTTAAGTTAGAAGACGGCGTTGCCAAAACAATGGACGGTGGTATCCCGGTTTCAGAGTTTAATCAATATTGGTTAGGTCTATATGGTAGCGTGTCTCCAACAGCCAAAGAAAAAATGATAGTGGATCGTAACACGGATAGATTGAAATATTTTAAAGATAAAGTGAAAGCTTCACCTTACATTGGTAAAAATTTTGATACGACCGGCTATGAGGACATCATCACCGCCATCTACAAAATTTACGAAGAGAACTACGACATCTGGACACGAGATGACATCGAAGCGGAGATGGATAGGGTCAATCAGGAGCTCAAGGAGGCGGGCATCGATAAGCTGGTCGATGCCATGAACGAGCAGTTTGGAATAAAGTAAACTTAGATATGAGAGAGCAGTAGTGGCTCCCCGATAATCCCGGGGGGCCACTTTTGTCTGCACAAACAATAGTTTTTATATGAAAACTATCATTACAAATTATAATTAATCTTTTAAATAAAAACGTTTTATATTGACATTATTCTCGCTATATGCTATTGTTTAGTTAATTTAAATTGATAATTGAGATAAATACTGGAATTTTATGAATTAATCACTAATCTCTTTTGCTGGCGGTGATGATTATGCATATCAAGAGGAAGACGTGCTTGATTATATGCATCGTATGTGTCGTTCTGATTTTGTTTGGGGGATTGCTGTTCCTGCTTTTTTCTCCGAAGAAAAACGTAAATAGTAACATTTCTGTTATTGAACCTTATAGCTATATGACCTTCACCGACAAAGGAATTCTACATGAGAGAAATAAGTTACTGTATTTCGCTGATGTAAAAAGCGGCAAAGATGTCGTGCTGTGTGATAAACCCAACTGTGAACATGTCCCGCTGTCCAGCAGCAACCCAACCCCCACCTGTAACGCCGCAGGTATCGGTAGCATCGCCGCTTTCTATAACGACAGACTGTACTTCACCGTCACGGAGGATGCTTTTACCCAAGGCGTGTATGAAGCAGATACCAATGCGGCTAATCGTAAGAAAATTGCGGAGCTGGAAGACGTTACGAACTGTACTGCTGTGCAATTTGAAGAAGGTTATATGATTTACGCCTACCAAAACACGTTGGTGCCCGGAACTATAGGAGATCAACAGGAAAAACCTCTTGTTGGCGTTGCGCTGGTCAATTTGTCTACGCACGAAGTGACCTATCTGCCGCAAAAGAAAGACTACTCCGCCCAGATCCAAAATGTACATATTTATGACGGAAACGTCTATTATACGTATGATTATAACGACGTTAAAATAGATTATTTCTCGCTCGATATGAGTTTGCCGGAAACGCAGGAATACCTGAAGGATCATAGCTTTGCTGAAATATACTGTTATGATATGGAGAAGAAAACGGAAACCTGTATTTTTAGTGAAAGGCGCAGCAGCGTATTGGCTTTTTCAGAAAACGTTTGCCTTATCAGGGATTTTTCTTCAACATCTACAGAATGTCTGTTTTGCATCGATCTTTCTACGGGGAAAAAAGCAAAGCTTGTGGAAGAAAACAATATTAGTGGGAGTAGCTATGTAGATGGACAGAGGTGGCTCTATAGTACCGATACGGATAATGGATGGAAGATGAAGTATGTTGATTTACAAACCAATCAGGCGTATGATATCGGTCAGGAAATGAATGTGTCTACTCCGTACTCTTTCAGAGATGCTTACATTTTAGGGGATTTGGTATATATTTTTTATACCGATCCCCAGAGCAGTGAATACTGTTATGGATACTTAGATAAAACTGACTTTTATGACGGTAAGTTTGAGAAGCTGGTTCCGCTGATGTATCCAAATAGAAATAATTGATAAAGGGAGTTGTTATGATGAAAAAGAGGATTTTAGCCGTGTTGTTTTCCCTGATGCTGGCCACAACGTTCTTGACAGGATGTAATCAAAGTCGTCCTAGTTCCTCTGAAGAGACATCGAGCAACGATTTTCAAGTTACAGGAACCGCTATTAAATGGGGGGTGCCGGACATTTATGAAATCAACTATCCGGCGGTTCAAAAATTCAATCAAATACTGACTGACAGAGGGTATCATTTTGGTGTTGAATTTGTACCTCTGAATAACTTTAGCAGTAATGATGCATTGTATGAATATGAAGAACAAAACGGTTCATTGGATATTGCCTTTTCCGGTTTTATACACGATCAGGTAGACTTCGCTTACAGCCTCATCAAAGAGGGCTATTTTACACCTTTGGAAAACTATCTGGCTACTCCGCATGGGAAAGAACTGTATGATATTTTTGATCCGCAGTTGTGGGATGCAGTCAAGGTGGACGGAACAATTTATTCCGTCCCAAATGGCGACGCACGAGATATCGGATCAACTTTTGTATTCAATAAAAAATATGTATCTGAACAGGATGTGGAAGGATTTAATGGAAATATCGCTGATTTGAAATCACTTATGGAAAAAGCACCTGTTCAGGAGGATTTTACCCATATTGTTTATGGCGGTTATAATTTTGAATTCAGCAATTTAATCGCTAGTGATTTTATTGATGGACTGATGTTGCCCCATGATGGAACGGGTGCATATAATCCTTTTGAACTGGATAACTTTAGGGAGTACCTGACTGTTTTCAATGAATATTACAAAGCCGGGTATGTCAATTATGAGCTTTCCTGGAAGGGGAATACAATCTCAACAGCCGTCAATGAGAAGTTTTTAGAAACCGGAAATTTTTTAGTCTGTATCGGTGTGGGAGGCGCGTATAATCCTGAAACCGTTGGAACAGATGTCATTACTGTCGAGACGACACCGTATTTGCGTTCCCGTGTTGCTGGTACGGTTGGTATTGCTGCAAAATCAGAGCATAAAGATGAAGCGTTCGAGCTTTTGTCCCTTGTTCATACCGATAACGAACTGGCCAATCTTCTTATCTATGGGATAGAGGGTGTGGATTATAAGTTGGAGGACGGAGTAGTACATCCAATTGATGGTGAAGGTCTTAAGGATGCTAATAGATCGATGTGTCTTGGAATTTATGAGAATGTTTCACCGACAGCCGCAGAAACTATCATTGTAGATCGAAAAACAGACAAACTTAATTATTACAAAGACAAGGTGGTAGCCTCCCCTTATCTCGGCAAGAACTTTGATACGACCGGCTATGAGGACATCATCACCGACATATATAAAATCTATGAAGAGAACTATGACATCTAGAAAGCTGACGACATCGAAGCGGAGATGGACAGGGTTAATCAGGAGCTAAAGGCGGTTGGGATCGATAAGCTGGTCGATGCCATGAACGAGCAGTTTGGGATAAAGTAGAGACTTGTATAAGATGAACGAACGCAGCTCTCGGTTTGTAACCGAGGGCTGCGTTCGTTTAGTCAGAAATCAGTCGAATAATTATATTTATGAAAAAATAATATTGACATATAGAAAGAAAAATATTATTATTTAGGTAATCATAGATTTAATTGTAAATTTAATGATGAAATAGAGAGAATTAAATTTTTAAAATGTGATGGATGATTCCAATGGGCTGGATAATCATCTAATAACGGTTGGGTCAGTTTGAGTATTTCCGCACATCATCATGTATCTCGTTCTGGTCAAACATGGACAGCTGTCACGTCTCATGATGGTAGCAAGTAGCGTTTAACGAATAATCAGAGGTGATTCGATTCACCTCTGATTACTGCATATTTTTCGTTTTGGAAGAGGTGGTATGATATGATACAACATCAAAAACGATTTCGACTTGTGGCTGGAATTGTTGCAGGAACTGCAATCATACTTGCCTTGATGTCCTTTTTTTACTTGAAGTCTCAAAAGCCTTTGTCTCCAAATGAAAAAGTCGTACCAGTTTTTCATCAGACCTTTCATAAAGACGGAATTTTATTTGAAAAAAATGGCTTGCTGCATTTCATTGACGCGAAAAGCGGGAAAGATATTGTGTTATGTGATAAACCAAATTGTCCACATACTGGTTCGGCAGTGAACAGTCCTCAGCCCACCTGTAACGCTGCAATCGATGGAATTTGTATGGACGGGTACGGCATTTACAGGGGACAGTTATATTTTATTTCACAGACAGATAGCGGAGGAATTTTCAATAAAGAAATTTATCAGGCAGACGTAAACGGGGCTAACCGTAAACGTATTGCTGAATTGGAAAATGTTGAGTTTATTGAAAACGTGACCTATGTAGACGAATACCTTCTGGTCCCATATATAACGCAAAACGATCCGGATTCCCCAAATGTTGAACTGGAGAAGCCAATCGTCGGCATGGCCGCCATTAATCTGAGTACCTATGAAGTCACATATATTCCGACAAAAGAAGGGTATAATCCATCGATATGGCAGGCGCATGAATATAAGGGGGAATTTTATTATATCTATACTTATTTAGATATCAAGACAAATGAGGATGAAACTGTTGATGAGCAAAATCATTTTTTTGTTGAGCTGTATAGTTACGATCCTGCAACAAAAAGCGAAACAAAGTTAGTGGGAGGAAACAACCTTTCCTTTCTTGCGTTTGATGGCGTGTATGCATATCTCATCGAACGCACTAAAGAAGGCGAACAGGTTGTTCAGGTCAAATTGACAGATGGAACGAAGGAGGCAATCTTTCAGGATACAAACCTCCGCCCCTCCTTTTTTGTGGATGGCAATAATCTGATCTATTCGATAGATATAGATAATGGGCAACAATGGAGGCTGTTTGATACAAAGACGAAAGAGATCAGCAACATAGGAAAATTGCTGTACTTTAATGACGAGGAATCGTTTGGTATCAGTGCTATGATCAAAGACAAAGTGTATATATTCTATACCGATCCAGAAAAGGATGAATTCTGCGATGGGTATTTGTCAAAGCAAGATTTCTATGATGGTAAATTTGACAGGAAGATACCACTTCTTTATCCAAATGAGGTGTAATAAGCAGTGAAAAACTTAAAAAAACGAGTGCTGCCAATGATTATGGCGACAATACTTTTTCTGTTAACCGGTTGTACTCATGGGCCTGGAAGTTCACAAGGTGGTTCCGACGTGAAGATCTCTGAAAATGTACTGACATGGGCGGTTCCAGATATTTATCACATCAGTCAAGATGCTCTTACCCAATTTAATAAAACTTTAAGTAAGAAAGGGTATGATTTTGCGGTTAAGTTCGTCCCTTTGAACTTTGCAAATTATCAAGATGAATTGGATGTATATGAACAAGAAAACGGAGCTTTTGATGTTGTATTTAGTGGAACAAATAGCTACGGTTCTCCAATAGACTATACATATAGCCGAATAAAAAAAGGATATTTTACCTCGCTAGAAGATTATCTCTCCACCTCTGACGGGAAGAAACTGTATGAGATGTTTGATCCAAAACAATGGGAATCTGTCAAAATGGACGATCGAATTTATACTATACCAAACGCAGATGTGGAAGCGGATAACATGCAATTAGTATTTAATAAAAAATATATTAACGAAAAAGAATTAGAGGAGTTTTCCGGAGATATCGCGGAGTTAAGACCTTTCTTGGAAAAGATTCCTATTAGTGAGGATTTTAGTCATCTTTTGATGAGTATCGGTTTCATAGAGTACGGCTATCCTTATGTTGATTGCGATTTTCCATATTATGGGCTGCTGTTGTCCCATGATGGAAAGGGAGCTCATAATCCATTTGATTACGCTCCTTATCGGGATTTTCTGACATGTTATCACGATTATTATCAAAAAGGATATATGAATTACGAGGTGCCAGTCTGGGGCGGAGGTATAGATTATGAAGAACAGGAAAAGTTTTTAAACAACGGGAATTTCTTTATGTATGCAGCAGGTGATGCTGAATATATTACTTCTAAAGGTGTTGGGACAGAAACATTTACCTATCAAATTGAACCCATATATATACACTCCCTGTTGACCGCAACTACAGGTATCCCAACAAAGTCGGAGCATAAGGACGAGGCGTTTCAATTGCTATCTCTTGTCCATACGGATAACGAGTTAGCCAACATTCTCGTGTATGGTGAGGAAGGTGTCGACTTCAAGTTGGAGGATGGTGTGGCTAAAACAATGGACGGTAGCGTCCCCGGTTCAACACAAAATCAATACTGGCTAGGGCTGTATGGAAGCGTATCTCCCACAGCAAATGAAACAATTGTTGTCGATCGTGCAACAGATCGAAAGAACTATTTCAAAGACAAGGTGAAATCGTCTCCGTATCTAGGCAAGAACTTTGATCCGACCGGCTATGAGGACATCATCACCGACATTTACAAAATTTACAAAGATAACTACGACATCTGGACACGAGATGACATCGAAGCGGAGATGGACAGGGTCAATCAGGAGCTAAAGGCGGTTGGGATCGATAAGCTGGTCGATGCCATGAACGAGCAGTTTGGGGTTAAGTGAAAATTTACGGGGAACAGCCGTAGTCCAGTACAAAAATAAAGAGCCGTTGGATGATAATCCAACGGCTCTTAACATTTTAGAGACATGTTAAGCATCTGTCTTTGCCACCTCCCGGTCCAGACGCCGGTTACGAAAATAGAGCAGTAGATCACAGAACACCATGACAAAGTTGAGAATGTAAAAGACAAAAACATAGGTAATGCTACCCGTAACGATTTTCGCAGCAATGCCACAGGCGTAACCAAACAGGATAAAGCACAGGAAAATCAGGCTTTTACCTTTTGCCGTCCGTGCTGTATAGGATTTTACGATAGACGTAGGCCATGAAATGCCGAAACTGATAACCATCAATGCTTCCAGTAGTTCCCCCATGAGTAACCTCTCCCATTTTTGATATTCCAGTGCGGCGTTTGTACACCAGCCGTATCATTATACCACTGTTGCCGGGGAAAGGCAAATGATGCGTTTATCCTGCCATATATTTTTCAACAAAGCGGCGGACGCTTTCCTGCCAGAAAAACCATTCGTGACCGCCCGTCCACTCTTCATAAGTGTAGTTGAGCGGGAGTGCTTCCATATGGCGGCGTAATTTTTGGTTCTCATTATATAGGAAATCTTCGGTACCACAGGTTACATAAATATCGGGCTGTTGTGCGGCGGATAAAGCGGAGAGCTTGGACGAGAGTGCGAACAGGTCGTTTTCTTCGTCCAGCACATGAGTCGTACGGCCGAAAATGGCCTGCATTTCGCCACCGCGGCTGAGCGCGTCGTCTTCGGCACGGGCGTTGAGATCGGCTGCGGAGGAGAACCCGGCGCAAGCAGCAAAACGGTCAGGATTCGCCATACCGATCTTGAGCGCGCCGTAACCGCCCATCGACAGTCCGGCGACATAATTATCTTCCCGTTGTTGTGAAAAACCAAACAGATTTGCACAAAGCGCAGGAAGCTCCTGGGAGACATAGGTATAGTAAGGCAGACCAAACTTCATGTCCATGTAAAAACTGCGCTGAACTTCCGGCATGACGATACAAAATTGATAACGCTCTGCCAAAACTGCGATGTTGGTATTATTCAGCCAAGCGCTGCAGTTATCACTGAGTCCGTGCAGAAGGTAGAGTACCTTTCGGGGGGAAGACTGTAAACGGTCTACGGGGTTGACAACGACGCAGGATGTGGTCATCTGCATCGTTTGCGACATGACGTCACAACGCATAATTGCCATTAGGAATCCCTCTCTTTCACTTTGTTGTTTTCATTGTATCATCCGAGCTGGATCATTTCAACTGTTTTTTACAGCTTTGTATATTGCCGAGTTTTTCTGTCAATCCTTTTGACAACAAAGGTTTGGACAGCGAAAGGAATGGTAGCAAATGACACAACGGATCAGAAAGAAATTGGAAACAGCATTGCTTGTCGGCATGCTGCTTGCCATATGCATTTCAGGCGTGGCGGCCTACGCGCAGGGGTGCTATGATATTCGTCAGAATGTACTTCGTCTGCATATCCTGGCCAATTCCGATTCTCAGGAGGATCAGGAGCTAAAGCTGCGGGTACGGGATCGCGTGTTAGCATGCAGTGAAGATTTATTTTACGATGTGGATTCGCTGGCTGGAGCGCAGGAATGCGTTGATCAACAGCTGGATGAAATTCGAAGGGTGGCCCAAGAAGAGGTTTATGCCCAAGGATACGATTATCCTGTCCAAGTGGAACATGTTCGGATGTTTTTCGATACCCGTGAATACGATGATTTTGTTATGCCCGCCGGAAATTACGACGCCGTACGGATCACCATCGGTGAGGCAAAAGGAAAGAATTGGTGGTGCGTGCTTTATCCTCCACTTTGTTTGCCTGCTGCGGAGGACAAAGAAGAGGTGTTCACCCCGGAGCAGGAAGAAATTATTGAAAAGCCCGTACAATACGAGGTAAAATTTAAGATTGTGGAAATCGCACAAACAGTCGGCGATTTTTTCGACCATCTGTTTCATTAAAAACCTGCTATGACCAGCAAAATGAGATCGTTTGGGGATAGCAAGTGGAGCGGTCAGGACAGTTGTTCATGCATTGCGTCTTGTTTTTATAAGGGAGACGGGGTAAACTGTTTCTGTCAGGCTATGCGCGGTATTCGGATATCACAGACGGTTTCCCAAGCTGTAGCCGGATTGAAAAGAGGAAGGTGAACCATATGATGCATCAGGATCAGCAGTCTGCGGATGAGTTGAAGATTATGAGCCGAAATCTGCGCCTTTTACGGGAACGTCGGGGAAAATCGCTGGAAGAAGTGGCGGCGGAGACACGGATTTCGCCGCTGCTTTTGGCCAGTGTGGAACAGGGATGCTTAGATAACTTGGGAATGGCGCAGTTACAGGAGCTGTGCAGATATTACCGTGTTGGGCTGAGTGGGATTTTTCAGCCGATTTGTTAAGCGTGCCCTGCCGGAAACTCCCGGTTGACAGCCCTCACGAAACGCGCTACAATGGGGAGTATAGTTTTGAAGGGAGGGGCGGGCAATGCTGCATTTTATCTACGGTCTTTCCGGTAGTGGAAAGTCGGCGTATATCCGTCAGCGCATTCAAGAGCAGCTGGGCGCCCCTGCCGTATCGCCTCGGGTGATGCTGATCGTTCCGGAGCAGTTTTCTTATGAGGCGGAAAAGGACATCCTACTTCAAGTAGGCCCGCAAGGCAGCAAAAAGGCCGAAGTATACAGCTTCACTCGTCTTTGTAACGCTATTTTTCGCCGCTACGGCGGGCTTTGCGCCGACTATATCACTGACGCTGCCAAACATGCTGTTATGGAACTCGCAGTCGAACAAGCACGGGAGCAGTTGACGATTTACAGCCGCCAGGCAGGACGGGCTGGTTTTGTTCAGACGATGTGCAGTGTCGCGGAAGAACTGCGCCACGCAGGGATAACGCCCCAGACGCTGGAGGAGAAGACCACAGGCCTATCGGGTAGCTTGAAAGAAAAAACACAAGACATTCAGTTGATATTCACCTTATATGACGCATTGCTACACGAGAGATATGCCGATGCATCCGAGGATCTTACCCGTGCACTCGAATTGCTGCGCGGATCCGATATGTTTGCGGGTTATACCATCTATATCGACGAATTTAAGGGACTGACCGCCGTCCAGCTCGCGATGCTCCAAGCATTAATGGAGCAATGCGATGAGATGTATGTTTCGCTGTGTATCGATGTATTGCCCCTGCAGGGACAATGCAGTCCACTTTTTGAGAGTGTATTTGAAACCGCAAAGGCGTTGGTGCGTGCAGCGACAAGGGCGCAAGTGCGGGTAGGGGAACATATTCGGTTACCGTTGGGGAGCGCGCAGGAAAGGCTGCCGCGATTCTGCAACCCGGCGCTTGACTATTTATCGCGTGGCCTGTTTGGCCGAAAGGAGCCGGAAACAGAGATGCAACCGGTGCGCGACGTTAGCCTCTGGGAGGCGCAGGATATTTACCAGGAGGTGACGTGCGCGGCGTCAGAGATTTGCACTCTGGTTCGGAAACGGGGCTTTCGTTATCGCGATATTGCCGTCGTCACCCGGCAAATGGAGACCTACCGGGAAATTGTGCGTTCCGTATTTGAAAAGCAGTATGGGATCCCGCTCTTTATGGACGAGCGGCAGGATATGTCTCATTGGCCGCTGCCGGTGTTTCTGTTGTCCTTTCTGGAGGCGGCGGACACTTTGGACAGTGGAACAATTTTTCGCATGGCGAAATGCGGCCTGCTTCCGGTGGGGGAGGAAGAGGTCTATGCGTTGGAACAGTATTGTTTTGTGTGGGGAATCAACGGAAAAAAGGCTTGGGAAAAGCCTTTTTTTGCAAATCCGGCAGGCTTTAGCGAAACATTCGGCGAAGACGAACATGAGGCGTTGCGCCGCTTGAATGACACCCGTGCCGCACTGACTGAGCCGTTATTGCGGCTGCACGAGGACAGCAAAGCGGGATTGAGTGGAACGCAGATGTCCCAAAGACTCTATGAACAGCTTTTAGAATATGGGATAGACAGCCGCGTGGAACAGGCATATCAAACGCAGCTTGCTGTGGGAGAGGTGGAAGCAGCCCGGCAGGAGAAGCAGGTCTGGGACAGCATGATGGAGCTTTTGTCGGTATTGTCTCAGACGCTGGGAGATACTCGAATCGAACTGAGACGTTATGCCGACCTGCTTCGCATGGGCTTGTCTTGTTCGGATCTCGGGCATGCTCCACAGACACTGGACGCCGTTACTTTCGGCAGTGCGGAGCGTGTCCGCCTGGGGCAGCCCCGTGCGGTATTCCTTATAGGAGTAAATGACCGGCAGTTCCCGCTGGTACCGGCGCAGGAGGGCGTTTTTACAGACAAAGAACGCCAGACGTTGATTGACAGCGGGCTACCGCTGAGCCGCCCTTCCATTCACCAGATTTATGAGGAACGTTTTATCGCCTATAAGGCAGCGACAGCCGCGTCAGAGCTTCTGTTCCTGTCCTATCCGCTGAAGGATGCACGCGGCAAGGCGCTGAGTCCTTCGCCGATGGTTGATGAGATCGCAAAACAGCTGTCGTTGCCGGTGTGCAGTATGGAACAGGCGGATCCGTTGGAGCGTGTCGCCGGGAAAAAAACGGCGTACCAACTTTATGCAGAGCATCTGCATAGGCCGACTGCTCTGAGCGAATCGGCAGGAGCGTTTCTGAAGGAGGATCCTGCGTACCGCGTCAGGGTTGAGCGGCTAGATTGTGCGTCCCGTCGTCCGGTGCATCGTCTGAAGGAACCGGGGACGGCGCGGGAGCTATATGGCAGCAGCCTGTGGATATCCCCCAGCAGTATTGAAAGCTTTCACCGTTGCAAGTACCTGCATTTTCTGCGTTATGGACTGCGGCTGCGTACAATGTCGCGAGCGCAGTTGAGCCCGCTGGAATCGGGCAACGTCATCCACCGCTGTCTATATGATGTGGTTTCTCAAACATCAAGGGATCAATTTTTGCGGATGTCGCGTAGTGCGATGGATCAAGCGGTACGGGACAGCCTGTCGCGTTATCTGAAGGAGATGATGTCGGGCGCCGAGAACAAGACGCAGCGGTTTCAGTATCTGTTTCGCCGCCTTAGCCGCACGATGACGCAGATTCTGGTACAGCTGCAGCAGGAATTTCAAGCTGGCAGCTTTGCCGTGTCGGATTGCGAGCTGCGTATCAGCGACGAGGCGGACATTTGCCCGCTGTACATAAAAACCTCCGAAGGGACGGAACTGCGTGTCGCCGGCGTCATTGATCGTGTGGACACATATGAAAAAGCCGGAAAGCGTTATCTGCGTATCATTGATTACAAATCCGGCGCCAAGGAATTTGTGCTCGACGATTTATATTACGGCCTCAATCTGCAAATGATGCTCTATCTGCTGATGGCGTGGAAGAACGGACGAGGCAAGTACGACGGCGTTATCCCGGCTGGAATCCTTTACTTCCGCGCCAACGATACGTCACCGTCACTGGAACGAGACGCGGATGCAGACGCGGTAGAGTCGGCGCGACATGCACAGTACAGGATGAGTGGTATCCTTCTGGATGACGAAACGTCACTGCGGGCGATGGAACAGGATTTGAAAGGAGTTTTCATCCCCTGTGAGCAAATGCCGGACGGCAGTTATACCAAGGCATCCCGCTTGATGGATTTACAGTCGCTTGGTAGGCTGAAGGGCTACACCGATCAGTTGCTCGAAGAAATGGCGCGGTCGCTGCTGTCGGGAGAGATTGAGGCGCGGCCGGTCAGCGGATTGGGTTATGACCCGTGTGCCTATTGCGATTACCGTGATGTGTGCGATATCACTACCGGCGTGCAGAAACCGTGTCGCGAGATTGGCAAGCTTACCGAGGAGCAGAAACAGGTGTGGCTGGGAGGTGCGGAATGAGCAAAAATTGGACGCAGGCGCAGCGACAGGCGATTGAAACGCGGGGATGTTCCGTACTGGTTTCAGCGGCAGCGGGCAGCGGAAAAACCACTGTTTTGGTGGAGCGTGTGACGCAGATGATCCTCCATGGGGAGGTGTCGGCAGACCGGCTTTTGATCGTTACCTTCACGAATGCGGCAGCGACTTCCATGAAGAAAAAAATTCTGGACAGCATTGCCGTTCAGCTGGCTTTACAGCCGGATAACCGGGAGCTTCAGCGGCAGCAGATTCTTTTATACCAGGCCAAAATATGCACCATTGATTCTTACTGTCTAGATCTGGCCCGTACATATTTCCACTTGCTTGACATCCCGCCCGACTTTCGCCTTGCAGACGATGCGGATATGCAGGTCATGAAAAAAGAGGCAATGGACAGTGTGCTGGAAGAGTTTTATGCGTCGCATGCGGAGGAGATGGATCTCCTTTATGACTTTTTTTGCTTCCGTAGCGACCAGGCGTTGATCAGCCTTGTTGACAGGTTGTTTGAGTTTACGCGGGCGATGGCTTTTCCGGAAAAGTGGTACCGGGAGCAGCTACAGCGTTACAAACAGGAAGGGTTGGCGGATGGATGGCGCGCCGCGTTGGAGGACGAGCTTTCTCAGCGGGCGCGGCAGTTGCAGTCCTTGGCAGATCTTGCATGTAAAGCTTGTCAGGGGGATGATAAGCTGGAAAAGGCGTATCTGCCGCTGATGCTGGAATACCGCACTTTTGCGGATAGGGTAAGCGCCGCCTCCCACGATCTTGACGGCGTTCGGCAGGTCCTTAACGGATTTGAAAAAGGAAGACTGGGAATCGTGCGGAAAGCTTCTGATCCTACCGCCCAGCAGACGGTCAAAGATGCACGCGACGCTTTCGTCATTCAGGTGGAGCAGATGCGGGAGATTGTCTGTTCCGATATGGATGACTATGAAACAGACAGGCAGGCGTTGCTGCCGGTACTGGATACGTTGATCCGCCTTGCGCGGCGCTATGAGCAAGCGCTGTATGACATCAAAAAGGAGCGGGCGCTGTTCCATTTTTCTGATATTGTCCATTTTGCCATTCAGCTGACCTCTGTAGAGCTGGAAGACGGTGAAATCGCCCGGACGCCGCTGTGCAGGGAGTTGTCTGCAGGCTATGACGCGATATTCATCGATGAATACCAGGATATCAACGCTGTACAGGACATGCTGTTTACCCTTTTGTCGCGTGACGAAGAAAATCTGTTTATCGTCGGAGATGTTAAGCAAAGTATTTACCGTTTCCGTAACGCCAATCCACAGCTTTTTTTAGATAAGAAAGCGCGTTTTCAGCCCTTTGGGACGCCGGGTAAACAGGTAAAAATTGTACTTGGCGAAAATTTTAGAAGCCGCGAAGAAGTAACGGACTTTGTCAATTTCTTGTTTGGCCGGATTATGAGCCCAAGAACCGGCGAATTGGTTTACGGTGAGGAAGAACAGCTGATCCCGGCAGCGCAGTATCCACAAGCGCCAGACCGCATCTGCTCCATTGACGTTATTCGTTGGCCGGCTTCGGGACAGGAGATGACGGCTTCCCAGGCTCAGGCGGTTTATGTCGCCCAGGAAATTGTACGGATGCTGCGGGAGGGATATCCTGTGGCTGATCGTATAGGAGGGACGCTGCGACCTTGCCGCCCGTCCGATTTCTGTATCTTGTTGCGCAGCGTACGAGGCAGGGCGGAGTTGTATGTCGACGCGCTAACGCAGGCCGGCGTCGGGGTTTGGTCAGATACGGATCAAGGCTACTTTTCCGCAGTAGAGGTCCGGATTATGCTGAATCTGCTGCGTATCCTTGACAATCCGCTTTCCGATGCGGCTTTCGTTTCGGTGATGGCGTCTCCGATGTTCCTGTTTAACGACGACGAGCTGGCACGCATCCGTCTGCTGGGGCGGGATAAGCCGATGTATCTTTGCGTAGAAGAGGCGTCACGACTGGGAGATGCCAAGGCGTCGGACTTTCTGTGCGTCCTCCGGAAGCTGCGTACGTTTGCTGTTCGGAACAGCGTGGAGGCCTTGATTCGAGAAATTTACGACGAGACAGATTTTTTGCCGGTTATGCAGGCTTGGAGTCCATGGGGGAGTGAACAGATCCGTGCGAATCTGCGTCTGCTTCTGGATTACGCTGCTTCCTTCGCTGGAAGAGGCAGCAGCGGACTCAGTGGATTTGTCCGTTACCTTGACAGTGTCATGGAACAGGGAGGCGACCTAAAAGGGGTCAATATTGTTTCTGAAACCGCTGACGTGGTCAAAATCATGAGTATTCATCATTCAAAGGGGCTGGAATTTCCGATCGTTTTCCTTCCGGACTGTTCTAAACGATTCAACCTTGACGACGTACAGAAAAGCGATGTCCTGTTGGATGATGCGCTTGGGATCGGGCTGCGGCGGGTGGAGCGGGAGAATTTGAAGAAATTCAGTACACTGCCCCGACAGGCCATCGCTTGCAGTGCACGGCAAAAACAACTGAGCGAGGAGATGCGGGTGCTATATGTAGCATTGACCCGCGCACAGGAAAAACTGATCCTTGTTGCCAGTGAAGCTAAGCCAGAGGAAAAAATGCAGCGGCTTTCCCTGTATGTGGGGGAGGACGGCAGTATCGACCCGATGGGGGTGAGCGGAGCGTCGTCTTACGCCGACTGGCTATGGATGGCCTGTTCATCCGCGGTGCCGGGCGCGCCGTTTACATTGCGGTTTATAGAGCCAAGCGAGATCATAGCTCGGGCGACGGAGCAACCGCAGGAGGAAGCGCGTCCGTTGCCACAGGAGAATTTGGTTCGGCAGGTTAGGGCGGCGGCGTCCTACCGCTACCCGTTTGAGACGCAAGTGCGGATTCCGGCGAAGTTGGCTGTAACGGAGTTGGTTGGCGGTGCGCATACGGGGACACTGACGCGTCCGACGTTTTCACGAGAGGATCGCTTTACTGCGACTGACGCGGGCAACGCTGTGCACCACTTCATGCAATTTGCTGATTATGTCCGTGCAGCGAAAGATGTAGAGGCGGAGGTGGACCGTTTAAAGGAGATGCAGCTGCTGTCAAAGCAGGAGGCGGAGCATATCAGCGTGCCTCGCCTCATACGTTTTTTTGAAAGTCCTTTGGCAAACCGGATCCTCTCTGCTCAATGCGTCTATCGTGAATTTAAATTTCTGACGCGGATTCCGGCGGAGCAATATTTGCGGGCGCAGGGGCAGGAAACTTGCGGTGGTGCGGATGGTGCGGAAATTTTCATCCAAGGTATCGCCGACTGCGTATTCGAGGAGGATGGGAAGCGGTATATCGTTGATTATAAAACGGACGTGGTGTCCTCCGTACAAGAGCTGGCCTTGCGGTATGCGCCCCAGCTTCGGCTGTATCGCAAGGCTGTGGAGGAAAGTTTGGGCGCAATTTCCGGTTGTATCCTATACGCCTTCCATTTGGGACAGCAGATACAAGTGGACTGATGCGTCCGAGCCAAGTGTTTTGCCGCTGTATCGGCGGCTGATACATAGAAGAACAGGAAAACACAAGGGTTCCAGATTAACAAGGGTTTCGACTCCATGGCGACATGCCCTCTGTTATGATGGGAAACCACATGAATTGAGGAAAGGATAGAGGAGAATGAGAGCAGAAAGAATTGTACTAAAGGAAAAGCCCTATCAGATTGATCCTGGCGATACGAGTATCCCATGGGCGATCCGCAAATTGTGGGACGCGAGTTTCGTTACGGTCCCGGGGAGCGGACAGGAGAGCGCTGTCTATGCTTTCCGCCTGCGCTTTGAAATGCCACAGGCGGAGCGGGTACGCTTCCATGTGACGGCTGACGAGCGTTACGAGCTGTATATCGACGGGGAATTAGCGGGGCGCGGTAGCGAGCGTGGCGATATGGATAACTGGTATTACGAGACCTACGAGGCAGATTTGTCCGAGGGCGAACATGTAATCACCGCACGGGTATGGTATTTCGGCGCGTTGCGTCCCTGGGCGCAGATGGGGATCTATCCCGCGTTTTTGTTCTCTCCGCAGGAGAAGAAACATATGCAGCGGATGGCAACCGGGATCGCACCTTGGGAGTGTATCCGCTTGCCGGGGTACGGTTTTGTTGACGCGGTACAGGCCTTCGGCGTCGGCACTGGCGCCAAGCTTGTCATCGATGGAACAAAATATCTGTGGGATTGGAACAGCACGTCCTGTACGGCACAATGGCAGCCGGCAGAGGCGGTTGAGCAAGGGTATGAAACCTGTAACTACGATTTCCGCGAAAAGGTACGCGTGCTGGTGCCGGGACGTCTGCCTGCTGCCTATCAAGGATGGGTTGATCACGTAACAGTCCGTCTTGCCGATCATGGTGAAAACGATAGCTTTTCCGCGGCGGCGAATTGTACCAGTATGGCAGATGCTTTCCAGGCGATGCTGGACGGTGAAAAGGCCGTGACCGTTGGTGCGGGCGAAACGGTGCGTGTACTCTTTGATTTAAACGACTATAACTGTGTGTATCCGTACCTGCGGGTCAGCGGCGGCAAGGGTGCGCAGATCCGCCTGGGCTGGCAGGAAGGACTGTACGACAAGCATAATCAGAAGGGCGTCCGCAGCGACATAGAAGGTAAGCGGTGGTTTAACAGCGAGAGCGACGTCTTCCTCCCTGACGGAGGGGAAGGACGCGTGTTTGACACGCTTTGGTGGCATGCGGGTAAATACGCTCTGCTGGAAGTGACAACGGGCGATCAGCCGGTGACACTGGAAGGCCTTACGCTAGAGGAAACGCGTTTCGACTGGCAACGTGGCGATTTACTGCTGGAGTCGAGCGATCAGCGGATGAATGCGCTGGTTCCCGTTCTACTGAGGTCGGTGCAGATGTGTACGCATGAGACCTTTATGGACTGCCCCTTCTACGAGCAACTCATGTATCTGGGCGATACAAGGACGCAGGCGCTGGTGGCATATACAGCGTTTTCCAACAGCGAACTGATGCGTAAGGCGGTAGAGATTTTCCGTGGATCGGTGCATTCTAACTCTACGCATCTGCTCAATTGTGCTTACCCGCAGACGGGAGGAAAACTGATTCCATCGTTCAATTTCTGGTGGGTTGGTATGGTGTATGATTATGCGCTCTGGCGTGGCGAAAAAGAATTTATCCGTTCGTTGATGCCCAGTGTGCGGTTCATCATGGACAGCTTGTTGGCCCAGCGCGACGAAAACGGCCTTGTCGTCAACCCGGAGGGCTGGAATTACATCGATGACGGCAGTAGCGGCTATTCCGCAGGCATTCCTGAGGATAACGGGCGGATGGTCAATTGTCCGTATAATTTGGTGGCGGTACTTTCGCTGCGTTATCTGATGCAGTTGGAGGAATACGTCGGAGAACCTCTTTTGGCGCAGCGCGCCGATGACATGTCCCGTTCTCTCATGCGTCAGGTGGATAAGGTGTTCTGGGACCATGAAAAGAACGCTTATGCCGATGACTACGCACACAGCATTTATTCCGAACACAGCCTGAATCTTGCTGTCCTTACCCAATTGCTGGATGACGAAATGCTGGCAAAGGTAGCGAAGACGCTGGCGTCGGATCTGTCTTTTGCCCATAACAGGCCGAGTATGTTTTTCTCCCATTACCAGCTGTCCTCCTACGCAGCTATTGGACGTCCGGATTTGGCGATGAAACAACTGGAAAAATGGTATGGCTTATTGGATATGGGATTCCATACAACGCCTGAAACTTTTTCGGAGTACACACGTTCTGATTGTCATGCCTGGGGTGCGCATCCTTATTACTATCTATGTACCGGGATTGCGGGTGTGCGTCCGGCAAAGATGGGTTTTGAGGAAATCGAGGTCCATCCGCAGCTTGGCGATTTGCAGTTTATTCATGTCAGACTGCCACACCCAAAAGGAGAGATTGAGGTCTACGCGGATCAAAGCGGCAAGATTGAGGTGCAGGCGCCACAGGGCGTGAAGTACACCATTGTACGCGATTGATAAAAAGAAAGTATATAGTTTACGAAAAGCCGCATGGTGTGGAAAAAGGGAAGTTTCTTCATCCACATCTTATGCGGCTTTCTTTTGATCCTCGCAACAAAAGAGAAAAGTATTTAAAATCGATTCAATAAAATTAAACAAATCGTCCGAAGAGGATTGATAAATCACTGAAAATATGTTATTATTGACTATACTGTAAAAGTACCAGAAGGGACGTGGGGGATAATGATAGAGAAACAGTTGGATGCCGGTATGCCTGTCTCCAAAACAGCGTTACAGGCTCTGGACATTCTGAAGGAAGTGCAGAAAGCAGTTATTGGCAAAGATGAGGTAGTCAAAAAGGTCTTGATGGTGATACTCGCAAACGGGCATATTCTGATCGAGGATATCCCGGGTGTGGGAAAAACAACGCTCGCGCTGGCATTTTCCAAGGCAATGGCGCTTGACCACAAAAGATTGCAGTTTACGCCGGACGTCATGCCGACCGACGTGACTGGTTTTTCAGTGTACAATAAGCAGACGGGTACGTTTGAGTTTAAGCCCGGCGCTGCGATGTGTAACCTGTTTTTGGCGGATGAAATCAACCGGACATCCTCCAAAACGCAGTCTGCATTGCTGGAGGTCATGGAGGAGGGAAAAATTACTGTAGACGGTGTAACGCATCAGTTGCCGCGCCCATACACGGTGATTGCGACGCAAAACCCGATTGGCTATGTGGGAACACAGATGCTGCCCGAGTCCCAGCTGGACCGGTTTATGGTAAGGCTGCAAATGGGGTATCCGGATATGATCAGCGAGTATAACATTCTCAAGGCAATGCAAGGAAGCCATATACTGGAGCGGGTACAGCAGGTTGCCACTATGGAGGACATTCTGAAAATGCAGCAGGAAGTCGTCGATATTTATATGAGCGATGCCATTTATACCTATATTGTCAAGCTGGTGGCGAAAACACGTACACACCCCTTTGTCGAGTTGGGTGTCAGCACACGTGGCGGAATTGCTCTGACTAAGCTTTCAAAGGCGTGCGCTTATCTCAATGGACGCGATTATGTGGTTCCGGAGGATGTGGCCAATATTGCGAGCGATGTTATGGCGCATCGTTTGGTGCTGAATACAAAGGGTAAGGTCAACAATGTCAGAAGCGAGGATATTGTGGCTGAGGTGCAGCGGGAAGTAAGCTTTCCCAAAATTCAATAGGGCGAAACGTTATGGAAAGGTGAATCAGTCCCATGAGCCTGCGCAGAATTCTCTATATTGCAATTGTTGTCGTCTGTATTTGTTTTTACGTGATGTACAAGGATTATCTCTCCTTTCTCACTTTGGTTTTTGTTCTAGCGCTTCCCGTATGCCTGTTTATTCTGCTTGTTTTGGTGAAAAGAGGGGTGCGGGTTGATTTGGCAAGCGCATTCACGTCTGTCAATAAAGGGGAGGAAGTTGCGATCGAGTTGCGCTTCGACAATCGTTGGATTTTACCGATATCGAGGGTGGAAGCGGATCTTACCTGTTTCAACCATTTTTCCGGACAGCAGGAAAAGAAAACATTTGTTTTGGCTGTAAGCGCTCGAAACCTTACCGTTGTACGTGCGGCGTTTTTTTCCGAATACTGTGGAAACCTGTTCGTACGATTGGATAAGGTGCGTTTTTATGATTACGGCGGCTTGTTTTGTTTGGGCACAAAGCCTCGAAAAGAGTTACAGATTGCAGTCATGCCGAAAATCTACCCCTTGGAAGCCGATTTGAAACCGGACATGGGCTCTGAAACAGACAGCGATTTGTATTCGTCCAGGAAAAGTGGGGACGACGTTTCAGAGGTGTTCGATATTCGCAGCTATCATGCGGGGGATAAGCTGCGCAGTATCCATTGGAAACTCTCAAGCAAGAGGGATGATCTGATGGTCAAGGAATTTAGCCTTCCGCTGAGCACCAAAATCGTTATCGTGTTGGATATGGCGGTGGATAGCGTAAAGGATGTATCGGATTTTTCTCAGGTCAATCAAAGGGTGGAGGTGCTGCTGGAAACTGCGATATCCATTTCTTACGCGTTGATTTCGCAGAAAATCCAGCATGTTTTTGAATGGTATCATTGGGAGGAACAATTTTTTCACCAGGTAGATATCCAATCTCCGGAGGACCTGTTCGAAACCATGCGAAGTATTTTACGGATGAGGGCGTACCAGACCGACGCTTGTTTGCAATGTCATCATGCGTTACAACATCAAAAAACGGCGGCACACACATATTATATAACCGCGTGCCTTAACGATGAGATGTTTGGGCATTTGCCCTCCAAGCGGCGCAGCCAAGCTACATCGGTGCTATATGTCAGCAAGGAACAGATGTCAGCTCAAACAGAGGGATATCTCACCCGGTTGGAAGAAGAGCATTACCAGGTGGTACGTATGTGTGCGTCAAATTTTGAAGAGGTGCTCAGTACGGTTGATTTAGGGGGGGGAGTTCATGGCTAACAGGCAAGGCAGCGGCGTGGTTTTTAGCGATGTGGTTCAGATCAAGACGAAGCATAATCGTGAGGTACCCCAAATTGCCGAGCATATCATCCTGGTTCTGCTTGGCGTGCTGGGAGTAGCGTTTTCTTTTATCAGCTTTTTTTCGTTTGCCTATTCCGGTGTGGTAGTTACTTTGGGAGCTGTGTTTTTTTCTATCGTATTTGTCATGATTTTTCATTACCTTCCCTCTGTCAAGCTGCCGTTGGGAATCCTGGCAGGCTGTTATGCGGTTCTTTGTATCCTGTTTATCTCGCCTCTAAGAAAAGGATTCTATTTTATTGCCAACGGCGTTATTAGTGGGATCAACCAGGAAATGCAGTATAACATTGGAACCTACGATATACCGGTGGATTTGCAAAACCTTGCCGGATTTTATACTACGTTATTTTTTATATTTGCATTATTCCTCATTGCAGGGTTGGTATCATTTTTTGTTGTACAGCGCACGAGCTTTATCGCGTTATTGTTAGTGACGGCGCCGCTCGTCATCGTAGGCTTGCTTTTTGGCATTGTACCCAATTACTTTGCTTTTATCATGTTGGTCGCCTGCTGGACCGGCACCTTTGCTATGCGGTTGTCCGATCTGCGTCACGTAGCGCGGACGGTCAAGGCAGCCCATAAGAGCGATTTTGCCGGAGTAGAAGGAAAGCGGGATCAGTATATTCTTTCCAATAGCCGCTTTAAAGAGGAAACGAAAACCGTCGCGGGACTGATCCTAATCGTTTTTACGGTGGCGATTTTTTTCCTGACGATAGTTTTGGTTCCAAAGTCGAATTATCAGAGGCCACAAGCCGTCGACGATTTACGTACCATGCTGCGTACCATGCAGTTCGATTTTGGTGAAGGTGACAATTTACGTGCGATGGGAGGAATCAACGGTGGTAAGTTGGGACAAACCGATGAGCTGAAGTTCAACGGTGTCCCAGTGATGGAAGTGGAAATGGACCATTTTGAACCGATGTTTCTGCGCGCCTATGTTGGTGCAGAATACACTGGAAAGAGCTGGGAGGATCTTCCTCAGGATATTTTTCGGCCCTACCAGCACTTATTTGCAGAGCTTATCAGAGAAAACGTCAGTCCGCTATTTATCACACCGATATACGCCCAGTTGTATCATGATGCAAAACTTAACGATACCTATCAATTTGCAGTTTACAAAAATCATATTCAGCTGCAAAGCCTGCTGCCGTCTTCCGAATTCGTTTTTTCGCCCTACGGCGCGATGCTATTGCCACAGGACGCCGACGGTCGGGGGGTAGGCTATGAAAAGGATTTGTATATCCGTCCGTCGGGAAACACTGTACCGGTGCGGTATGACTATCATGTCTGTACGATGAATTCCATACAGGCGGATATCGTCGCCGCAACCTGCGAGGGGATGAGCAGCCAATGGGAGCAATACAGCCAATGGGAGCAGCAGTACAGTGCGTATGTCCATGAGGTATATACCCGCCTGCCCAAGGGTCTCAATGAGATCAAGGCATTGAGCGACGAGCTGTACCGAGAGGCTGGAACACCGAGCAATTATATTGAGGTGGTCAGGCAATATTTGAAAGAAAATACTACGTATACCCTTAAGCCGGGCAAACTGCCACGTGGGAAGGATTTCGTCGATTATTTTCTTACGGAAAATAAACAGGGGTATTGTACCCATTATGCTTCTGCGGCAGCAGTACTGCTTCGTGCGCAGGGGATTCCTGCCAGATATGTCGAGGGCTATGTAATAACCCAATCCGATCAGCCTGCTGTAGAGGGCGGAGTGATAACATTAAAGGATACCAACTCTCATGCATGGGTAGAGGTGTATGATGAGCATTATGGCTGGCGCGCTCTGGAAATGACGCCGGGATACAGTTCCAGTCAGATTTATTTGCCAGGGATTACAGATAAAAATACGGGAGGGGGTACCGGTTCGACAGTGACACCACCCAGTGAGGTCGACAATCCCGGCAGCACACGGCCGACGCCGGATGACAGTCATGAACAGACGGAGCAGGAAGGAATTCAATGGGAGCCGGAAGAAGAAAAAGCCAGCGGATTCTCCTTTCTGCAGGCAATGACAGCGCCGCTTGTCGCTGTATTCCTAGTATTATTTGCTTTTGCTGCGGTGCTGCTGCGGCGAGTTGTCATTTTGAAGAGACGGGAACAAACATTTGTACAGGCACGACAGCAGGGAAACGTCGAACCGGTATACAATTATCTGATGGAAGTGTTCACTTTTTTGCATAAGCCCCTTCAGCCTGGTATGACGTATCTTGCGTATGCAAAATCTGTTGAAGAGGAATTTTTGAGTATCAGGCGCAATGAATTTGTCGAATTGATGGAGATTGTACTCAAAGGGTCGTTTAGTCCGCATCCTGTCACTCGTGGTGAAATGGACGCGCTTCTCAGCTTTACCGAAAAACAAGTTGCTGTCCAATATTCCATGTTGACGCCTTATGACAAGTTCCTGTTCCGCTTTGTACGGTGTTTAATATAATTTGACCCAGGAAAGAAGGAAATTCGGGGACAGAACGGCGTGAATAGAAGAGATCTTGACACAAAGAAAACATAGTAAGAGCTGGCTCCTGTCATTTACAGGAGCCAGCTCTTTATAGTCAAAACAAACCGACGCAAAGGAAGATACCATTCTTGTCGATTGGCAAAAAGCCTTGCTGTTTGAAAAAAATACGTGAGGGAACAAAGCTCCTTTTGGGCAGGGGAATATTTCTCATATCAGGAACTTATGTAAGTAGTAAAAACGTTCTCCATCTCGATGGGATTGCCCGTAAATGGCAGTCATAATCGGATTGACTGAAGAGATCTATGTTTATGGTATCCGTTTCAGAAGTTCTTCGAAATGATAAACCATATCTCCTGCATATGATTCGTTTCTGCTGTTCATCATAATCGGCTTCATGCCCACCTTTTTTGCTGCCTCTAAATTCTCCGCCCTGTCATCGATATACAAACAATCTTCTGCTGGAACGGCTAATTTGTCGATGGTAAGACGGTAAATACGTTCATCAGGTTTTTGTATTCTCAAGTCTCCACTGATACTAATGACATCAAAGTATTGATTCAAATTAAATTTTTCACGGAGATACTGACTCCATCGACTGGAATCGTTCGATAGGATAGCTAGTTTATATCGCATCCGAACGGATTGAATAAAATCTAAAAAACCATCATTCAATTCGATTGTATCCAAATATTCCTTTTCAATTTTTTCTAAATCCCCTTGAAAGCCGATCTCTGACCATACCTCAGGAGAAGTTAGTTCTCCTATATCAGCCTTAAGCCATGGTATACATATTTCTTCTGGATTTAAGTGAGGAAACGTTTGCTGGACATATGGAACAAAATCGTCTCCTGTTTGTTTTACGATGACACCATACATATCCAATACGATAGCCTTCATGCTGCCTGCTTCCTTTCTTGATAGCTTCTGAAAAACGGACCAGTTTTAAAGTATGCTCTCGCATACGGCAATCCCGTAGGCGAACTTCTCTATGAGTCCCTGACCAAAGGTCCCTCCCATTATTTAGCCCTTATGAACTGCGCGAGCAAAGTCAAACTTGGCTGAAATTTACTTTTCAATAAAGTGCAGTTACTATTCTGTATCGGATGCAGGAAGCAAATCAGCGAGAGTACGGTGGTCCACAACCTGCTCGACGGCCTCCTTTATCTCTTTCCAAATAGGGAGGGCAGCACAGGAACCGCTGCGTTCGCAGGCGATGTCGTCGGCACACTCAACAGGCGCAAGTGGTACTTCAACACTACGCAGGATATCACCCACGGAAATGTCCTGAGGGGAGCGGGATAGGGAATAACCGCCGTGGGCACCGCGGACACTGCTGATGAGACCGGCACGGTTGAGTTGCTGGATAATCTGTTCGAGGTATTTTTCTGAGATATCCTGCCGGCGAGCAATTTCTTTCAGCGCTACCGGTTGTCCACCGTAGCAACCGGCGAGGTCTAACATCAGCCGCAGGCCGTATCTTCCTTTTGTTGTGATTTTCATGGTGAGACAGTTCCTTTCTGTGATTAAGGGGATGGCTCCTTTCCGGCGGCAACCGTCCGATTCAGGATACCGCGAAAGAGAGGACAGGACGTTGAAGAAAAATATTCCCGAGCCCTGCCTGTACCGCGCGAATTGCTCAATTATGATATTATTATAACACACCCATAAAAACATATCAATATACTAGGATTTCATGTAAAGAAAAATTTAGGCTTGCTTTTTGGAGACGGATATGGTATGATAATATATCGAGAGTAGGCATGTGTAGTCTGCGGCATGTGGGCTTAGACGGCGAAGCATGCAAAATGCCCTGAAAGAGGTGACAATGATGAAGGAAGGAATTCATCCGAAGTACGTTAAAACGACCATTACCTGTGCTTGCGGCGAGGTAATCGAGACATCTTCTACCAAGGAAAATATCCGTGTTGAGATTTGCTCGAAATGCCATCCGTTCTTTACCGGTAAGCAAAAGCTCGTCGATACAGGCGGACGTGTGGACAGATTTAAGAAGCGTTTTAATCTGGCTGACAAATAAATCCATTCTATTTGATTGGAAAAGCCCTCGGCGTCTGCCGTGGGCTTTTATTTTATCTGGATTGTTTCTTGCGGCAGCCCAAACAGGGTACGTTCTGAGAGAATCGATGAAAACAGAAAACGAGTGTATGTCTTAGAAATGGGGTTTGTCTTGCTGGGTATAACGGCATGGAGAGGAACATCCAGATGCGCTGCGACACAGAGCATGGAGGATGAAAGTATATTATCATAATAAGCAAATGTCAGTACTCTGGCAGCGTACAACGCATGATATTTTAGCCCTGTCCCGTAACGGATGGAATTGATTGCGTGCCACAGAGACGGTCGATAGTTGTGCGGTATCCGCAGCAAACGGATGCCCCCGAATAGATGACCCGATTCATCTTTTGTCACCATTTCCAGTCTGTCTGGCTAACTGCTGTGATAAACCGTAAATAATGATTGTTTATATATTTGGGGAGGGATACAAAATGTCGCAGATGCCGTATCAAACTGTCGCACAGATGTGCAGCGTGAGCTTCACAGAAAAAAGATCTGAGTTCATAGGCTATCTGGCGCCGGCCCAGACTTCTGAAGAGGCCGTGGACTTTATCGCTCGTATCCGACAGCAGCATTGGGACGCGACACATAACGTTTATGCGTATATTCTGCGGGACGGCGGACAGATGCGCTATTCGGACGACGGGGAACCGTCCGGGACGGCTGGGGTGCCAGTGCTGGAGGTATTGCAAAAACGGGGGTTGCAGGATGTTTGTGCGGTGGTGACACGCTATTTCGGCGGGATTCTTCTCGGTGCGGGCGGGCTGATACGTGCGTATGCGCATACAGCGTCTCTGGCTGTGGATGCTGCACAAATCCTTCATATCGCTCCTTGTACGCAGTTGGTTCTGGAAACGGATTATGCACAGTATGGCAAAATTAATTATTTACTGCCTCAGTATAGCGTCCGGTTATTGGATTCGGATTTCGGCGTCCTAGTGCGTCTGACGTTGTTGCTACCTTCTGATCGAACCCAAGCGTTTGAAAAAGCGCTGACGGATCTCACGAATGGAACAGTTCGCGTTGTACAGATCGAACAAAAGATGGATTTCATATAATCAAAAAATATGCAATCAGATGAATTTTTGGCTAAAATTCGTTTTTTTGCAGGAATATCAGCTTTTTTTGCGTATATACATGATGAAAAGCTTTCTTTATCAGTAAACAGTACATAGCGAGTACGGGATAGGAGGGCGGAGGGATGACAGTCAGAGAACAAAGTGAAATGCTTGAACTGAGCATGCTCAGCCAATATGCATGCCCGTCGATACGGACACGGGGCAGAAGGGTACCCGAGAAGAGATGCGATATCCGTATGGATTTCCAGCGAGATCGGGATCGTATTTTGCACTGTAACGCCTTCCGCCGTCTGAAGCACAAGACGCAGGTCTTTTTAGCGCCGATGGGGGATCATTATCGTACGCGATTGACGCATACGTTGGAGGTGGCCCAAATCGCCCGTACCATCGCGCGAGGCCTACGTTTGAACGAGGATCTGACAGAAGCCATCGCACTGGGGCACGATCTGGGGCATACCCCTTTCGGACATTCCGGTGAGTACGTGCTTAATGAGTTGTGTCCACATGGTTTCCGCCACTATCTGCAGAGTATCCGTGTGGTCGACTATATCGAAGACGGCGGACGTGGATTAAATCTGACTTATGAGGTCCGAAACGGGATCGCTTGCCATACCAAGGGAAAGGCGGCTACGTTGGAGGGACGAGTTGTCAAACTGTCTGACAAGGTGGCATATATTAATCACGACATTGAAGACGCGATCCGGGCGGGAATCCTGCAGGAGCGGGAACTGCCTTTTAATTGCCTGCATATCTTGGGACGTTCCAAGTCCCAACGGATTACAACGATTATCCGTTCGGTCATAGAGCATAGTACTGACCAACCGGACATACAAATGGCGGACGATGTCGCACAGGCACACGGAATCCTGCGGAATTTTATGTTCGAGCAGGTTTACACCAATCCGCTCGCCAAAACGCAAGAGACAAAGGCGAAGAACCTTGTACGGTTTCTGTATGAATACTTCTTGCAGCATCCGGATAAGCTGCCGGAGCTTTATCAGGAGATCGCGCGGGACCATTCCCTGGAGCGGGGCGTATGCGACTATATTGCTGGTATGAGCGACAGTTATGCGGTGATGCTGTTCCAGGAACTTTTTGTTCCTCGCCATTGGGATAGTCCCGCTTACTCATAGGCAAGGCGGATTTTACCCCTCCGGTGCTTGCAAGCACGGTAGACGGGTATCACCCGCTGCTCGTTTCATGAAGATAGAAAGGAGTTGTGTTCATGGCGATCAGCCAGGATTTTATTCAACAGCTGAAATCGCGGCATGACATCGTCAGTATCATCTCCTCATATGTTAATTTAAAGCGTCATGGGCGTGGTCATACCGGGCTGTGTCCCTTCCATTCAGAAAAGACGCCTTCCTTTACTGTCTATCCAGATACGCAGTCGTTTTATTGTTTCGGCTGCGGCGCCGGCGGCGACGTCATTACCTTTGTCAGACAGATCGAGAATCTGGATTACGTGGAGGCTGTCAAATTTTTGGCGGACAAGGCTGGGCTCCCCATGCCAGAGGACGGCTACGACGATAGTGCGGCACGTCTGCGCACGCGAATCTTGGAACTCAACCGGGAGGCAGCGCGTTTTTTTCATCAGACGCTTTTGTCCGCCGACGGCGCGAGGGGACGAAGTTACCTGGTACAGCGTGGGCTGTCCCCTAAAATCATAACGAAGTACGGTCTCGGCTACGCGCCTGACCGCTGGAACGACCTGATGTATCATCTGCAGGGTAAGGGCTTTTCCAGAGACGAGATGGAAAAGGCGGCGGTTATCGTTCGAAGGGCGAAGTCCGCTTATGATAAGTTCCGCGACAGGGTGATGTTTCCCATCATTGATATTCGCGGAAACGTAGTCGCTTTCGGCGGGAGACGTTTGGGCGAACAGGGGCCGAAATACATGAATTCGGATGATACACCAGTGTTCAAGAAAAGCCGGAACCTGTTTTCCCTTAATTTTGCGAAAAATGTAAAGGAGCGCCGTTTGATTCTTGCCGAAGGATATATGGATGTCATATCCATTTTCCAAGGCGGTTTTGAGAATGTCGTCGCAACGCTAGGGACGGCACTGACTGGCGAGCAGGCACGGCTGATTTCACAGTATGCGGATGAAGTAGTGATTGCATACGACTCCGATCAAGCTGGGCAGGCCGCGACGCGAAGGGCGATTGGACTGCTGGGAGAGGTAGGGGTCAAGACTAGAATTCTGCGGATGGAGGGTGCGAAGGATCCGGATGAATTTATCAAGAAATTCGGCGCGACCCGCTTTAAACTGTTGCTGGACGGTTCCAGTAATGCGACGGACTTCATGCTGTCCAAAGCGCGTGAAGCTGTGGATATGGATACGCAGGACGGTAAGGTGGATTTTCTCAAAAAAGCGGTTCAGGTCCTGGCAGATTTGTCAAATCCATTGGAACGAGAGGTTTACATGGCGCAGATAGCGCAGGAGTTATCGATCTCTAAGGATGTGATGAGCCTGCAAGTAGGTAACGTCTTGAAAAGCCGGCGCAAAAAGGAGGCGGCAAAGGAGTGGGAAAGTATCGCCACGAATCAAAAGGCGTATGCAGACAAAATTAACCCGCAGTCCGCCCAATATCCACGTGAGGCACGTGCGGAGGAGGGCATCATTGCCTATCTGTTCAAGAATCCGGATGCACTAGCATGGGTGGAGGAGCAGAATATTCAGGATCTGTTCGTCACTGATTTTAACCGTAGTGTCTATGACGCGATATGTATGCTTTTGCATGCAGGTGCGGACTTAAGTCTGTCTGCGCTTTCGTCATCTTTTACGCCGGTACAGATGGGACGGATCAGTGGTATTCTTGCCAAAAGCAGTGAGACTGTGAATGAGCCGCAGCAGCTGGCTGATTATATAGACGTGCTTCGTCAGCATAAAGATAAATGGAATGCGGACGATATTAAACATAGCTCAGTAGACGATTTACGTAGGCTGCAAAACCAAATAAAGAGTCAAAAGTTTAAATAAATGTTAATTTTTCAAAAACATGCGTTTTTGGGAAATCTATGAAAAAAATAGTATAAAAAAGACGTAAAACCAACGAATAGAAGGGAGACGCTCTATGAATCAGGAAACGAAGGTCAATGCTTCGCTGGAACAGAAGAACGTAAAAGAAAACAAAGTTGGAAATGAGGCCGTACAAGCAGAAACGGATGGAAAAAAATCCGCGGTACAGGATTTGATGGAACAAGGCAAATCCAAGGGCAAGTTGACGACGAAGGAAATTACCGACGCGTTAGAGGAGCTCGATTTTGATATCGAGCAGATGGATAAGTTGTATGATTCCTTGGAAAACCTGAATATTGAGATCATAGAAGATTACAATCCGGATTTGGATGATCTTTCGCTGGATCTCAGCCTCTCCGATGATGTGGATTTTGCTTTTGCCACCGACGGAATCGCAATTGACGATCCGGTTAAGGTGTACCTGAAGGAGATCGGCCGGGTACCGCTGCTGTCCTCGGAGGAGGAGATTGAGCTGGCGCAAAGGATGTCCGAAGGCGATCCCTATGCGCGTAAACGCTTGTCAGAGGCCAATCTGCGTTTGGTCGTCAGTATTGCGAAAAGGTATGTTGGACGCGGTATGCAGTTCCTTGATCTGATTCAGGAGGGCAATCTTGGACTTATTAAGGCAGTGGAAAAATTTGACCATACGAAAGGATTCAAATTTTCTACTTATGCAACCTGGTGGATCCGTCAGGCAATTACCCGCGCTATAGCGGATCAGGCACGTACGATTCGTATCCCCGTGCATATGGTGGAAACCATCACAAAGGTGAAAAAGGCGACTAGCCATTTGCTGCACAAAAATGGGCATGATCCAAGTGCTGAGGAAATCGCGGAAGAGCTGAACATGCCGATCGAGAAGGTAAGGGAGATTATCCGCATTGCACAGGATCCCGTTTCCCTGGAAACGCCGATCGGCGAGGAAGAGGACAGCCATCTGGGCGACTTTATCCCTGACGATGAAGCTCCTGCGCCAGCAGAGGCTGCTTCACATACGTTGCTGAAGGAGCAGCTGGAGGATGTCCTTTCGACTTTAACGGATCGTGAGGCAAAGGTGCTCCGGTTGCGTTTTGGGCTGGAGGACGGACGTAGCCGCACGCTGGAGGAAGTCGGAAAGGTGTTTAACGTTACCAGAGAACGCATTCGTCAAATTGAAGCAAAAGCGTTGCGTAAACTGCGTCATCCCAGCCGCAGTAAGCGTTTGAAGGACTTCTTGGATTAAGGCTTTTTTGAGAGAGGGCTTTTCCGATATTGAAAGAGAAAGGAATTGATTGTATCCGTCCAAACGGATCAATCGAGGTAATACATGCATATTACATTGGAAACCGATTATGCAATCCGGATTGTTACCGTACTGGCACAGCGATCCAGGCGGATGGATGCCAAAAGCATTTCTGAAGCGACTGCCGTTAGCCTGCGTTTTGCGCTAAAAATATTGCGTAAACTGGTCGCAGGCGGGCTGATTAAGTCTCACAAGGGGACCCAAGGCGGTTATGAGCTGGCCAAAAGTCCAGAAGAGATATCCCTGCACGATGTGATCGTCGTTGTGGAAGGAGACTATTTTATCAACCGCTGCTTGGGCGGCGGATACATCTGTACCCGTGAAAAGTCGGCGCCATGCCGGATACAACGGGCGTTTGCTGATGTGACACAGATGGTCAAGGAGAAGCTGAAAGAGTATACCTTCGACCAGTTTATCCGCGAATGAATATTTTGATTACATAACGAAAGTAGCCGCCATACTTGGCGGCTGCTGTGTTTTTTTAATTGAAAAAGATGTCTTACTGTTATGGGTACGATGTGTGAATGCTGTGGTAGATGGTATCCCAATTTTGAGTATGGTCAGGACGTAGTTTTCCAGATCCAGAAGAGGATGCTTTCGTCACTTCCCTCATTCCAGCTCATTAAGGCATAGGTACAAAAATGCGACAGTAGAAGCCGCATCAATCCGTATCGTTCATGAACCGGGATGCTACATTCCTCCGGACGGTCTTTTGCTGAAGCAAAGCTTTTACAGATCCGGCTGAGATCAGAGTAGAAAATAGAAGGGCGTTATCCTGTACAAATTTTTGGGAAAATATTATGGACATTCGATGCATTTTCAGGTACAATAAATGCATGATGCCTAAAAAGACACTATGGTCCTATGCGGCTGGGCCTGATAGAGAAGGAGGAACAAAGATGAATTACCCTGATTTTAGCGATATGTGGTATTTAACCGAACAACTAACAGAGCATAGTAAGCTTAAATGCGAGTATGGCGCGTCCCAGGAGGCGATTGGCGCTGTCAATCGTGCGAAGGAAGCGATTCAGAAGGCAATCGAAGAGATTAAAGCGTTACAGCCAAGTGAGGATGTTCAGCGCCGCGAGCCGAATGAGCTTGCAGCGATCCAGGCACTTCGTTCTGACGGTCCACGTAGTTTGTATGATAGGATTGATCGCAACAAACTCGCGGACAAGATGGAAGGGGCTATCCTGGCCCGTTTTGCCGGATGTACGCTCGGTGCGCCGGTGGAATTCTGGAGCATCGAAGATATGGAGGAGTGGGCGAAGCATTTGGGGCAGTCCTTTCCGGTGACTGAATATTGGAAGGATATCCCTAAGCCGTTTGTAATCCGCTACGGAAAGTCTCCCTGCTCAGCCTATACACAGAAAGGGATGGACGGCGTTCCGGTGGACGATGATATCACTTATACGGTTCTGGGGCTGCTGATCGCCGAAGAATATGGGGTGGACTTTACCGTTGAGGACGTCGGCAAAGCCTGGTTGAAGTATCTGCCCTACGCCTGCACAGCGGAAGACATTGCACTGAAGAACCTCAAGGCCGGCGTGGCAGCAGCACAGGCGGGCGAGGTCAATAATCCTTACTGTGAGTGGATTGGTGCGGATATCCGTTCCGACCCTTGGGGATATATTTGCGCCGGAAATCCCGAAAAGGCGGCAGAACTCGCGTATAAAGACGCATATATCAGCCACCGTCGTAACGGCATCTACGGCGAGATGTTTTTTGCCGCTGCGCAGGCGGCGGCGTTCGTTGTCGACGATCCGATCGAGGCGATTAAAATTGGTATGACCGAGATCCCAGCGGACTGCTCGCTGTATCATGCGCTGGAATGGGCGCTTGAGGTTGGGCCGTCGAACCATGACTATCGTGCAGCGCGTAAAGCTGTCGACGAGAAGTTTGCTGGTATGAGCGGCGTGCATACCAATAACAACGCTTGTCTGACGGTGTTCGGCCTGATGATGGGGGGAACCGATGTGACGAAGGTCCTGTCCGAAATTGTTGCGATGGGAATGGACAATGACTGCACCGCTGCGACGGCAGGAAGCATCGTCGGTGCTATTGTCGGGAAAAGCGGTATTCCGCAGCATTGGTATAAGAATTTTAACAACAAGGTCGAGACATATCTCAACGGGGATGAGGTGCAGGAGATCCCGCTGGATGAGTTGACCCACCGCTTCCTCAAGTTCGCCGAAAACCAGTAAATATCTGTCAACGCGCCCGCCTCATTGTCCGGGCGCGTTATCCTGTAAAAATGTAGCGAGATAGGGGGGATGTATTTATGGAACCGTTTCAAAAACTGACCGTCTGCCTGGATATGCATGGTTGTCCCAATCGTTGTAGGCACTGCTGGCTGGGTGTGACTCCCAGCGGTACTTTAAACGAAGAAGATTTGCGTTTTGTGGCCGCCGCTTTCCGTCCTTATACGCAGGAGATGGAGGTATTCGATTGGTACCGTGAGCCGGACTTCCATGACGGTTACCAAAAAAGATGGGAACTGACCCAGTTACTATCGGACAGCAAGACACCGCATTTTGAGCTTGCTAGTTTCTGGCGTGCTGTACGGGATCCGGAATATGTACCGTGGCTTTACGGGCTGGGCGTACGCGCTGTGCAGTTGACTGTGTTTGGAAGCGAAAAAACCACCGACTGGTTTTTCGGTCGACGTGGCGCCTATCAAGAGATTCTCAAGACGATCGATATTTTGCTGGATAACGGCATCGCCCCCAGAATCCAAACGTTTGTCTATCAAAGAAATATAGATGAGCTGCCGCATATTCTCACATTGATCCGGGAACTGAAGCTCAAAAAACGCTGTCAGGAACTAGGACGTACATTTGAATATTTCCTGCATCAAGGAACCTGTGATGGGGAGAATGAGAAACTGTATGAGGACTGGATTACGCCTTCGGAAATCGACAAGATTCCACAAAAACTTGTAGATGAGACTCTCAGGTACTTCCAGGCATCGTCTTTGCAGGAGGTTTTGGGGGAAACGGAACAGGAGTTGTGCAAGATGCTGATGCAGGATCATTCGGTGCAAAGCTTGGTGGTCCGGGAACCGGTGTTTTATGTAGATAAAAATTTTGATGTGTATCCCAATCTTTCAACGCCGTCTCCTTCCTATTGTTTAGGCAACTTAAAGGCTGAAGGCGCGGGAAAGGTTGTGGACACTTATTGTAAGAACCGTTCTCTTGCGCAGAACATCCGGTTGACGGTACCGGTTTCCGAAATGGTGAAGGCATGTGGAACACCCGACAGTCAGCGGCTTTTTAAGCGAGGGGATTATATGAGCTACATCCACAATCGGTATTGCCGTCAAATGATCTCCTAACATAGACAGGCATTATATTTTGCAGAAATCGGGAGGTTCCTCCCGAGTCTGACACGAGGAAATATGTATTCACCTTGACAATGAGAATGGCTGGATGTATGATAGGATGAAGAAAAAAGGAAAGGAATATGTAAATTGGATTTACTTTCTTGCTTGGGGAAAAAGAAAACTGTCAGCATACGTACGAATGAGGAATCGACAGCGCTGTGCATGGGCAGTGGTGATGTCCGGGTGTGGGCGACGCCTGCGCTGGTTGCACTGATGGAGTGTGCGGCTGCACAGCTTTTGGCAGACTATCTGGATACTGAAACAACATCGGTAGGAACGCAGCTATCCATCAATCACTGCGCCGCAACACCGGTGGGAATGGAAGTGTCGGCTTGCGCGGAAGTTGTTTCCGTGGAGGGAAGAACGGTTACCTTCCATGTGCGCGCTTGGGACGGCGTCGAAACTGTTGGGGAGGGAACGCATAGCCGTGTCGTGCTGAACCGCCAACGCTTTGAGGAGAAAGCGGCGAAGAAAGTACAGCAGAAAGAATAACAGCGAGGGAGGTGGTTCGGAAATATGGATCAAAACAGACAGGATAAGGATTTACGTTTAGCGCTTCTGATAGACGCTGATAATGTGTCGGCAAAGCATATTCGCTTTATTATGGATGAGGTTTCCAAGTTTGGCAAACCTACGACACGCCGGATATATGGGGACTTTACTAGGCCAAACCTTGGCTCATGGAAGGATGTCCTTTTGGAATATTCCATCAACCCCGTGCAGCAGTACAGTTATACCACTGGAAAGAATTCATCCGATTCAGCGCTTATCATTGACGCCATGGATATTTTGTACAGTGAGAACGTCGATGGATTCTGTCTCGTTTCCAGCGACAGCGATTTCACCCGTCTGGCGTCGCGTTTGAAGGAGTCGGGTATGTTCGTTATGGGGATCGGAGAAAATAAGACGCCTCGTCCGTTTATTGCCGCCTGCGAAGTGTTCCGGTATATTGAGGTTATTGCTAAGGATAATGAGAAAAAGGAAACCATCCAGCCTGCGACAAAACAACAGGCAAAGGGAGGGGCATCGGTAAAGACACCTGCAGTAGCGCCGCAGGTTAAGGAAAACCATGAAAAGGAAAAAGAGAAGCCGGCAGCGGAGGAACTGCCCAAAACTTTCACACCGCTGGAGCAGATTTACGAGATGGTGAGAAATATCATCTGCGACGATAACGGCGATGATACCTTTACTTATCTCAGCCAGATTGGTAATATGCTTAACCGGAAATTCTCGGATTTCGATCCGCGTAACTATGGCTATCAGGGGCTGCGTCAGCTCATCCAGAACTCGGGGCTGTTCGAGGAGAAGATCAATGCGAGTCCGAATAACGGGCCTGTGCACTACTTGTATCGAAACAAGTCTTTTTTGGATCAGAAGGCACCGTCCGGAAGGCATTGGAACGAAAGAAAGTAATACATACCCCGAAGCGGCTGCATCGATTTCGGAAAAATAGGCAGTAGACAAAAGCCCCCTGATGTAGGAAAATAAGTACATCAGGGGGTTGCGATATATTAAGAGAAAATACACGCATATGAGCGCATGTAATATAAGCAGTAGTATCTTCGCTGATGCTGCGCAAACTCAATAGTTCCTACTTTGGGGTTCTTTTGGTACTGGGTCGTTGTACAAACAGATGCCCCAGGGGGATGTATATGGGGGAATGCTGTCAGGGTGTCGGTGTTTCATCATGGAGGATGAGGCCGTCGGAGATGGTGATGATGCGCCTGCACTTGGAGGCTACTGTGGGATCGTGCGTGACGATGACAACCGTCGTGCCTTCTGCATTGAGCTGTGTCAGCAACGCCATGATCTCCTCCGCCGTCCCAGTGTCCAGCGCGCCTGTCGGTTCGTCCGCCAACAGCAGGGAAGGATGATTGACAATCGCACGCGCGATCGCTACCCGCTGCTTCTGCCCGCCTGACAGCTTATTGACCTCCTTCTCCGCAAGCTCCCCGATTCCGACCTTTTCCAACGCTTCCTTTGCCAGCTCCCGACGCTTCGCCATCGGGAGCTTCTTCTTCGCAAAGTACAGCGGCACCATGACGTTCTCTATCGCGCTCTGTTCCTCGATGAGGGCAAAGTCCTGCAAGACGATGCCGATCTTCTCGTTGCGCAGGTGGGACAGCTCCTTGTCGTTCAGCTGAGCGGTTTCGGTACCGTCGAGGGAGAAACTGCCTTCCTCGAAGCTGTCGATGCAGCCGAGTATGTGAAGAAGTGTGGACTTGCCCGCGCCGGACTTACCAATCACGGCGACCAGCTCACCGTCCGCTATCTCAGCTGATACCCCTTTGAGGGCGTGGAATGCGTTAGGTTTCTCAGGGTTGTAGGTCTTGTGCAGATTCTTGATTGCTATCATAATAACCTTCCTCTCTTATTCGTTGCCCTTGACAATCTCGACTGGCGAATGGCCTTGCAACACAATGGCGGGGACGACGGCAGCGATCACAAAGGTGATGAGAATGAGGACGACGGAGTTGACAACGTTGTTCAGCCCAAAGACAAGGCCGAGGTTGCCCAGCCAGCCGAGGGAGGCGGACACTACCATGGCGGCTGAAGAGAGTACAGTAGCTCCTAGGAGAAGGATGGCGTTAGAGGCTAGGGAGATTTTGATACAGTCCTTCCAGCGGCAACCACAAATGAAGTAGATGCCGTAGTTTTTCAGTTGGGTGATGGTGGAGATCGCGCCGGAGGAAAGGAGTCCCACCGCTGTGACCAGCATCAGACAGAAGATGATAGGCATCATCACCTTGACCTCTGCGTTGATGTAGTCCATACTGTTGTCCCATAGTTCCTGGTTAGAGGTGAAGATACTGTAACTCTCCAGCGCTTCCATGTTGGCCTCATAGTCGGCTTTGGAGAGACCTTTTTCAAATGTTACGATGGCGTTGAAGCTGGTATAATAACCGCATACCCCGTCGAGATAGCTGACGTCTGTCAAAAACATAGGGGAATCCAAATAGTATTCCATGTTATGGTAAGAATAAAGCCCTTTGAAATCCATGCCCTCCTGCCATTGACTGAGCTCCAGATAGTAGGCAGGATCGGCAAGGATGCCGGTTACCAAAAGCTTGACAGGAGTAGGGTTACTTTCCCCGTTGGCGTCCAGGATAGCGTAAATAGGGATGATATCTCCTACCTTATAGCCGCGTGTGCTGTTGGTGACGACCACCGGTATCACGCCGTCATCCCGTTTGGCCTGTGTATACCATACGCCCTCCTGTAGCGGGAGCTTTAGGGAACGGGACACGTCCGGCGTATAGGCTGTGAACTGGTGTTCTCCTTCTTCCTGTGTCTGCGTATACAAGAAGGGGACCCGGTAGGTCTGGAATACATCCTTGACACCTGTAAGCGAGCTTTTTAATGAATCCTTATTCAGCGGCGTCCCCATATTCCCTACATAACCACCGTCTTGAGAAAGATAAGGCTTGAGTGGCGCGAACAAAACGGAACGTCCGTTGACGCCTGCCGTCATGACGTTGGCCAGAAAGAGCGCAGCGGCAAATTGCAGAATAAGCAACAGATTGAGGACGAGGTTTCTTAAAAAGCTGTGATAGCCAAGTTTCCAATACATATACAGTCACCTTAACCTTTCCTGTGCAGGGAGACGGGGGACTGCCGGGTAAAACGGCGTACCGATATCCCAAAAATGAGGAAGATGCCTACAAGGTAGATCAGGAAGACGAAAAGGTAGGCCGGCAGGGTGAAAATCTCATCAAAATAAAGAAAGGATTTGGAAAGAAACAGCTTGTTGGCAAGCTGGAACAGGACAGCGCACACCAGGAAAACCGGTAGGGCGGTGAGAAGGATTTCCGTCAGGTAGATACGGGAACCTTGGCTGGTTTGGCAGCCTGTGATACGCATGACAGCGTATTGGAGTCGGCGAGAATGGAGAATATATCGGAACAAGATAGAGAAGTTCAGCGCCGACAAGAGGATAATGATCACGGAGACAAAAATATTAAGGTTGTACAGCTGTTCGTTCATCGCATCTGGTACAAGGGATTCATAAACCATTATTTGATATTCGTTATTTTCAGGGGTAAACAATTTGACAATTTGATTGAGAGTGAAATCCGTTATCATTTTTTTAGTTGTCAACACCATCCTACCGACAGCCATATTGTCGCTTATACATTCGATAGGCATCCAAAAAGCACTGGACGCTTTTCCAATCACTTTGTAGGTGATGCCACCGTATTCTAACGTGTTTCCCGGTCGAAGCTCAGGATATCGCGTTGAGTCTGCAATGATCACTTTATCCTCCGGAGTAAGGGCATCTAAATCCCGGTATTTTTTTTCCGTGATATGGCTTAAAATATCATCAGTGGAACGTAACTTTCCGTCTTTAAAATGTGAGAAGGAGAAAGTAAGCCCCGGTTCACCTAAATGAATTTTGTTCCAGAAATCAGGATCGAGTTCTTCGGTATTGACAGGTGCCAAATGTAAAGAAGCGTAATCTAGATTATCACCTAATAATAACTGCGCTTGTAAAAAACTTTCTTTTATTTTACCGAAAGTTGCATTAGCAAAAACAAAAGAAACTGATTTTGAATTTTGTTCCTGATTATGCTTTTCAAAGACATAATTTTTAGCGGTACCAAAGGTTGTGAGGATTGCGAACATGGAAATAACCTGGCAAATTAGATAGAGGGCAAACACTAGAGGTTTGGTCTTTGCAAAATTGCGGAGATTTTGTAATGCAAGTTTTAGAGTTATCAAAAAATCACCCCTCAAATTAATACTTCTATGACATTTTAAGCATATCATAGAAGTATTATAATAACAATGGTTTAAAATGGATATACAGGCCAGTGCACGTTAGTTAATCAATGTTAATGCTTGCACCTTAGTTCTTATTTTTAATCCATAGACACTCCTGAACTGAACCAGGATTCTGATAGTTTCCGCTGAAGATATTTGCGAACAGCTTATTATATGAGCCAGATATACCTCTAATAAGCTGTCCTTTATAGGAGTAATTACCTGAAGTTGAAGCAGGTACACTCTTTCTAAGAACATCTCTATCGTCATAGGAATTAATTCCAAGTGCGGTGTATTTTTTGTATGTATTAGTATATGACAATGTCGCCATATCGCCGTTACCAGATGGAGCACTTCCTGTAATCGAACCATAATCTCCCCTAACTGTCACGTTAGAGTAATATCTTGGTTGATCGGAATAATGATTCATTGAAGCAGAAATCGGCGCTGCGACAGCGGCCATCAGCGTTACCGTCAATAGAGCTGTGACTAATCTCTTCTTTGAAGTCGTTTTCATCATTGAATCCACCTTTCATTTTGACAATCATTTATATACACTGGCCTGTATATCGAAGTAAAATAAATATATAATAATATATTGTTATTTATAACCAAAAAAATATAATTATTGTAATTTTTATATTTATATTATAAAGGAAATAAATGGAATTGTCAATAGGTGTCGAAAAAAATTTTTATTCACACAGAAAAATGGAACGTATACAAATTTATTTTCAATAGGAAAATAAAAAGCGCCCTTTGCGGGCGCTGAATAGAACATATAAAGCTTAATATTTGCCGTAGGTACGGGCGGTCTCAATCATCGCGTACAGGTTCTCGAACGGAGTGTCACGTCCGCACTGGTCGCCGGTGGAGAGAATAAACCTACCACCCTCAGCCGCATCGTCAATGGCACGCTTGCAGGCGTCGCGGACGTCGTCCGGTGTACCGAACAGCATGACGTTTGTCGTGTGGATGTTACCCTTGAGGACGAGCTTGTCGCCATACAGCTTTTTGAGCTCGCGCAGGTTACAATTGCCCATCGGCGGGATTTCCAACGGGTCGATAACCGTCAGATCGGTTTCTTCATACATGATTTTGACCAGTTGGGCTTCCGGGCCGCAGGAATGCACATGGGAGGGGATCCCGTTTTCCTTGCAAAGCTGCGTTATGCGTTTCACAATGGGTAACCCGAGCTCACGGAAGATTTCCGGCGTCTGGGTAACCAGAGTGCCGGAGCCGCCGGTACAGATAAAGTCAGGGCGAGGGTTGCATTGCATCAGACGGTGGAAGCGGCGCTCGTAGTGGTGCAGCAGGTTACGGCTTTGCTCCCGGAACGGTTCGGGATCGTCATAATAGTCATAAATCTGCTGTTCGTTGTTCAGAAGAACCGAGGTGCCACAGGAAATGCCTACCAGTCCTTGATCACCCATCTCTTTCATGACCAGGCGGATGAGTTCCTCTCCTTGCGGCCACTCTCCCTTGGGGACGACATCCTCCCAATGGGACGGCGTTTCGTCCACGTCTGCAACCTTGAGCGAGACATTGTGCGTCGGCGGATCAGCAATATAATACACCGTGGCGCGATCGCTCCAGAACTGTTTCCCGTTCGCTTCGCGGCGCATACGGGTAACGATGCGATCGTCGGTACGTTTGACGATGGATTCTTTCCATTCCGACGCCCCCCCTTCGCCAATATCTTCAAAGGTGACCCAAGCGTAGCCATCCATGAGGGAGTCAAAGTCAAAATATTTTGCGCAGTCGATATACGCTTTCCATTGCGGAATTTTCTGGTACAGATAAATGTCCCAAAAGGGGAGACCCGTCATTTTACAGGGGACCATATTGGAAACGTCGGGTGAAACCGGAACACAGTCAGGAATTTCACCCCGGATGGTAGTGAGCAATCTTTCACGGCTGGTCATGGGAAATCCTTCTTTCGTTTTTTCTCATTATACTTCAGGAATCGTAAAAAATCTTGCTCTATATTGACTTTTATGTTATGCTGAAAGCAATCTTGTAAGGAGGAATGATAATGCCGCTGCCAACACTGAAGGGATCGGATGTTTTTTTGAAGGGGGAACTTTTTACACAGCCGGTGCGGACGTCCGTACGTGGTGCAGCCAAGCTGCATAAACACGACTTTTATGAGATCTTTTTTCTGGTCCGCGGAGAAATGCTGCACAACGTGGGCGGAATGTGCCAATTTCTGAAGCAGGGAAACGCGGTATTTATTCGTCCTGATGACGCGCACTCTTTCGATGCTTACCGAGGCGCCAATTGCGATTTTATTAATGTTGCGTTTGACAGCTCTGTGCTGGACGAGATGGAAAACTTTTACGGCTGTCCACAAACGCGCGAACAGTGGCATAATGTTAAAATGCCCTGTGTTGATGTTTATGATCCCGAGGGGAAGGCGTGGAAAGCGCTTCTTGTCCAGGCGAATGCATGTATGGCTGTGGAGCAGGATGGGACTGTGCAGCGCGTTAGAATTAAAAGCATGATTATGGGGCTGTACGCACATTTTATCCAACGACTGCTCCGGGAGGAAACGCAGCCAGACGTCCCGTACTGGTTACAAGCACTTTGCGAGCGCCTAGCCTATCCAGATCAACTTACTCAGGGCGTTGAAGCGATTCGTTCTTTGTGTTACTATTCTTATGAACATGTATCGCGCTGCTTCCAACGTTATTTCCATGTAACGCCGACGCAATACATTCTCAACCTCCGGCTGTCCTATGCGGCACAGCAGCTTGCGCAGACGCGGCGTAACGTGATTGATATTGCGTTGGATGCTGGCTTTTCCAGTTACAGCTATTTCAACCGCGCTTTTGCCGCAAAGTATGGACGGCCGCCAGCTCGATACCGCCGTGAGAACAGCCGTTTTACCGTTTGAATGGAAGAAAGATGTCTCCGATATCCCATCAGTGTAGTTTATTGATGGAAATCAATTATGAAATAGGAAAAGGGAAAATAAAGAAGGCGCACAGAGAATCTGTGCGCTTTCTTTATAGTCAGGATTCCCCATAGGATAGGGGAGCTTCGGAACTTCCATCGAAGTTATTTGAAAAGTCGCTTGCATACGCATTTCTTATTCCATCTTTATGAGGCGGACAGTGCCTTTTTAGAAATCTGCAACAATCGTTCAGTTTTATAAAAAGTGTCATACCCGGTTTGAGTTGGGAAGATTTGTACGGCAGATGTATTCGCGAGGTGCCGGAAACATTGGTCCAAAAGGCCGTTATGTGATTTTCTTTTTGATGAGGTAATCATATATAGCCTGCACTTGTGAGGGGCTGAGGGATTTTCGACCGTAGCCTTCGATGTACTCGACTAGCCTGTCTGACTTTATAAGCGTATAAGGCAAGTAACAGTGCCTGTCAACCAGCGTTTTCGGGTTGCTGAGCACAACAATATCTTTGATAGGGGCGGAGAACTGGGAAAGCAGATCGTGCAGGACTGTGTGATGACGTTTCATTTGCAGGGATGGGTTTTCGAGTCCGGATACCCGGCCGCCCTGATGCAGAGACCACTCTCCATTTTCACTGATGACCAGCCGCCCGCCGGCAGAGCCGCCGTAGTTTTTTGTTTCGATACAGAACACGCCGTTGGGACCAATAGCAATGCTGTCGATTTCCTGTGCGGCGGCTCTATGCGGCAGCCTGACGTTGTGCATGACCTTGTAATTGGTAGGCAGCCATTGCAGTGCCCGCTGGACCTCTTTTTCACCATAGCGTCCACTTTCTTCCGCCGACATAGGCTGCTGCACCTCAGGCAAGGAAGTGAATATTTGCTTTTTCAGCATCGCCTTTCGAATTTTCTTTTTTAAATCCACATTGATGTCCCGGCTACGGAGGATCACCTGATGGTAGATGTCCCCAAAAGCTGTACGAGTGTTCTTCGGTAGGGGCTTGCGGCGGCGTGACAGATTGGTACGGCGGACCTCCCGCAGAAAGCGCCGAGCCGTCTTGTCGCAGGGATGGGAGCGGACGGCATCCATCCGGCGTTGGAACCGCGTAGCTCCCAGGATGTAAAGGACAACACAGAAGCAAAACACCACTGACAACACGACGATCCAAGTAACATGAGAAGTGAGAAACGCAGGCATCCGGCTTACCTCCTTTGCCTGACCCACAACGTCTGGTGGCGCCTGATAAAATGTACGCTCTTCATTATAATACATGCACCGTGTTTATGCAAGACAGTTTGTGTCATGTTGAACTGATGGAAGGGAACATCCCGGTTGTATTGGAATAAGAATTATGCTATAATTACCTTGCGGTAATTGCGGTGCAGAAAACGCCGTATGGATAGACTATTCGACGGCGTAACGTATTAAATGAGGAATAGACTATGAAGGCTATCGAAACTTGTCAATTGACGAAGAATTTTGGCTTGAGCAAGGGCGTTTTTGATCTCAACCTGTGTGTGGAGGAGGGGGAGCGCTTCGGATTTATCGGTCCCAACGGTGCGGGTAAATCCACTACCATCAAGCTTTTGCTGAATATGATTTATCCGACGTCCGGTGCCGCGTTCATTTTCGGTATGGACTGTGCAAAAGAGTCGGCGCGCATCAAACAAGGTGTCGGTTATGTGCCCAGCGACGTGCGGATGTATAAAAACTTTAAGGTGAAAGATTTGCTCGATTACGCGGCATCTTTTTATCAGGATATCGATCGCGCTTATGTGGAAGAGCTGGTGAAGCTTTTTGAAGTGGACATCTCCCGCAAGTTTGGTCAGCTTTCTTTCGGCAACAAGAAAAAAGTGTCGGTAATACAGGCGCTCATGCATCGCCCAAAGCTGATACTGCTTGACGAACCCTCCAACGGTCTGGATCCTATCATGCAGGAAAGGCTGTTCGATGTGTTGGAGAGGCTTTCTCAGGACGGTTCTACTGTTTTCATGTCCAGTCATAACCTGGACGAGGTGCAGAGATTCTGCCAAAAGGTCGCGATCATCCGGGAGGGAAAGCTTGTACGGACAGCGGAAACGTCGGAGATCAGCTTGGAGCGCCCGAAGACCATCCGGATATCTGCAGCGGCAGACGTTTTATCGGCGTTATCGAAACAATACACGGGCAGCACCCTTCAAAATGGTGTGTTGACGTTCACCTATCAGGGCGATATCGGCGTCCTGCTGCGGCAGCTTGCTGCGCTGGAACTGACGGATGTTACGATCTCCGATGTGAAGCTGGCAGACGCTTTTATGAGCTATTATGGAGGACGCGGCAATGAATATGTTTAAGTACGAACTCAAGCTCAATTGCAAGACAGTGCTCATCTGGCTGATAGTCTGTATCGGCATCCTACTGTTTCTGTTTGCGATGTTCCCGTTGATGGAACTGCTGGGGATCCAGGAGCTGATTGACAATCAGCTGTCACAGATGCCTCCGGAAATGCAGGAAATAATGGGCGGACAGCTGAATTTGACCGATCTGTGCCAATATTTTTCTTCGGAGTTCCTTTATATGGTCATGGCGTTTTGCATTTTTGCAGGTATCCTAGGTGCGAACGCTCTGGCAAGGGAGGAATATGATGGCTCTATCGAGTTTTTGTATGCCAAGCCGGTGACGAGAACGCAAATTTTGACTGCAAAATTGACGGCTCGTTTTGTCCTTTTTACGGTATTTCTGATGATCCTAACAGTGATTTCGCTGGGAATGGGATATGTGGTAAGAAACGATCAGACTGACTTTTCCGCGTTTGCCAAAGGGACGCTGCTGATGCATGTCGGCGCATATATCGCAGGGCTTTTTTTCCTTGCGGTGGGCATGTTGATTTCCAGTACTGTTAAAAAGGGAAATATGACGATCGGGCTTATCATCGGGATCTTTTTTGTCACCTATATCATTGGCAGCGCTTCAGGGTTGATGGAAGAACTGCGTTTCTTGGAATGGTTTGCGCCTGCCTATTATGCCAATCCCGTCGAGGTCATGTCGGACGGGCTCGAGCCGTTAAAAATGGCAGTTTTGCTGGTAGCGTCGGTTGGGGCTGTCGCCTTGTCCTATCGTCAATATAATAAGAAAGATTTTTATGTCTGATAGCTCTGCATATGTATGATTTCCTATAACCATCAAGTCTGTCGATCGATTGCAGGCTTACTGCTGAAAAAGGATGGATGCATTCCATGAATAAGCGTCTTTATGTATCGGATTTGGATGGGACACTGCTGTGCGAAGACCGAACAATCAGCCCTCAAAGTAAACATATTTTGAACCAAGCGATGGAACAAGGATGCCTATTTACTGTGGCAACGGCGCGATCCATTGCGACAGTTGCTCCAATGGTGGAAGGCCTTGCGCTCCGCGTGCCGCTGATCTTGTTGAACGGCGCCTGTAGTTATGACGTGCAGCACAGGTGGTATACTTCCTGTTGCCCAATTTCACAGGAGGCGCTTTGCACTGCGATAGGTGTGCTGCAGGATCAGGAAATCCAAGGGTTTTTGTTTGCGCTGGAGAGCGAGATTTTGGTTGTGCGGTATGAGGAACTGAAAAGCCGCGCGTCACACCTTTTTTATCAGGAACGTCAAAATCTGACCAAGTATAAGCGTTTTGTCCAAACGAGGGATCTTCTGTCCGATGCGCAGAGATATCCGGCCATCTATTTTTCCATGTGCGATGATTATGAGATTTTAAAGCCAGCGTATGACGCGCTGTCTCAGATAGAGGGGATATCCTGCGTCTTCTACCGGGATGTGTATTATGGATATTATTATCTGGAGTTTTTCAGCAGCGACGCAGGAAAGGCAAATGCTGTTCAGACGCTGCGAAAGCAGTGCGGCGCAAACGAGGTGATTGTATTCGGCGATAACACAAACGATTTTTCAATGTTCGGTATTGCCGACCGTAAATATGCCGTGGCCAATGCGATAGACGGACTCAAGGCTATCGCGGATGGAGTCATTGGCAGCAACGAGGAGGACGGGGTCGCGACGTTCATCCAGGGCGATATGGCCGATTTTTAGCCGTCGCTTGGAGTAAATCAAAAACATAAGCAAATCGCGCGCATGGCAGAAAATAGCAATGCGCGCGATTTGCTAGAAACGAAGGATGAAACTTTCTTCTTAGCCTTCTTCTGAAAAGACCATAGAAATGTAATTGGACGCTTCGACCGCTGCAACGGCACCGTCCGCAGCAGCAGTAACCAGCTGACGCAACGGCTTGGTACGGGTGTCTCCTGCAACGAAGACACCGGGGCAGGAGGTTTTGCAGTCTTCGCCTGCGACGATGTAACCGCCTTCATCCAGTTTGACGATGCCCTGAAACATCCCGTTGTGCGGTTCCAATCCGACGGCGATAAAGACCCCGGAAACGGGGATATCTTTTGTTTTGCCGTTTGTTACGTTTTGTACCGTGACACTCTCTACCGTATTGGATCCGTTCATTTTTTGAACCGTGCTATTTAACAGGAATCGGATGTTGTCCCGTGCGCATACGGCGTCGACGGTGACTTTATGCGCACGGAAAGCATCACGACGGTGAATGAGGGTGACGCTTTGGCAGTTATTAGACAGAAACAAAGCGTCCTCCAGCGCGGTATTACCACCACCGACAATGCATACATCTTTGCCTTTGTAAAACGCGCCGTCGCAGGTTGCACAGTAAGAGACGCCGCGTCCTGCAAACAAATCTTCGCCTTCCACGCCAAGCTTGCGATGGCGCGCGCCGTTTGCGATGATCACCGTCTTAGCCTGATGTACGTTCTGCTCTGTCTGAACCGTCTTGACGTTTCCTTCCAGCGACAGGGACACTACCTTTTCATATACGACCCGCGCGCCAAGCGCTTTGGCCTGGCTGGCTAGCCTTTCGGAAAATTCGTAGCCGGTAACGCCGGGCAACCCGGGGTAGTTGTCGATTTCTCCGGTATTGAAAATCTGTCCGCCCTCAAAGGGGAGCTCTTCAATAACGGTAACGCTGTGGCCGGCGCGGACGCCGTAGATGGAGGCGGACAGTCCCGCTGTCCCGGCACCAATGATCAGAATATCGTGCAGCATAGAGATTCCTCACTTTCTCTTCTATATCTTATACAGACAGCTTGTGTGGAGCCGCTTCCATTTGACACAAAATGGGCTCGATGTCTTTCCTAGAGATCGCCGCTGTCCCTTCCTTGGTGACAGCAGCGGTGCCGCAGGCAGCGGCAAAGCGTAACGCCTGAGGCAGGTCATAGGCGGACTGCAATGCATAGACGAAACCGGCGAGCGCACTGTCGCCGGCGCCGACGGTAGAACGCACCGTGACCGGCGGAACCGGCATCCATAGCGTTTGTTCTCCAAAATAGATCATCCCATCCTTGTCAAGGCTCAGCAGCAGATGGCTTATTCGGGCACGCAGGTGCTGGAAAGCGTCTGACCGGTTTAATACGTCCCATACGGCTTCGACACCTTCAGGAAGCGTGCAGCCAATCAAAGTGGACAGTTCTTCGCGGTTGGGTTTAATAATGAACGGACAAAGGGAGAGGTAATGGGAGAGCGATAAGTCAGATGCATCGAGCGCGACGCTGACATGTCCCATGTCCTGTACTGTACGGATCAGATTGGTGTAGTCGTCGGCGTTGACGCCGCGTGGAATGCTGCCTGCAAAGACAATCAAAGCGTTTCCAGACGGAAGATGCGTCCGGATGCGCTGTGCAAGGCGGGACAGATCCGATGCGCCGACCTGTGGGGAACAGCGGTTTAATTTAAGCTGACGTCCGTCCGGAGTAAGAATTGTCAAATTTTCTCGAACCTTACCAGGCACTTCGATGAAGTCGGCGTCCACGCCGTCGAGCATAGAATGAAACAGAGCGGCGTTATCAGCGCCAGCGATGCCGCAGGCAGCGCTTTTGCAGCCCAGAGAGGCCAGTACGCGCGACAGGTTGACGCCCTTCCCGCCAGCCTCTGATTGCTCTCGCTGGACCCGCATCGGTTCGTCGAAGCAGAAACGGTCGGGATAGACGGCGGTGTCGATACTGGGGTTGAGGGTTACTGTAATAATGGTCTGAAACATGGATGACCTCCCGGAAATAAGGAACCTTTGCGGACGAGGCCGCTTGCCGGTACGAATGGAGTCTACGGACGCCGTTCGTGTGTTGCTTGCATAGAAAAAGGAGAAAAGCCCTTGGTCCCGTTCGAAACAAGCACGAACAGGGCACTCGTCCGGCGCAGAAATGGATCCGTATGACGTTTTTATTATTTTACCACACTTTTAAGGATTTTGCATTACCGGATTTATATTTTCTGTTGTATCGTCAACTACCGGTCACGCTGGGGGTAAACACCGAGATGATCCGAACATGTAAAGAGTCTCATACAGTAATGATATGTTTGATTGAGCGAGGATTGGAAGCGGTGCCTCAAGGCGTCGTTATGTGCAGAAAATACTTGACAAATCAGGAGGGTACCTGTATAATAAATAAGGAAATCAAGAAGAACCCTGGTTCTCACCTATGTGTATGCGTGGTTATATCGCAAAAACACCGTGGTCAATCGTTTACTTTCCTCCTGTTTAATGGGGGAAGGTTTTTGTTGCGGTGTGAGCTTAAAGGGGTTCGCACTTTTTTGTTTTTCGCCGAAAGGCGGAAGAACCGATATTTTGGGGGTGCTTTTTATCAGCAACAAAGAATTGCCGATCAATGAGGAAATCCGCGATCGAGAGGTCCGCGTCGTTGACGCCGATCAAAGCCAGCTTGGTATCATGGCTACCAAGGACGCTCTGAAGATGGCCTTCGATAAGAATTTGGATCTTGTTTGTATTGCGCCGCAGGCGAAGCCGCCGGTATGTCGAATCATGGACTATGGTAAATACCGTTTTGAGCAGGCAAAGCGTGAAAAGGAAGCCAGAAAAAATCAGAAGATTGTTGATGTTAAGGAGATTCGTATGACCCTTAACATTGATATCCATGACTTCAATACCAAGGTCGGTCATGCGCAGAAGTTCCTCACGTCTGGCGATAAGGTCAAAGTGTCTGTTCGCTTCAGGGGTAGGGAGATGGCGCATCCTCAGATGGGTCATGAACTGCTTGAGCGCTTTAAGGCGCAGGTTGCCGAGATCGGAAATGTGGAGAAACCGCCCAAAATGGAGGGCAGAAGTCTGGCGATGATTATATCGCCAAAGCAGGCGAAGTAAACTTTTGAGGAGGATATATTATGCCTAAAATGAAAACACACAGCGGTGCGAAAAAGCGCTTTAAGCTGACAAAGAACGGTAAGGTGAAGCGTGCGAGCGGCAAGAGAAATCATTTCATGATGCGTAAGTCCGCCAAAACGAAGAGAAAGATGCGTCAGGGCGCTTATGTAGATGCGACCAATGCAAAGGCAATCAAACTTTTGATGCCTTATAAATAAAAAGCGGTACGGTGATTGTCCCGGTCGCTTCGGCGGAATATAATTTGATTCGGAATTTTGGAGGTATTTCAATATGGCTCGTGTAAAAGGTGCGATGGCAACGCGCAAAAGAAGAAAGAAGGTACTAAAACTCGCAAAAGGTTATTGGGGCGGTAAGAGCAAGCTGTTCCGTACAGCCAAACAGGCTGTGATGAAGTCCGGGCAGTATGCGTACATTGGACGCAAACAGAAGAAACGTAATTTCAGAAGTTTGTGGATTACTCGTATTTCTGCTGCCTGTAAAGCTAACGGCATGAACTATTCCACCTTTATGAACGGTCTGAAAAAGTCCGGCGTTGTCCTCAACAGAAAGATGCTGGCGGAGATTGCCGTGCATGACGCTGCGGCTTTTACCGCGCTGGTTGAAAAAGCCAAGGCTGCATTAGCTGCTTAATCGTTTGTATTGACGAACACGCTCCGAAGGAGCGTGTTTTGCTTATTCAGAATGAGAATCGGCAGGTAACGGAAGGAGAGGCCTATGGAATATATTACAGGAAGAGACAATTCCGTGGTCAAACTGTACCGCAAATTGTGCAGTGCACGCAAGTACCGTCGGGCAGAAGGGCTGTTCACTGCGGAAGGGGTCCGGATTGTACAGGAAGCGTTTGTATATACCGACGTACGTGTCCTGCTTGTGCAAGAAAGCTTTTATCACAGAAACCCAGCTTTGATTAACGCGTATGCTTCCGTCTGTCCGCGATGCTGCCTGCTTTCAGACGAGGTCGCTGCGCGGATAGCGCAGACACAGACCGCGCAAGGAATTTTTTGCATTTGCGCGCCGCGGGGAGAAGAGAAAAAACTTGACAAACCTTTCACCATAGGTAAAATAGACTGTAGCAGCCGATATGTTTTTCTTTGCGGTCTGCAGGATCCTGGTAACATAGGAACAATCCTGCGCACAGCGGATGCGCTCGGCATTGACGGTGTCGTGCTCAGTGCGGACTGTCCCGATATTTATAGCCCTAAGGTGGTACGTGCCACGATGGGGGCAGTATTCCGGATGACAGTCTATACTGCGGACGATATCTGCGCTGCTCTGCGAGACAGCGTCCGGCAGGGACTTCGGGTACATGCTGCAGTTGTCGACCCATCCTCGCCCGATGTGCGGCAAGTTGGTCTGGGGGCGGGGCATGCTGTCGCCATCGGGAACGAGGGGGCGGGACTCTCTCGGGAAATGACGGATTGCTGTAGCGACCGGGTGACAATACGAATGTCCGGCAGCGCGGAATCCTTCAATGCTGCGACGGCGGCGTCGATCCTGATGTGGGAACTGGTACGCAGTCAAGGGTGATGCGACGTTGTGAGTCGTATTTCTCTTTATGATGGGCAGAGCAATCCTAGTCACAACGTTTTTGCAGAAGATCTGACAGCTGATAGGAAAGGGTGGTCGCAATGGTGGAAAACAACACGGTTTATTGGGTGTGGATGCAGCTGCTGTTTGGACCAGGCAACCATAGGATATGGGATATCCTACAGCATTTTGGTTCGGTTCATGAAGCATTTGAAGAACTGTCGGCGGGTAACGGTGATATGTTGAGCGAAAAAGAGCGCCGTCATGTTAGAAGCGTGACGCTCGAGCAAGCGCAAAGCGTGCTTGACACCTATGCTAAAATTGGTGCGGTGGCACTGACGCCGGAGGCCCCCGATTACCCTGCGCGTTTAAAAAGTATCTACAATCCGCCTGCAGTGCTGTACTGCATCGGTGATTTGTCTGACTTGGACGAAACGCCTGCGCTTTCTGTCGTCGGGTCGAGAGAGGCGTCGCCATGCGGGATCCGTACAACGCAGCGTATCTGCGGGGAGCTGGCAGCGATGGGGTTTGTTATTGTCAGCGGTTTCGCAGTGGGAATTGATTCAGCTGCGCATGTGGGGGCGCTGCGCGCTAAAGGAAAGACTATCGCCGTGCTGGCGTGTGGCCTCGATGTGGATTATCCCCGTCCAAACGCGAAAGCGAAGCACTTGATTGCGCGTCACGGCGCCATTGTTACGGAGTTTTTGCCTGGAACGCGTCCGATGTCGGGTACCTTTCAGGTGCGCAATCGCCTGATAGCGGCGCTGAGCCTAGGGACGCTCGTCGCTGAAGCGCGGGAATCCAGTGGCGCATTGATTACGGTGGCGCATGCTCTAGAGCAAGGAAAAGATGTTTTTTGTATTCCCCCACACGATATTTACGATAAAAGTTGTACCGGTGTTGTCGGGTTACTGCGAGATGGGGCAACGGCTGTGTACAGTAGCGCGGATATCTTTACGGAATATTTTGACGCTTATGCGCACAAGCTTTTACCATATCAGGAGGCGCTAAAGGAGTCCCGGCAGGAACATGTCGGGCAGAACGCGCCCAAGGAAAAGCTTGTGAGGAAGGCGGTGGACTTTTCACGCTTTTCTCCGCAGGAAAAAGCGGTGTTGGAGCTGTTGTCCGCTGGAGAGAAATCGGCCGACGACTTGTGCGTCGAGGCTTCCATGACGGCGGGGGAAATGCTCGGCATCCTGACGGATCTGGAGATTGAAGGCGCAGTCGAGGCGCTGTCTGGCCAGCGTTACCGGTTGGCGTAACAAATTTGCCGTGAATCATATGGGAGGTTGTTTATTTGAATCTGGTCATTGTGGAGTCGCCGGCGAAAGCTAAGACAATACAGAAATACCTGGGAAAGAAATATGAGGTCATCGCTTCGATGGGGCATATCCGAGATTTGCCCAAGTCGACGATTGGCGTGGACATAGAGAACAATTTTAAGCCAAAGTATATTAACATCCGCGGGAAGGAGGCCTTGATTAAAGAACTGAAAGCTGCTGCGAAGAAAAGCGACAAGGTCTATCTCGCTACCGACCCGGATCGCGAAGGAGAAGCGATTTCCTGGCATCTCTCCCATCTGCTGGGGCTCAGCGATCAGGACGATAACCGCGTGACCTTCAACGAGATAACAAAGTCGGGTGTGGTCAACGGGATGGAGCACCCGCGGAAGATCGATCAGGACTTAGTAGATGCACAACAGGCCAGGCGGGTGCTGGACAGGATTGTCGGTTATAAACTCAGTCCTTTTCTATGGAAAAAGGTCAAGAGCGGGTTGTCAGCGGGGCGTGTCCAATCGGTAACAGTGCGTTTGATTGTTGACCGAGAGGCGGAAATTAAAGCATTCGTCCCGGTGGAATATTGGACAGTGGACGCGAAATTTCTCGCCAAAGGGGCGCGTAAGGCCTTTGGCGCGAAGTTTTACGGGATGGATGGAGAAAAAACTGAGCTTAGGACACAGGAGGAAGCGCAGGCGGTCCTTGATCGGTTGCAGGGTGCGGAATACACGGTATCCGGTATCAAAAAAAGCGTGCGACGTAAAGCGCCAGCGCCGCCGTTTACCACATCGACGCTCCAGCAGGAGGCTTCCCGCCGCTTGGGATTTCAGGCGCGCCGGACGATGAAAGCGGCGCAGGAACTGTACGAGGGCGTCGATGTGAAGGGAATGGGAGCAGTCGGCCTGATTACTTACATGCGTACGGACTCTCTTCGTGTGTCCGACGAGGCGCGTACAGCGGCTTACCAATTTGTTGAAACAGCGTATGGCAAGGACTACATCCCCAAATCGCCCAAGGTGTACAAAACCAAGAATAACGCTCAAGACGCGCATGAAGCGGTACGTCCAACAATGCCAGGGCTTTCGCCGGATCAGGTTAAGGAGAGCTTGACCACGGATCAATATAAGCTTTATAAGCTTGTCTGGGAGCGTTTTATTGCCAGCCAGATGGCCGATGCGCTGTTGGATACGGTGTCGGTTGATATTTCCGCCAATGGTTGTCTGTTCAAAGCGTCGGGTTATACGGTCAAATTTGATGGTTACACTGTGCTGTATGAGGAAAGCAAGGATGACGAAGACGAAGCGGTTGGTGCATTGCCGAAGCTTGCGCAGGGTGACCTGCTCAAGCTAAAAAGTCTTGAGCCGAACCAGCATTTTACCCAGCCACCGCCACGTTACACGGAGGCGTCGCTGATTAAGACGCTGGAGGAAAACGGGATTGGTCGCCCGTCAACCTATGCGCCGACGATTACCACCGTTTTAACGCGCGGGTATGTCGAGCGGGAGGGTAAGCAGCTTGTTCCAACGCTGCTTGGCGAGGTAACGACACAGCTGATGAAGGAACATTTCCAGAGCATTGTTGACGTGGATTTTACCGCTAAAATGGAGAAAAATCTCGACAACGTTGAGATCGGGAAGAAGCCCTGGGTGAACGTAATTAAGGATTTTTACGGTGATTTCGCTCAGACGCTCGCCAAGGCTGAAGAGATTATGGGCGACGTGCGTATTAAGGTGCCGGATGAGGAAACCGACATCGTTTGTGAGAAATGTGGGCGGAACATGGTGATTAAGACGGGGCGTTACGGTAAGTTCCTTGCCTGTCCGGGCTTTCCGCAGTGCCGCAATACCAAGACCATCGCACAGGAAACACCAGGGCTGTGTCCGTTGTGCGGGGGAAAGGTGTTGGAAAAGAAGTCGAAAAAAGGAAAAAAATATTTCGGCTGCGAAAAAAATCCGACCTGTCAGTTTATGACGTGGGACACGCCGCTGGCTGAGAAATGTCCAAAATGCGGCAGTACCCTATATAAGAAAGCGGGAAAAAACGGGAAGGTTTACTGCCTCAAACCGGATTGCGGTTTTGAGAAGGGGATGGAGGAATCCTGAATGGCCTTTGCCTGTGCTTCGATCGGTGCAGGGCCTGTGTGCTTTTGAGACTGCAGGGCAGGTGTTACCGATCATACAGGAATACGTCGGACGAAACACGGCGGCGAACCGGCGTAAGGATGTCGAGCTGATTCATTCAAACTAGCCGACAGCCGGCCACGTGGAGAACGCGGCCGGCTTTTTCAGTTGGTGGCACTGGTATTGTGCCGTAGCGTAGATTGGTAGAGCATCAGGAATGCCGAATGAGTGAGTTTTCGTTTGCAAACGCATATGGTATCTTTGCAATCCATATCGTAGAAGGAGTGGACATGAAAAAGGGACAGATAGTGGAAGGAATCGTCAGGAAGGTTGATTTTCCCAACAAGGGAGTTGTAGAGATTCCAGGAGAAGAAAATTGCATAATGGTAAAGGGTGTCATTCCAGGACAGAAAGTGCGCGTTTGTGCGACTAAAAATCGCAAAGGGCAGGCGATGGGCAGATTGATGGAAGTGCTTGAGAAAGCATCCAACGAGGTAGAGGCGTCTTGCCCTCATTTCGGTGCCTGCGGAGGCTGTACCTATCAGAATCTCCCCTATGACCAGCAGCTTGGGATGAAAGCGGAGCAGGTGAAAAAGATGATGGATCGTGTCGTTCAGGGGGATTATATCTGGGAGGGGATCAGCCCAAGCCCGGTCACAAATGAGTACCGCAATAAAATGGAGTTCTCTTTCGGTGATGAATATAAGGATGGCCCGATGGCGCTTGGTATGCATAAACGGGGAAGCTTCCACGATATTGTGAGTGTTTCGGGCTGTCAGATTGTAGACGGGGATTACAGAAAGATCCTTGATTGTACGCTAAGGATTGCCCAAGAAAGCGGACTTCCCTATTACCATAGAATGCGCCATACCGGATTTTTCCGGCACCTTCTCGTTCGTAAGGCGGTCAGGACGGGAGAGATTCTGATTGATTTGATTACCGCGTCGGGAAAAGAGCCGGGAAATCCTATCCCTGGTGCGGAGACAGAGCGCCTGCTTCAGGATTGGGTGGACGGGCTTCTAGCGCTTCCGCTCAAGGGTAAGGTTACAGGTATTTTACATACTGTGAATGACAACATTGCCGATACGGTGCAGGATGAGGGAACCCGGGTGCTGCACGGAAAGAACCATTTTTATGAGGAACTGTTGGGCTTGAAATTTAAGATTACGCCCTTTTCCTTCTTTCAGACCAATTCCTTGGGGGCAGAGGTGCTCTATGAGAAAGCGAGGGAGTATATCGGTGACACCAAAGACAAAGTAGTGTTCGATTTATACAGTGGAACCGGAACCATTGCGCAGATTCTTGCGCCGGTAGCCAAACGGGTGGTAGGCGTAGAGATTGTAAAAGAAGCAGTGGAAGCTGCGAAAGAGAACGCCGAATTGAATGCGCTTTCAAACTGCACGTTTTGGGCCGGGGATGTGTTGAAGGTGATCGATGAACTAGGCGAGGCGCCGGATTTAATCATGCTGGACCCGCCGAGAGATGGCATACATCCCAAAGCGTTGGAAAAGATCATAGATTTTGGTGTGGACAGGCTTGTATATATCGCATGTAAACCGACAAGTTTGGCAAGAGATTTGCAGGTTCTCCAGGAACGGGGGTATCGAGTGGAGAGGATGGGCTGCATCGATTTATTCCCATCTACCTATCATGTCGAGACGATCTGTAAACTTGTCAGGGAACAAGCGGCTTTGTAACGGGCTTTCTGTTACCGTCAGAAGTTTCCATTCCGCTGAAGTGCCCATGCTGCGGAGTGATATCTCTTGATGATACGCGATGCTTGTCGAGCTTTCCAGGATGTTTTCCTGGCAGATGTACCGCAGTATTGTTACGGCGTCGAGTATGAAGGATCTTCATGCCTGACGCGTATCGCTCAAGGAGTGGGAGGAAAACCTGAGCTGGAGGAAAGGATGGTCCGTTTCGATGGGTATCATGGTCGTCATACCAGCACGGAAAGGGAAAAGCAGTGTCGGGCATCGGTGGATTACTGTGATATTCCGCTGATGATAAAGTTTTCATTTGAGGGACAAAAAACAGATCAGTAGGAGAATGAAAGATGGAATCCGTGAAAATCTATCAGATGAGCTTTGCAAAAATATACCCTTTATTGGTAAATAAAGCGACAAAAAAGGGAAGGACAATTGACGAGGTAGATCAAGTGATCAACTGGTTGACCGGCTATTGGAAAGAGGATATCGAGCAAGCTATCAAAGATTGTGTCAGTTATGCGGATTTTTTTCTTCATGCTCCGGATCTGAATCCCAACAGAAAGCTGATAAAAGGCGTGGTCTGCGGTGTGCGTGTGGAAAGTATTGAGGAACCGTTGATGCAGGAAATCCGCTATCTGGATAAGTTGATTGGCGAACTGGCAAAAGGGAAGCCGATAGACAAAATCCTGCGGAAAGAATGAGAGTGTGGGTAGGAAATGAGTAGGAAAATCTATGAGTTTCACGCAGTCATTGAGCCGGTTCCCGATAAGGGGGGCGCTTACATCCGTTTCCCGTATGATATCCGGGAAGAGTTTGGAAAAGGCCGCGTAAAAGTGCTAGCGACCTTTGACGGCGTACACTACAGTGGAAGCATTGTCAATATGGGCGTAAAAAACGAGGACGGTTCCATCTGCTATATCATCGGAATCCGAAAGGATATTCGCGAAAAAATTGGAAAGGAACCGGGCGACAGTGTTTTTGTTACGGTAACGGAAAGATGAACATGTCGAAGTATGACCGGCTTTTTCAGCAGGTACATCAAGGCAACCGCGGGATAGAGTCGAAAATGATGGAGAAATGATTCGGTGCGGATGTAATCTTATTGGTGTCAACTTACAAGGTAATTCGATCCGCCATGCCGGATGTGGTAAAAAAGGCGTTACGGCATATGACGAACGCTTGAAACAAACTCCCCATACATTTTGTAGTATTTTAAAAGCACATCGAGGGGGGGAGCCGAGGCGTAAGCGCTTTCAAATCCAATGAAGTCCGTATAGTATAGCAAAGACGCGGTACAGTTCTGTGGGAAATCGCCGCCTTTGAAGATAATGGCATGTAAGGAAAACTATGTGACTGAGCGCGATGACAGGAAGGTGGACTCGTAAATAAAGGGCCACCAAATATGGATTCATGTTCGTAACGGAAACCTATGGAGACAGGTGGTAATAATGAAATTAGAAATTCAACGGATGCAAGAGCGACATGTGAGTCAGTGTGTGCATTTATATATGGCTGCCTTTTCTCGCGAACCATGGAATGAACATTATGATGGGGAAGCGGAAGTACGGAATTATTTTATTAATTGTTTTCAATATGATAGTTTTTTAGGCTTTACCGTTTTTTCTGGTACGAAAATCGTTGCCTTATGTACGGGTATGAAAAAGCCATGGATTAAAGGAATAGAATACTATATTGACCAATTTTGTGTATCACCTGATCTGCAAGGTCGTGGTATTGGCAGTTGGTTTTTAAAGGAAATAGAGGCGCTGCTATCTCTTGATAACATCAAGGGGGTTTTACTCAATACCGAGAAAAGCTATCCCTCTTACCGTTTTTATCAAAAAAATGGTTTTCATGAATTACAGGGGCTAGTACTTCTTGGAAAAGGATAGACGTATTCCAAGCGGAAGGACGGTACAAAATGAGCATTTCTATTGACTCCTGGATGGAAGCCTATCAAAAAGAGGTAGAGTACCAGTTTCGTGGCCGGATCTGGTTGATTGGGCTGCAAGGCAGTTATGGAAGAGGCGAGGCAACAGAGCAGAGTGATATTGATGTGGTTTTGATACTGGATCGAATAACCGTTGAAGATTTACAGGCATACAGCAGCCTTCTGGATCGTCTGCCGTACCGGGAAAAGGTCTGTGGTTTTGTATCCGGAAAGGAGGAACTGCTGGCCTGGGAGCCCTCCGATCTCTTTCAATTTTACTATGATACCACGCCGATTGTGGGAAACATGGAACCGTTGCTGGAGCGGATACAGAGGGAGGATATCCGTCGTGCTATCCATTTCGGCGCCTGCCAGGTATATCATATGTGTGTTCACAACGTCGTACATGAGAAAAGCAGCGAAATCCTGAAGGCGTTATATAAATCAGCTGTGTTCACTTTGCAGGCCATTGCTTTTCAGCAAACAGGAACCTATGAAAAGAAAAAAGCCGTCCTGATGTCGTATCTTCAGCCGGAAGACAGGCGCATCCTGGAAATCGGCCTGGAGTTAAAGAGGCAGGACACGATTACCAGCACAGATTTGACGGGCTTTTCTGCGCTCCTACTGGATTGGGCGTCGGAGTGGATCCGGCGCAGTAAAGAGCATGAATCATTTTGATGATGCGGAGGCTAGAGTATGGCGTTTTCTCACATCAAAGCCGCCTTGCACAGTGATATGCAAACGGTATGGGAGATTGTCACTGATGTAGCGAATTATCCCATGTGGCGCAGTGATTTGAGCAGGACAGAAATACGGAATGCAAAGCAATTTATCGAATATACAAAAAAGGGCTATGTAACCACTTTTACCGTTACTGTTAACGAGCCGTATCGGCGGTGGGAATTTGATATGGAAAATAAGAGCATGACGGGCCATTGGATTGGTATTTTTGATCAAAGGGACGGGCGAACGGAGATTGACTTTACCGAAAATATCACTGCAAGAAAGTTCTGGATTCGGCCATTTTTTAACAAGATATCTGCAAAAACAGCAGGCACAGTTTCTTGCAGATTTGACAAAGACCTTATCGCGGTAAATTTCTATCTACTGGATAGGATTAAGCACAATGTACTTGTACAGCTTTTGTGGCCGAGATTCCTGTGGGTAGTTTGTGGAGTAAAGAGAAGGCCCACATATTTGCTTGATGTCACTCAACATGGCTCAGATCAGCGTATCGGTTATATTTTATGATTGAAACAGGTGAAAACAGTATCACCGTCAATGGGGATAGGAGGTTTCTTATGAAAAAATGGTATGACGAGGAATATGAATTTGAAATTGAAGTCACGGGGTTTCTTCGTGGCGACCATACAGAGGGATATTGCCGTAATGGCGAGGAAATCGGTGATCGGTATACTTGTACATACGGCTGTCCTGTCAATCAAGATGGACAGGGTATTTGTTCTAAAGCGATGATGTTATTGTTTCCTGTTATGGAGGCCGTCAGAAGCGGGGGAGATTTGGAGAATATTGGAGGGAGCGACAAGTTGACCAAGGCTCTTGTATGTCCCGACGGATGTGTAATGTTTAGGCTGACAGCCAAAAAACTTGGAAACGAAAATTTTTATAAGGGAAAGTTTTGTCAACCGGTGTGAGTAGGTAAAAAATGCAACTGTGACCGTCCCCTCTGATCCCTTTATCAACCCATCAGTTGACTTGCAAAAAGCTTGTTTTTTTGCTAAAATAAAATGAATAAGCTGTTTTACGTTGGGTGTCCTGTGTATACATATCTCTGGGATGCTGATGAAACAGCATTTTTATGTGGCTTGACAAAATCGGGATATATGGATCAGTGGTCAGTGACTTGCGCGTTGGAGCTCTATGGTCCTTTGGCAACCGCCTTTGCGACGGAGACGATGCCCGGTACCAATGTATTGGCATATTGATATGGCGATGATAAGCGGGCGTTTAAATGGTAGGGCTAGAAGGATGGATGAAAGGCCACCTGGTGCAAGGCATACGTCGACTTGGACGCATGGACGCGGCAAAGCATCAGAGCCTAGGTATCTGATGCTTTGCCGGAGTGCCTAGCTTGATACAGAGGAGGAAAACGTATGAAAATCATCGTTGACGGCTTTGGCGGAGACAACGCGCCGCTTCAAGTTCTCCAGGGCTGTTCCTTGGCCGCAGCGGAGTATGGTGTGGACGTTGTGATTACTGGCGACGAAGCGGCGCTGCACAAATGTGCGACGGAAAACCGCGTCGATTGTTCACGTTTGCAATTTGTCGATGCCGACGGTGTTATCAGCGTCGAGGAGGAGCCTTCACTGATTTTGAAGGAAAAGGCGGACTGTTCCATGGGGGTCGCGTTGCGTATGCTCCGGGATGGTCAGGGAGATGCCGTGGTCAGTGCGGGCAGCACAGGGGCGCTGACGTTGGGGGCGACCTTTATTGTCAAGCGCATCAAGGGTGTCAAGCGCGCTGCGCTGGCTCCGATTATGCCAGCCATCAACGGCTGCTATATGCTGATGGATGCCGGGGCAAATTTGGATTGCCGCCCAGAAATGCTTTTGCAGTTCGGCGTTATGGGGGCGTGTTATATGCAGGGCATCATGGGGATACCATCCCCGCGTGTTGCGCTGGTGAACATCGGTGCGGAGGAGACGAAGGGGACGCAGCGGGAGATCGATGCTTATCAGCTGTTACAAAAGGCCCCTATCCGTTTTACCGGTAACATTGAAGCACGCGACATTCCTTTGGGAGGCGCTGACGTGATTGTGGCCGATGGGTTTGCCGGCAATATTGTGCTGAAGCTTTCAGAGGGGTGGGGCAAATTTATGTCCCGCAGTATCAAGGAGCTTTTCCACGGATCGCCGTTGGCGCTGATGTCAGGCACGCTGGTGCTGGGCAGGCTGAAAAAACTGAAAAAAGAGATGGATTACACCGAATACGGTGGTGCACCGCTGATGGGGATTGCCAAGCCGGTAATTAAAGCACATGGCAGCTCGGACGCGAATGCTTTCAAAAACGCGGTACGTCAGGCAAAGCAGTGTGTTGCATGTGGTGTTACGGAAAAGATTTCACAGATGCTGAATCAAATAAAGTTGGAAGAGAAAACGCAGGAATAAATCAGGAAACGGTTACGATCCGTATGTAAATAAGGTGATAGAAGCCATGGATTTTGAACAAAAGCTGGGATACCGCTTTAAAGATCGAAAATATTTAGAGCAGGCCCTATCTCATTCGTCCTATGCGAATGAGAATAAGCACGAGCGGCAAAGCAACGAGCGGCTTGAATTTTTAGGAGACTCGGTCTTGTCGCTGATTGTTTCGCAGTACCTGTTTACCAACTTTACCCATCTTCCGGAAGGAGAGTTATCTAAAGTGCGGGCGTCGCTTGTATGCGAAAAGTCGTTGTGCGGCTTTGCAAAACAGATCGGGCTGGGCGATTGCATTCGCTTGGGTAAAGGGGAGGAACTGACTGGCGGGCGGACACGGCCCTCTATCCTCGCTGACGCTTTTGAGGCTGTCATTGCGGCGATCTTTCTCGATGGAGGAATGGAGCAGGCGCGTGCTTTCGTCCTGCGTTTTATCCCCGACGAAACGATAGAAGAGGTGCGTAAAGGACATACGATCGTCTTTAACGACTATAAAACGCTGTTGCAGGAGATCGTCCAGATGAATCCGGAAGAGAGGGTGGAATACGTTCTGGCGGGCGAGTCCGGTCCGGATCATGACAAGAGCTTTGAGGTAACGGTTTGCCTCAACTCCAATGTGATTGGCCGGGGCAGAGGAAAAAGTAAAAAGCAGGCGGAGCAGGAGGCAGCACGTGAAGCACTGGAGCTGATGGGGTACTCGGTTCATGGGCAAGGGTAACGTATCCATCTTTGTGCCGCATCTGGGCTGTCCTTATCAGTGTGCTTTCTGCGATCAAAGGACTATTTCGGGGCAGCAGACTGCACCGACGCCGCAGCAGGCCGCGCAGATTTGTGAGGATGCTTTAGCGTGGATGGGGCCGCGTGCTCGTGAGGCGGAAGTAGCTTTTTTTGGTGGCAGCTTTACGGCAATTGAGCCCTCTTACCGCGATGCACTGCTATTTGCTGTCCAGCCTTATATTGGCGGAAACGGGTTCCGGGGTATCCGTATTTCCACCCGTCCCGACTGTATTCATGATGCGGTGCTGGACAAGCTCAAACGTAGCGGTGTCACCGCGATCGAGCTTGGCGTGCAGAGTATGGACGACGTGGTTTTAGCTCAAAACGGGCGTGGACATACAGCAGTGGATACGATCAGAGCGAGCCAGTTGATCCGTTCCTACGGTTTCAAGCTGGGGCATCAGATGATGGTGGGACTGTATGAGGATAGCCCGCAAACCATTTGGAACACGGCGCAGGTTTTGTCTCAGCTTATGCCTGACACCATGCGCATTTACCCGGTGGTCGTGCTGAGAGGGACACGTCTGGCGAGACTGTATGAGACGAAAGCGTATGTCCCGATGGAATTGGATAGCGCTGTGATACTGTGTAGCGAGCTGTTGCGCTTTTTCCGGGAAAGGGGGATACGCGTTATCCGGCTGGGGTTACATGCGTCGCAGGATATAGAGGAAAGGCTTGTGGGAGGACTGTACCATCCAGCCTTCCGGGAACTCTGTGAAGGCAGGCTATATTTGCAGGACATGATGCGCAGCTTGTCCCGCTTGCCACAGGGAGCATACACCGTCTGCTGTGCGCCGGGAGAAGTGGGCAAGGTAGTAGGGCATAAGCGGGAAAATGTTTACAGATTGGCCCAAATGGGGTATAATATAAAGGTTCAGGCAAGCGAGAAAATTGCGCAATTTGAAACAACGGTCGTCGCGTCCGATGGGGCGGGAGGCATGCAGGCTGTAAAGGGGCAGGAGTGAAGAGGTTGCTTTTTCTGAAGTCGCTCGAGATACAAGGTTTTAAGTCATTTCCCGACAAGACGAGGCTGGAATTTAATAAAGAGCTGACTGCGGTTGTCGGACCGAACGGCAGCGGAAAGAGCAACATCAGCGACGCAGTACGCTGGGTTTTAGGCGAGCAGTCAACGAAGACGTTGCGCGGCGCGCGAATGGAAGACGTGATTTTCTCCGGGACCAAAAAACGCAGCGCTATGGGGTTTGCGCAGGTAACATTGACGATTTACAACCAGGATAGGCGTTTCCCGGTGGACAGTGATGAGCTGGTGGTGTCTCGTAAGCTGTACCGCAGCGGGGATAGCGAATACCGTATCAACGGGGAACCCGTCCGCTTGCGGGATGTCAACGAGCTGTTTATGGATACCGGCCTGGGGCGGGACGGCTATTCCCTGATCGGGCAGGGGAAAATAGCGGAAATTGTTAGTGCAAAGAGCAGTGAGCGCCGGGAGATTTTTGAGGAAGCGGCGGGCATTTCTAAGTTCCGTTACCGTAAAGAGGAGGCGGAGCGCCGTCTGGCACAGGCAGAGGAAAACCTGGTGCGTTTGCGGGACATCCTCGGGGAGCTTGAGCAGCGCGTTGGACCGTTGAAAGAACAGTCGGAAAAGGCGGTGCAGTATCTGGAGTTTGCTGCACAGCGCAAAACTCTGGAACTGTCTCTTTGGATACACAAGCTGTCTGAGATCCGGACAACGCTGCGTGAGATGGAAGATAAGGTGCTGATTGCACAAAGCGACTACGAGCGAGCGGATCGGGAAATCGAAGCGGTAGAAGAGCGGATCGCGGAGATTCAAGTACATGTGCAGCAGTTTCTTGTCGAGGCTGATCAGAAGCGCGGAGAAATCGCACGGATTCAGGAGCAGGCAGGTGGGCTTGGTGCGCAAATTGCAGTCTGTCGCAATGATATCGAGCACCAAAATAGGAATATCGACCGGATATGTCAGCAAAAGCAGCAGGCGCAGGCGTCTATCGATTCCTTTCAGGACGTCGTGCATGACCGGCAGGCGCAGAAGCAAGATATCCTGGTGCAGATAGAACAGACGAAAGCTGAGCAGGACAAGCTGCAGGAAGCGTTTGCGCTGCTGCATGAGGACAGCCAGAAAGCGTCGGAAGAATCGGATGAAGTGGAACGTCAGCTTGACAGGCTGTATGCGCAGCGCAGCGATTGCCAAATTGCTTCGGCTTCAGCCAAGGCTAACCTGATCCAGGTACAGCAGAGCTTGCAAACACTGGTGGAGCAAGAAGCGGCGCGGGAGAGTGCGTCACAGACGCTTGTGGAGGAAAAGGTTGAATATGACCGTCTGATTGTTGAGCTGGCGGATCAGATCGCGCAGAATGAGAATGCGGAGAAAGGTTACCGCATGTTGCTGGATACCCGCAGGGAGTCGTATAAAAAGCTGCGGGAGGAGGCCGCAACCATAGAAAAAGAGCTGGCGGACAAGTCACGACGTGTGCAGATCCTTCGCGATCTGGAAAAAAATATGGAAGGTTTCGGATCCAGTGTGAAGGCAGTGATTCACAGCGGACGTAGCGGGCGAATTCCCGGGGTGCTGGGAACGGTGGCACAGCTTTTGAAGACACAGGAGTCCTATGCGCTTGCGATTGAGACCACGCTGGGTATGGCAATGCAGAATATTGTGGTGGAAAACGAGGAGGCTGCAAAGCGCGGGATCGCATTGCTGAAGGAGGAGCGCGCAGGGCGTGCGACCTTTCTGCCGTTGACGTCGGTGAAGGGAACGGTATTGGACGAGCGAGGACTTGACAGATACGAGGGGTACATCGGCGCTGCGTACCGTTTAGTCGAATATGATCCGCGGTATGATGGCGTAGTTAGGTCGCTGTTGGGCCGCGTCGCGGTCGTGGACGATATCCATACAGCGACCCAGGTTGCAAAGGCGTTCGGCTACAAGTTCCGGATCGTTACGTTGGATGGACAGCTCGTCAACGCGGGGGGGTCCTTCACCGGGGGTAGTGCGGCGCGTGGCGTTGGGCTTCTCAGCCGAGGAAATGAAATTGAAAAGCTTACCCTACAGGTGCAGAGTCTGGTAGGCAAGGCCGGCCAGGCGAAGCAGCGTGTTGCAGAGGGAGAATCGCAACTACGGAAGCTGACGGCTGATATTGAGGAGGTACGGCAGAGCAGTGCGGTACTACAAGGGGATAAGATCCGCTTTGAAGCGGAGCTGTCCAGAGTGAACGCTCTGCTATCCGATGCACAGAAGGCACTGTCTGATGCACGCACAGCTTCGGAGACGTTGAGCGCACAGCAAAACTCCTATCAAGAGGAGATGACGTTCCGTGCGCAAGAACTAGAACAGGTACAGGAGAAAATCGCAGATTTGGAAAAACGCCGCCAAGCGCTGTCAGGTCGTCAGGACGACACGACAGCGCGGCGTAGCGGGTTGTCGGCACAGTTGTCCAATTGCGGTATCCGCCTGATGGAACTTGGAAAGGACTTACAGGCCGCTGAGTTGGCAATTTCCGAGTTGCTGGGCAGCCAGGACAGCGCACAGGAGGAAATTGCGCGATATGACGCAGAGATCGCCGCTCTGGTGGCAGCAAATGAGGAGAAGGAAGCAGAAATTGTCCAGTTGGAAGAGGCTGTCAGCAGCGGAGAGGGACGGATACAAAGTCTGAATGAGGAGATCCAAAGGATTTTAGCTCAGAGAGAACAAATGGAAGCGCAGAGTACTCAGCTGCGCAGCCAGACGAAGGAAACGGCCGCGTTACGGGAAAGGCTGTCGATGGAGCTGGGACGCTTGCAGGAACGCCAGATTGCCGTACAAAAGGACTATGATGCTATTGTTGCCGAGCTTTGGGAACAGTATCAGATGACGGTAAGCGAAGCAGCCGAGGTGGCGCGGCCAGTGGAGGATGCGTCCGCTGCTCAGCGGCGATTGAGCGAAGTGCGCGGGAAAATCAAGGCGTTGGGGAACGTGAACGTCGGGGCGGTGGAGGAATACAAGGAAGTATCGGCCCGGTATGACTTCATGATGGGACAGGTTACCGATGTGGAAAGTTCCAAAAATGAGCTGACACGGCTTATCCGCGATTTGGTCAGTGATATGGAACGCCTGTTCGTCGACAGCTTTGAGCGGATTAACCGATTCTTCGGCGAAATATTTGTGGAGCTGTTTGACGGAGGAAATGCTTATCTGGAGTTGACGGATCCGGAGAACGTACTGGAGTCGGGGATCGAAATTCATGTTGCGCCGCCGGGAAAAGTGATCAAGAATCTCATGGCGCTGTCCGGCGGGGAGCAGGCGTTTATTGCTATCGCAATCTACTTTGCGATTTTGAGGGTGCGCCCTGCGCCGTTTTGTATTCTTGATGAAATTGAAGCGGCGCTTGACGACGTCAATGTCGTGAAATATGCAGGCTATCTACGCAATCTGACGGATCAGACGCAATTTATTTTGATCACGCATAGGCGCGGCACGATGGAGGGCGCAGATGTCCTCTACGGAGTGACCATGCAGGAAAACGGTATATCGCGCCTGCTGAAGCTGGATGTTGCCGACGCGGACGCTGCCACGGCGGTCTGAGAAAGGGAGAAACGTATTGGGTATTTTTCATAAAATCAGGGACGGCCTGAAAAAAACGAAGGAGTCGATGGTTCGGCAGGTAGAGCAGATTCTGTATAGCTTTACCAAAATCGACGAGGATTTCTTTGAGGAACTGGAAGAGACACTGATTATGTCTGATATCGGTGCGGAAACCTCTGAACAGATTTGCGCCCGATTGAGGGAGCGGGTCAAACAGGACGGCGTGACCGATCCGGTGCAGGTCAAAGGACTTTTGGAGGAAATTATTGCGCAAATGCTGGAAGGCGATGATACGCTGCGTGTTTCCACCCGTCCGTCCGTCATCCTTGTCATTGGCGTCAACGGCGTAGGCAAGACAACGACAATCGGAAAACTCGCGTACCACTTAAAGTCAGAAGGTAAAAAGGTTGTCCTGGCAGCGGCGGATACCTTCCGCGCGGCGGCGATTGATCAGCTGCAGGTCTGGGCGGACCGAGCCGGCGTAGATCTTGTCAAGCATGAAGAAGGATCCGATCCGGCGGCGGTTGTATTCGATGCGTTGAGCAGTGCGAAGGCGAAAGGAGCTGACGTCGTGATCTGCGACACGGCTGGGCGGTTGCACAACAAAAAGAATCTGATGGATGAGCTGGCGAAAATCAACCGCGTCATCAAGAGGGAAGCGGATGGATGCGACATCGAGTCCCTGCTGGTGGTGGATGCGACGACAGGACAAAATGGTGTCAACCAGGCGCAGCAGTTTATGCAGGCCGCTGATCTGACTGGTATCATCCTGACGAAATTGGACGGTACCGCAAAGGGAGGGATCGTCATCGCAATTAAGGATAGACTGGGCCTGCCGGTCAAATATGTTGGTGTAGGCGAACAAATCGACGATCTGCAGCCTTTTTCCGCGCAGGAGTTTGCACGGGCGTTGTTTGAATAGGAGGGGCACGGATGCGTCTGGTGATTGCGACCAACAATGAGAATAAGGTGCGGGAGATGAAACAGATTCTGTCTCCGTTGGGATATGGTGTTGTTTCCCAAAAAGAAGCGGGCGTTTCGCTTGAGGTGGAGGAAACCGGTATGACGTTTGCCGAGAACGCTGCCCTTAAGGCGCGTGCGTTACGAGCACGCTTGGGGGCGGACGTCTGCGTCGTCGCCGACGACAGTGGCATCGTCGTCGATGCACTGCATGGCGCGCCAGGCGTTTATTCCGCTCGTTACGCGGGGGAAGGCTGCGGTGCTCAAGCGTGTAACGAGAAGCTGCTGACGAATCTAAAGGAAGTTCCGCGGGCGGAGCGGACAGCCCGATTCGTCTGTGCGATCCACTTTATAGCACAGGATGGAACGGAAATTACGACCCAAGGTGAATGTGAGGGCTGGGTGGGCTACGAGCCGCTGGGCGACGGTGGGTTCGGGTACGACCCCGTTTTCATGATGGGGACACGTAGCATGGCGCAGCTATCAGCGGAGGAGAAGAACGTGGTTAGTCACCGTGCCAAGGCACTGAGAAAGCTGTACGAGGCGCTGAACCAGTCGGTAGGAGGAAAGGGATTATGATAACAAGCAAGCAGAGGGCAACTTTGAGAGGCTATGCCAATTCGATGGATACCATTCTTCAGATTGGCAAAGGTGGAATAGGAGAGCAGTTGATTGCACAGGTGGACGACGCGCTGCGGGCTAGGGAGCTTATCAAGCTGCGGGTTTTAGAAAACAGCCTTCTAACCGCACGAGAGGCGGCGCAGCAGTTGGCGCAAGCAACCGAATGTGATATTGTACAGGTGATCGGTACGAGATTCGTTCTATACAGGGAAAACCCGGAAAAGAGGCAATATCCGCTTGACTGATCGCAAACAGATTTGTGTTCTGGGCGGCACATTTAATCCAATCCACATGGGGCATGTCCGCCTGGGGCTCTATTTTGCCCGGAAGCTGTCGCTGGATACGGTGTTGTTGATGCCATCGGCGCTGCCGCCTCACAAAAGCGGCGGCGAGGTAATTCCCGCGGTACACCGGCTGGCGATGTGTGATTTGGTAGCGCAGGAACATCCTTTATTTACGGTCAGCGATATGGAAATACGACGGACGGGAAAAAGCTACACCGTCGATACGGTCCGTGAATTGAGACAGCGGTATCCCGACAGCGATATTTCTTTGATTATCGGTGGGGATATGCTGCGTACCTTCCATCAATGGTATTGTTATGAGGAAATCCTTGCACACGCACGTATTCTGGCTGCGGGACGGACGATAGGGGAGTATAGTGTTTTGTGTGAAGCGGCGCAACAGCTCCGCGCGCAGGGCGGTGATGTAGTTGTTGAGGATATCCGGGTCATAGACGTTTCCTCCACGCAGCTGCGAGCCTGGTTGCGGGAAGGAAATCTCCGGCGGGCGGCCGCTTATCTTCCACAGCCGGTTTTGCAGTACATTGTGGAACACTGCTTATATGGGTACCATAAGCGGTAAGGAGGGCAAAAAGGTATGTACGATATTGTCAAATATCAGAAGCTGATACGTGCGCGTCTGAATGAGAAACGTTATCAGCACAGCCTGAATGTCGCGCAGGAGGCCAGACGCCTTGCGGTACGTTATGGTGAAGATGTGGAAAAGGCTTACGTGGCGGGGCTTTTACACGATGTGATGAAGAACCTTGACGAAGTGGCTCTGTTGCATATCGTTAGTAAAGCTGATATAATAAAGGAGTCCATCGAGTTATATGAGCCAAATTTGTGGCATCAGATTGCCGGAGCTTATTTTGTTCGCGACACACTGCATATCACCGATCCGGATATCTTTAACGCTATCCGTTATCATACGACTGGACGGGAATCGATGAGCAGGCTGGAAAAGGTGATTTACCTTGCGGACTTGATTTCGGCCGACCGTAATTACCACGATGTTGAGCGGGTGAGGGAAATTGCCTATCAAAGCCTTGATGCGGGCGTGTTTGAAGGACTGCGTTTTACGATAAAGGACGTATCGGCAAAAGGCAAGCCGATCCCGCAGTGCACCTTCCGAGCATATAACGAGCTGAGTATCCAGCTGCATCGTAAGGATGCCAGTATGGAAGTGAAAAAGGGATAGCAGGGGAGGAATCCAGTTGGAGCAGATGAAAATGCTGCGTACCATTGTTACAGCATTAGAAAATAAAAAAGCGCAGGAAATCAAGGTAATCGAAATCAGCGATCTGACTATTTTAGCGGATCATTTTGTGATTGCGAGCGGCACGAGCAGCACGCAGGTGAAGGCGTTGGCGGACGAAGTGGAGTTTCAGATGGCGCAGGAGGGTGTTAAGCCGTTGCATACGGAGGGGTACCCCTCCGGCAGTTGGATTGTGCTGGATTACGGTAGCGTTGTGGTGCACGTTTTCTACGGCGAGACACGTGATTTTTATTCATTGGAACGGCTATGGTCGGACGGGAAAAATATCGACCTGAAAACGCTGACGGAATGAAAGGACTGTTTGATTTGCATTACGATTTCAAGAAAATAGAGGAAAAATGGCAGCGTATCTGGGAAGAAAACCGCGTTTTTGCAACTGGCAATGACTACACAAAACCGAAGTATTACGCGTTGGTAGAGTTTCCGTATCCTTCTGGCCAAGGGTTACATGTTGGGCATCCCCGGCCGTATACTGCACTGGACATTGTGGCGCGTAAGCGCCGGATGCAGGGCTATAACGTCCTTTTCCCTATGGGATGGGATGCGTTTGGTCTGCCTACCGAGAATTATGCCATTAAAAACCATATCCATCCGGAAAAGGTGACCAAGCAGAACGTTGCCCGCTTTAAGTCGCAGCTGCGGTCGTTAGGACTTTCTTTCGATTGGGAGCGAGAGGTGAACACGACCGATCCGGATTACTACAAATGGACACAATGGATCTTTATTCAGATGTTTAAAAAGGGTTTGGCGTATAAGAAGGAGATGGCTGTCAACTGGTGTACCTCCTGTAAAGTTGTTTTGGCGAATGAGGAGGTTGTCGGCGGCGTTTGCGAGCGTTGTGGCGGCGAGGTCGTGCGCAAAGTCAAGAGCCAGTGGATGCTGAAAATTACTGAATACGCCCAGCGCCTGATTGACGATTTGGCAGACGTGGACTATATCGACCGGGTAAAGGCGTCTCAGATCAACTGGATTGGGCGTTCTACTGGCGCGGAGATACTGTTTGATACCACCTTTGGGGATCAGCTGAAAATTTACACCACTCGTCCCGATACCCTGTACGGTGCGACTTACATGGTCATTTCGCCGGAGCATCCCGCCCTGCAGACCTGGAGCGGCGTCATCGAAAATATGAACGAGGTTCGAGCCTATCAGGAGGCGGCGTCCCGCAAGTCTGATTTCGAACGGGCGGAAGTCAACAAGGACAAGACCGGTGTCATGCTTCAGGGCGTACGTGCAGTGAATCCGGTCAATGGTAGGGAGATCCCGATTTTCATTTCCGATTACGTCCTCATGACCTATGGTACCGGTGCGATTATGGCGGTACCGGCGCATGATACCCGTGACTACGAGTTTGCCAAAAAGTTTGACCTGGCGGTTGTGGAGGTCGTCAAAGGTGGAGACGTAGAAAAAGAAGCCTTTACCGACTGTGAAACCGGCGTGATGGTCAATTCCGGTATGCTGGACGGCTTAACCGTAGAGGAGGCCAAGAAGAAGATTATCAGTTGGCTTCAGGAGACCGGCAAGGGTGAGCCGAAGGTCAACTACAAGTTGCGCGACTGGGTGTTCTCTCGTCAGCGATACTGGGGCGAGCCGATTCCGATGGTATACTGCGATAAGTGTGGCTGGGTGCCGTTGGATGAGCACGAGTTGCCACTGCGCTTGCCAGAAGTAGAGTCCTATGAGCCGACCGATGACGGGGAGTCGCCTCTGGCTACGATGACGGATTTTGTCAATACCACATGTCCCAAGTGCGGCGCGCCTGCCAAGCGGGAGACGGATACAATGCCACAGTGGGCAGGATCGTCGTGGTACTATCTGCGTTACTGTGACCCGCATAACGACAAGACGCTGGCTTCTCGGGAGGCACTGGATTACTGGTTGCCTGTCGATTGGTACAACGGCGGTATGGAGCATACCACTCTGCATTTGCTCTATTCCAGGTTCTGGCATAAGTTTTTGTATGATATCGGGGTTGTCGGTACCAAGGAGCCATACGCGAAGCGTACCAGCCATGGTATGATTCTGGGTGAGGGCGGAATCAAGATGAGCAAGTCGAAAGGGAACGTCGTAAACCCAGATGACATTGTGAATGAGTATGGTGCGGATACGCTGCGGCTGTACGAGATGTTTATCGGCGATTTTGAGAAGGTTGCTCCCTGGAGCAATTCCAGTATCAAGGGCTGTAAGCGCTTCCTTGATCGTGTATGGGGACTGCAGGATATTGTAACAGATGGGGAAGGTTACTCTGACCGCTTGGAAGGGGCTTTTCATAAGACCATTAAAAAGGTGTCGGAAGATATCGAAGGTCTGAAATTTAATACAGCGATAGCCGCGATGATGTCTTTGCTCAATGAAATTTCCGACGCAGGTGCAATTACAAGAGGAGAATTGCGGACATTCCTTATTTTGCTGAATCCTTTTGCGCCACATATTACTGAGGAGATTTATCAGAACGTCGGCTTGTCTGGCATGCTGCATGAGCAGGCGTGGGCAGAGTATGATTCGGAAAAATGCGTGGATGCGACTGTTGAGATGGCTGTCCAAATCAATGGAAAGCTGCGCGGCAGGATTGTCGTCGCGGCAGATGCAGGTAAGGATGAGATTATCCGCTTGGCGAAAGAAGATGAGAAGATCGCGCAATTTATCGAGGGAAAACAGCTTGTCAAGGAAATTTGTGTTCCAGGCAAATTAGTCAACTTTGTTGTCAAGGGATAGAAGCATGGAAAAAGCTGCCCGCCATTATGGCGGGCAGCTTTGCTATGTCATAGGTGGGAAGCGGAAAAAGACGCAAAAGTCAAGAGTAAAAGCAGAAAAAACTAAAAAATTTTTTAAGCGGCGGCAAGGTGGGCGGAAAACAGGTCGTTTGAACTCGCAAAGCCCAAAATTTCGCGCGGATAATTGTTGATCCAAGTTTCGACGCGAAGGATATACGCGGCGGTTACTTTCCGGAAGTCTGTTCCTTTCGGCAAGAACCGCCGTATCATTTTATTGATATTCTCATTCGTTCCCCGCTCGAACGCGCTATAAGGGTGGCAATAATAAGCCTTCGTGCGTTTCCGGTTTTTCCCGTAGATTGATCGTTCAATTCCGGCGCAATCCGCGAATTCCGATCCGTTGTCAAACGTAATGCTTTTGAATATCTTTGAAAAGCGTTTCCCGTATCGGCGTTCCAGTTTGTTCAACGCCGCCACAATGCTGGCGGCTGTTTGATCCGGTATCTTCATAATGATTTCTTGCCGCGTCAGCCGCTCCGAAAGGACGAATAACGCTTGCTTCGTCTTTTTCTTCCCGCAAACGCAATCGCCTTCCCAATGCCCGAATGTTTTTCGTTCGTCAACCTCCGGATCGCGTTGTTCTATACTTTCGCCCGCCGACGTGCGGGCGGCTTTCTTCCGTTCCACTTTTTCATATTTCCGCTTCCGTTTTCCTTTCTCCGGTAAGCTCTCGCGGCTGATCCCGTAGAATATGCCTTTGTCGATATAATTATAAATCGTCTTTTCGCTGATCTGCGTCTTGAAGGTCAGCCCCAGCCGTTTGATTTCCCCTAATACGGCGGCGGGGGAGAACCCTTCTTCGCCGATCTTCTTTTCGATGAATGCGGCTAATTCGTAATCGCTTCCGATCTTCAATTCTCCGCCTTTTGCCGCAAGGTTTTCACGGTATCGGGCTTCGGCGATCTCCGGCGAATAGCGTTCTTCCGTCGTTAAGTCGGAATTCAAATGCGTATAGGTTCCGCGCTTTAACTCCCTGTAAATCGTCGTATTATGGACGTGCAAACGGTCGGCAATTTTGCATGGCTTCAAGCCCTCTTTTAACGCCTTTTCGATTTTAAGGCGATCCGTCCACGTTAAATGCTTGTGCATTCTCTTTCCTCCTTCCTCCGAAAGAAAAAGGGCGGCATACCCTGCCGCCCTCCGAAGCTCCGCTTTATTCCGCCAAGAATTCTTCAATCGCTTTCTTGATAACTTGCGCCTGCGCCGTTCCTGTTGCGGCGCATTTTTCTTTGAATGCTTCCGCCATCTCCTTCGGAACGCGAACGATAATCGAACCGTATACGCGGCTGTTATATCGGTTCTTCACCGCCGACGAAGTTTTCGTTTTCCTTTTCTCCGCCATCCTTTTCACCTCTAAAACAATTCTTCCGCTTGAACGTAGGCGCGCAATTCCTCTTCATCGGCGCAAATATCCTTCGGAACTTTGTATTCCACGGATAGCCCGCCGATCTTGCAGGACAGCACCCAGCATTCGCGGCGCTCTTCAATCGAATATTCCCTTGTGTCTTTGCGAATAATAATCATATTCCGCCCCTTTCCGCCCGCTCCGTTGACAACGGCGGGCAATATATATTATAATAGGGCTTACGGGAAGGGCGGTTTCCCGCCCGTTCCCTGCCTATGAAAGCTATTTGCTTTCTTTGGGATTTGAAGCCTTGCCGGATTTTTGCTTCTTCAAAGTGATTTTGATAACAACGCTTTCCACCGCTTCGTTATTCTCAATCGCTTTTGAAAGCTCCTGCAAGGCTTTTCCTATATCCTGCGCCATTTCTTCACCTCCTTTCTATGCTTCTATTGTAACATACTTATTGCAGTATGTCAATGAATTTTCCGAAATAAACAAGAAAAAATCATAAAAACAAGGCGACGGGATAGCCCGCCGCCTTTATTCGTCCCCTAAAAGCCAATCAACCGAAACTCCCAGCACCTTTGCAAATACCTTCAATTCAAAGTCAGATACAAACCGCGTTCCGATCTCTATTCGGCTTATGCTGTCCCGCTCCATATTAACGCCCTGCGTCTGTGCCTTTGCGGCTAAATCCTCTTGCCGTAAACGCTGGATCACCCGCGCTTGACGCAATCGTTCGCCGCAAATATTCTTTTTCCCGTTATAGTCGTATATCTTCATATCGTGTGCGATCCCTCTTCATTCTGATTATTTGCAAACAGCGTGTAAATATTCCGCTTTATTCTTGATTTTAGCGCGCGGAAGCCGTATAATTGTGTTAAAGGTCAGAATGGGTAAATTCTGCCTTGAAAATTTACAATTCAAAGGGGGATTTGCTCTATGTTCGTAACCTTTACAAAGACACTAAAACGAATGGCTGGTTTTCGGCTGGGCTTCGGTATCCGCGTAAATAAGCGCAACGCCCCGTTGTGGTGTGGCGCTATGCTTGTCGCCGGAATGTTCTATCTTATGTGGTATATGATTATCGGCGCGGGCTGGTGTCTGTACTTTATGCTTTTGGCGATCTACAAGATTTATTATTACCTGTTTAAGGGGATCGCGATAGGGTGTAAGAAACTGTATCGTTTCATCAAAGGGAAAATCGCTACGGCGGAAACGGAAACGCCCGCCGATCCGGAACAATAATGCCAACAAAAAAAGCCCCGCGAAGGCGTGTAGCCCTCGCGGGGAATTTTTTATCGACGGGATAGCCCGCCGCCGAAAGCCGCTTCGCGGAAGGAGGAAACGCGTGCGGCGTTGTCGGTGTTAGTCGTTTTCTTCGCCTTCCGCTTCGATCAGCCCGATATACTCCGGAAGATTGAAAACGGCGGTTTCGATCAGTTTATCCAAACTGTCGGGATCAATGGTAAAGCCCTTTTCCTGCAAGAACTGCACGACATAGGCTTTCTTTTCTGCGCCGCGCCCGCTTCCCACGTAAA
>CAMMMX010000008.1 GCA_946498095.1 uncultured Clostridia bacterium
AGGCTTGCCGGTACGATGCCCTTCTAGGGCTTACTCAAGCCCCCGGCTTTGCCGGCGGTCATGACTGCTTATGAAAATGACATTCAGGATAAAACACATACAGTGACTGTTCAGAAAAGCGCTCAGTCATTGGTATCCTGATCCGGCTTTTCCGGAAATAAAATCCCCAGAAGTTTGACAACCAGGAAAATAACGATGATGACGATGAAAATCCCCAGCATCCCTTTCCACATATAGTCCAGGGAATGGAGAAAAGCTTCAAAATCAATATGCATAGCTTAGGCTCCTTTCCACTAACCAATCAGCCCGATGATGAGTCCGCCGGCGATTACAGATGCAATCTGTCCGGCTACATTTGCGCCGACAGCATGCATAAGCAGGAAGTTCTGCGGATCCTCTTTCAACCCCATCTTGTGGATGACACGTGCAGACATCGGGAAGGCCGAAATTCCGGCAGCACCAACCATGGGGTTGATTTTCTTTTTGGTGAACAGGTTGATAATTTTTGCAAAGAATACGCCGCCGACCGTATCGAACACAAAGGCGACAAGGCCAAGCCCCATGATCAGCAGGGTTTCAGGGGTCAGGAATGCGTCCGCCTGCATTTTCAGGGAAATCGTGATGCCCAGCAGAATCGTAATGAGGTTGGCCAACTCCTTCTGTGCGGTTTCAGACAGTGCACGAAGTACACCGCACTCGCGAATGAGGTTGCCAAACATCAGGAAACCGATCAAAGCTACGCTGCCAGGGGCGACAAGTCCCGCAATGACGGTGACGACAATCGGGAAGAGAATACGCGCCGTCTTTGAAACGTTCTTCTGGTGGTACTCCATACGGATCATTCGTTCTTTCTTTGAGGTGATCAAACGAATGACAAACGGCTGGACGATCGGGACCAGCGCCATGTACGAGTAGGCGGCGACGATGATGGCACCGATGTAATTGGACTGAAAATAGTTAGCGACAAAGATGGAGGTCGGCCCATCCGCAGCACCGATGATGGCGATAGATGCGGCATCTTTTAGCTCAAAGCCGAACAGAGAGGCCATCGATAGGGTGAAAAAGATACCGAATTGGGCCGCGGCACCAAAGAGTAACATTTTGGGGTTGGAGAGCAGCGGACCAAAATCGATCATGGCACCGATACCGATGAACAGGAGCAAAGGAAACAGCTCGTTTGCGATACCGGCGTTGAACAACGTTTCAATGATCTCGACTGCGCCGGAAAAAGGCAGGTTGACCAAAATGGCGCCGAAACCGAGCGGCAGCAGTAGCGTTGGTTCCATTTCCTTTTTAATCGCGAGCCAGATCAAAACGCCGCCGACGAGCCACATGACGACTTGCTGCCATTGGATCGCAAGCAGGTTTTTGTACAATACTTCCACAGGTTCACGTCCTTACATGATTCATAATGATTTATTTAAAAAGTCTTGCCTTTTCAAGCATGTGCGGATATTTACATCGTCTTGACGCAGCATGCTCCAGCCTATATGCGCTGCTGGCTACTCCCTTTTAGGATGATAACACTTCTATTTTATACAATTTTCGGCAAGATTACAAGGTTTCTTCCGCATTTATTTTGGCAAGGCGCACTCTTGTCACTCTGCGTTCGTCCATTTCCAGCACAGTGACCATCCACCCGCCTCCGGCAGGGACCGTGACTTGCTCGCCTGGGGCAGGAAAACGTCCCAGTTCATCCAGCACAAAGCCGCCGATGGTATCGCATTCCGTATTGTCAAACAGATCGATATGAAGCTCGTCCTCAATATCGTCCAGATAGACGCCTCCGTCCAGCAGATAGCAGTCGTCCGATACCTTTTGGATTTCCTCGGATTCATTGTCGTATTCATCTTCGATATCCCCGACAATAGCCTCCAGCAAATCTTCCATTGTGACAAGTCCGGCGGTACCGCCATGTTCGTCAATGACGATGGCAATATGGACCTTTGTTTCCTGAAATTCCTTCAGCAGCGCGCTACATTTCTTTCCCTCCGGGATGTAAATCGGTGTACGCATATAGTCGGACAGTTGAGCATCCGATTCGCTTTTGTTCTGCAATAGTGGGATAAGGTCCTTAATATAGACTACGCCGATAATATTGTCCAGCTTGTCTTTATAAATCGGGATGCGGGAGAAACCTTCCTCCTGCGCCAGTGTGAGTACTTCGGGGATCGATGCTGTCGTATCCGCAGCAGTGATGCTGGTGCGGTGCGTCATGACATCGGAAACTTCCTTATCGTCAAATTCAAAGATGTTACGGATCATGTCCGTTTCATTTTCCTGCAGAATACCGGTCTCTTCACCCTGGTCAACCATCAGGAGGATATCCTCCTCCGTTACGTCCTGCTCGTCGTCCTCACTACGGATGCCGAAAAGACGTAATATGCCGTTGGTGCTAGCGGCCAGCAGCTTGACAAACGGCTTGCTGATCCGATAAAATTTCCAAACAATGCCGCAAACGAACATCGCAATTTTTTCAGGATCCCGCAGGGCAAGACGCTTCGGAACAAGTTCGCCGAAAATCAATGTAAAATAGGACAAGATCAAGGTGATGACGATCAAGGAAACGCCACTGAGAATGTTCTTGTCAATCGGCAGGAAAGCCAACGCTTCCACCAACATACTGGCGAAACGTTCTGCGGCGACGGCGGAGGCAAGAAGCCCAGATAAGGTTACGCCCACCTGGATGGTAGCGAGAAAGCTGGAGGAGGACTCAGTAATTTTTACGAGTGTAGCGGCCTTTTTGTCGCCTTCCTCCGCTTTTTTCTTCATCTTGTTGGCGTTGATGGAAATAATAGCGATTTCACTCATAGCGAAAAATGCGTTGACCAAGACCAATACGATCAGGATCAGGAGGCTAAGCAGAATACTACTGCCAGGTTCCATTTTGACAAAACCCCTTTGTAATCATTTAATCGGTTTAGAATTTTTTATATGAGCGCACGCCTTGGAGGCGTTACGCTGATATACCTTTTGACGGAGATAACCGTAGAAGAGAGATGCCGTAGGGATCGCAAGAAGCATCCCCAGGATTCCAAATAACCCGCCGCCTGCAATAACGGATACCAGTACCCAGAAAGCCGGCAGGCCTACCGAGGTACCTACGACTTTAGGATAAATCAGGTTCGACTCGAGCTGCTGGAGCACGATAATATAGACTACAAACCATACCGCCTTGATCGGGTTGACCAGAAGAAGGATAAAGGCACAGGGCACAGCACCTACAATCGGGCCGATGATAGGCACAAGATTGGTCAAGGCAATGATAATGCTGATTAGCATTGCGTATTCAAATCGCAGCAACTTCATCCCGGCAAAGCATAAGACCCCTAGAATGCAAGCTTCTAACAGCTGGCCCGAGATAAAATCGGAAAAGGTTTTCGCCGCTTTTGCCATGCTCTGAAAAAGCTTTTCACAGCGGATCGGAGATAAAAGAGCAAGACAACATTTTTTTGCTTGTGCACAAAGCTTGTCTTTGTCCAACAGCAAATAAACTGATATAAAAACACCTAATAGAATATCCAGCAATGTTCCGACGATGTTTGCCGTCATACCAAACATCGCCCCGACAGCGGTAGGAACCAATCCGACGGCGTCTAGCAGCTTTTTTTCAAGCTCCATATTTTCCAGCCATTGATCCGGATGAAAGGAAAAGGTTTCTGCCAGGAAATTCTCCAGATTATTGTAATAGGCTTCCAGATTCCCAGTAAACGTCGTGACGCTTTGATAAAGCTGCGGCACAATAAAATAAACGACACCGAAAGATACCGCAGCAAACAGCAAATATACGGCAATCATGGACAGAGCACGGACAGCTTTTGTATATTTTGCCCCTTTCAGCCAGCGTGATAAGCATTTTTCAAAAAACTTGACTGGGCGATTTAATATAAAGGCAATCGCGCCTCCGATCAAAAGGGGACGAAGGACATATAAAACCTTATCAGCCCATCGAATTATGACGCGGTAATTCCAAATGAGATAACCGAACGCGACACAGGCGAGGACGAGAAAGAGGGCATAGCGGATATAGCGGTTCTTCATCATACCCGTTTTTCTCCTTCCGTCGTCGATCTTGAGGAAACCCGAAAAGCCTATTACTACCATTATATCGGATTTTTAAAAGCATGCAAGTGCTCATGATACAAAAAAAAGGCACAAAAAAGCAGAAAAACGCGAAAAGAAAAAGCCTATTTGGATTCAGGCCTCCAGCCGCGGAGGTTTGGGCAAAATGGCGCTCATTTGGCGTAAAATCTCTTTTTTTTAAAATGCATACTTGGACATCGGGACTACGTATACTATAAATATATGAGGATATGAGACGTTCTATTGATTCGTACAACGGTAACGCGGAGCCGGAACAGGGGGCTATCTGAAAAGAGAGAAGGAATGAAATGAAACAAATCAAGGATTCATCCGTTATTTTTCTGAAAGGGCTGACGGTTGGCGCATCCATGCTGATTCCAGGCGTTAGCGGAGGAACCATGGCAATTATTTTAGGAATTTATGATAGATTGATTCACGCAATCAGTTCGTTCCGCAAAGATAAAAAGCGTAACGCGTTTCTCTTGCTGACCTTTGGAGGCGGGGCAGTCCTTGGAATCCTTTTGCTGTCCAAGTTGATTTGGAAGCTGGTAACGGCTTTTCATATGCCGATGATGTATCTGTTCATCGGGGCGATCCTGGCCTCTGTTCCCCCACTGTACAGGAAGTCTCGGCAACGTACCGCTTCTGCGGGAAGTATTGTCGCACTTCTGTTAGGCTTTGGGCTGGTTTGGGCATTGTCCCTGTTGCCGTCGGGTTTGTTTCAGTTTGGAGAGGAAACGACCGTTTGGTCCTACCTGATGCTTTTTATAGCCGGACTTATCGTTGCTGTTGCGCTTGTTCTTCCTGGGATCAGCGCTTCGTATATGCTTTTGATGCTTGGCATGTATGACATCACACTGCAGGCGATTCAGGCGTTCCATCTTGCTTTCCTCATTCCTCTTTTACTGGGAGTTGGAGTAGGGACTATCCTGACAACGGGGTTATTGGAAAAAGCAATGCAGCAGTTTCCGCATATTACCTATCCGCTGATCATTGGCTTTGTACTGGGGTCAGTACTGGAGGTGTTCCCAGGTCCCCCGTCAGGGATAGAATGGGTTATCTGCCCCATGAGCCTTCTTTTAGGATTTTTTTTCATTTCGTATCTGTCGGTACATTCATCAGATTAGGCCCATGGCTCACGTTTGAGGCGTCCATACGGGCAGGAGTGGAGCTGTTAGGCTGGTAGCATCACCGTACAGCTCTTTGGTTTTGATACCAGACGTCCATTTCGCTTCTTTCGGGGATTTCAAAGATACGGTTCATTTTTAGAAAAAGCCCTTCGTCCAACAGGTAGTGCTCTATATCTCCTTGTGCAACGGCACGGTTACGTTCTTGTATGTTGAGTTTCCAGTCGACATCAGAAATATCCACATAATGCCATTCGTATTTTACCCCATGGCGATTGAAAAAAGCGATAACCCGTTGCCTTTCCCCTTTACTCCAAAATCCCCAGTCGAGGATCACTTCCGTTCCACATGAGACGATTTCTACCGCCTTTTGCAGCAGGTATGCTTTCACTCTTTCCGATAATTGATCATAGTCAAGTGCGAACCCGTTTTCAGCAAAAGAAAGCATGATTTCATCGCAGGAGAGTAAAACTTTGTTTTGACTGCGTACCAGTTTCTGTGCATAGTAGGTTTTCCCACTACAAATTTTTCCACAGATCAGGATAACCTTGGACATAGAATATCCCTCCTTTTGTCATCCTTTTATATGCGTAACGTTTCAGAATCGAACCCGGACGGGGAAAGCGTCTTCCCGGTCCGGGCTTTCGTACGTTTGAGGAGGCTTGAAACACGCCTGTCCAGCCTGTTTACGGCAGTATCACATGTCAAATATGGAAAAGCAGTTCAGAGTACGTTGGGAAAGGCCAGTATTCGGCACCCACGATAGTTTCCAGCTCGTCTGCGACAGCACGCAGGCTCTGCATGGCAACGAATACCTGGCTGCGGTAATAGTTGGCCAGATCTTGCGCGGAAGCTTGGTAATCCTTGGCGCCCAATAGGGTATTGTCCAAGTCATCGATACAGCTGCTGAGACAGGATAGCAAATCGGACAGGCGGGAGGCCAACTTTTCTTCGGCGTCCGCCTTCAGCCCCAGGGATTTTTTCAACGTCAGCGACTCACAAACCATTTTGCTGTAACGGATACAGGCAGGAAGAATCTCCTTCCTTGCCATGTCGACCATAGCAAGCGCCTCGATATTCTGGACCTTGGCGTAGTTTTCCAGTATAATTTCGTAACGCGCATAGACTTCCGTCTCGTTGAGTACCTTATGGCGCTTGAACAGGGCAACATTTTTAGGCGCGATATAGGCGGGAGCGGCATCGGGAGTCGAAACAAGATTAGGAAGCCCTCGATGAGCGGCTTCTTCCACCCATTCTGGCGAATAATTGTTACCGTTAAAAATGATCCGTTTATGTTTTTGAATGGTTTCCCGAATTAACAGCTGCAAATCGTTTTTGAAGTCGTCGGCGGCTTCCAGCCTGTCGGCGAACTGCATCAATGCGTCGGCGACTATCGTGTTGATCATGATATTCGCGCCCGCGATGGATGCTTGAGAGCCGACCATGCGGAATTCGAACTTATTTCCGGTGAAGGCAAAGGGAGAGGTACGATTGCGGTCAGTCGTCTCTCGCGGAAGCGGAGGCAGGGAGGAAACGCCGATTTTGAGGTTGGAAGTGCGAATATTCTTGACACTGGTCCCGCCTTCGATCGCTTCAAAAATGGATTCCAGCTCGTCACCAAGGAAGATAGAGATGATGGCGGGAGGCGCTTCGTTAGCGCCCAAACGATGGTCGTTGCTGGCGGATGCGGCAGAGAGACGCAGCAGGTCAGCATATTCGTCCACCGCTTTTATCACTGCACAGAGGAACAAAAGGAATTGGGCGTTTTCCTGCGGGGAACTGCCGGGATCCAGAAGGTTATAGCCGTCGTTGGTAATCAGGGACCAGTTGTTATGTTTGCCGCTTCCGTTCACGCCAGCAAAAGGCTTTTCATGCAGCAGGCAAATCAGTCCGTGATGCCGGGCGATTTTCTGCATCAGTTCCATCGTCAGCTGGTTATGATCTGTGGCGGTGTTGGAGCGCTCGTAGAACGGAGCGAGTTCATGCTGCGCAGGAGCCGCCTCATTATGCTTTGTTTTGGCGGTTACGCCGAGCTTCCACAACTCCTCATCCAGCTCTTTCATATATTCCGAAACACGTTCCTTAAGATTGCCGAAATAGTGATCCTCAAGCTCCTGGCCTTTCGGCGGCTTGGCGCCGAATAGCGTACGCCCGGTAAAAATCAGATCCTTGCGTTTGAGGTACAAGGCTTGGTCGACCAGAAAGTATTCTTGCTCGGCGCCAACGCTGGTCAGGACACGTTTGGTCTGCGTATTACCGAACAAACGAAGAATACGCAGCGCCTGCCGATTGATAGCCTGCATCGAACGCAGAAGGGGGGTCTTTTTGTCCAATGCGTCTCCGGAATGCGAGCAAAAAGCGGTAGGGATATACAAAGAGCCGTCTTTGACAAAGGCGTAGGAGTTGGGATCCCAGGCGGTGTAACCGCGCGCTTCAAAAGTGGCGCGTAAACCACCCGAGGGGAAGGAAGAGGCGTCCGGTTCGCCTTTAATCAGCTCCTTCCCCGAGAATTCCATGATGACCTTACCGTCGTGTTGAGGGGAGATAAAGGCGTCATGCTTTTCTGCGGTGATGCCTGTCATCGGCTGGAACCAATGCGTGAAATGCGTCGCGCCTTTTTCAATCGCCCAGTCCTTCATGGCGTTGGCGACCACCTCGGCAACGGATGGATCCAGCGGCATATCTTCATCGATCGTCCTGCGTAGGGACTGGTATGCCGTCTTGGGCAACCGGTCACGCATCACCTCGTCGTCAAATACGTTACAGGCAAAGTAGCTTCCGATATCTGCCCGGTTATAATGATTCTCCTGCATTTGCATATGGTAACCCCATACCTTTCTTTGATGGAATATCAGCCTTGCCCGGCAGCTGCTTGGCAAATGGGTATCGTGAATGGATACGTGAAAAAGCGTTCCGGACAGGGGAACCCCATACCGAAACGCCTTTGTTTCTTCTTCGTAAAAGGATGCTTATCAAATCGCAAGCTGTTCCACGCGCCTTTGCGGGAAACAGAGCGGCTCCTCAGCCGCAGCGAAAATTTGCCGCACCAATGCTGACACTAGCTATTATACAATATCCAGAGAATCTTTGCAAGCAAAATGAGTCGTTTTTTCTGTTTGGCATATCTTACTTGAAAAGTACTTGCCCTTCTATAACTCTACAAAAAGTGAATAAAATGATAATTTTAAAAAACGAAATTATGCAGATTTTGGGATTAATTTGCAGCTGTTGAAATAACATCCGATGCATGAGCCACATAGCAGGGAAAAGATTTCAATCATATTCAGCTATTTAGATAATATTATTTTTAAATCTTGGTAGTTTTTCCTAATTAAAACGGAAATCTAAGATTGCAAAATATAGAATGGCAACCGCTGTTTTTTTGTTGGAAGTATGGACACATGCAGGAAACTTACTTGACTTTTTTCGTCCTTTTGCATAAAATAATAGAAGTGAAATCGTTTTATTTGAAGGCTTTCATATGGCTGTAATGACCTTGGAAATACCCTGTAATCGGGCGGTGGTGCGGTGAAAAGAGCGCTTGCAGTTTCGACAGATCAAGCGTCGTTGCATGGCCTGCGAACGGCGCTCATAACAGCGGGGTTTGAATCAGTAACGGAGTCCGTCACATTCGATGGCTTTGATATGCAGACGCAGTTCGTACTCTTGGATGCAGTCACAGAAGACATGATTCGCCGCTGTGTGCAGGAGGATTTTTTGACCAGCCGCCCTTTTGGCGTGGGCGTTTTGCTGCTGGCACAGCCGCGGCTTTTGTCCGGGTTTGAGCAGCAATTGGTCAGCAGTGGCATTTTTGTCTTATACAAACCTGTGGAACCCGCGTTGCTTGTACAGGCGGTACAATTTGTCTGTGGAGCGATGGATACGGTTTCCGGGCTGTACTCCCAAAACCGCAGGCTTCAGGAAAAAATGGACAGCATGAAAATCATCAATAGGGCGAAGTTTTGTCTGATGCAGTATCTGAATTTTACCGAGCCACAGGCACATCGCCATATCCAGAAGCAGGCGATGAATATGCGGATTTCTCCCCGCGAGGCGGCGGAAACCATTCTAAAAATGTACGAAACCTAAATCAGCATGGATGAAAAACGGTAGAAAGAGAACCGGAGTAACGTCCAGCCAGTATGGAGGAAGCATATGAAATTCACAAAGATGCACGGTGCGGGGAACGATTATATTTACGTCAACTGCTTAAAAGAAACATTGCTCAATCCTGACGAGGTGGCTAAAACGGTAAGCGATAGGCATTTTGGCGTTGGATCCGATGGGCTTGTGCTGATTCTTCCGCCAACTTCCCCGGAGCTTGCGGACTTCCGCATTCGGATTTTTAACGCGGATGGTACTGAGGACAATATGTGCGGCAACGCGGTGCGTTGTGTCGGCAAATATGTCTACGACGGACGACTGACCGATAAGACCGTTCTGACAGTGGAAACCAACAGCGGTCTTAAAACGCTGACCATGACAGTGGATAATAGTCAGGTAACCAGCGTGGAAGTCGATATGGGACAGCCGAAGCTTGCTGCGGCAGAAATACCCGTCATGACGGATCAGGAGCAGTTTATTTCGCAGCCGGTTATGGTGCTGGGGAAACAGTATGACGTTACCTGTGTTTCGATGGGGAATCCACATGCGGTGTCTTTCTGCGATCATGTAGATATTTTGGAGATGGACAAGCTTGGACCTCATTTTGAACATCATCCGCTCTTCCCCGAGCGGGTCAACATGGATTTTGTCGAGGTGATCGACGATCACACCATCAAAATGCGGGTGTGGGGACGCGGTTCCGGGGAGATTTTTTCGAGTGGGACTGGGGCTTGTGCAGGTGTGGTAGCATGTGTTCTAAACGGGAAATGTCCGCAGGATGAGCGGATCACAGTACTGCTGCGCGGAGGCAAGCTGAAGGTGACGTATCAGTCGGATGGGACCGTCCAGATGCAGGGCGGCGCCACAAAGGTCTTTGAGGGAGAGATTCGTATCCGGTAAATGGGAATCCATATCAGTTGCTTGACAATCGCAGGGGACGTATCGGGATAGATACGCCCCCTGTGTTCATTGTGTACATATTGGAGGATTTTGCGCTGCGACGTAAGGGAAGATATGCTGGAAGCATGAAAGGGGAGCCGAATGTTATCGGCGGCTGCATTTTATTTCGATTTTTTACGAGGTATATTTATTTGGTAACGGCTTTTAGAAAGGGAGAGAGCGTAATGGAACAAAAAGCGGGGCTTGTGTTGGAAGGCGGTGGGATGCGGGGGATTTATACGGCCGGCGTACTGGATTGGCTGGATGATCATGGAGTTTTGTTTCACCGTATTATCGGCGTCTCCGCCGGCGCGTGTAATGCGGTATCTTATATTTCTGGGCAGAGGGGGCGCAACGCGCAGATAAACCTCAGCTACAGCACGGACCGGCGGTATCTATCCAAATGGGGGTTGCTGACGCGGGGCAGCGTTTTCGGGATGGATTTTATTTTTAACCGTATCCCCAATGAGTTTGTTCCTTTTGATTATGACACTTACCGTTGCGCAGGCTGTGATTTTGAAGTGGTTTGTACGGATGCTTTGACGGGAAAACCGTTTTATTTCCACAGTCAGGGGGAGACAAAACGGCTCAATACCTATTTGATGGCTTCCAGTTCGATTCCGATAGCGGCAAAGCCGGTACGGGTGGACGGCCGTGTGCTCTTCGACGGAGGTGTTGCGGACTCTATCCCGGTAGAGCGTTCTGTCTGTCAGGGCAACGACGTTCATCTGATTGTATTGACGCGTAATAAGGGGTATCGTAAGCCGAAAGACCGATTTGTCCCGCTATACCGCCTGCGTTACCCGCATTACCCCCGCCTCGTGGACGCAATGGCTGCGCGCAGCGAGAATTACAATCACAGCCTAGAGGTCTGCGAACAGCTTGAGAGGGAAGGAAAAGCGATTGTGCTTCGGCCTAGCCGTCCCGTTGAAATCGACAAATTTGAGAAGAGCCGGGAGCGTCTGGAGGCGTTGTACCGGATGGGCTATGCGGATGCATCGGCGGCGGGAGAAAAAATATTGTGTATGGCGCACGCATCGGAGAACGTCTCTGTGCGGGAAAAAGAGCATAAGGGGGAGATGGGATCGTACACGATGTATATGTGCAAATCGACCAATAAAAAATAAAAAAATTCACGAAAAACTATTGACAAAGTACGGACGCTCTGCTATACTATAATCAGAGGTTAGAGATAACCCAATAAATCTTCAGCAAAGGATGAGGGTTTATGAAAAAGGTATTTTACAGGAAGATTGTTTCTGAAAGAATATGAAAGGGGTGAGTCCAATGGTTACGTTAGAGGAATCACAGTTCTATGGCGGGAGCATAGGAGGCTCACCGGCATCTGATAAATAATCTGTGGATAAACAAAAGGCTTGTCCCGGCTTGCGGGCATATGAAAAGGAATTGGCTCTTATCCCAGAACAGCAGATGCGGGCACAGGAGGAAGGGTCGGTGCAGGTGCACTGGTAGAGAGAAGTGCCGGGTGGCTTCTAGGTCAACAGAAGCGTTAGTGTCATACAGAGAAACGAAGCGAGTTTATCTTGTAGGTTGACAATGTAGGCAATGCGTATATGCAGGTCGCACGAATCGCTTGATATGACTTTGTTTCCGGTTTGAATTGTGAAAGGCCCGTCGCTGAGAGCTGCGGCGGTTGTAGAGCGGGAATCCGCATCGTATATCGTGAGCAACCATAAAGAATTGCAGGAGAATCAGCCAATGTTTTAGTCAGCTTCCTGTTGAAGTACGCAGGAGCAACTACGTAAGAGGAATATCAGTAAGGAATGCCTGATTGGTAACCGTCGGATGGACGTTGTTTATGATAGTACTTCGACTGGCTGCCGGTTATCCGGTAGATAAAATAGAGTGGACAGTTGCAGAATGATGTGTGGCTGACACGGTACATTTCTCACAAAGAGGAATGATGCATATGATTCTGAAAGGCTATTGGTTGAGAAGGGTTGCAGAATAAATATAAAGGAGTGAGACCACCGAAGATAGTATCAGGCTACAGTGTCATGTAGCAAAGTCGAAAATATGTAAAAAAGGATTGAGTCCCATGTGCTGAGTAACTGTTGCTTAGACAACCCCGTGAAACGGGATATCTTGTTTAAGGACTGAGACCCATGTGGATATTTAGATAGGCAGGCTTACCAGTACGAAAAGTTTGGAGTGCGCTCACTGAAGTGTATAACGGATGATGTGGCGTAGTTTTGTAAAGGATTGAGTCCAATGTACAAGTAGGCAGCCAGAATCAGTAGGGTTGGAATTTCATGGTGGATTCTGATTGCGGTCAGGATGAGAGATTTTGACCAAGGCCAGGGGCCTGAAACTGGTTCTGTATCGATTCAAATGCAATTAGCCATCCGAGCGGAAAAGGGATCTGGAGTCGCTCGGATGGTTTGCTTTTGTTTGTAGGACACATCGAAAGAAAGGAGGGATAGGGCGTCTTTCTGGAGGCGGTCTGTTGGAAAATAAAAACTGAAAGAACCTACTCAACCAAGCAGGTCCTTTCAGTTTTATAAGCATATCAAGTACCGTTTACAAGGGACTAGACAGGTAACGGTCTGACAGGTTTTCACCTGTCATTATCATTACACCTCGGTGACACAGGTATGGCAAAGGGAGATATGGACAATTAGAAGTGGATTTTTGAGGGTAAGCGATACATTCTACTATCTACCCAGTCCTACGTTTGTAAATACTTGAAATATGAGGCTTTTTCCGTGCTTAATTGTCAACTGTCACATACGTTTTTGTGGATTTCATAACACTACTATGCTATAATGAAATTTATAATAAATAGGAATAAATGGAGGAAGCATAGATGAAAAAAGTATTGGTCGGTGGATTTATTTCTCTAATTGGTAGCATTTGGGCGTTAGCTATTATTTTTATAGCCACTAATGATTTGAATTTGGTTTCGAGTTGGTCAACTCCCCCTGGAAGATTTTTAACAACAGTATTACAAATGGGACTGATGCCTATTTTCATTGTCTCCATCCTTTTTGTTATTGCCGGCATCGTCATTATGGCAATCGAATTATTTAAGAAAGATAGATAATGCAAACTTTTCATTTGTCGGGGAGATAGCGAAGCCAGTTGAGCCAGTCAAAGGACGCCTTTGCTGACAGGCAATCAAGGCGGGAACGCCATTAAAATGACTTCCTGCCCATTTCAATTTTGAGAGGAAAATCCGTCTGTTTTCTGGGAAGTGTGGCTATCAGTTCGGGACACTTTGTCCCATTGTCCGGCATGGGACGAAGGTGGGGGCGCCCTGTCTGCTGATGAAACTACTCCTGCGCTTGCGGCTCCACGCCGCGCAATCGCGGCCCTATTTTCCGGCTGGTTCAACTCCCTTTGTCCTCCCCGGCGGTAACGGCATTTTTACGGTAACGCCGATAGAAACACACTACACTTTGCTTCTCCAAGTCGTGCGCCAAGGGACAAGTCCATTTGGAAACCCCTATGCAAGACAGCGTTATGACCCTCTCTAGAGCCATAACGCTGTCTTGTTGTCAGCAGCCCGTTTCCATGGGTTGCGTGTAAAAGCAATTCTGATAAAAAATTTCAAGCAGTTTGGACGACATAGGTTGATGGTTATTCTTGCCCCAACCGGAAAATATGATAGTTTAATCAAATACAGCAAAGGTTTCAGGACAGGGATAACCCAAATCACGAGGATGAATTCCTTGGTTGATAGCTTCGAAAACAAATATCATAGGACTTGGTTCATAAGGCATGGTAAGTTTTTGATCGGGTATATTCTTAAGATGTGCAGGAATTTTCATTTTATGTGTATCGCAATACGCTGCCAGCGGTTCTCCGATATTAGCACCGAAGGTTTTGATTGCTTTATCGCAGATCTCGAAAAAAATCTCTTCTTGTTTATGTGTCAGGCAAGGAATCAAAACTTCAGGTACACCGTTTGGGGTAGAAATAAATCCACGCTTACAGAGTAAGGGCATCCCTTTTATCATTCTTGTATCTAGGTCAACTGATTCCGGTGAAATGTGATGTTTGATGATATAGAATAACTTAAGCATATTCATTTCAACATCTTGAAAAGAAGCAAAAGCATATCCGGAATGTTTTTTCTAACTGGATGGATCAAGGGTTGTTTCAAAATTATAAAGTTTTAGATCATGGGCATCCAGATAGCTGTCAATGGTAGTGCGTCTCATGCCTGCTAATACATACTCCTCTTTTCCGGGTTTTTCTTTAGGGATCACATAATTATCAGGACGAATCGTACCAAATGCAATCCACTTTCCCCCATTTGGTCTATCCGGAAAAATTTGAGGATGATGAATATTTTCTATACCATGATAAAGTCCATCGCTGGCAATTTGAATCATCATAAACCGTTCCAACCGCTGACTGTAAAAACATGTTTTTTGTAGCTCTGATATTGCTTGTTTCAATGGGGTCAAAAAACTATCTATATGCTTTGAGACAAAAGATTCCTGCTCTTTTATGTACTTGACCCAATCATCGGCATGATAAATAATAAAATCGGTGTAGACCTTGCCGTCCCCCATACGCTTCATCAGTTCTCCGTCCACAAGTTTATTGACGATCGGCTCAACATACGCACTTGCCACCCCGATAGTTTTTGAAAGTTCGGTGATTGTAACAGGTTTTTCATAAGCAGTGATGAGCAGGTTTTGTGCGAGGATATCTCCCTGTGTCAGGGACATCGGTTCTTCGTTCATTCCGCATCTGCCACTATTTTGAACAGCAAGGTATTGCGGCATATAACTGTTTTCGGTATAAGTTTTCATAGCGGTTATCCCTCTTTTCAGTTGTTGTCTGCCGAAATCCAAGCGACTTTTTACTGTCCCCACAGGGATATTTAATTCCTCGGAAATTTGCTTTACGCTTTTCCCTAAAAAGTAGTGCTTCACGATAATAGTGCGATAAGTCTGGGAAAGAAACGAAACTTCTTTTCTGACGTTTTCCTCCTCTTGTTCGCGAATTACATCACTTGTAAAATCTTCTTCCTCGATAACATCGATTCCATCGGCTATGGTAACGGTTGGGACTTTATATTTGTTTCGCAACATATCGTAAAATTTTCGATTCAAGACAGCAGAAAGCCATGCCTTGTAGTCCTTGATCTTTTTACCACTTGACAAATATGTAAGGGCTGCAAGTATCGTTTCTTGGACCAAATCATCAGCATCTTGAGGGTTATTGCACTTGAGGAGTGATATGGACAGCAAAAAATCGATGTATTTCGTAATTTCTTGAATTTCCATTGAGGTTACCTCGTCTATTGAAAGCTTTCATCTATTAGTCGTGAAATTTGGCTTTAGGTTCGGTGCTTTTTATAACGTAACAAATTTTTTTCATTTTTATTTAGAAGTTTAGAGAAAGCAAGGGGAATTTTGTATGACATTCTTGCTTTTCAGACATAGCGGATCATTGGGATGCCAAAAGTCCGCTCCGTACGGAGCGGACTTCGCAGCTTTCTGTTATGATCGACGCATAAATTTTTTCTCGTCCTTTCCAATCAAACGCATAAATCCCGCATTTTTTTCCAGCAGACGGAACATCGGATATCCGATTACTGTGACGACTGTAAATTCTCCCACCATGACAGTCAGGCAGGTAAGCAAAAACGGCGCGGAAAGCAGTAGATGCAGCTCCAAGCTGATGATGACGCAAAATAGCGTGGGGAAGAGCGTCGCGGGTAGCAGACGGGGACACAGGTAGACGGCGATAACGGTTAGAAGAGTCGCCAGCGTTCCGAAAATGACGTCGTAGATACCAAGAGGGCTAAAGAAGTTGGCAAAAAAGCAGCCAAGAATCAGGGCGAAACAGTAATCCTTCTTGTAATAGCACAGCAGTACCAATACCTCTGAAAAACGAAACTGGACCGCGCCGAAGGACAGCGGCGCAATCACCAAGGTGCAGACGCAGTAAAGCGCTGCGACAAAAGCGATCCCAACCAGACGCCGTGCTGTAATCTTCCCCCTCATTGTAGCTCACCGACACCGAAATCTGTATTTTCCCATAAAATATCCAATCCTGGTACGGCCTCGAGGTGGCGGTAATTCTCATAGAACCAACGGATCAGCTTCTCGTCCCGATGGATAGGCGTGGTGTTTTCATTGAAAATATTGATGCAGCCATAGTCGAAGTGTTCCAGCAGCGTATCGATATCCCGGCGTATCATCTCCTGCGTCTGCCCTTCAATGCCCACCAGCAGGCAGACGGATTGAAAATATCGGCGGACTTCTTGCGGCGATTCGAAGGTAATCCCTTTTTTCAATACGTGGTTACGGAAATTATCGTCAAAAGTTTCGATGCCGCACTTGAAGATAACCGGGATGCCGAAATATTCCTCCATTTCGTGCAGCCGTTCACGGTAATGCCAATGGCTTTCAAAAAAAAGCTGGCGGATCCTCCGAGACCGCACGACGTCACGGATCATGGACAGCGTCTGCGGCGGAAGCTCGAATACGCTGCCGGAATTGATGACTTCAAGCGCGCCAAACTCTCCCGTGACTTGGGAAAGGACTTGTGCGTTGAGGCAGTTGCAGGCATCTTGGTCCGGATCGTTGTCGTCAATGTAATCACAAAAGACGCATTTGCCCCAGAAGCAGGGCGCTCCTTTGAGCAGGACAATTTCCCGCTGCTTTTTTTGGGTGATTTTTCCATACCGGTTCATTGAAAGTCTCCTTGTTTTTTATTTGCGAGATGGTTTTCAAGGACATCTCGTTTTAGCAATCGTTGGCCGCCCTCACTTTTTCAATCAGACGTTCCAGATCATCCATGGAGCTGAGCTGTCCGCAGTCGTGCCGGAAAGATGCCGCGCCATGGACACCGCGCAAGTACCAGGCCGCATGTTTGCGTGCCTCCCGCATGGCTCCATCTCCTTTGAGGTGGCAAATGAGAGAGACATGTTCTCGCATGACCGACAGCCGTTGCGCCAACGGCGGTTCCGGCTCCAGGACGCCGGTTCCCATATAGGTGCGGATCTGCCGGAACAACCAGGGACGGCCATAACTGCCACGTCCTGCCATGACAAGGTCACAGCCTGTTTCCTCGTACATTTTCTTGGCGGATAGGGCGTCGGTTACGTCGCCGTTGCCGATGACAGGGATCGAAACCGCTTCTTTGACAGCACGGATGATAGACCAGTCCGCCTTACCGCTATACATCTGCACCCTGGTGCGTCCATGCACAGTGAGCGCCGCCGCACCGCTTTGTTCCATTGCACGGGCGAATTCGACAGCGTTGAGATGCGCTTCGTCCCAGCCTTTGCGGAACTTAACGGTGACAGGCACATTGGAGACGCGGACGACCGCTTCGACGATCCGGCATGCCAGGGGAACGTCAAGCATCAAGGCGCATCCAGCACCGTTTCCAGCGACTTTAGGGACAGGGCATCCCATGTTGAGGTCGATGATGTCGGGGCGGTAGCGCAGCGCAATTTCTGCAGCGCGCGCCAAGAAGGAAGGATCGTCGCCAAATAGCTGGACAGCCATGGGACGTTCGTTGTCAGTGACTTGCAAAAGTTCAGCGCTTTTACGGTCGCTGTAGCACAGCCCTTTGGCGCTTGCCAATTCCCCGACGACATAAGCCGCGCCGAAGCGTTTACACATCAGCCGGTATGCGGTGTCTGCTACCGATGCCATCGGTGCAAGTGCTGCCGTTTTTTCGATACGGACAGTTCCGATTTGTACGCAGGGGATAGGCGGCATGGTTTCGGTTCCTCCGGAAAATGGGATTTTGTCCCGTCCGACGTGCAGGCTATGCGCTCAGGCGGCGACACAATTTTTTTTATTATACCACATATCGAGAGGAGAGGCAAACCATGCAGTTGTGCTGCTTGAAAAACAGATGAACGATACCTGGTCGAGATGCGAGCGTTACAAGTGAAAAAGGAATTCGCCCCATGTAAAGAAAAATACTTGACATCGTAGGTGGCATGTGGTAAAATACCGTATGTAAAGGAAAAAGCTTTACAGGAGGTGCGGGCAATGGCCATCTATGAAAAGGATTTGCGTATGTCCGTGCTGCTAGATCTGTATGGTAGTGTTCTGACGGATAAACAGCGGGACGTTATTGAGCTGTACTACAACGAGGATCTGTCGCTTGCGGAAATCGCCGAACATGAGAAGATCAGCCGTCAGGGTGTGCGGGACAGCATTAAGCATGCAGAGCAGACGTTGCTTGATATGGACAGCTGTATGCATTTGAGCGAAAAGTTCGGTCAAGTGTCCGGAGAACTTTCCGAAATTCGGCGGCTAGTCGATGAAATTTACGCCGGAGAACGGCGTTACGGCTATTCTGCCGATGTAGCGGCAAGGCTGCGGAAAATCTTGGAGTGTGCGGATAGGGCTGGCGAGATTTTATACGAGTAATATGAAGCGGTTCGGCGCCGGCGTGTGGCTGGTGCGGACCGTGTGACAGATAGATGCCCCCGCTTAGGGGGATTGGAGGTACGTGACGTGGCATTTGAGGGACTTTCCGACAAGCTCGGTGCCGTATTTAAAAAGCTAAAATCGCGTGGAAAGCTCAGCGAGGCGGACGTCAAGGCCGCGATGCGCGAAGTGAAGTTGGCGCTGTTGGAAGCAGATGTCAACTATAAGGTTGTCAAGGATTTTATTGGCAGGGTCAGTGAGCGTGCGGTCGGTTCCGGTGTGCTGGAAAGCCTTACACCTGCGCAACAGGTCATTAAGATTGTCCATGAAGAGCTTATCGCCTTGATGGGAAACGAGAACAGCCGTATCAATTTCCCTTCCAAGCCACCGTGCATCATCATGATGTGCGGCTTGCAGGGCGCTGGTAAGACGACTTACTGCGCAAAGCTGGGCAAGTACTTCAAGTCACAGGGGCGCCGGCCGATGCTCGTGGCTTGTGACGTGTACCGTCCGGCGGCAATCAACCAGCTCCAGGTCGTGGGTGAACAAGCCGGCGTGCAAGTGTTTGAACGCGGTACGCAGGATCCGGTCAAGACGGCGGCGGAGGCGGTGCGTCATGCCAAGGACTACGGCAATGACGTCGTCATTATTGACACAGCGGGACGTTTGCATATCGATGAGGATATGATGGATGAGCTCAAGCGCCTCAAGGAGCAGGTGGAGCCCGATGAGATCCTGCTAGTTGTCGATGCCATGATCGGGCAGGACTCCGTTAACGTAGCCAAGAGCTTTAACGAGGCGTTGGAAATCGACGGTGTTGTGCTGACCAAGCTGGACGGCGACACCCGTGGCGGCGCGGCGCTGAGCGTCCTGGCGGTGACGGGTAAGCCGATCAAGTTCGCCGGTACCGGCGAAAAGCTCGACGAATTCGAGCCGTTCCATCCCGAGCGGATGGCGTCGCGTATTCTTGGAATGGGAGACGTGCTGACCCTCATCGAGAAGGCGCAGGAGCAGTTCGACGAAAAGGAAGCCTTGAAGCTGTCCAAAAAGCTCAAGGAAAGCAGCTTCGATATGAATGATTTGCTGGACCAGCTGAACCAAATGCAGAAGATGGGCAGCATGAAGCAAATTATATCGATGTTGCCAGGCGTCGGCAAACAAATCAAGGATGCTGATATTGACGAGAAGCAGCTCGATCGTACCAAGGCGATCATTTATTCAATGACTCGGGCGGAACGAGAGCAACCATCGATCATAAATCCCAGCCGTAAGCGGCGTATCGCGGCGGGCTGCGGGATGAAGGTCGAGGACGTCAACCGCCTGCTGAAGCAATACGAGCAGATGCAGAAGATGATTAAACAGCTGGGAAAAATGGGAAAAGGTGGAAAGCGCCGCAGGATGGCGTTGCCCGGACTCGGCGGTCAGATGCCGTTTTAAATCGTGCTCCGGCTAATTTGTGTAGATAGGAATGAACTTGAAAAAAGGCGTGATGACAGGAAACTGTTACAATGGCTTCCCACATGCTCTTTTCAATGTTCTTTCACTATAGATGATCCCGGTTAAGGGAGGTGAAAGAAGATGGCAGTCAAAATCAGACTGAGAAGAATGGGTGCGAAGAAAGCTCCGTTCTACAGAATCGTTGTTGCGGATTCCAGATATCCCAGGGACGGCAGGTTCATTGAGGAAATCGGTACCTACGATCCGACAAAGAGCCCTGCGGCTATCAATATTGATACTGAGAAGGCGAAGAAGTGGATCGCCAGCGGTGCGCAGCCGACCGATACGGTTAAGGTTCTGCTGAAAAAGTGCGAGGCAGAATAAGCCTTAGTCACAGGGCGGCCTGTGCATAAGTCCGGAAGTTCCGGCAGTTTCCGCTGGCCGCCGCCTGGATAACGCCCCTTCGTTTGGAACAGGTGTAGCCTGTTCCAAACGTGGTGGTGTACGGCCTTGAAACGATGCCGACACGGATTTCCGTGCTGCGTCAAGAAAGGAAGACAAAGCGATGAAGGACCTTTTGAAAGCGATCGCTGCGGGTCTTGTCGAGGATAAGGATGCAGTCGAGGTCAGCCAATCTGAGCCGGACGAGGACGGCGTTGTTATCTATACCCTGCATGTTGCCCCTGCCGATATGGGTAGAGTGATCGGTAAACAGGGCAGGATTGCTAAAGCGATCCGTACGGTCATGCGTGCAGGTGCGAACAAGACCAATCAAAAAATTGTCGTCAACATCGACTAGATGTTTTACGACTCCCTTTCAGGCAAGATGTTATGCGAAAGACGGATAACACCTTGCTTTTTTGTAGGGGGATTTTGTGGGCAGTCACGATATATGATGCTGTGGACAGATGCTGGTAACGAGACGGAGGTACAGGATGAAGAAAGCATTTCTGGAAGTAGGAAAAATTGTATCGACGCACGGCGTGCAGGGTGAGGTGCGTGTCCAGCCGTGGTGTGATAGCACCGACTTCCTCTGCCAGTTTGATACGTTGTACATGGATCGTTTGGGGAACTCCGCGGCTGATGTCATTCGTGCGCGTCCGCACGGCAATGTTGTCGTCATGAAGCTGAAGGGGATCGACTCGATGGACGAAGCGGCGACCCTGCGAGGCAAGCTGCTGTATATCAGCCGCGAGGATGTGAGGCTGGATGAGGGAGCCTACTTTGTCCAGGATCTGCTCGGGATGCAGGTTTTGGACGCCGATACCGGTGAGATCTACGGCGTCGTTGACGATGTCTCGGAAACTGGCGCCAACGACGTCTATCATATCTGCTTCCCTGACGGTACGGTACATTATATCCCTGCCATCCCGGATGTTGTGACGGAAGTCGACGTCGATGCGCAGGTGATGCGGATTCGGCCGTTGAAAGGGTTGTTTGACGATGCGGATTGATATTGCTACACTGTTCCCTGAGATGTGTGAACACGTCCTCTCCGAGAGCATACTCGGCCGTGCGCGGCAGCGAGATCTTCTTGAGATCCATTGCCATAACATCCGTGACTATACGACTGATAAGCATAACCGTGTGGACGATTCTCCCTACGGCGGCGGCATGGGGATGGTTTTGCAGCCCGATCCGATTTACCGCTGCTATGAGGCGATTTGCAGCCAGACCGGCGGGCGGCCGTATACGGTCTATCTGTCCCCACAGGGACAAGTGCTGACACAGCAGCATTGTGTCGAACTTTCGGGCTATAGAAACCTTTTGTTGCTCTGTGGGCATTATGAGGGTGTTGACGAACGTGTGCTGGAAGAGGTTGTAGACGCAGAAATATCCATTGGAGACTATGTCCTGACCGGCGGGGAGCTGCCTGCTTTGGTGCTGATAGACGCGGTTGCACGGATGGTGGAGGGCGTGCTGCCCGACCCTTCCTGCTATGAGGAGGAAAGCCATTTTTCCGGACTTCTGGAATATCCGCAGTACACCCGCCCGCAAACGTGGCACGGACGGACTGTCCCTTCGGTGCTACTATCGGGGCATCACGACCGGATTGGGCAATGGCGGAGAGAACAAAGTTTGCTACGGACAGCAGACAAGCGCCCGGATTTGCTGCGGGCGGCGCTGGTACGAGGGGATATCTCTGCGCACGAAGCAGCTCGGGGGCAGATAGGTGCGAGGTTGTCCGCTCATGACGGGGTAGAGGAAGATTAAACAATGCTTTTCGTCAAAGTGCCGATTTTGTGGAATGTTTTATAGTGATGTTGCACAAAGAAACACGCGATTTTTTCCGTACAATCTTGAAAAAAGCAGAAATTATTCTCCTTTCGAGAAAAATCGCATAATATAAGTTGACGGGAAGTTGATTTGTGTTATAATACCTATAAGAGAAGTTGTAAGCCAGAGGGTATTTTTGTCCCTCCTGCTTAACGTAGAAAAACACGATTACAATTGGTAGGAGAGAATCGAAATGTTTGTGAAAGAAGTTATGGTTCAGAATCAGGTCGGCTTGCATGCGCGTCCGGCGACTTTCTTTATCCAGAAGGCGAATGAATACAAGTCCTCTGTCTGGGTTGAAAAGGAGGACCGCCGCGTCAATGCAAAGAGCTTGCTGGGCGTTTTGTCGTTAGGCATTGTTGGCGGAACAAAAATCCGTATCATCGCTGACGGAGCAGATGAGCAGGCGGCTGTCGACAGCTTGGTTGCTTTGGTCGATTCCGGCTTCAGCGAGCAGTAAAGTAAAAATACATCTTTTACAGTCTCAGTTTACTTTGGATCGTTTTGGATAGCAGGCCGTAAAAGGCAGACAAGATTCTGGCTGGTACGGCAGTGTAAAGGCAGATACGGTTTTCATTTTGATGAATGCTGTTTCTGCCTTTTCTTATCCTGAAAGTTTGATTGGAGGGACATCCCCTGAACACCGATAACCCTAGAATTGACTACCTGCGCGACAAGGCGCACAAACTGACGCAAGCACCGGGTGTCTACCTTATGAAGGATAAAACGGGAAAAATTATTTATGTAGGGAAAGCGAAAATCCTAAAGAATCGTGTCAGCAGCTATTTCCGTGAAAATCTCAATGCAGTGGAAAAAGTGCATAAGATGGTGGAGCATGTCCATGATTTTGACTTTATCGTGACCGATACGGAGTTCGAAGCGCTTGTGCTGGAATGCAGCCTGATTAAGCAGTACAATCCGAAATATAATATTCTGTTGAAGGACGGGAAAGGATACCACTATATCCAGGTGACCAACGAGCCGTTCCCACGTATCCGCGCCGCGCGGCAAAAGGTGGGAGACGATACCTTTATCGGTCCGTTTACCAGTTCCTTTTCCGTCCAGCAGTCGGTGGACGAGGCGGTGAAGGTGTTCAAGCTGCCTACCTGTAATCGGAAGTTTCCGCAGGAGTTTAAAAAAGGGCGTCCCTGCCTCAACTACCATATCAAGCAATGTATGGGGCTTTGCCGCGGACGTGTCAGCGAGAAGGAATACCGGGCGCTGATTGACCAGGCAATTTCTTACATCCGTAATGGATCGGAGGATTCTGTCCGGAACATGACCGCTGAAATGGAACAGGCTGCCGAAAACCTGGATTTTGAACGTGCTGCGTTGCTTCGTGACCGTATCCGTGCGGTGCAACGGATTGGTCAGAACCAGAAAATCATTCGTGACGGCGCAGTCAATCAGGATGTCATCGGGTTGGCACACAACGGCAGTGCGGCATGTATTTCGGTACTCAAGTACCGGGAGGGGCGGCTGTACGACAAGGATGACGTTATTGTGGAAGAAGCTTTTGATCACGCCAAGTTACGGTCGGACTTTCTTTTGCAGTACTACGGCGCCTGTATTGCCGATATCCCAAGGCAAATCAGCATAGACGGGGAGTGCGAGGATTTTGAGTTGGTGGCGCGGTATTTGCGGGAAAAGTCGGGGCATGCGGTTCAGCTGACCATTCCGCAGCGAGGAGAGGGGGTACAGCTTGTCCAGATGGCGATCCGTAACGCTGGCGACCATTTGTCCTATGTGGTGGGGCGTACCGGACGGGAGATCTCCGCGCTGGATGAACTGGGGCGAATCCTGGGTTTGCCCTCACCGCCGCTATACATTGAAGCATACGATATTTCCAACCTGGGAGATACGGCCATAGTTGGCGGTATGGTCGTATTTGAGAACGGGAGGCCGCTCAAGGCGGCGTATAAGCGCTTTTCCATCAAAGAAGCGGACGGACAGAACGACTATGGAGCAATGCAGGAGATGCTGCGCAGGCGCTTTTTGCGCTATCAGGAAAATCCGGAAGGAACGGACGCCTATTTTCTGCGTCTACCTGATCTCATCTTGCTCGACGGCGGCAAGGGGCATGTCGCTGTTATACGAACCCTGCTGTCGGGGATGGGGATTGACGTGCCGGTATTCGGGATGGTCAAGGACGACAGGCACCGTACCCGTGCGATTGCGCAGGATGGTGGAGAGATTAGCATCAACGCCAATCGCAACGCCTTTTCACTGGTGACGAAAATCCAGGATGAAGTGCACCGTTTTGCGATTTCTTACCAGCGCAATGTGCACAAAAAATCATCGTTTGAGATTGATCTCAAGACAGTCAAGGGGATCGGCGATAAAAAAGCCGTCAAGTTGCTGAAAACCTTCAAAACAAAAACGGCGATGAAGGCAGCGTCCCTGGAAGAGCTCAAGGCTTGTGCGGGGTTGACGCAGGAGGCTGCGCAGGCGCTATATGATTTTATTCAGAACAACTATGCATGAACTGGCAATAGGATGCAGGCGGCTTTCATGTAAAAAAAGGTCGGCATGTCTGGACAATCCCTGGGGAATCTTATATAATAAGAAGTAAAGTGTCGATTTATGGGACTTTGGTCCTGTTCAGATAAAGGAGTACGCACATGCGGGTAATCACGGGTACGGCAAAGGGCAGGAAACTGAAGACGGTAGAGGGAATGGACGTCCGCCCGACAGGGGATCGCGTTAAAGAGGCGGTGTTCAGCATTATTCAGTTTGAGATTGAGGGAGCACAGGTTCTTGATTTGTTCGCCGGCAGTGGACAGATGGGTATTGAGGCGCTTAGTCGCGGGGCACGGCATTGTGTGTTTGTCGATGCGTCGCACGCATCGCTGACGGTCGTTCGCGACAATTTGAAAAATGTGGGGTTGGCACAGAATGCTCGGGTAGCTGCGATGGATTATGTGGCGTTTTTGTCCTCGACCAAAGATTCCTTCGATATCGCTTTTTTGGATCCACCCTACCATCAAGGAATGCTGGAAAAGGCGTTAGCTCTGCTTACCCCGAAGATGCGCGTGCATGGGAAAATTCTATGTGAACATCCCAGGGATGAGGTGCTTCCCGAAACGGTTGACGGTTTTGTGCTGGCAAGGCAGTACCGGTATGGGAAGACTATGATCAGCCTGTACCAGAAAGCGCGGGACGGACAGGAGTAGGCGGTAGGAGCCAGTTTTTAGGAAGAAGGATTGGGATCATTGAATGTGGCAATTTGTCCGGGTAGCTTTGACCCGGTTACGATAGGACATTTGGACATTATTACAAGGGCGTCAAAGCTGTTCGATAGGGTGCTCGTTGTAGTATCTGTGAATTCCAGCAAGCGTCCGAAGTTTACTGCGCAGGAGCGGGTGGAGCTAATCCGGCGTTGCGTGACGCATCTCTCCAACGTACAGGTTGAGACCTTTGACGGGCTTTTGGCAGATTATGCGCGGCAGAAAGGCGCTACAGCGATTGTCAAGGGCCTGCGCGCGGTGTCGGATTTTGAATACGAATTTCAGATGGCGCTTATTAATAAAAAGCTTTATCCCCAAGCGGAAACGGTATTTTTGACAACCTCGGCGGAGAATATGTATCTCAGCTCCAGTGTTGTCAAGGATATTGCTTCGTATGGTGGGGATATCAGCTCGCTGGTGCCGGCCTGTATTCTGCCGGACATCCGGCGGAGATTTGCATGCTGGGAAGGAAGGAACGAAAATGGCAAACAATGTGGAAGCGATCCTCAATGAGATCGAAGAAGTGCTGGACAAGTCGATGGGGCTGCCTTTTTCGGGCGGGCGCTGCGTCGTTGACGTGGATAAACTGCGGGACCTCATCAGCGATATTCGGATGAATCTGCCGGGTGAAATTCGCCAGGCGCAGAATATCGTCGCCGACCGCAAAAAAATCGTCGCCGATGCCAAGGCTGAAGCGGAGGATATGATACGCCGGGGTGAGGAGAAGGTACGCAGCATGCTTGCCAGCGACGAGCTGGTCAAACAAGCGCAGGCGCGCGCGAATGACATGGTGTCGCAGGCTGCCTCACGTACCAAGGAGATGAAGTTGGCGACAAATGAGTTTGTTGACCGTCTGCTTCGTGAGACGGAAGAGTCGTTGGTGCGGAATTTGGCGGAAATCAAAAAGACGCGGACGGCGGTTAAGAATATTCAGGTGAAATAGATCATCTCGGCAGGTATATCGGCACAAGCCTGTTCCATATATTGAAGATAGGGGAGATCTGTCAATGAATGGAGGGGCTTGTACCGTGATGAGCCGTTTTAAGGAATTGTGCGATAAGGAAGTCATCAATATCAAAAACGGTTGCCGTATCGGTTTCGTCGACGATATTGAGGTCGATACCTGCGACGCACGTGTCAGCGCGCTGGTTGTATATGGCCGGTCCAGGCTGTTCGGACTTTTGGGGCGGGAGGAGGACACGATCATCCCGTGGTGCGATATTGAGGTTTTGGGTGAAGATACGGTGCTCGTCTGTTGTGAGCAGTCTGCACGTCAAGACCGCGGGCATGGGAGAAAGCGGAAGTTTTCTTTTGATAAGCTGTTTGAATGATTCATAAATTAGTTACATTTAAATTGGGAAAAGGCATTGCCTTTTCCCAATCCTTTGTGTTATAATAAATTAGCAAAAAGAACTGGGTATGGCGCAGATTGGTAGCGCGCTACCTTGGGGTGGTAGAGGCCGTGGGTTCGAATCCCGCTACTCAGACCAATGCAAAACCGCTTGTGATGGGTTTTTCAGAGCTTTTCACAAGCGGTTGTTTTTATGCCGTTTTTGCACTTTACGACACCATTACGACAATCAAGGCGTTTTATTTGTGGTTATGGATTATTCCGAATGGCGTCAATATCGGGGTGCGCATATCGTTCGCGCAACATTTTAAGGTCAGCCCAGCAACGCAGCTATAGCAAACAGGTTTTTGTCGGAATTAACGAGCAACGAGGCGCAGGTATGACGCAGTTCATGTGGAGTCAGTATAGGCATATAAATGCCCTGTTCCGAATAGTGGGTGTGCATATCTGCCATAAAAACGCCTTAATGACGGCGGGACCAGGTGCGAGGGCTACATACGCGCCCTTGCGCATTGTGAAAAACAAATTCCGTAGGGACACTTTTCCCCATTCGGTTTCTGTGCTGATTAGCTCCTACAAGTACGGTTTTGGGCTTATCTTTCAAGGAGCGCATAAGGTCTTCGGGCAATGGTATATCGCGAATACGATAGTCCGTCTTTGGCGCGTCAATTATAATCTCCATTTTGCCTGTTATACTGTTTTGGACATCAGCAACACCGTAGCGTATATGTAATATCTGATTATCATAGTCGATATCTTCCCAGCGGATACCCAGCAACTCGCTACGACTGAGGTCAAGATGCACAAGCATTTCCACTTCAAGTCCATAGCGATGTGTTCGGGCATATTCTATCAGACGGGCTACGTCATCGGCTGCATAAACACGTTTGGTAATAAGGTTTTATATTACTGGTTAGCTTGTTATTTCGGCAAGGATTACGGTTTAGCAGGTTGTTGTCGATGGCGCTTTCCATTATTTATTCATAAACATCTGGATATTTTCTTGAGCGTCTCTTTTGACAGCTGTTGCCCAGCGTCCGCGAAATATGATTTAATGTCTATCTGCTGGATATCGGATAACAACGCACCACCAAAATGGGAAATCAGATGATTTTCAACTGAGTTGACGTAAGTGAGTGCATAAGTGCTATCCTTCACAGTACCACTTATTGTACCTAACCACTTTATAGACCAAACAGCAAAAGTCATGTCTTGAGTTTTGAAACCTTCACCTGTAATGTTTGCGACTTCGTGATCAATTTTATACTGCGCAAACTGAGCCTCAGCGTCGGCCTTGCTTACTGAGGAGTAAAAGGATTTCCGAATAGGGGTTCCATCTAATTTATGCCCAACCGCTTTCGTTTTATTTCATATAACCCATCTTTGCGGTTAGGCGCTTCTTTTTTTGGACGTGTTATAGTTTCGCCTCCTCTTTCATCTGTATCGTTTTCTTATGATAAGGAACAGCAGGAACACAGCTTTAAAACGCAGAAAGAAATGTACACTGATATGCAAGGGCCTTTTGAGCGTCGCCTTGAGTTATGTTATGACAAAGAGAAACTGATTGATTTTTATATTGTAAAGTAGATCATAAGGGACATCAGGAATTTAACAAACCAGAATATGGATATATTATAGAGTTTTATGTAAAGGCAGAGTATCGAAAAAAAGGATGGAGAGGCGGATGGGCTTGCATATTGCGACTGTAGCTTCTCGAAGATCTTGTACAGGGATGTTGTGAATAGAAACAGAAGCTCAAAAACGCTGCAAAACCTGTAACGGAATTGCAGCGTTTGGTATCTTTTGATTCTGATACGGTTAACTTACATTTAAAACGAATACGGATAAGTTGAGGTAAGCGGCAAATAATAACCAAACCAGATAAGGAATTTGTAAAAAAGCAGCCGTATGATTGATAGCGTAGAAACGGCTTATCATGCAGACAACTAGGACAATTAGCAAACATAACCACAGAAAAGCGATCAGACGTAGTCTTAACCCAAAAAACAGGATGGGCCAGACAAAATTGACAGCAAGCTGTATGGCATATAGGCGTAAAGCGCTGGCTTTTCCCGGGGAATAGGAAGTCCAAATCAGATAGGAAGAAATCCCCATCAAGATATATAGCAATGTCCAGACGGCAGGGAAAGCACTTGGCGGTGGAGCAAGCGCTGGCTTTTGCAGTGTATCGTACTGCATCATTTGGTTCCGTGTCAGCAATCCGGCGAACAGGCCGATAGCAAGTGGAATCAGTATGCTGAAAAACAACGGCTTCAAACGGATGGATACGGAACGGTACATATTACGGCACCCCTTTGCATAGAAATTCAGGAAGGGGCGCGGTGCGTCCACATCCATAGATAGTATATGGGACACGGTCGTGACTTATGCAAATATGTAAGATAGCCGGACACGGCAGGGACTGGCAGCATATTATAAAAAGGGATCTTCCGGTAAAGGAAAGGACTGATACCGGAACCGAAATCTTTCTGGAAAGCAGGTATGATGAGATATGCGTTCAATTTTTTGGGGACGCTTCCGGGTCTCGCAACCGTATCGAGGAACCAGCCATAAGGGGCTGGATATGGTAGGTGTAGACAGCAAGGAAATTCACTCACCAGTAGACGGAATTGTCCGTTCCTCTACTATCGTGACGGATAAATCGGACTTAACTTGGGAATGGGGGAACTATGTCCGTGTGGACGACGCACAGGGCATCCGTTACTATATGTGCCATATGTCACGGCGCATGGTCAAGGCGGGGGACGTGGTCAAGATAGGGGATGTACTCGGAATAGAGGGAAATACCGGTTATACGACAGGTCCGCATTGCCATCTGGAAATTCGGCCGGGCGGCGGTGGGAGTGCCTCGCTGAATGCGGCAGAGATCATGGGAATTCCTAATCAGCTTGGAACCTATACGGCGCCAAGACCCGCCGAATCAATACTGACTGTATCATCCGGACAGTGGAATGTTCGCTATGATCCTAATATGACAGGGAGGATTGTGGGACTTGTCAAAGGCGGCGCAAGTTATCCCTATACGCAAATCAGGGACGGTTGGCACCGCATCCCGCTAGGATGGATTGGGCCAAAAGCAGTTGCGGGATATACGTCCGCACCGTCACGCACCTACACGGTGCGAAAGGGGGACAGCTTTTGGAAGATCGCGGAGGAACAGCTGGGCAGTGGAGCGCGTTATGGAGAACTTGCGTCTGTCAACGGGATGACCCCTTCAGATACCATTTATGAAGGACAGATATTAAAGCTGCCATAAACAAACGATCGGATAAACGGGCTGACTTCTGACCGGTGAGCATCAAACAGGATAAAATTGTTTTCGGGAAACGGCGCAGCTGCGGCTATGCCGTTTCTTTGTTATGATTGGTTTCAAAGGGCGAGAACATTTTCGTCAAAAGAATATATAACCTGGTTGGGAACAGATTCAGTAAAAAGACTTGATGCGGTTTACGGAATACAAAAAACGGGGGGCATTATTTTTTTAAAACGACAAAATGCAGCTTGAGTGTAGAAAAAGCGAGTAAGAAAGCGGAAGGGCTTCCTACCCGTTTTGAGTTGCAACCTGTCTGATAGCTACTTGTTTCGGTTTATTGTTCGAATGTTTTAGTAGGTACTATTTGACAGACCACTTTCGTTTGGAAAACTGTTACTTGACAAGGCTGGAATTAATCGTATAATGGTATTAATAAATGTAGGAGGAGACGACAGCATGGTATACCGGGAATTTGGAAAAACAGGCGAAAAAATATCTTCTCTCGGATTTGGCTGTATGCGGTTGCCGGAGAAGGAAATTGGTGGCAAAAAGGTCATTGATGAGGACAAGGCTTTGCCCATGTTGATGCGGGCGTATGAGCTTGGCGTCAATTACTTTGATACTGCTCCGTATTACTGTAATAAGAATAGTGAAATGGCTGTAGGAAAAGCGTTAAAATCGGTACGGGATAAGGTGCTGATCTCGACGAAAATTCCTATGGGGGACGAATGCAAAGATAAAGGACATCTTCGTCGCTGCTTGGAGGCCAGCCTGAAAAAGCTGGACACTGATTACATAGACTTTTATCACTTCTGGGGGATTAATCAGGACTGTTTCGATGCGCAGATTATGGGGATGGATTTGATTGGGGAGGCGTTGCGGTGTAAAGAGGAAGGATTGATTCGCCACATTTCTTTTTCTTTCCACGACAAAGCTGAGGTGATACGGCATATCATCGAGACCTGCCCGTATATGGAATCTATGCTGGTACAGTACAATCTCTTGGATCGGTCCAATGAGGAGATGCTCGCTTACGCACATGAAAAAGGGCTGGGGACAGTAGTCATGGGCCCGGTTGCAGGCGGACGCCTTGCAGCGCCGAAGGAGCTTTATAAAAAACTGACAGGAACTGAATCTGCAACGTCATATGAGCTTGCTTTTAAATTTGTCTTGGGGAATACCAATGTGTCCTGCGCGTTATCCGGCATGCAGACCATTGAAATGGTGGAGAAAAACGTCCGGGTCATCAACGAGGGAGCACATATCTCTGAGGATGAATGGCGCGGACTTGCAGATGCAATGGCTGAGCTGAAAAAATTTGCACAGCTTTATTGTACCGGATGCGGTTATTGCCAGCCATGTCCGAAGGGAATCAAAATTCCAAAGATATTCGAAGCGTATACCTATCATAACGTTTACGGACTGTCCGAGCTGGCCAAAAAGATGTGGGAGGATTATCAGAGTAAGGAAGACTGCGCAGGAATTGATACCTGCGTAAACTGCGGTTTTTGTGAAAAGAAGTGTCCTCAGAAATTAGCCGTTCGGGAAGAACTGAAGAGAGTCGTTCAGGTTTTGGATAGACTTTGAGTAGCTGTATGCCGTTACCTCGCGGATAGAGATGTATCCCTGATACGGTATTTGTGATACGGCAGACAGGGCCGTCGAGTCAATTGGATTGCTGAATCAGAATGAAGAAAAAGTGCCTGTGGTGATCCGCAGGCACTTTTATGTAACCTTATTTTACTTTGGTTCGATTTTGTATCCCTGGTGACTCAATCGTATAAATGAGAGGCAAGGGAGCTGTCAGAGGTAATCTTGCCGTTTGCTAGGCAAATGATCCGCTCGCATGACTGTGCAATTTCTTCCTGTTTCGTGGAAAGGATCACCGTAGTGCCACTGCGATGGATCGCCTGGATGACATCCATGACGCAGCCGTCCGTTCCAACATTTTCAGGGGTCAAATCGTCTACTAATAGGGTAGAAGGCCGGTTGACGGTGGCGCGTGCAAGAGAGATCAGCATTTTCTCAGGAGATGTTAAATCGCAGACCTTTTTGTCCATGAGATGTGCCGCGCCGCAGTTATCAAGTGCGGCGGCCGCATACATCCTACGTTTTGCCTTGCTGGTTCGGAGCTTGGAAAAAATAAGCGGAAGGGAGACGTTCTCTATCACCGACAACTCTTCTGCCATGGGAAGCCCCTGAAGGACACTTCCTATTTCAAGATTACGCAGAACGAACAGTTGCTTTCTCTGCATTTGCGCCACCAGCATGGAGTTATATTGATAGTCACCTTCATCTGCAAAGCGTAACGTTTGGATGATTTCCAGCAGTGTTGTTTTGCCGCTTCCCAAGGGCCCCAGCAGTGCAACCAGTTCGCCGTCCTCAAAACGGGCGGTCACGCCGTCTATCACGGGACCGACTCTATTCGAATAAGATTTTTTGATATTGGACAGCTTTATCAAGTTACACACAACCTTTCCCTGTGTCAAGCCGTTTTCGGCGGCTATCCCGGAGATGAAACGTGATCAGCAGCGCGCCTGCAGCTGCTGTTAGCGAAGCCAGTACAAGAATAAAAGCGGGGCTCACCAAGCAGGTCCAGTCGAATAACAGCGGCCAGGATAAACTGTGAGCAACCCCATTGATTACAGCAAGCACAAGTCCAGCGATAAGCGATGCCATCAGCAAAAGCAGCCATGTATAGTATAGCGCAGCGTAGCACGGTCCTAGTATCCCTTCCCCGCATGCGCGTCTGAGTCGATATTCCGAGATACGGCGGCGGGTTTCCGCTGTTGAAACAGCGCACAACAAAAGTAAGGTCAGGATCATGATACTGGAAGCGACTGTCTGAAACGACGACGTATCATACCGTGCTTGTTGGAGCAAAATGCCGCCCATTTGGGACAGTGTCACACAAGACCCGTAATTTTCCAAAATCTCAACAATCGTTTGATAATCTTTCGTGGCGATATCGGGACGAAACAGGACAAAGGAGCAGTAGGAACTGGAAAACTCAAAATTTTCGTCTTTGACATCATCATACGGAATAATCAGGGAAAAGGGAGCTTCTTTTTCCTCACCAGAGGGATAATAGCTACTGAGATAGTTGGCATAGGCCTCTTCCTCACCAAAGATAGGCATATCGAACACGGTCGTATCCGTAGGGAGGAGTCCTTTAATTTGAACGCATAGTTTTTGATTGGCGTATCCGGTCGCGGGCCAGCAAAATAATTCCAAAACGTCCCCAGCTTGATACTGATCTTCATTGCCGGAGTGAGGGATGAGGAGCGCCGGTACGACGCCCTGCTGTGCCTCTTCAGAGCCTGACCGCAGATCCAGATCCAGCAGCTGAAGCAGCGTGTCGGGCAAAGCGACGATATTCTTTGTGGATCCTTTAGGGCTATCCGCTGCTGGAGCGGAATACATGTCATATCGGGCGATAATGTTTTCAATATCGTCCATACAGCCACCCAGCAGCGAATCCAAATCTGGGTTAAGCATCGAAACTGCCACACCATTTCTTTGCAGCAGCGGTTTGAATGTGTCGTAGGTCCCACATTGGCTGCGTACATGCGCCTGCATCAGTGGATAGACGGACAGGAGCAGAGCCAACAAAGCGATCAGTAGGGCACTGGCAAAGGGAGTGCGTCGTGCTATCGAAAAACCTGTTTTCAGGTGAATCATACCCGTGCTCCTTTCCGACGTAACCGTCGTGTTACGGTCAGTATAACGGCTGTGAGGATCAGAAACAGGACAAAGTATGCCAACAAAATGAAGTAGGATTCCAAAGAAAAAATCGCCGTATAATATGACAAGGTATTGTGTGCAAAAATGAAGCGTCCTGTCAGGTGGAATAGAATAGACACTGCGCCGAAAACCGGTATGCCAGATAAGAGAAGGAGACTCAGGATGGAGAGAAAACCGAAACGGCGATGGGGCGGCAGAATCCATTGGAGCAGGATCCCCATGATGGCCGCCGTCAGCGCAAGCAATGCGGCAGCGATCGGCCCATTTAGATGAAAAAGGGGCAGAACGTCCGAATCTGGAAACGACATATAGCCGTACATGAGTTGAGCTCCGTCCGGCGAAGTGTCAAAGTAGGAATGGATGGTTTCGATTTGGCCGCGTGTGAGCATACGCTGAAGGGTGATCTCCCAAGCATAGACATATATATTTTCGGACAGGGCTTGGACAGGAAAATAGATTCCTTCACGGTAAATCGGTGCCAGTGCCCGGTATTCTTCTTTCCCAAAAGCGTATTGGGAAGGAGGCGATGCGTCATAGCATAGCACGACTTTTTCGCCGTCCTGTATCTTGTTGTCGAGAGATTGGTATGCGATAGATTTGCTGAGAAACTCATGATTCTGCAGTTTTCCGTCCTTGAGGATCGGATAGGCCTTTGCAGTTTGTCCAAGTTCGGGGGGAGTATCATTATCACGTGGTCGTAACGGTTCGTAAACGATATTTCGGTTTTCACAGCAATAAAGCGTAGTCATATCGACGTTGTCCCCCAGCAAAGACAGTGTGCGGGTGAGCGGGACACGGATATCCTCGAAGCTGGCGTTCAGGATGGGAAACGAGATGATGAGGGCACTCTCCTTACGTGCGGCGTTATCTAGGACATGATTTTGAATGACTCCAAAACAGTACAGGGACGAGATGGTCCCACATATGACAGTCAGCAGGTAGAGCACGGCTAGGGCAGGGGAATGAAATATGTCATGCAGCAAGTTGCGAAATGCCTCAATCGCTTTCATCCAGATACACCCTCTCTCTTTTGAGTTTCGCACGCGTCTCGACACTTTGATCGGCGCTCGGGCGCCAACCGGTACAGCGGCAATACAGCAGGAAGCGCTGTCAGGATACAAAGGACGGCGGCAACAACGGCGGGAGTAACAAGATTGGACCACCCCAGGCGCAGATGCAGGACGTCGGACAAGGGTGTCAGTGTAAGGAGGCCAGCGACGGCTGTCCCAAGCAAAAATGCAGGGAGGATCAGGCGAACTGACGCTACCAAGGACGTTCGTACAAAACGTTGCCATTTACCGCCGTATGCAGCGCATAAACGAATCAATCCCCCTTGGCGATAAAGCCCTGTGGAAATAAGAAAGACACAGGCGATTGCCCACAGCAGGGCAGCACTTCCCAGTAGCGGGACCCATAGCTCCATATTTTGGTAGACCTCCCTGCGGCAAACCCGGTCAAAATCAGAAAGTGGGATATCACCGGAAAGATGGTTCTCCAGGTATGTTGACATCGATGCCCTCGAATCGAACCTGAGCCAGCTGCTGTGGGAAAGAGGGGAAAAGCCGAATGTATTTTGTATCTCCTCTAGGGATGCGGCCATAAGCAAATCCGTGCCGGTACTATTTCTCCAAAAATCAGATATTTGTAGGAGTTGTCTTGTACTGATGAGATGCTGAAACAAGGAATCTTCCTTCAGTACGCCACAAACCCGCAACTGGTATTTCGGCATCTTTACATCAAAAAAAAAGTCACCGTTATAGCCCTCAATCATATCTCCGACCTGATAATGGGTCTTGCTGCTGTTAGCAACGACCACGTGGACTACCCCTTCTTCTTTGGGAGCTTCCGTAAACCACACGCCGTCTGACAGCTCGCTGCGGATGAGATCGGAATCCGCCCAATTGGAGGAGTAAGCGCATATGATACCGTAGCGATCACGGTAACTTTCTGCCTGCTGTATGGTTTCTGGATAAATCTGAAACAAATCGGTAGAGTAGATTTCTTTTATTCCAACTGATGCATTCGAACTCGCGTCACGTTCGTTTTCCATGTCAGATGAAGTCGCGATTCCTGTCGTATGGATATAAGGCTTTACCCGGTTATAGGGTACGGCTCGATCGTTTAGGTTGGCCAAGACTAGGCCGAAGATGAGAAACAACAGGGATAGCAAAGCGATGAGCAGTCGGGTCGAACCCTTTCGTTTGTCCGTGCAACATGCAGCCAGTTTAGCGTACATTATCCCCGTCTCCTTTCCGACACGTCTCCCGGCCAGTTCGGGGACGATATGCAAACAAAGAGATAAAGATCAGGAAAAAAGCAAACACAAGGAGCAGGAGTAGGCAATCGGATAGATGCAAGGCGGAAGTCAGATAAGGGATACGCCATCCCAGGACGAGCGGGCCAAGCAGGTAAAACAGGACGCAGGCAACGGCGCTAGCCGGGATAGCCGTCAGCATCAGACCGGTTCGGGCGGTACGGGGCTGTTCCCGTGGGCCGACGCGGGATACGCTCTCTCCCAGCTCAAGCAGCTGTTTGAAACAGAAGCAGGTGCATCCGGCTGCAGCGGCTAAAAGGACAATGCCGACGATGTAATTGGCGCCAAACCAGGGAATTTCCCCTGTAGAGGAAAAATTCCTTTGTCCGATGATTGCACTGCTCTCCACTGTGTTTCCGTTTATGCTTTTCAGCACCGAGCGGATTTCCCGATCGGTCAGCATACGTTCAAGATTCAGATCAATTTGGTAGACCGAAAGATGATCCGGAACGGATTGACATATGAGGACGTTGTTGAAGGGGATCCCGTTCGTGGAAGAAGCTACAATGGTATATTCTTCTCCCGCATAGGATACCTTGCTTCCGGTAAACGCGGAAGGAAAGTATTCCCTGACCGCAATCATATATTTTTCTCCGTTTTTGATGTTGGATGTATCCTGGTAGAGGGAATTGATATTGACCTGCGACCAAGGTTCGTCAGCATTGACCAGCCGACTGTTTTCCGTTCTTACATAACACATGGAAGGAATGCCAAGATGTTCGTTGTATATAAACTGTGAAGGCTCCTGCTGCAGAGAATCTGCCGTATAACACTCCACATAACGCTGTTGTACCTCGATATAGGAGGAGATTTCCTGATCGGAAAAATGAAGGATAGCATAACTCAGTCCATCGTCGAGATATCCCAGCGCGCGTCCTAGCGATTTTTTGATATCTCCGAAATGTGTTCCGCGCAGCTGGAAGGATACGTAGTACGGAGTGGGTTTTTCCAGTATAGTACCAGGGATGAAAATGGGCAGTTTTTGATTGGAAAGAGAGGGAGTTAAAAAAGCGTTTTGCGTCGTGCAAAATGCGAACAAGATACCGAAAAACGAAAGCATCACAGCGAAGAGATAGAGCAGACAAAAGAGCGGATTCCTCCGCCATCCATTTAAGAGATATGAAAAAGTCTTACGGAGCACAGGACATCACTTCCTGGTAAAATTTTAGACAGAGGATGTTGGAAAGTACCCCTATCATAACATATTTAACAATGAAAAACAATCAGTTTTAGACATAATTAGAAAAAAATCTGAATATTTTTTAAGGAATCTTTCTTCTTGCGTGTCGTTTCCGATTTTTCAGTGATGATACGCAAATCCGGATGGGTGGATCGAGGAGAGTTTTGGAAAAAAAGTATGAAACGAAAGTTTTGACTGGACAGAGGCAAAAGAGCGTGATACAATAGTGCCCATACAGGACATAGGGAGGATGAGGGAGTTGAAGTTACCAAAATACTTTGAAAGCTTCCAGGATTTGCATGTCGGGACGCAGGAAAACCGTGCGTATTATATTCCGGCGCGTGATGCGGATACGGCACAGGAGGCTTTGCACCATCGCGATGCGTCGGATGCATTTCAACTTTTAAACGGAGAATGGCGGTTTTCCTTTTATGAGTGCTACCAGCAGGTCCCAGAAAGCTTTTTCCAAGGGGACTTTGACTATGTTGGATGGGATAACATACCGGTTCCATCCAACTGGCAAAACCATGGCTATGACCGGCATCAATATACGAATACGCGTTATCCTTTTCCATTCGATCCACCGTATATGCCGCACCAGAATCCTTGCGGCGCATATGTGCGGGATTTTACCTGCCATAAAGTGGAAGAGCATAGGCAATATCTTGTTTTTGAGGGCGTGGATTCCTGCTTCTACCTCTGGATAAACGGGATGTTTGTTGGGTACAGTCAGGTGTCGCATTCCACCAGTGAATTTGACGTAACGGAATTTGTATATGAGGGCAAAAACCGTATTGCCGTCCTTGTGCTGAAATGGTGTGTAGGTTCCTATTTGGAGGATCAGGATAAGCTTCGGATGAGTGGGATTTTCCGCGACGTCTATTTGCTGGATCGGCCGCAGAAGCATCTGCACAGCTATTTCGTCCGTACCGCGCTTTCGGAGGATTTGCAGACAGCGTCGATGCGTGTAGAATTGTCCTATATGGGGGAAACCGTCCCCTGTGAATCTATTTTGCTTGACAGGGATGGTGCCATTGCTGCCAGGTGCATGCCACAGGAAGCAGAATGCCTTTTCTTCCATTTGGAGCGTCCCTACCTTTGGAATGCGGAGCAGCCGTATCTGTATACTTTGCTGCTGCACTGCGGGGGAGAGTGGATTGCCCAGCAGGTCGGGATTCGTGAGATTCGGATTGAAGGCGGCGTCGTGTTGTGGAACCGGGTGCCGATTAAAATCAAAGGTGTCAACCGGCATGACAGCGATCCGGTGGTGGGCTATGCGGTGACACAGGAGCAGATGCTGCGAGATCTCACCATGATGAAGCTGCATAACATCAACGCCGTGCGTACCTCCCATTATCCGAATTCGCCGCTGTTGCCACAGATGTGTGATCGTCTGGGGCTGTACTTGATCGACGAGGCCGACATAGAATGCCATGGAACCATTGATATTAAGGGAGGATGGTCCGACCAGACCTTCGGCGTCATTTCCGATGACCGTCGTTTCGATGCGGCGATGTTGGATCGTGTCCAAAGACTGGTGATCCGTGACCAAAACGCTTCTTGTGTACTCGCTTGGTCGCTTGGTAACGAATCATCGTTCGGTAAAGGTCAGGAGGCCGCTGGCCGCTGGGTCAAGGCTTACGATCCTGAGCGTCTTACCCATTTTGAAAGCAGTACGTCGCCGTCGCCGGGCAACCCGCATCCCGATACTTCCATGCTGGATTTGTTCAGCCGGATGTATGCGCCGGTTGGATATTCTGAATCTTATCTTACAGCGGAAAAGGGGGAAAAGCCGTTTATTCAGTGTGAGTATGCGCATGCGATGGGAAACGGTCCCGGAGATTTAGAGGACTACTGGCAGGAGATTTACGCGCAACCGCGCTATCTTGGGGGATTGGTCTGGGAATGGTGTGATCACGGCGTATATTTGGGCGATGCGGAAAATGGAAAAAGGATGTATGGCTATGGCGGAGATTTCGGTGATCAGCCCAATGACGGAAATTTTTGCATGGACGGCCTTGTTTACCCTGATCGGAGGCCACATACAGGACTTTTGGAATATAAGAATGTGCTGCGCCCGATACGGGCACGTCTGGATCCGACGGATGCACACATTGTAATCCTGAAAAACATGCTGGATTTTACCGACTTTGCCAACCTGGGGCGTATTCATTATGAGGTCACCTGTAACGGGAAGATAATCGCGGACGGTGAGTTGCCGCCGATGTCAATAGCGCCGCATCAAGAAGTGTCCTGCCAGATTGCATATGTGATGCCGCAGCAAGGAGACGTTTATCTGCGGCTGATCTATCGAAGTTTGGGTGAAGTCGCTCTTTTCCCAAAGGGAAATGTCTTGGGATTCGATCAGCTTTGTATCCGTAAGGAAGCGTTTCAGTTTCCTCCATTTGACTGCGGTGAAGTCTCGTTGCGGCAAGAAGGAGAGCTCATTCGCGTTGAGACGGAAAACGGAATATTTGGATTTAACAGGCAAACAGGTTTGCTGGACTATGTGGAGAAGGGCGGCAAGCAATTGCTGGAACATCCGATGGAATACAACGTCTGGCGCGCGCCGACAGACAATGATGCACATATCAAGCAGGAATGGTATGGGTGGGGTCTGGATCGTATCCTTCCGCGTGTTTATAGTTGTGATGCGGAGATCCAAAATGGTGTTGCGGTACTGACAGCCCAAGTAGCATTGACCGCAGTATCGGTCAGTCCAGCTGCGCATATGCAAGTCACCTGGATCATAGATGCACAGGGGCGGTGCCGTATTCGGTTGGCGATACAACGAAATACGGATATATCTTTCTTGCCCCGTTTTGGAATACGTCTGTTTTTGCCGCAGACTCTGAACAACGTCGATTATCTCGGTTTTGGCCCCGTAGAAAGCTATCCGGATAAGCACAGAGCGTCCTGGTACGGGCGCTTTAACGGAACGGTTGAGGATATGCACGAGGACTATATCCGCCCGCAGGAAAACGGATCGCACTATGCCTGTAGATGGATGGATTTGGAGGGCATAGAGGCCGGCGTGACTGTGCAAGGGGACGATTTCAGCTTTAATGTTTCTTCTTTTACGCAGGAGGAGCTGACGCAAAAGCGTCACAACTATGAGCTTTGTCCATCTGGATGTACCGTCTTGTGTCTGGACTATCGGCAGAGCGGTGTGGGGTCGAATAGCTGCGGCCCTCAGCTGATGCAGCAGTATCGTTTGGATGAAGCATCTTTTGTGTGTGAATTTGACATCCTCTTCCGGGCGTGACTTCTGGATTATGTGATACGGATTCTCCTTCCGGCAAATCTTTGCCATCGCGGAAGGAGAATCCTTCATTTACAGTAAAGCAAAAAGTTTTTTTGAATAGTGCTTGACAATCTATGTCAGGACGTGTATAATAGTTACTGTTGTATTTGCTGAATATAGAATATGCCGGTGTGTCGGAATGGCAGACGATGCGGACTCAAAATCCGTTGGTGGCAACACCGTGTGGGTTCAAGTCCCACCACCGGCACCATGAAAGGTTGACAAAAAAGATGTCAACCTTTTTTTGTTCCTTCTTAATGAAGTGCCACAGCGTTGAAGAACTATTTTTTTAGAAAAATTGCGGCTGAAGGAAAAGTCTTTAATAGAACTTTGCAATCATAGGAGTTCTCCTTTTTCAAGTGAAGATTTTTTGGGGGTTCCACATGATAGGGCTATCGGCCAATCAATTGAGGGTTTCCAATGATTTTTGAATGAGTAGAAGTCTGTTTCAGGGTTATATATATCCCACTATAAATGATGGTGAGAGGAGTCATTATGAAAGTGTGTACGGCATGGCAGAATCAAGATTACTTAAAGATATCTGTTGAGAATTGGTGTCACTTTTTACAAGATCCCTTAATTTTTAACGAGGATGCATTACGGATGGTTCAATTTGTGTATCGACAGACGAATCATACGTCTACGGCCAGCGATATTGCATATGCTCTTAGCGCAACAGAGCAATCGCTAAGTTATCAGGGAGTAGTAGCTTGGAACCGTAGTGTAGGCAAAAAAATTTATGAATATTTTGATGTTATCCCTCCGGTTGATTCTAACATCAGAAAAGATATTGGAATGTTGTATTCGATGGAAACCCGAGTTGTCCGATGGATCAAAATAAACATTTTTATTGGATCCTTCGCCCGAACCTGATTACAGCAATTGAATTACTTGCGCTGAATTGATAAATAGAGGTCGAAATTTGGAACCCATAGTGAGACATCCAAAAGTAAAAACAAGAATGAATCTGTTCCGAACCCGGAATTCTCATTTTCAGTGGACATCTTTTTGTCAACGCTTCCCAGTGGCGAATTGCCGCAGAGAAACGCTCACTCACATTGTGGGTGAGCATTTTATTTTACTCACACGCCGAAACAGGTATCTATTTTACAGCATCATCATATTATCGAAAGAAGTCGATTGTTTGAAGTTTGCCTAGGGCTGTCACGCCGGGAAAGTTATTGTATTTTGTGAATTTACGGTTAGAATACCCCACCCGCCATGGCCGCAATGGCGTAGATAAGAGAAATATTGAGATACTTTTTCATTTTATCTGGCTCCTTTTCCATGACATGGAATCTGATCAGAATAGTTCACAAATACAGGTATAAATGTTCGGGCGTATCGGCATCCGTTGATCTCAACGCGCATATTCAGTGCTAGAAGGCTTTTTCCTGCCGTATTTTTCACCAAACTTGTCAAACTGTTTCTTTTGACGTGATTCCAAATTTCGTATCACATCTCTCCAATGTGAACAATGTTTATTATAGTGCAGTTTCAAGTTCCTTTCAACAAGAGAACGTTCGTTAGAAAACTTGAAACTGTTCGAATGCCACCCGGATCATTGTAAAATTTATCACTGTCACAAGATTTGTCTTTTCCTCTTTTATATAGCTGGGGATACTTCTATGATGATTCGTTAAACTACAAAGAGTGATTCACCTAATATTTTCTAACGAACAACCGGATTCTGGAATACAAACCAGTGTAAAGTGTTCCTGAATAAACCTATTACACCATCCTTTCCTTAAATTTTGAAACATTTCTATGGAAATCATAGTGTGGCTTTGATGAAACTCTGCGCATACATCATGGCGGAACCTGTCCTTTTGAGATATACTATCCTTACAGAACCGGTTTTGAGTATTGAGAGGAGGAAGCATAATGGAAATTGGATCGACAATCAAAAAACTGCGTCGGGAGCGTGATATTACGCAGGAACAACTTGCAGAATATTTGGGAATCTCTTCGCGCGCGGTTTCACAATGGGAGTGCGGTAGAACTGCTCCCGACATTTCACAGGTGCCGGCACTTGCTCATCTATTTGAGGTAAGCGCTGATGTGCTGTTTGGGATTGATATGTCAAGGAAAGAAAAGCAAATCCAGGATCTCATCGAACAGGCTAAAGCGTATTGGGAACAAGGATATCATGCAAAAGGGGAAGAAATACTGAGGAAAGGCCTCCAAGAGTACCCCAATAGCTATCCAATGATGTTAGATCTCATGTCCTGCATATGGAGAATACGTGACGAACCGCAAAATGAAGGCAAAAGGAAAAGCATGACGAAGGAGGTGATTGAACTTGGGGAGAAAATACTGGATGGCTGTACGGACACCGAAATCCGTAACGGCGCCGTCCAGCTGCTATGTTATACCTATCCTGAAACCGGTGACACTGGAAGGGCGGTTTCTCTCGCAGAAAAAATGCCAGACCGGTACCTGATCAAGGAACGTTTGCTCAGTTCGATTTATACCAAGACCAAGCGGTTTGTGGCGATACGCGATATACTGTTTGACATGATTTGCGATTTATTTTCGACGATGCTGTTCAATAACGGGCCGCTTGATGATAAATCCAGGCCTTATACAGATGAGGAGCTGATTCTCCTCTACAAAAAATACTTCGCTATGATGGAGCTAGTATTTGAAGACGGGAATTACGGCTTTTGTAGGCAGGAACTGGGCTGGGCAAATATAGAGATGGCAATGGTGTTTATGAGGTTAAACGACTATGAGTCAGCGATTGAATGCTTGAGAACTGCTGCTAATCATTCCATCCAATGGGATACGGAGTATGATCCGGAAGATGAATACACATGTATCCTATTCCGTGGTAAAAAATTCGGCGGCGTTCTACATAATATAACCGAAAATGATTCGTTGCACCAGCTTCAGCAAATGAAAGATCCAGTTTTCGATCCTATCCGGTTGACGGATGCATTTCTGGAAATCGAAGATAGTCTGAAAAAATACGCATCTAGGCATGAGGTCCGAACAACGCAGGAGCAGTAACATTTTGTCAGCGAAAAACCTTCCAGTAGACGTAGCTTTGGGTGTCAGAGTATCTATCAGCTCTTCGAAGGCCTGCGTATGGGGATTTGTACTGGAGAACCGATTGTTTTGCGGTACAACTATTGGAACATTTTTCGCTTTTTTGCCTTTGTATCTTAGATGCAGATAAATCCATGTCAGAGCAAGCTAGGTATCGCTTGCTCCGATTTTATATCAAATCCAAGGGGCCCTTCTCTTGATATTTCCAGTCCGTATCCACAGGTTTACGGTTTTTCTCCTGTTGATTTTGAAAACCGTATCTACTATAATAGAAACGCAGGAACATGAATATAAGGAGGGGCAACTATGACGGAAAAGGAAAAATCATATGCCGAATTGCTATACCAACCCGGGGATCCTGAACTTGTCGCAGATCGTGATGTGACGGTTCAAAAGCTTTATGAATACAATCGCATCCATCCCTTGGACCGAAGTGCGCGGCAAACCGCTATTCGTGGGATACTGGGGAAAACAGGAGAAAACTGTGTGGTGGAGCAGCCATTTTTCTGTACTTACGGGTATAACACTACAGTGGGGGACAATTTCTTCATGAATGTCAACTGTAAACTGATGGACAGCGGAAAAATAACGATTGGCAACAACGTATTTATCGCGCCCAATGTTTGCATTATTACAGAAGAACATTCGATGGATGTGAAGCAGCGTCTGGAAGGGCTGGAATACACGCATCCGGTCCATATTGGCGATAATGTTTGGATTTGTACTGGTGCCATTATACTGCCAGGGGTGACTATCGGTGCGAATAGCGTGATTGGTGCGGGCAGTGTCGTTACCAAGGATATTCCGCCGGACAGCTTAGCCGTTGGTAATCCCTGCAAGGTGATCCGCAAGGTTTCGCAGGAGTAAATCGCCACATCTGCGGCAGGGCCAGAGTGCCCTGTCGCTTTTTCTGTGCTCTGCCCAACCTGCTTGCTTCCCGACGTGTGCTTTGGCGCCCTTTCTGAATTGGGGTAGGGATAGGTCGTCCGTTCCTGTTGCTGGGGCAGGGAGGTTTGGGAAAAAGTTGAACCGACAAGGGATTTATAGTATAATGATAGAGGCAGCAGGAATTCCGGCCAGGGAAGGATGGGAATATGGAAAAATACACAGTTGGTTTGAAAAAGATTATCCGGGAATTCGGACTGGAAGTTTTGTATATGCCTCAGACAGACAGCGGCGATATCGATATTACGGTCAACGATGTCAACCGGGCGGGGATGCAGCTGTCCGGTTTTTACGAATATTTCGATAGCCGAAGGATTCAGATTGCGGGCAACATGGAGTTTGCTTACCTGCAGACGCTTGATGAACAGACGCGCCGGGAACGGTTTGATAAGCTGTTTTCCAGGAAGATACCTGCACTGGTTGTGACGCGTTCGCTGCCGGTTTTTCCAGAAATGCCTGGGTTGGCGGATCAGTATGGCGTCGCCTTGCTGCGTTCCAGCGAGTCGACTTCTGACTTCATGTCGGGAATGATTTCCTTCCTGAACGTTGAGCTGGCACCGCGGATAACACGCCACGGCGTACTGATAGAGGTATATGGAGAAGGCGTGCTCTTGCTGGGTGAAAGCGGTGTGGGAAAAAGTGAGACTGCGATTGAACTGGTCAAGCGTGGGCACCGTCTGATTGCGGACGACGCTGTGGAAATACGCCGGGTGTCCAGCAAGACGCTTGTCGGTTCGGCGCCTGAAAATATCCGTCATTTTCTGGAATTACGCGGGATCGGTATCATCAACGCTCGTCGCCTTTTTGGTATGGGAGCAGTGAAGGTGACGGAGAAAATCGATATGGTGATAGAAATAGAGGCTTGGAATCCGGATAAGACGTATGACAGAATGGGAATGGATAACGAGTATACCTCCATTCTGGGGATTAAAGTTCCTTCCACCACAATTCCGGTCAAGCCGGGGCGAAACTTGGCGATCATTTTGGAAGTGGCGGCCATGAACAACCGCCAGAAAAAAATGGGTTACAATGCCGCTCAAGAGCTTTTGGAGAATTTGGGAATGTCCGGGGAACAGCGGGAAACCGTGAAAGAGTGGGATTTGTATTAATCACGTAGGAAAAAAGGAGGATGCCTCGTGAGGGTGATTGCAGATATGCATACGCATACCATTGCTTCTACCCATGCATACAGTACGGTTAAGGAGAACGCGGAGGCCGCTGCACAGCAGGGGCTATCGATGCTTGCGGTGACCGATCATGCACCTGCGATGCCGGATGCGCCGCATCTGTGGCATTTTATGAATATGGGGGCGCTGCCGGAAACACTTTGCGGCGTAAAGCTTGTCAAAGGGGTAGAGGCCAACATTCGGCCGGACGGCAGCTTGGATTTGCCGCACCGCGTTCTTACCGAGCTAGATTGGGTCATCGCATCGATGCATGGCGACGTGTTTCCGCCTTCCGATGATCCACAGGTACAGACGGCGGCCTACTTGGAAGTAGCGAAAAACCCTTATGTAGATCTCATCGGGCATAGCGGGACGGAAAAGTTCCGGTATGATTACGAAACCGTCATAAAGGCGTTCAAGGAATATGGGAAGGTCGTCGAAATCAACGAAGGGTCTTTGCGGGTGAGGGAAGGAGCGGCGCGCAATTGCCTGGAAATCGCCCGGCTATGTAAAAAATATGAGGTAATGGTTTGCGTCGACAGTGACGCGCATTTCTGCAACTTAATCGGTGAAGTCTCCCAAAGCCTCGCTATGCTGGAAAGTATTGACTTTCCGGAAAAACTTGTGTTAAATTATAAAGAAGAGCGCTTGACGAATTACTTACAGCAACGCAAAAAACGCCTGGGAAGTATGTTGACTTTACAGGCGAAAATGTGACGAAAGGTTTCAGAAGGAGAGGATGATCGGTATGATGAAATATAATTTGGGCATTGATTTAGGCGGAACGAATATTAAGGTGGGCGTAGTCGACGAGAACTTTCAAATTGTTGCGAAAGCGAACTTAAAGACCAATCTGCCCAAGCCGGATGCGGAAATTGCGGATGATATCGCAACGGCCTGCCGTCTGGCGGTACGTGAGGCGGGCATTACACTGGATGACGTAAACAGTATTGGGATCGGTACGCCCGGCGTTGCCGATCGCAACAGCGGTATTGTGCTTTATTCCTGCAACCTTGGCTTCGAAAACACAAATTTGCGCGGATTGTTGGAGAACCGGCTGGGAAAAAGTATCTATATTGAAAACGACGCCAACGCGGCAGCTTATGGTGAAGCTATCGCAGGGGCGGCGAAAGGGTATCAGAACGTTGTCGTTATTACGCTGGGAACCGGCGTCGGCGGCGGCGTGATCATTGATGGTAAAATTTATACAGGCTTCAATTACTGCGGCGCGGAACTGGGACATACCGTCATCGTTTACGGCGGACGAGAGTGCGGCTGCGGGCGGAAGGGGTGCTTTGAGGCGTATGCGTCAGCGTCGGCACTGATATACCAGACGCAGGAAGCGATGAAGGCGCATCCCGACAGCAAAATGTGGGAGATCGCCGGTTCTCTCGAGGACGTGGACGGCAAAACTGCCTTTGACGGGATGCGCGCGGGGGATAAGACGGCGTCGGATGTTGTCGAAATGTACATCAATTATTTGGGCTGCGGGCTTGTCGATATGATTAATATTTTCCAGCCGGAAATATTATTGATAGGGGGCGGTATCTGTAAGGAGGGAGACAACCTCCTGACACCGCTGAAAAAGATTATCGAACGCGACGCCTACTGCATTAACCCCAGACAGGCAACCCGGCTCGGTATCGCGCAGTTGGGGAACGACGCAGGGATTATCGGCGCGGCGTTCTTGCATCATTTGGATCAATAGTGGAAAGGATTATGCCATGACGGAGCTTGATCACAACGCGGCGGCGCAGGCAGTCCGGGACTTCTGCGCTGCTCGAAATATCTCATACGATGCGGACGTGGTGCTCAAGGACTATACAACCTTTCAAATCGGCGGGCGGTGCGCGCTGATGGCAAGCCCATGCAGCGCGGAAGAAATTGCGGCGTTGGTACGGTTTTGCAGGGAAGGACAGGTTCCCTATACGGTGGTTGGGCGAGGATCCAATCTGCTGGTCAGCGACGAGGGCGTGGAAGGGATCATCATCCGGCTTGGCAAGAGGCTCAGCGGCTTGAAGCTGCTGTCGGACGGTGTGGTCGAATGCGCGGCAGGCGTCAGTCTGGCGCGGTTGTGTGCTTTCGCGCAGGAGAATGGGTTGTCTGGGCTGGAGTTCGCCTGGGGAATCCCGGGATCCGCCGGGGGGGCCGTTTACATGAATGCTGGCGCTTACGGAGGCGAAATGAAGGATGTCCTGCTGCAGGCCAGCCATGTCACCGATGACGGTCAGGTCGGGACACTGCCTAGCGAGGAGTTGATGCTGGGGTATCGGCGCAGCTTTTACACGGGAAAAGAGTACGTGATTACCTCCTTGCAGGTAGGGCTTCATCCCGATGATCCGCAAGCGATCCGCGCGCGGATGGACGATTACATGCAGCGCCGTATGTCGAAGCAGCCGCTGGAATATCCCAGCGCGGGCAGTGTTTTCAAGCGCCCGGAAGGCAACTACGCGGGCAAGCTGATTCAGGACTGCGGGCTGAAAGGGTACCGGATTGGGGGCGCTATGGTCAGTGACAAGCACAGTGGCTTCATTATCAACGTGGGCAATGCGACTTGCGCCGACGTTCAGGCGCTGATCCGGCATATACAGGAAACTGTTGCACAGCAGACGGGGTACCGTCTGGAATGCGAAGTCAAAATGATATAGGGTGGTGAACGGATTGGAAATTGTACTGGTCACTGGGCTGTCCGGCGCAGGCAAGTCAAGGACGGTCGACGTTTTGGAGGATATCGGATTTTATTGCGTAGACAATGTTCCGCCCAAGCTGATATCAAAATTCGCGGAGATTTGCGCCCAGAGCAGCGACAAGCTCAACCGTGTGGCGATTGTTACCGATGCGCGCGGCGGTACGCTTTTCAATGAGTTCCTGTCCAGCCTCAAGGAGATGAAGGAATGCGGCCAGAGCGTTAAGATTCTCTTCCTTGACGCAAACGACAGCGTGTTGATGAAGCGGTATAAGGAGACGAGGCGGAAACATCCGCTCCTGTCGCTGGCCAACGGCTCGGTTGAGAAAGCGATTGACATGGAACGTAGCATCATGCAGCCGGTGAGGGAACAGGCTGACTATTACATCGATACTTCGATGCTCTCCTCCTCGCAGCTTCGTCAGCGGGTTTCCAACCTGTTTGTCGCCAATTTGTCGGACACGATGGCGATCAATATCATGTCGTTCGGCTTTAAATACGGTATCCTGTCCGAGGCTGATCTGGTGTTTGACGTCCGCTGTCTGCCCAACCCCTTTTACATCGACGAGCTGCGCGAGCACAAGGGGACGGAGGCGGTCGTACAGGATTATGTCCTGAGCTTTGAGCAGTCGCGAGTCCTACTGGATAAGCTGACGGATTTGGTTGAATTCCTGGTCCCTTTATATATCCAGGAGGGGAAAAGTCAGCTGGTGATTGGTTTTGGGTGCACCGGCGGAAAGCATCGATCGGTTACCTTTGCGGAAAAGCTGACGCAACGCCTGATTACAAAGGGGATTGTCGCAACCGTGACGCATAGAGATATTCAGCGGTAAGCCGCAGGAGGTGCGCTGCCTTGTCCTATTGTCATGAGATGAAAAAAGAGCTGTGCGGCCTGCTGCCTGCAGCGCCGCATTGCCGTCGGGCGCTTTTGTACGGTATCCTGTTGTTTGCCAAACACCGACAGGATGGCGGTGTTCTGCTGAGGACGGAGAACGAGGAGGTATGCGTTTGCGTACGGCAGCTGCTGGATCTGCTGTTTGCAGGCAAGTATTCCTGTGAACAGGACATGACGCGGCGGCGCAACATGGACCCGCTCTATTCGCTGCTGGTGTGGGGTGGCGTGATGTGGGAGTTCACAACGGGGTATTTCACCAGTGTGGATCATATCGAGAGCTCATTCTTGGAAAAGCCATGCTGTTTGGCGGCTTTTCTGCGCGGCGTCTATCTCAGTTGTGGATCGATGAGCGATCCGAATAAGGATTATCACCTGGATTTCGCTGTGTTCCGTCAGAGTCTGTGTCAGGAGCTGGTCCGGGTGCTGGCACAGGCGGGATTTCCACCTAAGACGTCGGTTCGTAAGGGGAACAGCATTGTGTATTTTACCGAGTCAGGCGTCATGGAGGATTTTTTGACCTTTATCGGAGCGGTGGGCGCGTCGCTTGAGTTGATGAATATCAAGATATACAAGGATGTCCGTAACAAAGTGAATCGGGTGACCAATTGTGAGACGGCGAATATTGAGAAAACGGTGGAAGCGTCGACGGCGCAAATTGAGGATATCCAGCTGTTGATGTCCCGTAGCGGTGTATGGGAATCGCTTCCGCAGCAGCTGAAAGAGCTTGCGCTGTTGCGGACAGAGAATCCGGAACTGTCGCTACGGGAGCTTGGTCAGCTGCTCAGCCCCCCGATTAGCCGGTCAGGCGTCAACCACAGGTTGCAGCGGATCAAACAGGCGGCGGAGCAACTCCGTACCGCACAAGGGAAGGACAAGCGTGGAGAAACAGGTACGTAATATCGGTGCAGGGGATTTTGTCCACCTGCACGTGCATAGCGAATACAGCCTCCTTGATGGCGCCTGCCGGATCAAGGAGGCTGCGAAGTATGTCAAGAGCTTGGGGCAGACCGCGTTGGCGATCACGGATCACGGTAGTATGTGCGGCGTGATCGACTTCTACGAGGAATGCCTCAGGGAAGGGGTAAAGCCGATTATCGGCTGCGAGGTCTATGTCGCACGGAGAAGTCGTTTTGACAAGGTGCATAAGGTGGATTCCAGCCCCTACCATCTCGTATTGCTGTGTGAAAATAACCAGGGGTATCAGAATTTGATACAGCTGGTGTCCAAGGCCTATATTGAAGGGTTTTATAATCGTCCTCGTGTCGACTTGGAACTGCTGGAACAGTATCACGAGGGCTTGATTGCGTCCTCCGCCTGTCTTGCAGGAGCCCTTCCCCGCCAGATTCTAGCGGGGGATTACCGCGGCGCTATGGAGGCGGCACTGGAGTACGACCGCATTTTTGGACGGGGGAATTTCTTCATTGAGTTGCAGAACCATTCTATTCCTGAGCAGCGCCAGGTGCTACCGGTACTGAAAAAGATTTCCGACGATACCGGCATACCGATGATTGCGACAAATGATGCTCATTACGTCCGTAAGGAGGACGCAAAGATGCAGCGCGTGTTGGTCTGTATCCAGACAAACCGGACTATTGATGATACCAATGGCTTAGAGTTTGCTACACAGGAGTTTTACCTGAAAAATAGCGAGGAAATGCGCCAATTATTCGAGGCGTACCCAGGCGCGTTAGAAAATACTGTCCGGATTGCTGAGCGCTGCAATGTCAGTTTTGAGTTTGGCGTGACCAAATTGCCGCGTTTCACAGCGCCCGACGGGGAGGATAACCTGCGTTATTTCACGCGCATTGCCAAGCAGGGGTTGGAGAAGAAATATGGCCCAAATCCACCGGCAGATATCCGCGAGCGCTTTGACTATGAGCTGGGCGTGATAGCCAAGATGGGATATGTGGACTACTTCCTCATCGTTCAGGATTATGTGAACTTTGCGCGAACGCACGATATTCCCGTTGGGCCGGGGAGAGGGTCGGGTGCGGGCAGCATCGTCGCTTATTGTGTGGGCATTACGCAGATCGATCCGATCCGCTATAACCTGCTGTTTGAAAGATTCCTAAACCCTGAGCGCGTCAGCATGCCTGACTTTGATATCGACTTTTGCTATGAAAAGCGCCAGCAGGTTATTGATTATGTAGTGGACAAGTACGGTAGCGACCACGTTGCGCAGATTATCACCTTCGGCACGATGGCGGCACGCGGATCGATTCGCGATGTCGGTCGTGTACTAGGGATGCCTTATCAGACAGTGGACGCGGTCGCGAAAATGGTGCCGATGGCGCTGAATATGACGATTGAACGCGCGCTGAAGGAAAGCAAGGATCTGCGGGAGCTATTGCAGTCAGATGAGAGTGTGCGCGAGCTGATTGAGACGGCGCAAAAGCTGGAGGGGATGCCACGGCATGCTTCCACCCATGCTGCCGGCGTCGTCATTACGCGAGACGCTGTCAGTTCTTATGTGCCGCTGCAAAAGAACGACGAGGCGATCGTCACGCAGTTCCCCTTCCCGACGCTGGAGCATCTGGGGCTGCTGAAAATGGACTTTTTGGGTCTGCGGAACCTGACTGTTATCAGTGACAGCGAACGGGCTATCCGTAAGAAGGACCCTTCTTTTGACGTGTCGGCTATCCCGCTGGACGATAAGGACGTTTTTGAGATGTTGTCCAAAGGGCTTTCTAACGGCGTCTTCCAGTTTGAGTCAGGGGGGATGAAGCAGGTTTTATCCCAGCTCAAGCCGGACGGTATGGAGGATTTGATCGCGGTTATCTCGCTGTATCGCCCCGGACCGATGGATTCCATCCCGCTTTATATCCGAAACCGGCACCACCCGGAGTTGGTGACCTACAAGCATCCCCTTTTGGAGCCGATTCTGAAAGTAACCTACGGCTGTATTGTCTACCAGGAGCAGGTTATGCAAATTTGCCGTTCTCTTGCTGGTTATTCTTACGGGCGTTCCGATCTGGTTCGCCGTGCGATGGCCAAAAAGAAGGTCGATGTGATGGAGAAGGAGAGGGAATACTTTATCTATGGGAAAAAAGCGGAGGACGGCAGCGTGGAATGCGTCGGCGCGGTGGGCAATGGTGTCAGCCCAGAGATTGCCACACAGATTTTCGACGAGATGAGTTCCTTTGCCTCCTATGCCTTCAATAAGTCCCATGCGGCCGCTTACGCCCTCCTGTCCTACCAGACGGCCTATCTTAAATGCCATTACCCCAAGGAATACATGGCGGCGTTGCTGACCAGCGTGCTGGACAATACGAATAAGATCATTGAATATCTGAACGAATGCGCGCATATTGGGATTGAGGTGCTCCCGCCGGATGTCAATTACAGCGGAGAGGGTTTCGCCGTCAGTGGAGAGCAGATTCGCTTTGGTTTGCTTGCCGTTAAGAACATCGGGCGAAGTTTTATCCGCAACATGGTAGCGGAACGAGAGGCCAACGGTCGCTTCCTTTCGCTGTACGATTTTTGTAAGCGGATGTACGGCAAGGAGATGAACAAGCGAACTCTGGAGGGACTTATCAAATGCGGCGGCCTGGACAGCTTGGGGCATACTCGCCGTCAGATGATGTTTTACTATGAGAAGGTCATGGACGCGATCGAGCAGGATAAGCGTGCGAACCTGGAGGGGCAGATGGATTTGTTCGGCACGCCAGCGGCGCAGGAGCATGCACAGTTTGAAATGCCGTCTGTCGAGGAGTACCGCTACCGCGACATGCTGGAGTTGGAGAAGGAATCGGTTGGGATGTACCTGTCTGGGCATCCGCTCAAGGATATGCAGCCCCTTATTGAAAGAATGCGGTATACGACCATCTCGGACGCGATCGCGGAGGACAGCGTCCTGAAAGACGGCGATACGGTGACGGTAGTCGCTTTGATCCAGAGCAAGAAATTGCATGTTACCAAAAGTAACACCACCATGTCCTTTCTGACGATTGAGGATATGACAGGGACTATGGAGGCACTTGTGTTTCCTGCGGTTTATGACCGATTCCGTGCCATGCTGACAGAAGGACAGGCGCTTTTGCTCAAAGGTAAGCTTTCCGTCCGGGAGGAGGAGGATCCAAAACTCCTGGTGGATGAAGTTGCGCGGCCGGATGCTACAGACGCGCAGACGTTTCTGCAAGGAGAAGATCCCGTCGCCCCGCCGGAGCAGGGAAAGCTGTATCTGCGGCTTTCCTCCCGGGAGGAGGGGAAGCTTCAGGACATCAAGAGACTGACCGCTTCCGCGCAGGGACAAGCACAGCTCATTTTATGCTTTACCGATCTTGGTAAGCGTTTCCGACCCAGCTGGTGCGCCGGCGTTCGGGCGGATCAAGAACTCCTGTACGCCTTACAGGGGGTAGTGGGGGAGGAAAACCTTGCTTGGAAGCCGGTCGGCTGAGGAAGCGTTTGGTAGGCTGGGTGGAGATGTCTCTGTTCTCGGAAGGAAAGAGAAGCGTGCAGGCTGCAAATACTTGACAAGCCGCTGGTCTGCGTGTACAATAGATCGTAGGAAATTATGTCTGTATGCGGGACCGCGAGGAGAGCTGTGTCAGGCATTTATGGCGTTCTTACGCTGTTTACAACAAAAAGAGAGTAGGAGAATTCGGCATGAAGACAATCGGTGTATTAACAAGCGGCGGTGACGCGCCCGGCATGAATGCTGCTATCCGTGCAGTGGTGCGCGCCGGTTTGAAGCAGGGGATGAAGGTCATTGGTATCCGGCGTGGCTACAGCGGGTTGATTCACGGGGACATGATCGAGATGAACGCAAGAAGTGTTTCCGATATCATCCAGCGAGGCGGTACTATGCTTTATACGGCGCGCTGCGACGAGTTCCGTTACGAAGAAGGCCTCCAAAAAGCCAAAAAGGTTTGCCAGGACGTCGGTATTGAGGGGATTGTCACCATCGGTGGAGACGGTTCCTTCCGTGGTGCTGCGGACCTTTCTGCGCGTGGTATCCCTTGCGTTGGCGTGCCCGGCACGATTGACAATGATATTACCAGTACGGAATACACCATTGGCTACGATACGGCGATGAACACCGCTGTTGAGATGGTCGACAAACTGCGCGATACGGCGCAGTCGCATGACCGTTGCAGTGTCGTAGAGGTAATGGGACGCCGTGCAGGTCATATCGCGCTGAATACCGGTATTGCCTGCGGCGCTACCTTTATTTTGGTTCCGGAGGTTCCGTTCTCCATCGACGATATCGCCCAGAAGATGAAACAGTCGCAAAGTACTGGCAAGCAGCATTTTATTATCGTCGTAGCTGAAGGGGTCGGCAACGTATCGGAAATCGCCAAGGAGATTGAGGAAAAGACCGGGATTGAGGCGCGTGCGTCGATACTCGGACATGTCCAGCGCGGTGGGACGCCTACTGTGCGTGACCGTGTCGTTGCGAGCGAAATGGGCTATTATGCAGTGGAGCTGCTGAGTAAAGGGATCGGTAACCGCGTTGTGTGTATGAAAGATAGTAAGATTGTGGATTATGACATTCAGGAAGCGCTTGGGATGAAAAAGAGCATTGATAAGCGTCTATATCAGATTGCGCTGGATATCAGCTTCTGACAGGAAAGCCTTTGAAAAGGGACTGCAACATCGCTTGCAGTCCCTTTTTTTGTTAATCAGCATTAGCGGAACGAAAATCCCCGGCTAAGCCGGGCCGTCATGACATCTGGTGCCTTTCGCTTCGTCTAGATCTTGACGTTTTGATCTACATATCGCTTTTGTTTCCGGAAATCGGGCATATCGACGACTTTGGAGCCATTCATCAGCGATAAGGCGGACAGCATGGCGATACTGCTCCATTCGCATGCCTCGTAGACGTCTACCGTTGGCGCTGCCTTGCCTTTGACGGCATTGATGAAGTCTTCAACGATAAAGAAGTCTCCGCCCCAGTGTCCAGCGCTACGCTGTTCTTCGGTGGCATGTTTGTAGCGTTCAGGCATGTACTCGTCCCAGAAGTCCTTGAGCGGACGCCAGGACGCGCTGTCGGTATCCTTATCCATGCCGGTAAGCCAGATTTTATGATCATCGCCCAACCCGCGGGGAGCTTCGTAGCAGCCTTTCGTTCCCTGCAGCGAATAATAGGACATATTATGCGGCCGTTCGGACAAGCAATCCAACCGCAGCTTGACCATTTTTCCGCTTTCCATCTGGCACAGCGTAATCGTAGTGTCTTCCTGCCGGAAAGAGGGCTGCGTATGGTGTCCTGCACCCATACAGCACAGAGACTTGACGCGATCTCCCTCAAACCATTTCATCACCGGGCCGGCGCTGTGGGTAGGATAGAACATGCCGCGCAGTCCGAGCTGCCAATAGTTACGCCAGAGGTTGACGCCTCCGACATTTTTGTGTACAATGCTTTTAATATTGTGCAGATATTCCCCTTCTCCGAAATAAACATCACCGAAAACGCCGCCCCGCACCATATTCATGATCAGCTGGTTTTCTGGGATGTAAAAATAATTTTCCGCCATCATGTAGACCTTACCGCTATGTTCGACGGCCTCTACCAGCCAGTACATTTCGTCCATGGTCGTTCCGGCGGGGACCTCGCTCAGGACATGCTTCCCTGCATCCAATGCTGCCAACACCTGTTGAACGTGCAGCTGCATCGGTGTCGCAATAATGACCGCGTCGATATCGCTCGCGAGCATGTCCTCAAAAACGCGGTAGGTGTGCGAAATACCGTGTTTGCTTGCTTCCGCGGTCAGAACATCCTCGTCAATATCGCAAAATGCCTCTACCTGGACGTCTTCAATGCCGCGAAGACCTTGCAGGAAACAGATGCCACGTTTCCCTGCGATGCCAACTTTAATTGCCATATACGTCATTCCTTTCGTTCCCGTTTGATTGGAGACAGCCTTTACCGCCCCGAAATTTTACATCATAACAATTTTCTTTTGCTGTCTGTCTGCATCGTATACTTGCAGAATGTCTAAACCAATCGCATTGCCAACGCCCCTCCAGCGGTCCTCCATAGACTCGTCGGTCAGTACCGGCAGAAAACCAAGCGACAGATAGGTTTTGATGGCTGGGATCCGTTCGTCGTCCGTGGTCAGAGTGACGCATTTACAGTCGCGCTGCGTAGCAAGCCAGCGCATGGGTTGCGCGCATAGCTGCAAGGCCAACCCTTTTCCGCGGACGGACGGATCAAGCGCAACCATATGCAGGTACCCAAGGCCGTTACCCTTGTCAACACCGGTTGCGCTGCCGACTGGCGTTCCCTCCGGCGAAAGCAGGTAAAAGATACTTTCCGGAACAATACCAGGATCGCCCAGCATCCATTCCTGAAAATTTTCCCTGCTCCATTCTTCGCCGGTAATACATGTCATCATGCGTGTCCACTGAGGCGTAAAAGAATCTCGGTGTGTGGTAAACTGATAACCTTCCGGTAGCGAGGGAGAGGGGAGTGTGCGTTTGCGCCACCACATTGTAAGCTGTTCCATATTGATGTCTATCCTTCCATATTAAAATTCTTTTTGAGAGCGGTTCAAGCCGGTATCATACTGCTAAAAGTCTCTATTGGCTAGTCGATTGCTGTTCGAATAGTGAACGCCAGGTGATAGATGCCGGGGCGAACACGGAATTCATCATGTAGGTTTTGGCTCCATCCATCATCACCGCCGAGCCCGGCATGTGTACAGTCGAGGTTGACAAAAATCTCATCCCGGCGACGCAGCTTGTAGGGATGTGTCGCTTGGTAAATGTCCTGTATGGTTGAGTGGTGTGCGTCAAAGTGAAAAGTTCCTTTGGCTTCGAAGGAAACGCAAACGCCGTCTCCAAAGAAGCGGACCCATCGGACGTCTTCATGTCCGCCACACTCACAGGGAGGAAGAAAGGGAAAATCCTGCTGTGCTACACGAGAAGTGTATACACCCATCAACGCGCCTTTTTTGCGGTCGGCGTAGCTTTCCTGCGGGCCGCGTCCGTAGAAGGACATTTCCTCCAACGAAGGGGACAGCGTAAAACCGACACCCACGCGCGGCAGATGGCGCAGTGACGTATCGATATCGAACAGGATGTCTGTGTCGATGCTGCCATCCGGGTGGACTGTGTAACGGGTACGAATTTCGATCCATTGCGCTGCTGCGTCTGCTTGCTCCCGTGAGACCACCTCGGCGAAAGCGCTCCCATCAGACATTGTGGCGACAGTGATGCTGTCCAGGGTGCGCTGTAGACGGTCATAACCACAATGCAGCCAGTCGGAAAGGATGCCGTAAGGCGCGTGGTTGGTCCCATAGTCAATAGCGGTCGCAGGACGGAAAAAGCGGTTTTCCCCGCCGAACCAAATTATTTTACCATTGCGCGAAAAAGATGTAATCAGACCACTTTCGCGGCAAAGGCGAAGCGTAAAACCTTGCCCGGCGAATACGATAGCATCCTCCTCGTCCCGAACGACAACGCTGGGGAGGAAAGCGGGATGCGGCACTGGGAGCGTACGTGTCGACTTAGCGGGAAGTGGAAACTGGTTTTCGTACAGAATATACCCCGCGTTGCAAAAGGGCGTTTCATGGCGGTAACGAACTGTCCAGGTGACGAAAAGCTCACCGGTCAGATCAGCAAATGGGGATGCATCCATACGCACGGTTCCATCTGACATCGGCTGGACTGGCTCGTCAGGCAGGGCTTCCCCAGCATCAATTGGGGTTCCATCGCACAAAACGGTGTAGGAGAAGGTGAAGGCGTCGCTGGAGAGGTTGTCACAGCGGTTACGTATTGTGTAAACACCGGGAGCGTCCTGTACAAGTTTCACAGGGGATTGGCAGTGCTTGATTTCATATGCAGCAGGCTTAGGAGTCAGATCGGGGGCGACGACACCGTTCGCCGTCATCCAGCCGGCGTTGAGAAAATCGGTAAACCCTTCGAAGTCGCCGCCGATTCCCCAATGGGTTTGACCGTCCTTTACCAGTGGGAAGGCCTTGTCCTGCCAATCCCAGATGAACCCACCCTGGTAGGACGGCTGTTTTTCCACAAGATCCCAATATTTATAGAAGTTTCCGCCGCTGTTTCCGCACTGGTAGGCATATTCGACTTGGACAAGAGGGCGTTTATCCGACGCGTCTCCTAGGCATGTTTCGATATCCCAAGGACGCATATACATTGGGCAGCGGATGTCGGAGACGTCCGCACCCGGCGCGCCGCTTTCATATTGAACCAGACGCGTCGCATCGCAGCTGCGGATCCAGTTGGCCATTGCTGCATGGGAGCTCCCCAGGCCGGATTCATTCCCAAGCGACCAACTGACGATACAGGGGTGATTCCTATGTGTTAGGACATTGCGGATTCCCCGCTCAAGAAAAGCGGCGCTCCAAGCGGGATGGTTAGCTAAATAGCCACCCAGCCCATGCGTTTCCAGGTTTGTCTCACAGACGACGTACATACCATATTGATCGCATAGGTCATACCAAATTGGATCGCAGGGGTAGTGGCTGGTGCGGACCGCATTGAAATTAAGTCGTTTCATCAACTTGATTTCTTCTTCCATATGCGCACGTGGAACACTCCGGCCACTCTGGAAACAGTACTCATGACGATCTACGCCGCGGAAGATCATCCGCTGTCCGTTCAGTTTGATGACGCCGTCCTCGATTTCGATACGTCGAAACCCGGTTCGGGCGCTTTCAAAGTCTACCTCCGTCCCGTCGGGCGCCACCAGCGCCAGTGTTACCGTGTAAAGGTAGGGGGCATCGGCGTACCATTTACGGACAGCTGGCAGGCGCATCATCAGAAGTGCCCAGCCGCGCTTGGGTGTCGGATGAGGCAGGTGCTCTTTACAAGGGTACATCGACGTATCGGTAGCAAATGGGGCGGATATTTCCCCGGCTAATACGCCCGAGGTGTCATATAACCGAAGCCGGACGCTATAGTCGGCAAAACCGTTACGTTCATTGGTTTCACAACGAACCATAAGTGTCGCGCTCTCACCGTGGCGATCCGGGAGGGCAGAGACAGAAAAATCCCGAATATGCTGGAACGGCTTGGCAATCAGGACGACGCTTCGGAAAATTCCTGAGAGATGCCAATAGTCCTGATCCTCTAGGTAAGTACCGTCGGAGAATTTGAAGACCAAAACGGCAATTTGGTTTTTCCCTGGCCGCAGAAAGCGGGTGACGCAAAAGTCCGCAGGTATTTTGCTATCCTGGGAGTAACCGACAGGTTGCCCGTTGATCCAAAGGTAAAACGCTGATTCCACACCGCCAAAATGCAGAAAGCATTCTCGGCCGGCAAAGTCGTTGGGGAGGGAAAAGGTGTGCAGGTAAGCACCGGTTGGATTGTCCTGTTGTGGGACATGCGGCGGTGCGTAAATCGTTTCGCTTCGATTGGAGTACGGCGTAATTTCTAACCCTGGCTCAGCCTTAGTGTCGAAAGGATAGACGTAATTGGTATAAATAGGCGGGCTGAAACCGTGGCTCTCCCAGTTAGACGGTACCGGAATATCGACGAAGCCGTCTGCGTCAAAATCCGTCCCACCAAAGTTGTCAGGTACCTCGTCGGGATTTTTGTAGATGCGAAAACGCCAAATACCGTCCAGAGAGAGGGTATAACGGGATGCTTCACGGTCACAGCAGCGGGCTTGCTCCTCCGACTCATATGCCCCCCAGGGCGTATGGGCAAGTTCCCGGCCAATCTGCGTGACTGCTTCATTTTCCCAATCCCGTTTCAGATGAAAAGCGGAAAAATCTATCATTTGAACCTCCTTGAAAAAAGAACGGCTGCTGCCTTTCCGAAAGGAAAGACAGGACAGCCATTATATGATTTATTTTTCAAAAAAGATAACTTGGTTGGTTCGCGCCGATTCGAAACAAGCTTCCATCAGCTTCATCACGCGCATGACCTCACAGTTTTTGACGATCGGTTCGTCCACTGTGCCCTGGATGACACCGCAAACATTACGATAAAAGTCGCCAAGATCCGGGTGCTCGAATTGGACGGGCTGTTCATGGATCGACTTCTCATCGCGAGGCGCCATCGTTTTAGTCAATCCGGCGGCAGTACGGATCGGAGTCACCTCGCCCTCATCATAAACGTCAACCTTGACAATTTTACCTTCTTCTGTCCACGGTTCCAGCACGGCCGTACCGTTTACGCCCAGGACATACCAACGGGGAAAACTGATGAAATTATTGGTGCCTACTTCAACCAAAGCAGTCATACCATTTTCATATGTCAGCAGGACTTTAAAACCATCGTCTACCTCGTCGTTGGTAATATTGGTCAGCTCACAGTAGACCTTGGTGATCTTCATATCGGTGATCATGGCAGCCTGGTCCAGCAAATGAACACCCCAGTCAAGAATCATGCCGCCGCCGTGCGCCTTTTCGTTGCGCCAGTCGCCGGGGATACCGCGGGAACCATGTACGCGCGACTCAAAGGAAAAGATTTCCCCAAGCTCGTTTTTCTGCAGCATCCGTTTGACAGTGACATAGTCTCCATCCCAGCGACGGTTCTGGTGTACGAACAGCTTAACCCCGTTGCATTCCGCCGCCGCGACCATCTCGCCGAACTCTGCGCTGCTGAGCGCCGCCGGCTTTTCACACACAACATTCTTGCCTGCGTCCATTGCCCGGATACAGACTTCCTTGTGTACATCGTTGGGGATGGCGACCAATACGAGATCCACTTGAGGATCCGCCAGCAATGCGTCATAGGAGTCGTAGATGAACAGACCCTTTTCCCGGGCAATGTCGCAGCGCTCCTGTTTGATGTCGTAGATGCCCGTCAAGTTCAGATCGCTGACTGCGGGGATCAGGTTGTGGGTATGGAACCCACCCATGCCGCCATAACCGACGACAGCTATGTTGGTTTTTTTCATGCTTTTTGTATCTCCGTTTCCAATTTGCATTCAGGCGGCTACGGGAGCGTGTCATGCTCCCGTCGAAACCGCTATGAGAACCGTTTGACAGGGTATATTTGTGGATATGTAATAGTATCAAACGGCGTCTGTCAAGGGACAAATTACGCCCAGAACATGCTGGTGCGATCTTCAAATATCATTGTTTCCTTTAGGTTCGCAATTGCTTTGCATAGGCCCTCCTGATTGCTCATCAGGCTGTCCTCATGTTCAATGGAAACCGCGTAGTCGTAACCGACCTTACGCAGTGCAGACATAATATCTTTCCATTTTGCAGTATCCAATCCATAACCGACACTGCGGAAAATCCAAGAACGATTCAGCTCGTCGGAATAGGGCTTTGTATCGAGCACACCCGTAACGGCTGTGTTGTAGGCGTCGATTTTGGTGTCCTTGGCATGGAAATGGAAGATGGCGTCGCCGAGCTTCCGGATGACCATGACCGGATCCATACCCTGCCAAATCAGGTGACTGGGATCGAGGTTCGCACCAATTTCCGGACCGACCGCTTCACGGATGCGGAGCATGGTTTCGGTATTGTAGACGCAGAAGCCCGGATGCAGCTCAAAGGCAATCTTGTCAACGCCATGCGCTTTGGCAAACTGGACAAAGCTTTTCCAGTAAGGAATGAGCTTTTCATTCCATTGCCAGTCAAGAATGGCAAGAAAATCCTCCGGCCAAGGACAGGTAACCCAGTTAGGGTATTTGGAGTCCTCGCAGTCACCGGGACAGCCGGAAAAAGTATTAATTTGATGGATACCGAGTTTTTCCGCCAGCAAGACACAGTCGTGCAGATCGTCGTCAAACTTTTTGGCGATAGCCTTGTCCGGATGAATCGGATTTCCGTGACAGCTCAGAGCGGAAATTTCCATGCCGTATTTCGCAATAACGTCCTGGAATTCCTTCCGTTTGGTATCGTCGGCCAGAAGAACCTTGGGATCACAATGCGCTTTGCCGGGAAAACCGCCGCAGCCAATTTCTATCATCTGCACCCCTTGGGCTTTGAGAAATTTCAGTGTTTCCTCCAAGCTGCGATCACCGAACAGTACGGTAAATACGCCAAGTTTCATTGCTGTTTCCATCCTTTCTCTCGAAACGTGGGAAGCTTTGTCCATGTGATTGTGTGATGCGTCTTTCGCTGGCACAGGACATAGCACCCAGTTTGAAACGAATTTTCAAACTTGTTTCCTCGTGATTTATTAAAAAGTGTCTTTGATATAGGAGACGCTTCGCTGTACGTCGGTGATGCCGTCCGGCTCCGGATTATCGTTTTCAATGATGATAGCATCCACTCCGAGCTCAACAGCGCAGTCATAGACTGCCTGGCAAGGCGCGTCGCCGCTGCCTATGGACAAAGGGTGTCCGTTACGGCCGTCCTTCAGATGGATCAATGGGATACGGTCACGGTGCGCCCGGATAAAGGCGACAGGATCGTATCCAGCATGATACGCCCAGAAGGTGTCCAGTTCCAGAAAAGCGTCCGTACGGTCCAGGATATGTTCCAGCACCGTTTTTCCGCCGAAGATCTTGAACTCCTGATCGTGGTTGTGATACCCCAGCGTCAGCCCTTGCGCTTGGAGCTTTGGTTGCAACGTGTTTATCGTATCCAGCAGGGCATTCATGGCCTCTTCGGTATCGGTCATATACCAGGGGATGATGATTTTATCATTGCCGATTGCCTTATGGAAGGCAACAGTCCCGTCAAAGTCATTTTCAAGCAGATCCAGTGCGACATGCGCGCCGATCACCTTCAATCCGTTACTGCTCAACAGGGAAGAGGTTTCCTCTGTTGACATATCGCCGAAACCGGCGAATTCGACATAACGGATCCCCATGTCGGCAACCTTTTTCAGAGGAGAAGCAAAACCATTTTCGGTTTCGCCACGCAGCGTATAGAGCTGTAAGCCCATGTTTTCAACCATTGTAAGACCTCCCGTCCGGTAATGTCAGACCATCAGGTTCTTGATATAACGGATAGTAAACTCCACGCCTCTGCGTCCAAGCTCTCCGCTCCAGTTTTCGGAGTGCGGCTCGATGCTCAGTACGCCATCATATTTCTTTGCATATAGTACTGCAAGGAAAGCTCCCCAGTTGGTCTGGTCGAGACCGGCTGGCGGATCGTCAAAGCGCTCTCCGTCAATGACCAAGGAACCTTTGATATGGACATGGTAGAAACGGTGACCCCATTTCTTCATCTCAGACAGTACATCCGCGCCGGCATAGGTCGCATGGGATGGGTCATATTTAATTCCCAGTTCCGGAAGAGCTCCGTGAATTACCGTCCAGGCCGGATCGGAATGGACAAAAGAGTTCCAGCGGCAGTTGTATGTGGCTATCTTTACACCCTTCTCCTTGCCATACGCGAGCAAAACTTTGAAATACTGAATCGCGTTGGTACAGTTCTGATAAAAAGATTCGCCCTCCAGATAGTTACAGCCAGTGTTGTAGACTGGGCAGCCTACTTTGGCGCAGAAATCGATTTGCATTTTTTCCTTCTGGAGCCATACCTCGTTGAAGGAGTTGTCATCATTGATGCGGGGAACACCCCAGCAACCAACGGAACAAATTTTGATGCCATATTTCTGGGACAGTGCGGCAACAGAATCCGCCTTGGCCAGCATATCTTCGATGTCAGTACCGTCATTGGTGCAAATTTCCATATTCTTCAGCCCGAGGCTGTCGACATACTGGAAAGCGTTTTCACTGATGTCGTAGGAAATGATACCGAGTTCCATCATAATTGGTTCGCAGTCCCTTCTTTTGTTAATATTAGGGGAAGCCTGCAAAATTTCAGGCCCTGTTCGGGAGTCCGGACAAGGCCTGAAGTCATGCCCCTATATGTAGCTTAGTCCAGATATACTGGCTTTCCGGTTTTAGCGGACTCATAAATGGCTTCCAGAATCTGAGTGACAACCAATGCCTGCTCCGGCAGTGTGACAAGTTCACCTTCGCCCTTCACAGCGTTGAGGAACAGCCGCAGCTCGGTATCCTCCGGATGGTCACCGGAATCTCCCTCGAAGAAAGCGGCGCCGCCCGCATTAAAGTCCGGTGTTTCCGTGATCTGGCGGTCATACTTCACCTTGTTGATGCGCAGTCCGTTTTTGGTATCAGCCCCGCCCAAGGTACCGCACAAAGTTGTCTGCGCTTCACCGACGTCGAGGGTGTTGAGGGCCCAGCTGGCTTCCAGGTTGATGGTTGCACCGTTTTCCATGACAATGTAGCCCATTGCGGAATCCTCTACGGTAAACTCCTTGGGATCCCATTTGCCCCAAGCGTTGCCCTGATCCGTCTGATCCGCCAACTTACGGTAGACGCTACCGACCACCATCTTGGGCTTATAGTTGTTCATGCACCACAGCGTCAGGTCAAGCGCATGAGTACCGATATCGATTAGCGGACCGCCGCCTTGCTCGTACTCGTTCAGGAAGACACCCCACGTCGGGACAGCACGGCGACGGATCGCGTGTGCTTTGGCATAATAGATTTCGCCTAAATCGCCGTTTTGGGCTACCTGGTGCAGATACATGTTCTGTGGTGCATAACGGTTCTGGTAACCAATTGTCAGAATCTTACCAGTTTCCTTGGCGACACGTACCATTTCCTTGGCTTCCTCAGAGGTTTTCGCCATCGGCTTCTCGCACATGACGTTGTTGCCAGCCTTAAGCGCGTCGATTGTAATGAAGCTGTGGGAACGGTTCGGTGTCAGGACATGGACGTTGTCCAGCTTTTCCTTGGCCAGAAGCTCTTTGTAATCGGTGTAGACCCTTGCGTCAGAAGTGCCATATTTCTCTTTGGCGTCAATGGCGCGCTGCTCTACGAGATCACAGAATGCGACGAGTTCGACGTCGTTCTGGCGGGACAGAGCGGGGAGGTGCTTGCCGTTGGCGATACCGCCACAGCCGATGATGCCGACTTTCAATTTCTTTTCCATCGAAAATCTTCCTTTCCTCAATTAAATGAGAAGCTATTTTCTTTATGTACAACAGCCTGGCTCGACAGGTCTGTTATAAGCAATGTCTATCAAAGTTGAAACGTATCTCCGGTTGACTCCCGCAGAATAAAACGATGCTCCAGCACGATATGCTGCTTTTCCATACTCGGTTCCTGTAACTGTTTCAGCAACAAATCGATACAATGGAAACCAATTTCATAGCAGGGCTGCGCCACAGTAGATAGGCTTGGCTTGTACATTTCGGTAAAGTCCATATTGTCAAAACCGATGATGCGGATATCGTTTCCCACGTCATATCCTGCGTCGAGCGCATGACGGGCATAACCCGCTGCCATCTGATCGGACATGCAGAACACAGCGTCCAGGACAGTAGACTGCTCTTCAAATACGAGGAACGCGTCATAGCCTGCACGGAAGGAATAGTCCCCCTTAAACAGCATTTCCGGATGAAAAGAGGCTCCTTTGGAGGTAAGGCCGTCGATAAAACCCTTGGCACGTTTTTGGCAAAGCACATGTTCCATTGGGCCGCTGACGATGGCAAAATTTCTTCCGTTCTTGTCCCAAAGGCATCTAGCTGCGTCATAACCTGCGCGATAGTTATCGATATCTACTGTACAAATCTCAGCAATATCGGAATCCTCGCAACTGAGCACCACAGGGTAATGCGCTGCAAGTGTGACCAACTCATCCGGAGAGAGCTTGGAATTTAGCAGAACAACAGCATCTGCTAGACGCGAATACAGCATATTCAAATGTTCGCGTTCAGTTTGCGCTGTACCACCCGTCCCACAGGCAAGGACATTGTAGCCTTGTTCCGAAGCTGTTTCGTATAGTCCGCGGAAGATTGGTGCGTAAAACAGGCTGGACAGTGTGGGCGCGAGCACAAGAATATTTTTGGACTGTGCCTTCCGCAAGCTGCGCCCCCAACTGTTGGAACGGTAACCGAGCTTTTCGATCGCTTCATTCACTTGCTTGACAATCGGCTCAGAAACATAGGTGGAATGGTTGATCACACGGGACACCGTTGCAACCGAGACGCCGGCAAGCCTGGCGACGTCCTTGATATCAGCCACAATAACAACTCCTTTGGAAACCTACTACTATACTACTGGAATCGTCCCGGTTTTGCAATAGGCAGAATCACTAAATTTGAACTACTTTTTTGTCTATTTAGACGAAAAAGGAAAGAGAGCAGAAACAAGCGTGCAACAGATTGACACAGACATGTGCAAAAAAGTATCCAGATTGGCATCTGAACCAGATACCAGTCTGGATACCGGAAACACGTAGGATTATTTTGTACCGAACAGCCTGTCGCCAGCGTCGCCCAGGCCAGGAATGATGTAAAGATTATCGTTAAGACCTTCGTCGATACTGGCACAGTACACCTGTACGTCCGGGTGAGCAGAAGTCAGCGCTTCCACGCCCTGAGGCGCGGCGATAATACACATAAACTTGATCTGCTTCACACCACGTGCCTTTAAATTGGTAATGGCATCGACGGCGGAGACGCCGGTTGCCAGCATCGGATCGACGACAATAACCTCCCGTTCCTCAATGTCGACGGGGAGCTTGCTGTAATATTCAATCGGCATATGAGTTTCCGGGTGACGGAAGATACCGATGTGGCCGATTTTTGCAGCCGGAACCAGTTCCATAACGCCATCCACCATACCGAGCCCGGCACGCAGGATCGGTACAAACGCAAGTTTTCGGCCGGAAATAACTTTCGTTTTTGCTACAGCAAGCGGCGTTTCGATTTCCACTTCCTTTAGAGGAAGATCGCGCGTCGCTTCATAGCACATCAGCATGGCAATTTCTGAAACAAGTTCCTTGAATTCCTTTGAGCCGGTGTTTTTGTCCCGCAACAGCGAAAGTTTATGCTGTATCAACGGGTGATCCAATACGGATACGTTTTTCATCATATCATGTCCATTCCTTTCCGGTTTTATGTCGATTTTTGGAGGAGAAAAAGCGGTTTGGAGCAGGGAAATTTAACATTCTTTTCGCGCTTAGCCGAGAGTGCCGTCATTCAGCATGCTGCTGGGTTTGCGCCTTTTCAATTTCCCTCAGGTAATCAATCCGGCTTTGATGGCGTCCACCTTCAAAGGCAGTATGCAGAAAAACATTAACTAGCTCACAGGCTAACCCACCGGCGACCACACGTCCACCTAAGCACAGTACATTGGCGTCATTATGCAGACGCGTCATTTTGGCGGAGAAATAATCCGAGCAGGCGGCGGCACGAATACCATTTACCTTATTGGCCGCGATGGAAATACCAATACCAGTGCCACAGAACAAAAGAGCTTTGTCGTGGCGGCCGGCAGCGACCTCGTTACAGACAGTTTGTGCAATGGCGGCGTAATTGCATGATTCGCCGCTAAAACAGCCATAGTCATGGAAGGGAATCCCGTTTGATTTCAGCCATTCCATCACTTCACATTTTAAAGCGTAACCGGCATGGTCGCTTCCCAAAGCAATCATGAAAAACCTCCAAAACGTATGACGAATTTTCCAAATGAATTGTAATCGCGGTGCGGAAAACCGCAATTATACGAACTTATATTTTTATTATAGCATCCGTCTCCTACTAATACAATACTCCAAGCGGGATTTCTTATCATTTGTTTGCCTGCTGCCGGGCGAGCAATTCCCGCTCCGCTTGAGGAAGGCGCAGATAGGATGGAGCCAGCTCGGATGCTGACACATGCGGGAGACCTAAGGCAGCAAAGCATACTGATACGCCTGATTGTATACGCAGCTGCGGCGGCGCCAGAACAATACGGTCGAGAGCCATACCGGCTTTGGCCAGTTCCGCACCGTCGCCGACCAATGTGACGCGTTCCTGCAGAGCGCTGAGTTTTTCTGCAAGCAATGACAGCGGCAGCGCTTCGTCAAGGGAAAGGCGTTCCACATTGTCGCCGCGGATGCGAAATAAGGCTGTGTAAACCTGCTGGCAGCGTGCGTCCATCACCGGGCAGACCAAACCGTCCAGGCCGCGCAGGTTATAGGCCAGTCCCAAAAGCGTCGAGACAGCAATACAGGGACGGTTGAGCGCGTAAGCCAGTCCTTTGACAGCACAGATGCCGATACGCAGCCCGGTAAAGGACCCCGGCCCTGTCGAGACGGCGAAACAATCGGCGTCGGACCAGTCCAGCGCTGCGCTGTGAAGCATACCTTCCATCATAGGCAGCATCGTCTGGGAATGTGTTAGGTTATTGCATATGGTTGCATGGGCGAGGATACGCCCACTTTCCACATCGCAGAAAGCCGCGCTGACCGCTTTGGCCGAAGTGTCGATGCCCAATATTTTCAAAAACGTCCACCTCCTTCCGCGGTAATGATCCGGCGTTCGTCCCCATCCGGCTGTAATGTAACGGTGATGGATTCGCCCGGCAAGGCCCCTTCTATATTCTCGCTCCATTCAATGGCGAGAATCCCATCACCGTCCAGATAGTCAAAGAAACCGGTCATATAGAGATCGTCAAGGGTGTGGATACGATACATGTCAAAATGATATAAAGGGACAGGGGAGGGGTATTCGTGAACCAGCGCGAAGGTCGGACTGGTAACCTCGCCTGTCCAGCCGAGTCCGTGCGCCAGCCCACGGGTAAAAGCAGTTTTTCCGGCACCGAGTCCGCCACGGTAAGCGATGACGTCACCCGGGCGCAAGGCAGAAGCAAATTCCCGCGCGATTTTTTCCGTTTCAGCAGCGCTGTTCGAAATCCACTGTTTCATATTCAGAACAGCCCCACTGTATTGCCGTTTTTATCAATATCGATCCGGTACGCAGCTGGACTTTTCGGTAATCCCGGCATGGTTAAAATGTCACCGGTCAGCGCGACGATAAACCCTGCCCCTGCACTCAGCCGCACATCGCGGACAGTAATCTCAAAACCATCGGGACGTCCCAGCTTGGCGGGATCGTCCGAGAGGGAGTATTGTGTCTTGGCTACACAGATTGGCAAATTGGAGAAACCTAATTTTTCGATTTCTGCAGTCGATTTTCTAGCCGCTGCCGTAAAGGTAGCTCCATCAGCACCATAGATGACTCTGGCGATGGTTTCGATTTTTTCAGAGATCGGGCGATCCAGTTCGTAAATTGGAGCAAAGCGGGCAGACGGGCCGTGCTCACAGATGTCACAGACTTTTTGCGCAAGCTCGATACCGCCTTCGCCGCCCTTGGCAAAGACTTCACAGAGTGCTACATGAACACCTTTTGCGGTACAGAAGTCTTCTACCGCTTTCATTTCAGCTTCCGTATCGCTTTCGAAACGGTTGATTGCCACAACGACAGGCACGCCAAATTTATGCATATTATCAATATGCGCGCCCAGATTGACGATACCTCTCTCCAGGGCCGGGATATCCTCCGTCGATAGGTTTTCCTTTGCCACGCCGCCGTTATACTTCAGGGCGCGAATGGTTGCGACAAGCACAACGCAGTCCGGATGTAATTTTGCTGTTCGGCATTTGATATCAAAGAATTTTTCAGCGCCAAGATCGGAACCAAACCCCGCCTCGGTGATGGCATAATCGCCCAGCTTCAATGCCAAACGCGTTGCACGGACAGAATTACAGCCATGTGCGATGTTGGCGAAAGGACCGCCGTGAATGATAGCGGGGGTATTCTCCAGCGTCTGGACAAGGTTCGGCTTGAGCGCTTCCTTGAGCAACACGGTCATCGCACCATGTACCTGCAGATCACGTGCATAGATGGGATTGCCGTCGACATCATAGGCAACAAGGATGCGCCCCAGACGTTTTTTCAGGTCGGCAAGATCGCTGGCCAAACAGAGGATTGCCATGACTTCGCTTGCAACCGTAATCTGGAACGAATCCTCACGCGGGACACCATTAAGTTTACCGCCCAGCCCGACTACGACGTTGCGCAGTGCGCGATCGTTCATGTCCATACAGCGTTTCATGAGGATACGCCGCGGGTCGATCCGGAGCGAGTTTCCCTGTTGCAGATGGTTGTCAAGGACAGCACATAGAAGGTTGTTGGCTGCAGTAATCGCGTGCATATCTCCGGTAAAATGGAGGTTAATGTCCTCCATCGGGACGACTTGTGCATAACCTCCGCCGGCAGCCCCGCCCTTAATGCCGAATACCGGTCCCAGGGAGGGCTCACGCAGCGCCAATACGGCGTTTTTGCCTATTTTTTTCATCGCCTGCGCCAAGCCTACGCTGGTGGTGGTTTTTCCCTCCCCAGCGGGTGTGGGATTGATGGCGGTCACCAGGACGAGTTTGCCGTCCGGCCGCCCGGAAACGCGCTGTGCGAGCCGGTCGGAAAGCTTGGCTTTGTAGTTTCCGTATGGCTCAATTTCATCGGCATGGATGCCAAGCTGCGTGGCAATCTCGGTGATAGGAAGCAGCTTAGCGCCGGCGGCGATCTCAATGTCACTTAACATGGTCGCATTCCTCCGCGTACAATTATTTGCCGGCGGCGTCCGAACCCCCGGCAGGTTTGTATAAGAACATATCTTACAGTATAGCATAAAAAAACGGATTCGGCTATTGGTTTTAGAAAAGATTAGCAGATATCTAGGAAATCCTCTGACCATATGGTCCTTCACCCGGCTTCTCATCCTTCTATTGCGAAATCATTTGCTTGTTTGGATAAGCTGATACAATGACGAGGGCACAGCCCGGATGGGTTTACCAAGATCTCTTTCTCTGGGTGAAAACAAGCGGCCTCTTCCAAGTGCTTGAGGAAAATATAATTTCTTCGTAGCCGCTTGGGCGGCAGACGCGGATTCGGCTTTCTTTTTATCGACAAGAGCTTCATCAAATCATCCGGCAGGGTAGTATCAGTTGACCCATTTCTATCATGGTATGTGTTTGTTTCCTCATAAAACTTTTGAATACGTTTAGAATCGTTGTCTCTCGCTGTAACAAAACACTCCCGTCCATCTTTGCTGAATATCATTCGAAATCTGATATCATGCTTTTTTGCATATAACGTACATAAGGTCTTACCGTCTCTGCGATATTGATATTCATACGCCCATGCTTCTAAAGCCGATCCATGTCGTGCTTTTTATCAATTATGGCGCATCCTTTCTGCCATACCTTACACAAAGAAGCTCTGACTAAAGCCGTCCTTTCTCCCTTAGTAGGTATTTATGAAGCTTTGTCCTTTCTTTCCTTTCTCTAATCAAGCTTGATAAAGAATCTTCCGTTTTGCGCTTTTATAGCTACTGACGGCGGTAATACACTTAATGTAAAGCTGGGGATTGACGTTTGTTCCGCCAGTGGAGGAAGACAGGCATAGCATTTGGAAGGTTGTCCGTTTCAGCCGGCAATACAAGTCCGCCCGGCCAATGGAGCCGTCCTGACGGTAGAACAAATCTCCCCAGGCGTATTCGGCTGCATAATGGAGGATGACGGGATATTCGCAAGCGCGCAACGTCGGTGTAAACGGCGCGCACTGCAAAAAGGTAAATCCTCCGGGGACACCGGCACAATCCTTGGTGGAAAAGTGAATTTGCGTTTCCTCTATTTGTAGGCGGGGGAATACTGTACAACAATCGCGCGCAGTGCGAAACAGCCCATTCAGCGACAGAATATCCCGGCTGGCCTGTTTTCGGTTGCAGCCAATCAGAAGGTAACGGCAGGAGCCTGTTTCAGCTTGTTGAATAAAGGGAATATTGGAAAAGCTGTAGGGAATGCGAGGAAACGGATACATATCTACGACGTTGTCTTTGTGGCACAGGGGATCGCCGCCGATTTCCGACGCCTCTCCAAGCTGTGGGAAAAGCTCTTGAATGACCTGACGTGTCCCTTCGCCGTCCAGCAGTTCCTTGATATCCATATGCCCCTCCTTTGGCTAAGAAAATATCCCCCCGTAAAAACGGGAGGATATGATTTCAAAAAACTTACAGTTGTGCCTTGATCTGCATCGCCTTACCGATGATACGCGCCGACTCTAAGTCATCTCCTGCGATAACGCGTGCAGGGTACTTGCTGTTAAGCGATTGCAGGATCATTGCGCCGTTTTGCTTGTAAACCTTTTTCAAGGTACCGCAGTCCCAATCGTAAACGACCACGGCGATATCTCCATCGTCTACGTCGGGTTGTTTACGCACCAGTACAAGGTCGCCTTCAAAAATACGAGGCTCCATACTGTCGCCGGTGACACGCAGATAAAAATAATTATCGGGGTTGGTAACGTCGGCGTATTCGTATCCTTCCAGCTCTTCGTAGGCCAAACCGTTGAATCCGGCGCGGACTGTGCCGATGATCGGAATGGGAACACCTTCCCCCTCATACTGGACAGCGCCCATACGAGCAATCGCTTCGTCCTCGCTGTTCTGATAGGGAGAATTGCCGAGTAGGTAATCGACCGATACATGGAAGTACGCGGCAATTTTTTTCAGTTTTTCCACAGAAGGGACCTGTTTTCCTGATTTCCATTGTGAAAATAGGCCGCTGGAAAAGCCAAGGTCGCTCGACATACGTGCCGCGCTGATTTTTTTCTTCGCGATCAGATCGATGATACGCTCAACGGTACTGGTCATTGACAGCAAACTCCTTTGTTCAATAAAATTCTTAGAAAAGTAATATTTAAGTCATTGATAATCTTACTTATCTAAGATATAATAAAACCATCGAGAGCAGGTTGACAGCTATGGATAAGTCTTGATACCGCACATCAAGGTTATCAGCGGTCAAGTAGAAAAATACGGAAAACTACGAGCTTTGGATCTTCGTTTTATAAGAATATCATAGATCAAATTCCGCTTGAAGTCAACCTGTTTTCCAAAAATATCTTACAAAATGAAGGAGAGAAAAGGTATGTTTGATATTGCACAGGGGCTGCTTTCCATCGTAATTTTGTTTGGTGGTTTTTTCGGTTTGCTGATCGCCGTCTATAGTGTGGTGAAGCTTTGGGATAAGCTTTTAGTTCCTTATCTACGTCATCGTGGCTACAAGGTACATATTAGCGGGATAGATTAACTCTTCCAACTCAATCATATTTCCCTCCATCAGACGGTTCCGTTATTCAGTTTCGTTTTGTCTGCTGATAAGCAGGGGTGTATTGCATGGAAGTTTCTGGATGAACATACAAATGGGACATTGCTAATCGCCCTCGCCGGTTTATGGGGTTATGGCGGGGGCGGATATTTTTATGTAGTCGGACGGGCTTGCTGCACCGTCCTTGCAGGATAGGATACACGCGCATAATATGATGGAATCCATATCCCTATTGTGCGTGTTTTTGAATTTATCGTATCTCCCTGCCGGTTTTATTTTGCGCATAAACGTTTTTCCTATCCGCGGATGTTTGCAGTATATTTTGGAAGTTAAAACGGCACGCTTGACATTCCTGGATGATGTCTGCATAATGTAAGTAATGAGATAAGAAATATTACTTGTATGAATTCAATGGAGAAATGGAGACAGCAAATTGTCCGGGAGAAACAGCCCTGTTGTTTTTGAGAACATTTTTCATCACATCTTTTGATGTTATGTGGCTCGGGAAGTTAAGTGAGCGCTCGTATACGCTGGTAAGATGCTTCCTTGGAACCAGTCTTTCGAAAAAGTGACATTCGCTATTGATGCGGGAGGAGGTTTTACGATGGCAGATGCAGAAGGGGTATTGGAGTGCCTGGAAAGGGAACTCTTATCTTACGCGGATGAGGGCTATCGCGATTTCTCCGCCAAGCTTCTGCCGCCGGAGGAGCAGCTGATTGGCGTCCGACTTCCTGTGTTGCGCCGTCTAGCGAAACGATTGGCCGACAGTGATTGGCGGGCGTATTTGGATGAGGCGGAGGCGTCGGAGCCCAAATATTTTGAAGACGCGATGTTGCATGGGATGGTAATCGGCTGTCTGTATCCCCGATATGCCGATGAAAGCGAAGTGCTAAGACGCACGAGGCTTTTTTTGCCGCATATCCATAACTGGTCGGTATGCGATAGTTTTTGCAGCGGTCTGAAACTGGCGTTGACGCTACCAAATCTGGTCCGTCCTTTTCTGGACGAATGCCTCTCATCCTCCAATGCTTATACCGTTCGTTTTGGCGTTGTGATGTTGCTCAAATATTATGTAACGCCATGGGGAGTGGATGGGGTTTTGGCTTGCATGGACAAAGTCAACCATGTGGACTATTTCGTGAAAATGGCTGTTGCGTGGTGTGTCAGCATCTGTTACATCCGTTTTCCAGAAAAAACGCTGGACTATCTGCGCCACTGCATGCTGGATTCTTTTACTTATAATAAATCGATACAAAAAATCATCGAATCCCGCTGCGTGCCAGAGTCAGAGAAGGGAATGCTTCGCGGGATGAAGCGTAAGGAGGGAGAGAGGTGATTCTCAGCGCCAGCAGGCGGACGGACATACCGGCTTTTTATACGCCTTGGATACTGCAAAGGCTGAAAGAGGGAAATATCTCTGTCCGGAACCCGCGCATCCCTAGTCGTGTAACGCGCTTATACTTTACACCTCGGACAGTAGACGCAGTTGTGTTTTGGACAAAAAATCCTGCCCCGCTGTTACCGTACCTAAGTGAGATTTATTCGCTAGGTTATCGATGCGCATATCAGTTTACCTTGACGCCCTATGATGAGATATTGGAGCCCGGTTTGCCGGACAAGGAAGCGTTGATTCATACCTTTCGTATGCTCAGCGATGCTGTCGGGCCGGACAAGGTCGTCTGGCGTTATGATCCAGTAATCCTTTCGGATAAAATGGATATTGCTTTTCATGTTGACGCATTTGCCCGTCTTGCACAATCGCTGCAGGGTGCATCCTCCCGCTGCGTCATCAGTTTTGTCGACAATTATGCTTGTACCGTTAAGCGGATGCGGGGCTTCTCCCGTCCCATAACAGAGGTGGATATGCACGCTGTGGCGCAAGCGATTGTACCCGCTGCAAAACGTTACGGATTCACCTTGTCCGCCTGTTGTGAGGTGGCTGACTTGTCGTGTGACGGCGTTGCCTGTACAGCTTGTATCGATCCTGCTTTGGCAGAGCGTACGGCGGGATATCCGCTTCGACTGCGCAAGGCGGCGTCGCAGCGTCCGCTGTGTGGCTGTATGGACAGCTTTGATGTCGGTTTTTATGATAGCTGCTCTCATGGCTGTCTTTATTGTTATGCGACAAAAAGTCCGGATGCCGTGCGGAGAAATGTTGAGGCGCACGACCCATCCTCTCCATTTTTAATTGGGCATGCTCGGGAGGGAGATGTAGTCAGTGAAAAAACGGCAGTGTCGCTGAGGGTCGGCTGTCCGGGACAGCAATCGTTTGGATGAAGGAGGAGTATGGTGGAGGAGCTGTTTATTCAGCGGATTGCCTTGAAGCGTGTTCCGCAAGAGGAAAAAAATTCGTACTATATTTCGCTTCCGGCAGTGGCAGCCCTTGCGGGCGACGGAGTCGCCTTACAAAGCCGCGTCACCTTCTTCTGCGGTGAGAATGGAACGGGAAAGTCCACGTTGCTGGAAGCGGTTGCCTGCGCTTATGGTTTTAATCCGGAAGGCGGGAGCCGTAATTTTAGCTTTTCTACCAAATCCACGCATGCGGGGCTATACCGTTTCTTATTGCTTTCCAAGAGCTTTCGACGCCCGTCTGACGGCTTTTTCCTGCGCGCCGAAAGCTTTTATAATGTTGCAACAGAGGTGGATCGCCTGGAGGAACTTGGAAAACAGTATGGATTGCCGTCGATGCTGCCATCCTACGGTGGAAAGTCGTTGCATGCGCAGTCGCATGGGGAAAGTTTTTTGTCGATGGTGCTCAGCCGGTTTCGTGGGGGAGGGCTTTATATCCTGGACGAGCCGGAGGCTGCGTTGTCGCCTTCGCGGCAGCTGACGCTCCTTTACCGCATACACGCATTGGCACGGCAGGGGGCGCAGTTTCTCATCGCTTCCCATTCGCCTATCCTGATGGCATGTCCTGGTGCAGAAATTTTCGAGATGTCCGACGCGGGGATATGCCCTACCCTCTATCAGGAGACGGAGCACTACCGCTTGACACGTGCTTTTTTGGATAACCCGCAGCGGATACTGCGAGATCTTTTGGGCGAGGAGAACTCCTAAGGCTCCGGTTGGTTTCCTGGAAGACAGGCGGACGGCTTGTTTTAACTTCCCACTTGTCAGACAAGATTCCATCCTTTATAATGGTTTTATCAATATAAGGAGGGAAATGACATGGATGTCAAGGAAAGGCTGGAGGCTGTTTTCGCAGGAGAAAAACCGGACAGGATCCCTTATTCCTTATATCATTTTGAGGCGGAAAAGCTTTACGGCGCTCCAGCATTTGAGAAACTGCTGCGCGCGGGATTGGGCGTTACCTATCATTTGGATGCGGTACAACACCATTGTCCGGTCTTAGAGTATCGAGAGGAGCATGTCCAGGAGAAAGGGAAAGACATCTGCCGCATCCGTATGATAACGCCCAAGGGGGAACTCTTCAGTATTTATGAGGATGGTTGGGCAAGAAAGTTTTATCTGGAAACAAAAGAAGACTATGCCTTGATGACGTATATCGTGAAAAATACTGTACCCATCAGTCATGAAGCATATTATATGAAGAGGCTTTCCGAATTCGGGCCGGAGGTCATTCCTCTGGTCATGGTGGGGCGGACGCCGATGCAGGTTATCAACGTGGATTATGTCGGACTGGAAAATTTCGCGCTGCACCTGTACGATTATCTGGACGAGCTCCAGGAGTTATACGATGCGATGCTGGTCAACTATAGGAAAACAGTGGAGATAGCTGCCAGTATGCCGGCGCGGTACGCCTGTCTTTTGGAAAATTTTACAGCCGAGTCTTTGGGCCCGAAGCGGTATGAGGAGTATCTGTTGCCGGTTTATCAGGAAGTGGTCCCTGTTTTGCAACAGAGCGGCAAGATTGTGGGGGTTCATTACGATGGTCGTCTGGCAAGCTGCAAGCATTTAATTGCCCGTGCACCTTTTCACGCATTGGAATCGTTGACCGAGCCTCCTGAAGGGGATATGCGTATTGGTGCATGTCGAGCTGCATTTGAGGATAAAATATTTTGGTGCAATCTGAATGTATCCGCATACAGTTTACCGGAGGAGCAGCTGCGTGAACGTGTGGATGATCTGGTGCGGGAGGGCAGTGCGGATGGCAGGCTGTTTGCACTGGAAGTCAGCGAACAGCTTCCAACAAATTGGAGGGACTCCATGCCTATCGTGTTGGATGAGCTGAGCCGTCTGACGCTATAGCAGCACCTGTTTTTGCCCCAATTTGCTATGAAACGATAGCGGTAAAGCTGTGGTCCCTAATGTTACCGGGAGTTTGGCAAGTCCTATAAAGGAAAATAATGGTGATGATTTCAAAAAGGCGCCGCATCTGTTCCCATTTTCATCTTTCTCCACTTGTCAGTTTTTTCGTAGGAATATCATTCCTTTTCATGCGGGAAGTTCCAATTTTTTAAAGCATATCTCCACTAGTGGCGCTTACAGTTTGCAAAATCGAACAAGGAAAAGGCTATCCCCTGATCTATCGGGCGGATAGCCTTTTCTGTGAATGAGACAGACGCTGAGAGCAAATTCTAACTGAAGGCGTGTTCCACTGTCGCAACGACATAGAGCGTCGGATCACTTTGGCGCACGCGCCGCTCAATATCGGCAACCAACGCTTTGGCGTCAATTTTGCTATCAAAGGGAATGACCAAATCAAAAACCAGATTGGTATGCGTTTGGCCAAAAACGACGCGAAAATCATGCATTTTGAGTTCCATATCCATACTATCCAATACGGAAGCGACCAGCGCCTGAAGGGAGGCGATCCGGGTATCGTCTGTGTCGACAGGATCCATATGGATACAAGAAACGGCGTGAAATTTCTCCATCAGTTCCCGTTCGGCACAATCGATAATGTCATGGCTGTGCAGCAGGTCTTCATGGCAGGGAACCTCTGCGTGCAGTGAGATGACACAACGGCCAGGCCCATAGTTGTGGACCATCAGATCGTGTACCCCGATAATCCCATCATAGGAAAGTACAGTCTGTTTGATCTCTTCCACTGTCTGCGGATCAGGCGCCTGCCCCAGCAAAGGTGAGAGCGTCTCGCGAATGATGGAAAAGCCGGACCAAATTACGAAAAGGGCGACGGCGGCGCCGACGTATCCATCAATATTGATATGAAAAAACAGCGAGAGGAAAGAGGTCAGCAGAACCACTGAGGTGCAGATGACATCGTTCCGACTGTCCGTAGCGCTGGCCCGAAGGACTTGTGAGTCGATGCGCCGTCCAATATTCCGATAAAATAGTGCCATCCATAACTTGACAAGGATGGCCGCAGCTAGGATAATCAGTGACACAGGCTGGGTGTCGGCAGGCTGTGGATGCAGGATTTTGTCGATAGCAGAGGTAGCAAGTTCAAAGCCTGCGAGCATAATAAGAACTGCAACTCCCAGGGCGGACAGGTACTCAATTCGTCCATGTCCAAAGGGATGTTCCTTGTCCGGTGGGGCAGAAGACAGCTTAAAGCCTATCAAGGTTACGACCGACGAACCTGCGTCAGAAAAGTTATTAAAGGCATCTGCTACAATGGCAAGAGAACCGGACAGAAAACCGGCGACGAGTTTGGCAGCAAAAAGCAAAAAATTTGCACATAATCCCGTGATCCCGGCCAATTTGCCGTACGCGGTACGGACATCTTCCCGGCGCGTTTGTTGCGGATCCTTAATAAAAGCTTTGATAAGGGCTGTCGTTAACATTAGATTCATCTCCTCATTTGCTCTACGCGGTAAGGGGGATACAGCCGTCTGCGTCGAAAACACGTCATCTATTATAGCATAATGTGCTAAAAAAAGCGAGACGTTTCCATTGTCGGCGTTAAAACAGCAAGCTTGCATCCTGTCGGGAAAAAAGTTATAATAAAAAAGATTGTTTTCTGTATTCTCGCCTTTAGCTTTTTAAAATATGTGGGAATACTAACCATGACGGCGAATGAAGCCGCTTGTATCAGGAAAGGAGAAAAACGGTTCATGCGTCTGAAATATCCGTTTGTTCTGTTCGACCTAGACGGGACGCTGACGGATCCCTTCGAGGGTATTACAAAATCGGTACAGTATGCGTTGCGTGCGTTGGGAATTGAAGAGCCGGACCGGCGTCGTTTGGCACGTTTTATCGGGCCGCCAATGAAAGAATCGCTGATGGAATTTTACGGCATGAGCGAAGAAGAGGCTCTGTATGGTGTAAGAAAATACCGGGAACGATTCTCGGCTGAGGGATGGAGGGAGAACCTGCTATTCGACGGCGTACCGCAAATGCTGTCAACGCTTCGGGATGCGGGCGCATTTCTTGGTATTGCTTCCTCTAAGCCTCAGATTTTTGTCGAACGCATTTTGGAGCATTTCCAGTTGTCGGAATATTTTGATTTGGTATGCGGCAGCGAATTGGACGGTACACGGTCGCATAAGGCGCAGGTAATCGCCTATGCCTTGCAACAGATTGGAGCAGACGCTGCGTCCGTCGTTATGGTAGGAGATCGCATGTACGATTTGGATGGAGCCGCGCAAAACGGTATCGACGCTGTGGGCGTATGCTTTGGGTATGCTGTGAGAGGTGAGCTGTCCGTTTGCCCTCACGTGTATTTGGCGCAGGATATTTTGTCGCTGACACGATTTCTTTTGAGAAAAGAGGATATGCCACTGCCGTTTTCCTCCGACGTTTGCCTCCATACACCAAGGCTGTGTTTGCGGACGCCACGTCTCCAAGACGCACCGGAGGTATTCCAGGCGACAGGGGACGTGCGCGTGGGCAAGAATATGCGTTTTGGTACGCATAGCAGTCTGTCACAGGCGGAAGTGTTGGTGAAGAGTTATCTGGACGGAAAAGAAACTGGAACCTGTTTCCCATTTACGATACAGACATTGGATACAGGTCAATTTGTTGGGCTATTTGCCTTTCGGCGGGAGCATGCATCGCAGGATACGCTGCATTTATCTCTGTTCCTGTCCCAAAATCATTGGAACCAGGGGTATGCGACGGAGCTTTTGAAGGTACTGAAACCTTTTGCTTTTCATGTACTAGGCGCCCACGAGCTACGTGCTTATGTACTGGAGTATAATAAGGCATCTCAGCGTACACTGGAAAAATGCGGGTTTTTGTTGAGTGAAACACAGTCTCTGGAGGATTCTTCGCAAAAATTATTGGTTTTTACTGCGAAAACCGGATAAATCGGTCGACATCTTGCTTTTTCAGATGATACCTGTTATAATAACATGAAGTAATACGACACCTGTACGCAAATTTTCTCAAACAGGTTTTGATAAAAAAGAAAATCATCCTTGGCCCTCACTTCCTTGCCACTGTTTCGTATGATGGGGATGATATTGATAGATAAAAAAGGAGAATTGATACAATGAGCGATAAAAAACATAATGGTGACAAAGCACGCCCTGTTTATAAAAAAGGTTCTGCTGCTATGTCAGATAAGCAGACAAGTCCGAATTCCCCCAAAAAGAAAAAGAAGAAAATGTCCCGGGTAAAGATAGTTATCTTAATTGTGCTAGCGGTTTTGGCTGCTATCTTGATAGGGGTAGGCACCTGGGCAGCTATGGTGCTGGGATCTATGAATGTCACAAGCATTTCGTCAGATAACTCATCGCTACAAATCAGTGACGATCCCATTTTCGACGCGCCAGACGATGAGAGAGTCATCAACATTGCTCTTTTTGGCTTGGACAGCCGCGATTTGAACAGCAGTGACGATCCCCGTTCGGACGCTATTATCATCCTTTCCATTGACCGAAAGCATGATAAGATCAAAATGACATCGGTCATGCGCGACTGTAATGTCGAAATGGAAGTCAACGGCCAGGTCCGTATGGATAAGCTTGCACATGCTTACCACTATGGTGGGCCGGAGCTTGCTATTGCTACTCTCAACCGCAACTTTAATCTGGACATCCGTAAGTTTGCAGCGGTCAATTTTGATCAGATGGCGGAAATCATTGACGCAGTGGGTGGCGTTACCATTGATATCAGCGAAGCGGAACGCCAAAATGCAAACCAGGCGATTCGGGAACAGGCAAGTATTTCCGGAAAATCGGCTACCTTAATTGAACATGCGGGAGAGCAAAAGCTCAATGGTATGCAGGCTGTGGCTTATGCCAGAATCCGCGCAGTAGGTAATGCTGACTTCGGACGGGTGGACCGTCAAAAGGTGGTCATGGAGCAGTTGTTTAAGGCTGCGCTGAATATGAGCGTTACCGATTATCCGGGGTTTGTGCAAAAATTGCTGCCCAAAGTGACCACTAATATTACTGTCAGTGAAATGTTGACGGACTACCTTGGGATCTTCCTTCGTTCCGATCTTCAGATTGAACAGATTCGGATTCCTCAGGATGTGGATCTGAACGGTTCTATTAACGGAAACTTGAATGTAGATTTGGAAGCATCTGCACAAAAGGTTCGTGATTTTATCTATAACGACATTAATCCGGAAGAGGCATCCGGTGCTTCTGGTTCGGTCAGTACAACGAAGTAAATTGCTGTTTCATTACGCGCCGTCCCTACACAGGGTCGGCGCATTTCTGCGTGAAAATACCTGATTTTGTACGGGGATAGTGTAATAGAACAACAATTCTTTTTTTGTGCAGGTAAACTGGTCGTAAAATAGTAAGAGGGGATACTTTAGACAGTTTAACACAGATACAAATGCTGTGAGTAGTGGCGATATTCGTAGGAGGAATAAGCCTCCCGTTTGCTTTCTTCCCAACGTCCATAGATGCATCAAGAATATTCCTTTCGTTTGATGAAACATTAATACTAGCAATTCCCCGGTAGGAAGATGTTGACTTTTTAACTGGATTGGATTAGTATATATTTGAAAGAGGTGAATATATGACGATCCAGCAAATATACCAAATAACAGGGATGACTTGTGCAGCCTGTTCAGCTCGGATTGAAAAAAAAATGACAAAAACAGCTGGCGTACAGTATGCTGCTGTCAACCTTGCGGCGGAACGGATGACCATTGCCTATAACGATTCGCAGCTGTCGGAAGCAGATATTATTTCTACAGTGGAGAAGCTGGGATATGGGGCAAAACGTTTTGAAGAGGTGTCTGAGGAGAGTGTACAAGATGATAAGTCGCGTACTTTTCGCAGGTTACGCGCGAAATTTATCTTTGCTGCCGTATTTGCACTCCCCTTACTCTATATTGCAATGGCACCGATGATCAGCGAACATTTGCCAATGCCGGCGTTTCTAGATATGATGGAGAACCCTGCTGCTTATGCGTTGACAGAGCTTTTCCTCTGTCTCCCAGTTATTGCAGCTGGCTACCGTTTTTATCTGGTCGGCTTTAAAACGCTGTTCCAGCGTAGTCCCAATATGGATACGCTGGTAGCCATAGGGACATCGGCGGCTTTCCTATATAGCTTATACGCAACCATTCAGATCCTTCGAGGGGTAGACGTACATGCACATGTGGAGAGCTTATATTATGAATCAGCAGCGGTTATTATTACCCTAATCTTGCTGGGGAAAACACTGGAAGCGAATAGCAAAGGAAAAACCGGTGAGGCGATCAAAAAACTGATGGGCTTAGCACCAAAGACTGCCTGGGTGGAACGCGATGGCAGGGAAGTAGAAATCCCTGTAGATCATGTGCTGGTGGGCGATGTTGTGACTGTCAGGCCGGGAGCGAAAATTCCCGTCGATGGCATTGTGACAGAAGGGGTCTCCGCGGTCGACGAATCGATGCTCACCGGAGAGAGTATACCGGTTGAAAAGCATTCTGGGGATTCGGTAACAGGAGGTTCTATTAACCGTAACGGCGTTTTGAAATTCCGTACAACGAAGATTGGAAAGGATACGGCATTGGCGCAGATTGTCCGGCTGGTCGAAGAAGCGCAGGGTTCTAAGGCACCGATTGCTAAGTTGGCGGATGTCGTGTCTGGACGTTTTGTTCCGATTGTACTGGGAATCGCTGTTTTAGCTGCGTTGATCTGGCTGATTGCAGGAAAGGATCCCGTATTCTGCCTCAAGATTTTTATTGCTGTTTTAGTAATAGCATGTCCTTGTGCGCTTGGCCTCGCTACGCCGACGGCTATTATGGTCGGTACAGGAAAGGGGGCGGAAAACGGCGTACTGTTTAAAAACGGGGAGGCGCTGGAGGCGACACATAAAGTCACGGTCTGCGTCTTTGATAAGACGGGAACCATTACCAAAGGAAAGCCCCAAGTGACCGATTTATTACCAGCAGACGGCTTGACAGAGGAAGAACTGCTACAGTTGGCAGCATCCGCTGAAAAGGGGAGCGAACATCCATTGGGGGAAGCCATTGTCAAGGAGGCGGGAAACCGTCAGCTGGGTCTATTGCCTCCGCAGGATTTTGAGGCGGTTCCAGGGCAGGGGCTGAAGGTAACCGTGGAAGGCAAACGAATTGTGATGGGGAACCGCCGTTTGATGGAACAAAACGCAATTGCCTATCAGACGTTTAGCGCCGAAGAGGAGCGTCTCTCCAGTGAGGGGAAAACACCGATGTTTCTGGCAGTAGACGGACGTTTCGGCGGCATCATCGCGGTTGCTGATGTAGCCAAGGAAAGTAGCCGGGACGCTATTGAACAGCTCCATCACATGGGCATCAAAACAGCTATGATAACAGGGGATAACAAGCGGACGGCACAGGCTGTTGCGCAGATGGTTGGTATCGATATTGTTCTGGCAGAGGTTTTGCCGCAGGATAAAGCCAGTGAGGTGAAAAAACTGCAGGCGGAAGGAAACCGGGTAGCGATGGTCGGAGATGGAATTAACGATGCCCCGGCGCTTGCCCAAGCCGATATTGGCATTGCAATCGGTTCTGGGACCGATGTCGCGATCGAATCTGCTGATCTGGTCTTGATGCATTCCGATTTGGCGGACGTGCCTTACGCAGTTGCACTGAGCAAAGCGACGATTCGAAATATCAAGGAGAACCTATTTTGGGCGTTCGGTTATAATGTGCTGGGTATCCCCATTGCGGCAGGTCTTTTATACGCATTTGGTGGTCCGACACTAAACCCGATGTTCGCCGCTGCGGCTATGTCCCTCAGTTCGGTATCGGTGGTAGGCAACGCTTTACGCCTCAACAGATTCAAACGTAGGAAAGTATAACGCATCCACAATGGAAAAGATGAAGGGAGTTATCAGAGATGAAGAAAGAAATTATTCGGGTAGAAGGCATGTCCTGTGAGCATTGTGTGAAAGCGGTCAAGGGAGCCGTTGGGCAGTTAAACGGCGTACAGGATGTAACGGTTGATCTGTCGGCTCGGACAGTAGCGGTAGTTTATGATGAGAATCTTGTAGCGCTTGCAGATATCCAATCGGCTATTGAAGACCAGGGCTATGACGTTATGTAACTTCTGAGTCAGTAAAAAAGTAGCGGAGGCCGATAGCCTCCGCTACTTTTTGATCTATTTTGCTGTTGTACAACAGTTGTTGCTGATTTATCTTTTGGTTAAAAGAGGTTGTTGCTATTATTTTCCTCTTCTGTACCAGTGGTGTAGTCGGAGGCGGTATCCTCCATGAGTGTAACATTTACATCAAATGTTGAGTTTTGCCCATTAGACGTTTGACGGAAGACGGAAAGTTTCACCGTATCTCCCGGCTTTTTGGTAGACATAAAATCCGAGACATCCTCATCATTAGAAAGTGTTTCTCCATCAAATGCAGTTATGATATCGCCATATTGGATTCCTTTTTTGGCTACATCGCTTTCGGAGTCCACTTCCACCACCAACAGTCCAGGAACGACGTCATATACATCGGCGACAGCAAGGCTGATTGGTTTATAAGTAATTCCGAGACGTGCACGGTTTTTCACATAGCCGTTTGCAATCAGGTCGTCAATAATAGGCTTCGCAGTTTTAATTGGGATGGCGAAACCGATACCCTCATAGCCCGTCGCCACCAACTTGGAGGAATTGATACCTATCACCTGTCCGGAGGAGTTTACCAGCGCACCACCGGAGTTACCGGGGTTAATAGCGGCGTCGGTCTGAATGCAATACATGTTTTGATCGGAAGAGGATGTTTTTACAGGACGGTCAAGAGCGGAGACAATACCCTTGGTTACAGTACCGCTCAGACCGCCGGGATTACCGATAGCAATGACGTCCTCACCGATTTCAAGAGCGTCTGAATCACCAAACTCAGCACGCACTAAACCTGAAGCTCCATCGATTTTGACAACAGCTAAATCTGTTTTCTTGTCGATACCGACGATTTCTGCTGTATACTCAGACTCATCAGAAAGTACAACTTTAATAATGTCCGCCACGGCAGTATCGTTATTAACAAAAAGGACGTGCGCATTGGTAATGATATAGCCATCCGTTGACATAATAATACCAGAACCGCTTCCATATGCTTGGAAGGGCTGCGACTTCATATATGTCACAATACCTACAACAGCAGGGCGAACCGTTTTGGCGATCGATTGGATACTGCTATCGTCAGCGGTGTTCACCGTTTCATCAATTTCCAATTGCGGAGTATTTCCACCGCCGGACTGTGAGGAAACGCTTCCTTGGTTCCCCGAGTTTGTTAAAATGCTTGGATCGTAAATTAGAAGGGCGGAAGAAGCAGAAATCGCTGCGACGAGGACAAATGCGACAATAGCGCCACAGATTTTTGTTGCCTTATTCCTTTTTTTATTTTTGCGCGGTGGTTGATTGCCCGTAGGATCCCCGTTGGGGTGTGCTGTTTCATATGCCCATGTATACTCATATGGCGTCTGCTGTTGGGACTGCGCATCGTAGGAGGAAGAAGAGGCGCCTGAAGCATTCGCCTGCCAGTTTGTTCCGGAACCAGCGGCGTCACTGGATTGCTGCGACGCTTGCTGGTTCATGTCCGGTGTGTTTGGGTTTTGATTTGCGTCGTTCTGGTTATACAAAGGATCCTCAAAAGGATAATGGGAATGATTGTTGTTCATGTTGCTGACCTCCTGTAAGAGATAACGGAAAGCGTTGCAGCGATTCGTATCTCATTTCAAACTATGGTTTTATTATAATGAAAGGATATGAAAACCAGTTTTTTTGGGGTTTAAGAATTCTTTAATTTCCAGTGATTTTTCCCTGTTGGCAATGTGATTATAAATTCACAAAACGAGCCTTTCACACTTCTGACGTCAATTGTACCGCCATGTAGGTTCAAAAACGTACGAACGATATAAAGCCCCAATCCGACGCCGTTTTTATCCTGGGCACGGGAAGTGTCCGTTTTATAGAAGCGATCGAATATTTTGTGGATTTCCTCTTTTGTAAGGCCTTCTCCCGTATTGCGGATAGAAACGGTAATATAATCCGGCATTTCATCAAATGTAAAAGATATCAAGCCGTTGTCATTGGTAAATTTAACGGCATTATCAATTAGATTATAGATCACCTGGTGAATCAGATCCTTATCTGCTTCGATAATGACCTTATCAGCGTCAATACCACTGATATTGATATTTTTGGCGTTAATCGCCTGTTCCATAGCAAAAAGGGAGGTCCGTACCGTCTCGACAATGTCAAATTTTGTACGAGTCAACGTCATTTTGCCACTCTCAATTTTTGCGATATTGAGCATGGAGCGAACCAACCGGGAAAGGCGCTTTACTTCGGTTGAGACGATCTCCAAATAATGGCGTTGCTGATGGGGGCCGATTGTCCCATCCAAGATACCGTCAATAAAGCCACTGATGGTGGTCATTGGCGTTTTCAGCTCATGGGAAACGTTGGCGATAAAATTGCTACGCATATATTCCATGGAGGACAAGGATGCCGCCATTTCATTGAGGGATTGTGCGAGCATGCCGATTTCATCTTGTCTGGTGATGTCAAGCGACTGTGCAAAATCGCCTCTGCTGTAATGATTGGCAGCGTCTGAAAGATCTGTTAATGGCTTGGCCATTTTGAATGAAATGAAACCGGAAAGGAGAACCGCAAGTAGCACGGCAATGACAGCGGAACACAAAAAAATCCAGAACAGGTTGGAAAGGTATTGTCCTCGACTTTGTACGCTAGCAGCAACGATAAAATAGCAAAAAGGTTCACCATTTGCATACTCCGCCATGGAAACGTAAAACTGATTGTCTCGGAACAATCCGTCCAGGGTTCCTGAAGCGTTATGGGAAGTTGCTATCGCAGTTAGATGCTCCGCGTCCATTTGACAGGAGGTATTGACGGCATCGTCAACCGAATAGCTGAAGACGACGGAACCGGTATCGGAAATTTGTACAACGCTGCCGTTAATCGATTCAGCAACCATTTCACAGACCAGATTCTGGTGTGTACTAGTAAAGGAATCCCCGTTGATTTCTCGATGGATTCGCTCCATACTGTTTGTCAATTGTTCGTACTTTTCCACTTTAAAATGACGGGAGGCAACTACTAGCATAGTTACCCCCACGATAATCAAGCAAATCATAACAAGCAAGGCACCGGTGGAAAAGTATTGATAAAAAATACTTTTTTTGCGCATCGCTTTATTCATTTACCTCAAATTTGTAACCAACACCCCAGACCGTCTTGAGCGCCCACTGATCGGATACACCTTCCAGCTTTTCGCGCAGACGCTTGACATGTACGTCGATGGTTCTGGAATCTCCGTAATATTCAAAGCCCCAAACCTCGTCCAAAAGCTGATCACGGGTATAAACGCGATTTGGATTGGAAGCTAGGTGGAACAGAAGCTCCAATTCCTTTGGCGGCGTGTCGATTACTTTATCATTGACTTTCAGTTCATAACGCGTCATATTAACGACCAGTTTGTCATATTGGACTTCTTTGACCTCGCTCTTGGTATTTGAGGTACCGACGCGGCGAAGGACCGCTTTAATACGCGCGATAATTTCTTTGGTATCGAACGGTTTGACAATATAATCGTCCGCCCCCAGTTCCAGCCCCAAGACTTTATCGAAGGTTTCGCCTTTCGCAGTCAGCATAATAATGGGGGTGTTCGATTTTTTGCGTATTTCACGGCAAACCTGCCATCCGTCCAATCCTGGAAGCATGACATCCAGCAAAACAAGGTCCGGTTTTAAAGCGCCAAATTTAACCACAGCTTCTTCTCCATCGTGGGATAAGATAATGCTGTATCCTTCTTTTTCCAAATAAAGTCGCAACAATTCACAGATATTTTTGTCATCATCTACAACTAAAATTCTACCCAAAGACATATCACATTCCTCCATATCAACCATTTTCCTACAATATTTTGTATTTCTAATACCATTATAGCTTATTAACAATTGTATTTGTAAACAAAAAAGAAATTATATTTTAATAAAAACTAAAATATGCTGGATGAGGCATAAAAATAGGCAGAATGAAATTGAAACTGTTACAGATTCAACAAAAATGAATTCTTTTTTACAAGCGATAAATATTATTTATATTGTTACTAATATGAATTATAGTTCATATTAGAGAAAAATAGCGGCACATGTTGGAGTTGTAGAAAGAGAGCAGGCGTATCATGCACATTTTATCATTTTAGCTGATTTTTTATAAACGAATTGACTTGCAGATAGATTCGTCGTATAATAACAAGCGAATTCAAAACAGGGGCAGTATTTACATATATATTATAAGTTTCCTGTTGCCAAAATGAGGGGATCGGTTTTTATGTTAAAAAGGAAAACATCCGACGGTTCTATAGAGCATGCGTCGTTGCTGCATTTTACTTGGCCCATTTTTATAGACCTGCTTTTGCAAATGCTGGTGGGAAATGTCGATCAGTTTATGCTTAGCCATTATTCAGAGGGAGCGGTAGCGGCTGCGGGTAATGCAAACCAAATTCTGAATCTCCTGCTGCTGATGTTTAATATTATAAGTCTTGCGACGACGATTATGGTTTCACAGTATCTTGGTGCAGGCAATCCTCATAAGGTGTCGGAAATATATACCATTGCTGTGTTGGTCAATGTGGCCTTCAGTTTGGTGATCAGCGCAGCGCTGCTTCTGTTCAGCCCCCAGATCTATACCTTGATGAAGGTTCCGGCGGATATTATGCCGCAGGCAATCGCTTACTCCAATATCGTAGGCGCATTTATGTTTACACAGGCGCTTTACAGCACCTTTGTTGCAATTTTCCGCAGCAACGCGCTGTTTAAGGAAACGATGATTGTTTCCGCAGTTGTTAACCTGCTCAATATCGCTGGCAATACCATCCTAATCGGGGGACTGGGTCCAATTCCTGCAATGGGGGTTTCCGGCGCGGCAATATCTACTTCTGTGAGCCGATTGATTGGAGTAGTTGTGGTCATCGTCATCTTCATTCGGAAAAGTCCGATTAAGATGTCGTTTCGGTGTCTTCGGCCCTTTCCCTGGCGAACCATGCGGACAATGCTTTCGATTGGTATTCCGGCCGGCGGAGAGTCTCTTTCATATAATTTTTCCCAGATGTGCCTGCTGGCATTCGTCAACACCTTGGGGACGTACGTCATTACAACCCGCATGTATGCCAATATGTTTGCCTGGTTTTCCTATATTTATGCAGCGGCGATATCACAGGCTTCTCAGATTATTGTTGGACACTTGGTCGGCGCGGGGAAAATGGAGCAGACCAATAAGCGCGTATGGAAAACGTTGCGTCAGGGTGTAGTAGTGTCACTGACGATTTCAGTGATGATGTTTCTATGCAGCGATGTGATTTACGGTGTCTTTACAAGCAGTCCGGAGATTAAACAGTTGGGGCGTATCATTTTCTTTGTGGAAATTTTTCTGGAGACAGGGCGTGCTGTCAATATGACGCTCATTCGTGCGCTGCAGGCGGCAGGAGACGTTAAATTTCCTGTCGGCGTCGGTATCGTGATGATGTGGGCAGTATCGGTGGTGCTGGGCTTTTTGTTTGGGATTGTCTTCGGCTGGGGACTTGTTGGTATTTGGGTTGCCATGACTCTGGACGAGTGTGGGCGTGCGGTTGTCTTTTTGATTCGCTGGAAAAGCGGGGTATGGAGGACGAAGAGTTTTGTCCGTGCGGAAGTGGACGGAGTATCCCTGCCGTCGGCGAATGATGCAGACAGTATGCCGATATCCGACACTCGGAATCTGAAGACGCAGTCAGCAGCCGGCTGCGTAGAGAGTGATGAAGCGCTGTGTAAGGAATAGAAAAGGACGCGCCGATAGCCGGCGCGTCCTTCTGCGTTTTTCGACAGTTGCTATTCAGAAAAGGTTGTGATATAATATTTCTGTTAGAGTCTGGGATAGACGCCCCGTCCTTGCCAGGCTCTTTTTTGATATGGATGAAATACCGGTGTTAGGACTTGTATCATGGACGAGCGTTGCACCGGGATGACAGGGGATTATTTATGCGGATTTTAGGGATCGATCCCGGTTATGCAATCGTTGGATATGGTATCGTTGATTATAGTAGTAGCCGTTTTACGACACTTCACTACGGTGCAATTACCACACAAGCCGGTACGTCGTTTGAGCGTCGATTGTTGCTGATCGATACTGAGCTGAGCGAAATTATGGAACAATACCGTCCGCAAGCGGTTGCCATTGAACGGCTATATTTTACCACCAACCAGAAGACCGCCATTGACGTGGCGCAAGCGCGGGGCGTCATTCTTCTCTGCGCAGCACGGCGCAATGTCCCGGTCTATGAGTATACGCCGCTACAAGTGAAGCAGTCGGTGGTAGGCTATGGAAAGGCGGTCAAGCAGCAGGTGATGGAGATGACGAGGCGCATCCTTGGGCTGGAAAAAGTTCCGAAACCGGACGATACGGCTGACGCGCTTGCGATTGCGATCTGTCATGCGCATACCGGTCCAAGCCTGCAGAATGCGCAGCGTTTGGAACAGCTGCTAGTCGGCCGTCAGGGGCGTAAAAATATGCAGATAGGAGGAAAAGGCAGTGCTGTATAGTGTCAGAGGAACACTGGTACATCAGACGCACCATATGGCAGTGGTGGAATGCGCTGGCGTTGGTTATGGATGCCGGGTGTCCCTACAGACCGCCGCCAAGCTGCCGCCTATCGGTAAAGAGGTTATGCTATACACCTTCCTGAGTGTGAGACAGGATGCGGTGGAACTTTTCGGATTTGGCGATCAGAATGAGCTGAGCTGTTTTAAGATGCTGTTATCCGTTTCTGGTGTTGGCCCTAAGGTTGCGCTGGGGATTTTATCGGAACTGTCGCCGGAACGTTTTGCGTTATCCGTAGCTGCCGGAGATGTGAAAGCAATTAAAGCGGCGCCGGGTGTTGGCCCTAAGATGGCGTCCCGCATTGTACTGGAACTGAAGGACCGTATCACAAAAGAGCAGCTGGCTGACAACTATTCCGCACAAGAGCTGCAGGACGTTGCGACCATTCCAGGAGGCGGGAATGTAGCGGAAGCGATCAGCGCACTTGTGGTTTTGGGGTATCCGCAGGCGACGGCGGCACGTGCTGTAAGTGGGATTGCGCCGGACACGCCCGTGGAGGAAATCATTAAATATGCGCTTAAAGCGCTCTCACGTGGGTAACCATACCATGGGAGCAGTCATAATATGAAGGGGGCACAGTTAGAAGTGGCGGATAACGAAATGGAGATGGACTTTGAAAACCGGATTATGTCCCCGGAGTATGCTGGTGTGGATGGGGATATCGAGAACAGCCTGCGTCCCCGGACGCTGGCGGAGTACATAGGGCAGGAGCAGGTAAAGGAGAATCTGTCTGTCTTCATTGAGGCGGCCAAGGGACGAGGGGAAAGTTTAGATCATGTCCTGCTGTACGGCCCGCCGGGCCTTGGAAAGACTACGCTGTCGGCGATTATTGCCAACGAGATGAATGTCAATATCCGTATTACGTCAGGACCGGCGATCGAAAAGCCGGGAGATTTGGCGGCTTTGCTGACCAATCTGTCGCCGAACGATGTGCTTTTTATCGATGAGATTCATCGCTTGAATAGATCGGTAGAAGAGGTGCTTTATCCGGCGATGGAGGATTATGCGCTGGATATTATCATTGGGAAAGGCCCATCGGCGCGTTCGATCCGAATTGATCTGCCACCATTTACGCTGATTGGGGCGACGACGCGTGCAGGACAGTTGTCCGCGCCGTTGCGTGATCGGTTTGGTGTCCTGTTCCGGCTGGAACTGTATACCACACAGGAGCTTGCGACGATTATCCGCCGTAGCGCGGATATCCTTGGCCTGTCTTGTGAAGAAAAGGGCGCATTGGAACTGGCTAAGCGGTCACGCGGAACACCGCGTATTGCCAACCGGTTGCTCAAGCGCGTGCGGGATTTTGCCCAGGTTATGGGAGATGGGACCATAACGGAGGACATCGCTCGTATGGCGCTGGATCGTCTGGATATTGATCGGCTTGGGCTGGATACCATCGATCGCCGTATGCTGATGACGATGATCAAAAATTACGGCGGAGGCCCTGTTGGGTTGGAAACATTGGCGGCGGCGCTCGGCGAGGAGGCTGTTACGTTAGAGGATGTTTATGAGCCGTTTTTGATGCAACTGGGTTTTTTGTCCCGTACGCCGCGTGGACGGTGTGTGACAAATCTTGCATACGAGCATCTGGGAATTGCTAGGGATGGCCAGCAGATGCTTTAAATGGTTGGTATGTGGTCAGCTTGGGTATACTGGAAATAGAGCATATAGAATAGCATATAGAATAGCATATAGAATAGGGAAAGGATTGGAACGATGGGAAGGCTTTTTGGAACGGATGGAGCAAGGGGAATCGCCAATACGGAACTGAGCTGTGAGCTTGCTATGCAGATAGGCAGGGCGGCTGCTGTCGTTTTGACACGTCATACCAGCCACACAGCACGTATCGTCATTGGCAAGGACACGCGGCTTTCGTCTGATATGCTGGAGGCCGCTTTGGTGGCAGGTATTTGTTCTGTCGGCGCGAATGTCGAGCTGCTGGGCTATGTGCCGACGCCTGCGGTGGCTTATTTGGTAAAAAAGTACGGCGCGGACGCAGGTGTGATGATCTCCGCCTCTCATAATCCCGCAGAGTTTAACGGCATCAAATTGTTCTCCAAGGACGGCTTTAAGTTGCGGGATCAGATAGAAGAGGAGATCGAAGCGTTGGTTCTCGATGATCCGCAAAGCATCCCGCTGAAGGTTGGCGGAGAGTTGGGCAGAGTGGTCCGCAATCCTCATGCGGTACGTGACTACGTCAAGCATATCATGTCGACGATTGATGGCAATCTCGAGGGGATCCGGGTTGCTATCGACTGCGCTAACGGCAGTGCTAGCGCGACAGCGGAAATGCTCTTTAAAGGATTGGGAGCAAACTGCTACATTATCAATGATAAACCGGACGGTGTCAACATTAATGATGGCTGTGGTTCCACCCATCCCGAGGCCTTAGGGGAGTTTGTCCGCAAAAACCGTTGCCAGCTTGGTCTTGCCTTTGACGGCGATGCCGATCGTTGCCTGGCGGTGGACGAAAACGGTACGTTGGTAGACGGTGACCGTATTATGGCAATCCTTGCCGCATATATGAAGGCACGTAAGTCGCTCAAGCAGGACACAGTGGTGGTCACGGTGATGTCCAACCTCGGCTTTTTCCGTTTTGCCGACGACAACGGGATCTGCACCTCGACTACCAAGGTAGGAGACCGTTATGTTTTAGAGGAAATGCTGGAGAAGGGCTTCAACCTGGGCGGTGAATCGTCTGGGCATATCATTTTCCTGGATCATGCTTCTACCGGCGACGGCCAGCTGACAGCGGTGCAGTTGCTGAGCGTCTATAAGCAGATCGGGCGAAAAATGTCCGATCTGGCGACGGTGATGGAGCGCTACCCACAGGTGATGGTGAACGTTGCGCTCAGTCCTAGTGTTAATGGACGGGAACTTTTGGACAGTGACGAGGTTATTCGAAGCGCCATCGCCCAAAGCGAGGAAGCGGTGGGGATGGACGGACGTATCTTAGTGCGCGCCTCTGGAACGGAACCCTTGATTCGTGTGATGATCGAGGGACGCGACTTTGACCTTATTAACCAGCATGCAGTGAAAATTGCCGATGTGATTAAGGGGAGAATTGCGCAATGAGGGTGGCTTCCGGCTGGCAGGATTACCGCCTGTTGGACACGTCCAACGGGGAAAAGCTTGAAATGTGGAAGGACGTCACATTGATCCGTCCCGATCCGCAGGCCATCTGGAAAACACCCCGTACTTTGCCGCAGTGGAAAGGCGCCGATGCACATTATTTGCGCGCTTCCACCGGTGGAGGACATTGGGAGTACCGCCGTCGCCTTCCAGAAAGTTGGGAGGTTTCCTACCGGGAGCTGACTTTTCAGATTCGTCCGACAGGGTTCAAGCACACGGGACTGTTCCCCGAACAGGCGGTCAACTGGGATTGGTTTGACCGTGTTATCCGCTGCGCAGGACGGCCGGTACGCGTGCTGAATCTGTTTGCCTATACTGGTGGCGCTACGCTGGCCTGTGCTGCAGCAGGCGCACAGGTATGCCATGTTGATGCGTCCAAGGGAATGGTTGCTTGGGCGCGGGAGAATGCGCAGCTGTCGGGATTGTCGGACAAGCCCATCCGATGGATCATCGACGATTGCGAAAAGTTTGTAGGTCGGGAACTCAAACGAGGCCGCCGTTATGATGCCGTGATTATGGATCCGCCGTCTTACGGACGTGGACCGGGCGGAGAGGTCTGGAAGCTGGAGGACTGCATCTATGACCTATTGGCGCTTTGCGCTCAGGTCCTAAGCGATGATGCGTTGTTTTTTGTCCTGAATTCCTATACGACCGGTTTGTCCCCATCAGTGATGGCCTATCTGCTGGGGGAAACAGTTGGCAGGCGGATGGGCGGGAAGGTATCCGCTGATGAAATTGGGCTGCCAGTTGAGCATAGCGGATTTGTTTTGCCCTGCGGTTCTACCGCAATCTGGAACAGAAACGGAATGGGGGACGCAGTTGGAAACGTTGATTGAAACAAAGGACGTCAGTTTTTATTATAACTTTGGCGAGGAGAACCAGTCGGACGAAATCCTTCATGGCGTTTCCCTGTCGATTCCGAAAGGGCAGTTTATAGCGGTACTAGGGCATAACGGATCCGGAAAATCAACGCTGGCCAAGCATTTCAATGCGATTTATCTTCCCAGTGGCGGTACCGTTTATGTGGACGGCCTGGACACACTGGAGGAGGACAAATTGTTTGAGATCCGCCGCCGGATCGGAATGGTGTTCCAAAACCCCGACAATCAACTGGTTGCGACGGTGGTGGAAGAAGACGTGGCGTTTGCACTGGAGAACCTGGGGGTCCCGCCGGATGAAATCCGCAGGCGGGTGGATGAGGCTTTGCAAACGGTACGAATGAGCGACTATGCAAAGCATGCGCCGCACCAGCTGTCCGGAGGCCAGAAGCAGCGCGTGGCAATTGCTGGCGTACTAGCGATGGCGCCTTCCTGTATCGTTTTCGATGAGCCGACGGCGATGCTCGATCCACAGGGCCGCCGTGAGGTGATGGATACCATTCTGGATCTTAGCCGGCAGCAGGGGACGACAATCGTCATGATCACGCACTATATGGACGAGGCTGCTTTGGCCGACCGTGTCGTCGTGATGGATGACGGACGGATTCTGCTGGATGGTGTCCCGCGAAAAGTCTTTGCCGATGTCGAGTTAATGAAAAGCGTTGGCTTGGACGTGCCTCAGGTGACGGATCTGAGCTTTCGTCTGCGGCAAAAGGGGATCCCGTTGCCGGCAGATGTGCTGACCCCAGAAGAGTTCGCTGACGCACTGGTGGCGTACCTGGAAGGCGCGCCGGATCAAGGTGGGACACAGGAAACAGGAGATGCATAAGCGCAATTTTCCACACTCCAGCTCGAGAGCAGGATGATGTTTATAGCAGTGGAAGGTCATGGTGATGAATATTGTCGGTGGTGAAAGTAGAAAGTCTTTCCCATGTATACGGTAAGGGAACGCCGTTTGAAAAAACAGCCGTGGATGGGGTGGATCTGGAAATCCAACAGGGCGAGTTCGTCGGGGTAATTGGACACACCGGTTCAGGAAAGTCCACGCTGATTCAGCATCTCAACGGCTTGCTCAAGCCTACGCAGGGACGGGTGCTCATCAATGGAAAGGATATTTGGGCGAAAGGCGCTGATATCCGGCGAACACGATTTGAGGTTGGATTGGTTTTTCAGTATCCGGAGTACCAGCTTTTTGAAGAGACCGTGTATAAGGATATCGCTTTCGGACCGCGTAACATGGGCCTTCGAGAAGAAGAGATCCGTGACGCGGTTGCCGACGCTGTCCGCTTCGTCGGGCTCAAGGCTAAGCATATGGAGCGTTCCCCGTTTGAACTGTCTGGCGGGCAGAAGCGCCGGGTAGCGATTGCGGGCGTGATAGCGATGCGCCCACAGGTACTTATCCTGGACGAGCCGACGGCGGGGTTGGATCCGAAAGGGCGGGACATGATCCTGGAGCAGATTAAACGATACCATGAGCAGACGGGAAGCACGGTGCTACTGGTATCGCATAGCATGGAGGATATCGCCCGTTATACGACCAAGTTGCTGGTGATGAACCACGGCAGGATATTTGCATACGATGAGCCACAAAATGTTTTTGCCCGCGCTGACGAGCTGATTGCTTTGGGGTTGGATGTGCCGCAGGTGACGCATGTCTTTTCTCTGTTGCGTCAGCGCGGCTATGAGATTGCCAGTAAGCCTCCGTTGACTGTTGAAGAAGCGAGCGAAGAGATTTTGCGCTATCTTATGCGCAGGAAAGGAAACGGGACATGCTGAAGGACATAACGCTGGGACAGTTTTTCCCGGGAAATTCGGTTATCCACCGTCTCGATCCGCGGGTGAAAATTATCTTGGTTATCGCGTACATTGTTATGGTGTTCGCAGCGGGTAATTTTGCGGGGCTCGGCCTGGGCATTGCATTTCTGATCGTCGAATATGCGGTCTCGCGGATTCCGCCGCGTATGGTACTGAAAAGCCTTAAGCCGCTGATTCCGATTATTGTGATTACAGCGCTGTTCAATTTGCTGTTTGTCGACGGAAAGCCGCTGATACAGTGGTGGATTTTCAAGATTACCGATCGCGGTGTTGAGTTGTCTATTTTCATGATGATCCGTATTCTCTGTCTCATCGCAGGGACGACGCTGCTGACCTATACGACGTCTCCGATTGAGCTGACCGATGCCATCGAGCGGCTTTTATCGCCGCTGAAAAAGATTCGTTTTCCTGTCCACGAGCTGGCTATGATGATGACAATCGCGCTACGTTTTATCCCCACGCTGATTGAAGAAACGGATAAGATTATGTCGGCGCAGAAGGCGCGCGGAGCGGATTTCGAATCAGGGGGGCTGTTAAAGCGCGGCAAAGCGCTGATCCCGATCCTGATTCCGCTGTTTGTCTCATCTTTCCGTCGTGCGGAGGATTTGGCATTGGCGATGGAATGCCGTTGTTACCGTGGCGGCGAAGGACGTACAAAGATGAAGCAGCTGCACGCAGGTTGGGCGGACTTCTGGGCGTTGCTGTATATGGCGGCGGGAATTGCCGGCGTTATTGTGCTGAATATCCTGCTGTAAGGAGCGGACAGGAAAAGAGAGGAAGCAGATATTGAGGAATCTGAAAATTTGGCTGAGCTACAGGGGGACGGCCTATCACGGCTTTCAGCGGCAGGATAACGCGCTGTCGATACAGCAGGTGCTGGAGGATACTTACGCGTCGATAACCGGCGAAAAAAGCGTTGTGCATGGGTGTTCCCGGACTGACGCGGGCGTGCATGCGCTACAATTTTGTGCACATATACACAGCTCTTCACCAATTCCCTGTGAGCGGCTCAAATACGCTTGGAATAATCTGTTGCCGTCCGATATCGCGATCCATTCCTGTACGCAAGCCGCGGATGATTTCCATGCTCGATTCGATTGCAAAGGCAAGGAATACGTCTACCGGATCTATGACGGCGCGCAGAAGGAGCCGTTTCTATCTGACAGGGCGTTGTGGTATCCATATCCGCTTGACGCAGAGAAGATGGATCAAGCGGCGCGTCAGATCGAGGGAACGCATGATTTTGCCGCTTTTTGTGCGACAGGCAGCAGCGTGAGGGGTACTGTTCGTACGGTATATTCCTGTGCTTGCGTCCGGCAGGGAGAATGTGTAGAGGTTACGGTCCGCGGCAACGGATTTTTATATAATATGGTTCGGATTATTGCGGGAACGCTTTTGTATGTCAACGAGGGCAAGATAGACGCGGGAAAGATTCCGCAAATGCTTGCAGCCAAAGACCGTACCCTTGCAGGAAAGACGTTGCCACCCCACGGTTTATACTTAAGACGCGTATTTTATGACGATACGGTCTCATCGCCGGCGGTTACAGAAAGGAAGTGACAAATAAAATGAAGGATACCCGCAAGCGGCAGCAGGAAGAAAAAAGCAGCTATATTGGTATAGAAAAATACCGGAAAAAGCGACGGAAAAAAAGAAGGCTGAAAGTATTTGCCATCGTTTGTGCCGTGGTTGCGGTATGTCTGTGCGGCTATGTGCTGCGGGATCCTATTTTGTCAGTTTTGTATGATGCGGTAGGCTTTATCGGCAGTATCGGCGCGGAAAAGGTTACCTTTCCGATTCAGCAGACCGCTTCTCAAAAAACGCGGCTGGCATCGATGAAAAGGGAAATCGTAGTCTATGACGATTTGTTTGTCCACATCTATGGGAAAAACGGTAAGGTATTTCAGTCTATACAACATGGAATGGCCAATCCCGCAGTGGAAACCTCTTCCTCACAGGTCCTCACTTACAGTATTGGCGGATATGATATCCGGTTGGACAGCAAATACAGCAATATCTATGAAAAGAATCTACCGCAACAGATTTTATCCGCGTCACTGGGTGCAAACGGGGATACCGCGGTGGTTACAAAGTCGGACATATACGCTTCCACGCTGACGGTATACGACAGTAAGGGCGAGGAAAGGTATGTCTGGGAACAGCTCGACAATCTTATTCTGGATGCGTCGCTTTCGCCGTCAGGAAAGTTTTGTGCGGCGGCGTCAGTGGTGCCGGAGGGGGCGCAGGTGACGACGCGTGTCAGTGTGCTGGATGGAAGCGGGAAGGTATCTGGAACAGTCAACGTCAAGGGCGCAATGGTCATCGAGATGACTTTTGATGCGTCCGGTAACCTGATGGTTGTTACGGAAGAGGCGGTGACATTGCTGCGGGTGACGGACGCTGGGGAACCGGAACGCATCGCGGAAGAGACGTATTCCGGTACAGTGTCGCAGGCGTTTATAGAGAGTGGACAGTTCGGCGGCGTTGTGGTGTCGGATGCTTTTAATGGAGCGAAGTGTGATTTAATTGTTATGGATTATGAAGGTAAGGTGATCCGTACCGAATTGCCGCGTCCCGTGACGGGTCTGGATACGGAGGAAGATTTTATTTATATACTTGACGATAAAGCCATTACGGTTTATGATAAGAAAGGGCAGGAATTGTCAACAACGGATTTGCAGCAGAACTATCTGCAGCTGGAAAAAAACGCTGGGGGCTTGTACCTGCTGTCCCCGACTCATTTAGAACGTTATCAAAAACAATATAGTCCGACGTCGTCGGACAGTGAGGCCTAAAGGCCGATAGATTGATCCGAAAGAAGGGATGAGAGAATATGCAGGTACTGATACCTCTGGTTTATGATATCATTCTGCTGCTTTTCCTGCTGATGACCATGCGGAAGTTGTATCGCAGAGGGTTTGTATCTTCCATCGTGATGTTTTTAGGGTATCTCGCCTCCTTTATCGTGTCGGTTTTTTTGAGTGAGGTGCTGTCTACCGCCGTATATGATGCTTGGATCGAAAAGCCTGTCTTGAATGCCGTTACGGAAACGGTGAGCGGTTTTACCAATACGGAAGGTTCGGTTCAGCTCATCACGAAAATCACACAAACTTTTCCTTGGCCGCTGAACAATATGTTGTATGCGGCGGCAACCTCTAATCCGGGTGCGATGGAGCAGCTGGATCAGGCGATTCAAAATGGACCGACAACCATAGCCACTTGGGCGAATGAACTGGTGATTGCCCCGATCGTTACGATGATCTTAAAAGCTGTGTTCTTTTTCCTGATTATGCTGCTGGCCTGGTTTGTGGTACGCAGTTTAGCTCGGATGTTCCGGGGTGTCAACCGGATTCCCCTAGTTGGAGGCGTCAACGCTTTGCTGGGTGCGGTGCTGGGGCTGATACAAGGCTTGTTGGTTGTGCTTGTATTGTGCTTTGTCATCCGAATGATTATTTTGCTGTCCGGTAATTCGCTCAGCTTTATGAACGATGAAGTCATACAGGATACGTATCTGTTTCAGTATCTGTACCGGATCAGTCCTTTTGTCTGATTGAGTTATGAGGAAGTTTAAGGTAAAGGCGTGAATGGGATGAATCTGCCGAATTGTCTGTCCATCATACGGATTGCGCTAATCCCGCTGTTCGTTGTCGCCTATTTGAAAGAAACGGGCGATTACCATATCTGGTCGGCGCTGATCTTACTCCTGTCGGGATTGACCGATTGGCTGGATGGATATATCGCGCGAAAATATCATAAGATAACTTATCTGGGCAAAATCCTGGATCCAGCAGCAGACAAGCTAACGATGGCCACAGTATGTATCGTAATGGCCTTCAGCTACCCGCCCTTTATTTTTTTAGCGGTCTTATATGTCGTTAAGGAACTGTTTATGATCATTGGCGGGCTCCTGCTAATCAAACAGGGTAAACAGCTCGCAGGGGCAAAATGGTTTGGAAAGATTGCTACTGCGGTTTTATATGCAGTGATGTTTATTATGGTATTTGTCAGGGAGATTCCGTTTCCGCTGGAGATTGTTTTGCTTTGTGCAGCCAGCGCTGTGGTAATCTTTGCATTTGTTATGTATGTGCCTGTATTTTTTGCGATTCAAAAGGGGAGAGAACAGTAGTAGGGGAGAGATCCTCTCATCTGAGTTTTTGGAATAACGTGTCGGCTACCTGAGGGGAGCCGGTGCGGTGTGCAAGATACATTGTATGCGAAAGGAATTAGTATGATGCTTTGTAGTCGATGCAAAAAAAGGCCCGCGGCGGTTTTTATCAGTACCTCGGAAGGTGGCGAGATGAAGAATGAAGGCCTTTGCCTGATTTGCGCAAAGGAGATGCATATCCCACAGGTTGACCAATATATCAAACAGATGGGGATTACTGACGAGGATCTGGAACAGATGTGTGACCAGATGGCGGAGATGACACAGCTCATGGACGGGGAGTCCTTTGAGCCGGGCGGCGCTGAGACGGCAATGCCGTCCTTTTTGAAGAGCCTGTTCGGGAACTTAGGTAATATGATGAAAGAAGAAAATTTGGCCCAGATTTCCGATGCTGATGACGCGTCTATCGAGGAAAAACCTCAGACATCAGGAGGCGCTGCAGAGCGATCCGCATCCGGACAGCGTAGGGCCAAGGAGAAAAAGAAAAAGTACTTGGGACTGTACTGCACCCACCTGACAGGGCTGGCACGGGACGGCAAGCTAGATCATATTATCGGACGTGAAAATGAGATTTACCGGGTGGTTCAGATCTTGAACCGACGGACGAAAAACAACCCCTGTCTGATCGGTGAGCCGGGTGTCGGCAAGACGGCGATCGCTGAAGGGATTGCGCAGAAAATTGTTGCACAGGACGTGCCCTTCCGTTTGCTGGATAAGGAAGTGTACCTCCTCGATTTGACGGCTCTGGTGGCTGGGACACAGTTCCGCGGGCAGTTTGAAAGCCGCGTGAAGGGGCTGATCGATGAGGTGAAAGCGGAGGGAAACGTGATTTTGTTCATCGACGAGATTCATAATCTCGTCGGAACGGGAGACTCCGAGGGGTCAATGAATGCTGCGAATATCCTAAAACCGGCGTTGTCCCGTGGGGAAATCCAGGTGATCGGCGCTACAACATTCAACGAATACCGTAAATACATTGAAAAGGACAGTGCTCTTGAGCGCCGTTTTCAGCCGGTCACCGTCAATGAACCGACCATCGAGGACACGGTTCAGGTGTTGCTGGGAATTAAGGAATACTATGAGCGGCACCATAAAATCCATGTGAGTGATGAGATTGTACGCCAGTGTGCCGTACTGTCTGAGCGATATATTACCGATCGCTTTCTGCCGGATAAGGCGATTGACCTTTTGGATGAAAGCTGTTCTTGCGCGGTTCTACGGAATAAGGACATTGCGGAATATGAGAAGATGAATCGCCAGCTTAAGATACTGACCGATAAAGAATCGGAACTGGAACAGGATGTGGAAAATCCGGATTACGAGCAGATTGCCAAGGTCAAACTAGAGCTGATCCAGCTGCGTGAGCGGATTAAGAATCTCGAGAATCAGATCAGCGGCGCGCAGGTGACAGAAGCGGATGTGGCCAAGGTTATCGAACTTTGGACTGGTATTCCGGCGATGAAAATCCAGGAGACGGAGTTCCAGAAAATTTCTGGACTTGAGAAAAAGCTGAAAGAGAAAATCATTGGACAGGATGAGGCGGTTCATTTGGTCAGTGACGCAATCAAGCGCAGCCGCGTGTCTCTGTCAAAGCGCAAGCGCCCGGCTTCCTTTATTTTTGTCGGACCGACAGGAGTAGGGAAGACGGAACTGGTCAAGGTACTGGCGAATGAGCTGTTTGACACCACCGATCCCCTCATCCGTCTGGACATGTCGGAGTTTATGGAAAAGCATGCGGTTTCCCGTATCATCGGTTCTCCGCCCGGCTACGTTGGATACGACGAGGCAGGGCAGTTGACGGAGAAAATTCGTCGTCGTCCCTATTCTGTTGTGCTGTTCGATGAGATCGAAAAAGCGCATCCGGATGTGATGAACATCCTGCTGCAAATCTTGGATGAGGGCAAGGTTACCGATGCACACGGTAAGACTGTCAGCTTTGAAAATACTGTTATTGCGATGACTTCCAATGCAGGATCATCTGACAAGCAGGGGAGCGTCGGCTTCAACCGTACGGAAGGCGAGATTGCAAAAGAGAAGGCCATGAAAGGGCTGACCGAGTTTTTGCGTCCTGAGTTCATCAGCCGTGTGGATGAAATTGTCGTCTTCCAGCCGCTGTCGATAGAAAGCTATCAGAAGATTGCCGCGCTGATGCTTGACGAGATGCGTGAGCCGCTAAAAGAAAAATCAATTGAGCTTGCCTATGATGACAAGGCGTTGAAGCTCATTGCAGACAAGACGCACGACGGTAAATACGGAGCGCGAGACATCCGCAGGTTCATACGAGAACAGATCGAAAACCGGGTGGCGAACCTGCTGGTGGATCTACACGGACAGGCCATTCAAACTGTCTCAATTACTGCGGACGGGGATGACATCTCCGTAACGGCATTATGATTAATCAGTAAATGAAAAGGGACGTTTCATAACGTCCCTTTTTTTAAAAATAGTTGACGAAGGAAAAATGCAATCGAATATAATGGATCCTATTTGGGTGGGTAACATTAAACTCTTACAAAGAAGTAAGGTGAAACAACATGGATTATATGTCATTTGATTTTCTGACTATCACGATTCAGATGGTGAACTTGATTTTGCTTATTGTAATCGCCGTGTTGCTGGTTGTTCTGATACGGAAAGTTTTCCGAAAAAAATAGACGTTGGGCGCGACAAAGCATACTGCAAGACTTGATAAAAACTGAAAACAAAAAGAAGAGGGACTGAACATCTGAAGTGACTCGGAAAAGTTAGACAATATTTTGAGAGAAAATAGTTTAAGCAACTGAAAGGGCTTGTTGTCAGTGAATGGCGGGCGGCAAGCCCTTTAACTTTGTCTTGATTCTGCGGTTATTGTAGTAATCCAAATAGTCCACCAGTTCCTGTTTGAAGTGTTCCAGAGATTCGAATTTTTGCAGGTATAGCAGTTCACTTTTAAGTAAGCCACAGAAATTCTCCATGACGGCATTGTCCAGACAGTTTCCCTTCCGGCTCATACTCTGCCGGATTCCTTTCCTCCTGAGCATACGCTGGTATTTCTTGTGCTGATACTGCCAGCCTTGATCAGAATGGAGAATGAACCCTGTTCCATCTGGTATAGTCTCAAATCCCTTCTCCAACATGGAAGTTACCATGCCCAATACCGGTCGGTCAGAGTCGGTCCACCCATTTCTGGTTTGGCTTTTCCGCATAGAAGTTCCGGTTCAGCAGATTAAGGAGCAATCTTTCCCACTTCACCCTTGTAAG
>CAMMMX010000009.1 GCA_946498095.1 uncultured Clostridia bacterium
TCTTTTTCGCCACTACCATCCTTTTGGGGATTGACTTTTAATAGTTAATCTATCGTTATGTAAAGAAAAAGGCCGCATATGCGGCCTCAAATAAAATTTTAACTAACTATATGCTTTTCCAAGTGAAATCAACTTCTTTACAAATGATTAATATTGTATCACCTGAAGACAAAAGAAAATAAGATGACCAATACTCTGTATTCTCAGTTAATCTTGAACAATCATAATCGGAACTGTGTGCTTTTTGTATGGCTTGTAATTCCTCTAGTTTCAGTTCTTGATCTGGAATTATCCAATCATTTATGTTTGGACCTGGACACCAAAACTCACAACTTTGAATTTCAAAATAAATAACATCATAAAAATGGAAAAAAAACTTCTTCTTTAGATATGCATTATCACACTTCATATTTATTTCTCTATTTTCATAATTATAATTCATCCCTTCAAAAACAGAATCATGAACATAAACATCTGTCTTTATAATTGATTTGTTTGCATTGCTGATAACCACTTTTATTCCTCCTAAAAATATAAACTAGCCCATGGCTCCGGTACCTTTGAACCCACTACCCAATGATCTCCTTGATGTTTATTATGATCTTCTGGCATCAAGCAATGATAATGTGGTCCGTATTTTAAATCTTCATCCCATTCAAAAATTACCGTCTTTCCAGACATCCATTGCAAGATCAAGCCGTTTTTACCATCTCCACGTGAATGTCTTTGTAGCCCTCTAGGATTAAAGGAATAAGGATCAACTGGAAAACGTACATCCTTTTCAGGAATAGACGGCGTTGCCGCTACCACGCTGGTTACTGACAACGTTGCTAACATTGCCGTTCTTTTCAATCTTGTCCATCCTTACCATACCACGTTTCTATCGCTATGTAAAGAAAAAGGCCGCATATGCGGCCCTAAACAAACATCGTCGTCCTATTCTGAAATTACTTTCTCTATGAAATCCACTTTCTCACATATAATGGTTAACTGAGCCCCCGAATTAATCAGAAAGCAAATTTGAATATATGGTCTATATTTAACTTCTAGTAACTCAAGATATTGATTATCTATACCTTTCTGTTCTTGAAATAAATGTGTTAATATATCCTGACAATCATCTGAATACCATTCTAAAATTCTATCCCCTCCCCCCCAAAAGTCACACTCTTGTGTACTAAAAAAAATTACATTTATAAATTTAAAAATAAAAGTCTTATTTAAATAGGGATTGATACATTCAAACACAATAGAGTGATCAGTATAATTATATGTAAAACCTTGAAAATACGAGTCATGAATATATAAGTTGTTTATCACTGCTTTATTATTACAATCTATTATCATAAAACTACCTCCTAAAAATATAAACTAGCCCATGGCTCCGGTACCTTTGAACCCGCGTAATAATGTATCCCTTCCTTATGCTGGCTACCCCATTCTGGTAACATAACATGATAGTGCGACGTATGATTTAAATCTTCATCCCATTCAAATATAGCTACCTTATTAGCATCTTCCCATTTTAGTATAGTACCGTTTCTTGTGGGATACGCTTGTCTTTGTAACCCTCTAGGATTAAAGGAATAAGGATCAACTGGAAAACGTACATCCTTTTCAGGAATAGACGGCGTTGCCGTAATAGCCTTTTCCGCCGCTTTCTCCTTGCTTGTTGATCTCGCTCCCCCCATATCTGTAATACTGGTTGCCCTCTCTGCTAGTAGGCTTACCCCAGGTGCGGATGCTTTCGGTGTCGATGGTATTGATATGTCATTAATCTGATAAGGATCTACCAACTGATTGTATACGTGTACTGTTGTTGCCACTACCGCTGCCGCGCCTGTAACCGCCAACGCTGCCTCCATTGCCTTTTGCGCATAATACATCACCAGATAGGAGCTGATGATTGACGCAAAGTTTCCCGAAGGATCAAACGCATTCACCGGATTGTTCAGACAGTATGCGAACATGTTCCCCGATAGCAGTCCCTGCCCTGTCGTTACATACCCATCCGCATTCAAAAACCGTCCCGTCTCCGGGTCATAGTACCTCGTCTGCAGATAGTACAAGCCACTCTCCTCATCATACCGGTACCCACGATATCGATACGGGTTCGCCACACCGACTGTCGACGCCATCGACCCTGTCATCGTCACAAGCTTTCCCCACGTGTCGTACACGTAGCTCACGACCTTGTTCCCACTCGCATCCAGGATCCCTACGATGTCGTTCTGTCCGTTCCTCACGTAGTAGTAGCTTACTCCGTTCAGCTCCAACCCGACCAAACCGTTCGCTCCGTACAGGTAGTAGATCTCTTGAGTCCCACTCGTCTCCTTTACCACGCTCCCTCCGTCTAACTCATATGTCGTAGTGACTCCATCCACCGTCTTGCGCGTCCGAATCCCGTCCGCGTCATACTCATAGCTTACCGCTTTTCCTCTCGTTTGTAAAGTCGAAAGTTGCCTACCGCTCTTCCACGTCAGCGTCATCCCATCACGGTAACTCAGCGGATTGCCGATTCCATCGTATGTAATGCTCTGCCCATTGTACGACGTCAACAGGTCTTTCCAGCTACTGTCTCCATAGCTGTACTCCGTCGTGCTCGTCGCCGCTCCCAGTGTTCCCGTCGTGTACACGTACTCCTTCTTCGACAGTAGGTTCCCTCCCTTGTCGTACTCGTACGTTACACTCTTGTTCTCCGGTACGCTGTCCTCTCTCGTCAGCTGGCTCAGCGCGTCATACTCGTACCTGTACTGCAACTCTTCGTTTGCGTATATCTTTGTGATGTTTCCCAGTTCATCGTACTCGTATTTCAGCTCCGTTCCATCCGACGCTTTGTACGTCTCAATGAGCGCTGTCGTTGCGTCTGGGCCTCCCCCTCCTGCCAGGTAACTCAGCTCTACCTCCTTCCCGTTCACTCTCTGCCTCTTTAGTCGGTTCAGGTTGTCGTATTCATACTCCTCCTGTGCTCCGTTCCCCAAACTCACCGCCTGCGGCAGGTTATCTTTCCCATAGATGTATTCCTCTGTTCGCACTTCGTCTCCGAACGTTCGGATCACTTTGCTCACGTTATTATTCTGGTCGTAGTTGTAGTCATAGCTCCCTTCTCCCCAGCTGACGCTGCTTGTTCGGCCTGTTGTGTCGTAACGATAGGTGTACGTACGGTCGTTCGCGTGGTCAATATGTTTCCCTACCATTCCCATCGCGTCGTACATCCATTCGAACAGCAATTGCCCGTTTACCTTCTTCCCGGTCACTCTGTCCCGGTAGTCGTAGGTCTGCTCCGTGTACACGCCATTCCCGTACGTCGATTTCGTCAGTTTCCCGTTTCTCGTTCCGTACGTGTCCGTCATCAGCGTCCGCGTTCCGACCTTCGTTGTCAACGTATTGCCGAACGCATCATATCCGAATGCGTACGTCGTTCCGTTATGCAAAATCTTGCTTAAGCGGTTGTTCTGATATGTGTAGCCGATCTGCACCTCGTCCGTTTCTGCCGTTCCGTTCTTGTTCGAATCCAGGAATACCTTGGTGATATCATCCCCTGTATTGTATTCATAACGGACCTCGTTCCCTTTCGCGTCCGTCTGTTTCTGCAGTGTGTTCTTATTCTCATTGTACACATAGCTCGTCGTCTTCCCTCGGCTGTCCGTTTTGGCTTTTTATTATTTTTGACGACTGTTTCTCGCCTCTCATTTATCCGCAAAAGAAAAAAAGGCCGCTCTACGCGGCCTTTTGAAATTAATTTAAGAAATCACAGTCCTCTAACGTTTTCGTCCAATACGATATTTTCTCCGATACTTCGTCTGGTAATCCTCCATAAGGTAAGATGACTATCTTTTCTAAGGTTGTTAAAACACATAAGGCATCTACAATTTGATAATGAAATGCGTCAAATCGCCTTTTGCTAAGCCACGGAAAACAAAAAACTTGTTTCCCGTACACATAACCGACTGCCGCCATCGCTTTGAATCGCTCATTTCCTACAGCTTTTATCGGCCGTTCAAAGCGCTGTTCATCAATATGAAACAACTCTCGGATATCTTCAGCTGACTGCGATAGGTCGTTCTTCTTTATCCCTCGTTCTATCAATCGCCTGACCGTCTTTTTTGTGGAAAATAACGGGTATATCTCATCCATGTAACAAGTATACTTCCATAATTGCTCCATGGACATGATTTCATTGTTCACCATAACGGTCGACGACGACAAAGTAGCAGACAGATATTTCTTATTTGCTTCGTATTTGTGTTCAGAGCCGTACATGGACAAAAGATAACTAACTCCCCAATTTCCTGAGTCTATCTCTCCACTTAGAGTATTAACCCCCACAGAAAAATCATAAACTAGCTCTTCCATTACATCTTGAACAAAATAGAAGCATGATCTGCAATCAATATACCCATCACTCTTAATTTTTATACTATCAAATTTCATAATATCACCCTACAATTTGAACATCCCAGACTGCAATAGGTCCAGGTCTTGCACTAACAACAGGCTGGTAACCCTGAAGCTTTTCATCAGTTATACCGTTATCTTTAACAAAAGACGTACCTGTTTTAAAAGAGATAATCACCCCTTTACGTGCTCCAGCATTTTTGACCGCATCTTTGCCTGGACGATTACGCCAAGCGTATACATACCCACCTTCGAATCTGCTACCAATCATCATCCCACTTAAAGCAATAGCAGCTGCATTTTCAGGGGTAGTTATATGGTAATATGTTGGTGCCTCTGGTTTAGGAGGCGTTGCCGTAATAGCCTTTTCCGCCGCTTTCTCCTTTACCTGTACCTTTGACTTTACAATGTCCTGCATCTGCTTCTGGACAGACGGAGATGCTATCGCCTTTGATGTATTATTTCTTAAGGAATTGTCCACAGCATCTACGAAACCAGATAATGCTGCTTGGAAAGAGGGCTGAGACATTGCATAGAATATCGTCATCAGTCCCATTCCTGCAAAAAAGGGACCCGCCATACTTCCTGCAATACTTCCCACAAATTCTCCTGACGGGTCCATCATGTTCACCGGATTGTTCAGACAGTATGCGAACATGTTCCCCGATAGCAGTCCCTGCCCTGTCGTTACATACCCATCCGCATTCAAAAACCGTCCCGTCTCCGGGTCATAGTACCTCGTCTGCAGATAGTACAAGCCACTCTCCTCATCATACCGGTACCCACGATATCGATACGGGTTCGCCACACCGACTGTCGACGCCATCGACCCTGTCATCGTCACAAGCTTTCCCCACGTGTCGTACACGTAGCTCACGACCTTGTTCCCACTCGCATCCAGGATCCCTACGATGTCGTTCTGTCCGTTCCTCACGTAGTAGTAGCTTACTCCGTTCAGCTCCAACCCGACCAAACCGTTCGCTCCGTACAGGTAGTAGATCTCTTGAGTCCCACTCGTCTCCTTTACCACGCTCCCTCCGTCTAACTCATATGTCGTAGTGACTCCATCCACCGTCTTGCGCGTCCGAATCCCGTCCGCGTCATACTCATAGCTTACCGCTTTTCCTCTCGTTTGTAAAGTCGAAAGTTGCCTACCGCTCTTCCACGTCAGCGTCATCCCATCACGGTAACTCAGCGGATTGCCGATTCCATCGTATGTAATGCTCTGCCCATTGTACGACGTCAACAGGTCTTTCCAGCTACTGTCTCCATAGCTGTACTCCGTCGTGCTCGTCGCCGCTCCCAGTGTTCCCGTCGTGTACACGTACTCCTTCTTCGACAGTAGGTTCCCTCCCTTGTCGTACTCGTACGTTACACTCTTGTTCTCCGGTACGCTGTCCTCTCTCGTCAGCTGGCTCAGCGCGTCATACTCGTACCTGTACTGCAACTCTTCGTTTGCGTATATCTTTGTGATGTTTCCCAGTTCATCGTACTCGTATTTCAGCTCCGTTCCATCCGACGCTTTGTACGTCTCAATGAGCGCTGTCGTTGCGTCTGGGCCTCCCCCTCCTGCCAGGTAACTCAGCTCTACCTCCTTCCCGTTCACTCTCTGCCTCTTTAGTCGGTTCAGGTTGTCGTATTCATACTCCTCCTGTGCTCCGTTCCCCAAACTCACCGCCTGCGGCAGGTTATCTTTCCCATAGATGTATTCCTCTGTTCGCACTTCGTCTCCGAACGTTCGGATCACTTTGCTCACGTTATTATTCTGGTCGTAGTTGTAGTCATAGCTCCCTTCTCCCCAGCTGACGCTGCTTGTTCGGCCTGTTGTGTCGTAACGATAGGTGTACGTACGGTCGTTCGCGTGGTCAATATGTTTCCCTACCATTCCCATCGCGTCGTACATCCATTCGAACAGCAATTGCCCGTTTACCTTCTTCCCGGTCACTCTGTCCCGGTAGTCGTAGGTCTGCTCCGTGTACACGCCATTCCCGTACGTCGATTTCGTCAGTTTCCCGTTTCTCGTTCCGTACGTGTCCGTCATCAGCGTCCGCGTTCCGACCTTCGTTGTCAACGTATTGCCGAACGCATCATATCCGAATGCGTACGTCGTTCCGTTATGCAAAATCTTGCTTAAGCGGTTGTTCTGATATGTGTAGCCGATCTGCACCTCGTCCGTTTCTGCCGTTCCGTTCTTGTTCGAATCCAGGAATACCTTGGTGATATCATCCCCTGTATTGTATTCATAACGGACCTCGTTCCCTTTCGCGTCCGTCTGTTTCTGCAGTGTGTTCTTATTCTCATTGTACACATAGCTCGTCGTCTTCCCTCGGCTGTCCGTGGACGTTGACAGGAATGCACCATCCTCTGTGTAGGTCGCCGATGAGTAAATCTTCCCTTGTTCTGTCTCTTTTGTCCAAGGCTCCGACACCTTTCCTGTCTCGTACAGCTCCTGTACCTCTTCCACGCTGAGGGCGTAGTTGTAGAACCATACTTCATCCATGACTCCCTGGAAAAAGTCGGTCAGACTTCCGTCGTCCCATTCCTGCCCGAGACACCAGGCTTTTCCATCCTCAACGGAAACGCTATCGACTGCCTGATCGAACAACAGTTGGCCGTCACGGTACAAACGCAGATTACTTTTGTCCTCCCGCATTTTCTCCACAGTCAGGATATAGTGCTGCCAACCTGTGGATACTTTACCTTCCCAAATCGTCGATGGGTAGTCCACCATCAGCTTGCCATACCACATACCCAACAGCAACTGGTTACCGCCCGCGGATGTATGTTTGCCAAGGAATGCCTGCGATTTGCTCTCCACCTCTGGGTTGACCCACATCCCGACACTGTAACTATCTTGCAAGTTTAGGCCGTTGAGTGCCACCCAGTCATCGATGCCGTCGAACTTGAGCGCCTTGCCGCTATGTCCTGCGGCATATTCTGCCGTGCCACCACTCCATACTGCATTGACCCCGTTGCCGGACGTGTCCTCCAACGTATCATCAAAGGTGAAATGCGCCAGCGCGCGGCGGTAGTGGTTGTAGCTTTCCTTGATTTCCTCCGCAGGCAGCGCCCGGTTGAAGAAGCAGACCTCGTCGATATCGCCGGCAAAGAAGTCGGACCGCGCCGTACCATCCCATTCCTGGCCAAGGCACCAGTTCAGCCCGCCGGTAAAATTAGGCGTTAACGTTCTGCTGCTGCTACCGTATTTGACGCCGTCGATATAAAGTGTTTTCTCGTAAACGCCGCCGCCCATATTTTTCAGTGACACCGTTACATAACGCCAATCCGTACTAGTTGCAGGACCGGCTGCTCCCCATCCCGGCATCTCATATTGCAGTGCACCACTGTAATATCCTGTCAGAAACTGGTTACTTCCATCGCCGGTATGCTTGGCTACCAGTGCCTGACCATCTTTCGTCGAGCTCGGGCGCGCCCACATAGATACGGTAAACTCGGGCGTGATATCGAGCCCATTGAGCTCCACCCAGTCGTCAACACCGTCAAGCCTCAGCGCTTGACCGCGGATACCGTCGACATAAACGGGCGTACCGCCGTGGAAAGTCGCGTCGACGACCCTGCCCTTTGCGTCAGCCATCGTCTGATCGAAGCTGTATCCCGCCAACAGACTTGTTCCTTTTCCTCCCTGGTAGACGTCCTGATACGTCTGATAAAGCTCCCAGACCTCCTCCTCGTTCAGTGCACGGCCGTAAAAACAGACGTCATCGATCCTTCCTTTGAGGTAATCCGACTTGACTGGTCCACTGTCATAATCCTGACCGAGACACCATGACAGGCCATCATTAAAATCAACCTTGGCGGTACTGGTGCTTTCGCCAACTTTGGCTCCTTCACAGTACACCGTCATAATCTGGTTCTCGTCGGTTGAGGCAACTGTCACTGTCAGATGCTGCCATCGCGCACCAGGAATCGGAACGTCGGTTCTCCAGTTAGGTACCTCTGCTTCAAGTAAATTATCATAGTAACCCAGTAAGAACTGGTTAGATCCTGTGCTGGTGTGTTTGCCAACAAAGGCCTGCCCGTTTTGCGTACTCTCCGGGCTTACCCATAGAGATACGGTAAACTGCGACGGCACCTCAAGTCCTCCTAACTCAAGCCAGTCGTCGACGCCGTCAAGGCGAAGCGCTTGGCCACGTGTCCCGTCCACATAGACAGGCGTACCGCCATTGTAGGTTGCGTTGGGTTGTCTTCCCATAGCATCCTCCAGCGTGCCGTCAAACGTATAGCGCGCGAGCAGGCTGCTTCCAACAACAGTTTGGGTGACGTTGCCGTCCTCGTCGTAATCAAAGCTGTAGTCGACGTTGCCAGACGAGGTGGCGTTGACCAGATTGTGCTTGTTGTCATACGAATAAATGTAGCCGAATCCATTTGGCTCAACCAACTTTACAAGATCGTTTGATGAATTGTATTCCATCTCACTTTGTTGCTCTGCGTTTTGTTGCGCCGTTATAACATTTCCTTCATCGTCATAAGTATAGCTCTGCGCATTATCCAGATATAGCTGCAAGCCGTCAAAATAGGCGGTATTGACATTATAGTCATATAGCGCCCGTACTTCCATAGAGGTATAATCCTTTTCCGCTACAACAACGCCACTGACGAATTGCCAGTCATGGACATAGGGATTGAAATCGAAAGTCTTCGTCTCGGTGGTTCCATCAGTATAGGCGATCTTAGCCGCTAGCGCGAAAGTACGATTGGTATAACCGTCCTTTTGGGCCGCTGCATCAGCCTTTGCCCAGCCGCTGAGGACGAAACTGTCCCCTTTATCTCCCTTGACCTTGACCGTCGTCTTGTACCCGCGTGGACTTGTCGCGCTACCGCTAACCTTCAATGCACCTGGGCCACCCCGGGAAATGCTCGTTTCATCGTTGACCGATGCACTGACACCGCTACCAGCTGACGTCCCGGACAATTCAGACCACTGGGTGGGAAGCGCATTAGCGTTAAACAACAGATCCATGCTGCCGTTTTCGACAAAATTGTATCGGTTAGGCAGGTTGCTTTCCTCAACCTGGACACAGTCAATGTAGACGGTACCAGTCGCGTTAAAGAGTCCCGCCACCGCCGCCAAACTGCATGCGCTTTCATCCGCCTGCATCGTGATACTCGTCGATACCTGTACCCAGCCGTCATCCCCTTTCCCAGCTGTAGGCGTTGTAACAAATTCCCCATAAACTGTACGTTTCACACCGCTTGCCGAATGCACATCAAACCAGACGCCCACCCCGCTTCGGCCGCTTGCAGCCAGATTGATATCGTCTACCTTCACATACGCGGACAGCGTGTATGTCTTGTTGACAGCAGAAGAGGGGTACTGTACGATACCATTCCATCCTGTAAACTTGATACTTTGAGCGGAATGATAACCACCGGCAGTATAAAGCGACGCTGTTCCATCATTTCGAGCAAAGTTCCATCCGCCTATCCCTTCTTCAAAGCTTCCTCTCAGCAGCTTGTTGTAAACACCCTCGCGCACCTGTCCTGACGTTTTGAGCTTGTTCTGCTGCTGTCCGTCGTTGTAATAGCTGTACATCGCTGCGCCGCCATAGTTGTCGCTGACCTCCACAGTGCGCCCGAAGTTGTCGAAGTGATAGGTGGTAATGATATCGTCGGCGTTTCCATATACATCATCTTTGCCACTGGTGCGTACAATGGTTTCTGCCACACTTGGATAACCAATCCCTACTGTCTGACCAACATTAGAGCCATTCTTTTCCGTCACCGTTGCTATACGACGCGCCGCTCCTGTCGTATAAGAATAGGATACGGTATAGCCTGTACGATCGGTCACCGTGGACAACATGTTATCCGACGTATAAGTAAACGTCGTAAAGGTACCGTCCGGATAGGTGATCTTGGTCAGGTTACTGCCGGTGTAGGAATAAGTCGTTTTACGCCCGGCCTCGTCTGTGATATAGCTGATATAGGATGTCGTCGGATCCCGTGTGATACCGAGTCGGTGTCCTGCACCGTCCTTTATGCCGGAAATCATCAGGTAACCACCGAACGACGTATATTCGATCTCGACCTTTTTTCCGCTCGGATACATGATGTAGCGCAGGCGTCCACCGCTGTCAAACCACAGGTAACTGTCATCCTTGCAGGTAAGCTTGTACTCACCGCTGCTCTGCTTGATGATCTCGTAGCCGAGACCATCCTCATCCACCACATTTCCGTCTTTTTCATAAAAGTAATGTTCGGTGCCATCCGCATCGGAGTATACATATTTGTACTCCGACAGCAGATCCGACCCTGCCTTGATAGGGAAAATCGTCTGTTGAATATTAAGCTTCCACCCCAGCCCCGATCGCGGCAGTGCAACTGCGTCGCTGGCGTTGGAGACATTTTGCGGATCCAGCGGCATGTGATGGCCCGCTTGATATCCATTGTAGACATGGCTCACCAGCCCTGGCGCTAACGAGCCAATTGTGCTAACGTCATCATGGACAAAGACAAGGTTACCCGTATAATGGTTGACATAACCGGTACCGGCCCGACCGGCACTGTGTTCCTGATAGGTCCAATAGGGCTCAAGGCCGTTACTGTTACGATAGGCAATTTGGACAAACGGGAAACCATTGGCATCCGGATTTGGGTAATTCGTGGTGTAGAAGGACGCCCATGCACCCCGCACTGTCATATCGCCAGCCTCTCGGCAGCTTTTCAGCATAACACCTTTCTGCGTAGACGGATCCTCGTACCATTTTTGGATTAACTGGGTGACGTCAAAATAACGCCAGCCGGTACGCAAAGACGCGTCGTTGTAGCTGTTTGGAAATATAGTATAGTCCACAATCGTATCCGAAAAATCCGGACGCGTACTCCATTTCAACGTATTTACGTTTAGCGTTTCCGTAAGCTCATGCAAATTCATCTGCATGTCCGGCATAGATGCCGAATAAAAGCTTCCGTCCCACTGGTAGACACCTAAAGTTGCCCCTACCACCACATCGGACTTTTTCAGTGAAGGAAGTGTAAAGTTCAGATAGGATCGCATGATTCCCTGCGTCGACGAAACACCGACCGCCATACGGCCATACTGGGCCGTCCCCGTACTGTCATCGAGACTGGCGACCTGTCCGTTTTGGATGTAGTTTTTGTCAAGCTTGGTAACGATAACCGGATCGATCGTCACAGGGAAGGCGCGCCCTTCCTCGTTGATAAATGTGCTGTCTGCAACGATGGAGAGATCGTAGAAGTTTTTATTTTTCCCCTGCGACAGCACATAATGAACGTCCTCCGAAACGTTATTTTCGGCGTCGTACATAAACGGCTTAGGTAGCGTAAAAGCTTCCTCTCCCGACGCGTCACGTGCCGCGATACTGCCGTCCTCGAGCATGTGCAGCGTAATGCCTTTGACCTTCAGCTCGAAACGGTATTCATATGCAGCCGCTTTCTCCTTCACAATGATACTTTCCTTGACGCCGCCAGGCGTTGTGTCGTAACGTAAATCTGTCCCTGCGAGGATATTTTCATATACTACGGCGGACATCACCTTGTCCCTGCACAGCGGATCGTCATCGTTTTTTACATCGGTCAAGCCGATCACCCGCGCTGCAACGTCGGAACGCCCAGTACGTATCAGCGAGCTGGACAGCGCGAAATCCCCTTTTTTAAATTTGAACTGGAACTTGCCATTCGTGTTTTTCGCATACTTGACAGAGAAGGCGTTACTCCTATTTCCGAATGCTTCCACGCCTTCCTCAGAGGTATCTTCTAGCGTATTGTCGATGTCTAGAAGCTCGCCGTCCTTCTCATAATGTACCGCCTGCGGGTAGGCCGCGGCGATATAACTGCCATCACTGAGGCGGAAATGTTTGACGTTTAGTTCCCGTTTGCTGACATCCTCTTCCATAATGAATGGTTGAGTATTTGTTGAAGGTGTACTTATGTCACCTGAAGCAGCAGGAAATGCTTTTCCTACAAAAGCGTATGCTGGTAAGATGGACTGTATCAGCAGCGCTGCTGTGCACAATCCTGCAATCAATTTACTTTTCCCTTTCATTCATACCTATCCTTCCTGATTCTGAACGTCCTCTGAGGGCGCTCAAATCTTTGGTTTAAAAGCAATATTTAAACCATCCCCTCTAAATAGCTTATTTAACTCCTCTCCTTCCTTAGAAATCCTTTATTTTCCTCCCGCACTTTTATAATATCACATAATTTGTGCATATTCAATTGTTTTAATAAAATTAGACTATTTTTTTCATTTATTTTTTGCACTAATTAAGCATAAAATGCAATATATACGGCAATAAATACACTAAGTTTATAATATCATGTATGAAATCCATATCGTTACCTTTGTATGATTTACACTATACACAATACGTGCGTTATAGTGAAATAGGAAAACGATCTTTTCATTGAACGCCAGCCATCATTGTCGGGAACAGATGCAATCTGCAAAGTTTCAGATAAGCATCACGCGCAGCTTAAACGCAAACAGGAAATACCCGTTGGCCCTACTGGGAAAGTAAAAATAATCCTTTACAAAAACGGGCTGCTGTGTTAAAATAGACAAGGTATAGTGGCTGTTGACCGCCATTATCCAAACCGCGCCCCGGCTTGTGGGTTACGCCCTGGCTGTACGGATGTACAAGCTCTGTGGGGAGATTTGCCTGCCACCTGCTGCGACGACGGCAATTTTTTAATGAGGTGAAGTTAACCATGATGCAGAAACAGGAAAAAACGTCTGTAATCGAAACCAACCGATTGCATGAGAAAGACACCGGATCGCCTGAGGTACAGATCGCCATCCTCACCAGAAGAATCAACGATCTGACAGAGCATCTGAAGCAGCATAAAAACGACCATCATTCCCGTCGTGGCTTGCTGAAGATGGTCGGACGCAGAAGGAACTTGCTCAATTACCTGATGAAAAAGGACATCACTCGATACCGCGCTATCATCGAGAAACTGGGCATCCGTAAGTAAAATTACGTACTGCCGCTGTCTCGATCCCATAAGTATACCGACAGGGCAGCTTTCGCAAATCAAGCTGCCTTGTTTGAATACTAGCCGCCGCTTACGGTCGGTCGTCGGCTTTTCAAGCCGACATCTTAGTAATAAACCGTACCCTTGCGAAAAGCGAGGGCAGGGTTTATTGCTAAAACCTTCTGTAAACGGCATTTCCATCCGAACCAAAACAGGAGGTATTTTCCATGTTTGAAAACTACAAAATGTTTAAAACTACCTTTGCCGGGCGAGAATTGACGGTGGAAACCGGAAAGACCTGCATGCTCTCCAATGGATCCTGCTTCGTCCGTTATGGTGACACCGTTGTCATGGCCAATGTGACGATGAGCCAAAAGCCACGTGACGGTATCGACTTTTTCCCGCTTTCGGTCGACTTCGAGGAACGGCTGTACGCTGTCGGGCATATCCCCGGCTCTTTTCTCAAACGCGAGGGGCGTCCGAGCGAAAAGGCGATCCTGACCTCCCGTATGGTCGACCGCCCGATCCGTCCGCTTTTTCCCAAGGATATGCGCAACGACGTCTCGGTCGTCATGACGGTGCTCTCTGTTGACCCTGACTGCTCTCCGGAAATTACCGGTTTGGTCGCCACCTCTATTGCGCTGTCCATCTCGGACATCCCGTGGAACGGTCCGATCGGCGGCATCAGTGTCGGCTTGTGCGACGGCAAGGTCGTTCTCAACCCTGACGCGGCCCAGCGCGAGGTCAGCGATCTCAATCTAACCGTCGCCGCTTCCAAAGAAAAAATCGTCATGATTGAAGCGGGCGCTAACGAGGTTCCTAACGACGTCATGCTTGACGCCATCATCCAGGGACACAAGGAAATTCAGAAGCTGGTGGACTTCATCAGCTCTATTCAGAAGGAAATCGGTAAAAAGAAGGTCGAATTCGAGTCTCAGGAAGTCGACTACAACATGTTCGAGGCTATCAAGGAGTTTGCCATCGAAAAGATTCGCTACGCACTGGACACTGACGATAAGAACGTTCGCGAGGCGCGGCTACAGCCAGTCATCGCCGAGGTACACGAAACATTTGACCCACAGTATCCCGAACAGGAAGCGATGATCGACGAATGCCTATATAAATTGCAGAAATTTGTCGTCCGTCGCTGGCTGCTGGATGACGGTAAACGTGTCGACGGACGCGGCCTCAACGAGATCCGTCCGCTGGCAAGCGAAGTCGGACTGCTGCCGCGTGTACACGGCTCCGGGCTCTTCACCAGAGGCCAGACCCAGGTACTGACCGTAGCTACACTTGGCCCGGTCAGCGACGCGCAGCTGCTTGACGGCATTGACGCGGAAACAGAGAAGCGTTACATGCATCATTATAACTTCCCCTCCTACTCTGTTGGCGAGACCCGTCCCAGCCGTGGTCCGGGACGCCGCGAGATCGGTCACGGCGCGCTGGCGGAAAAAGCGTTGTTGCCAGTTATCCCTCCGGTGGAGGAATTCCCTTATGCGATCCGTCTGGTGTCCGAGGTGCTGTCCTCTAACGGCTCTACCTCTCAGGGTTCCATCTGTGGCTCTACGCTGGCGCTGATGGACGCTGGCGTCCCGATCAAAGCGCCAGTTGCCGGCATCTCCTGTGGTCTGATCACCGAGGGCGACCGCTGGATGACAATGGTGGATATCCAGGGCTTGGAAGACTTCTTCGGCGACATGGATTTCAAGGTCGGCGGTACTCATAAGGGTATTACCGCTATCCAGATGGACATTAAAATTGACGGTCTGACCTACGACATGATTGCGGAAGCCTTTGAGAAAACGGAGAAGGCGCGCTTTTATATCCTCGATGAGGTAATGCTTAAGGCCATCCCAGAGCCGCGCAAGGAACTTTCCGCTTACGCGCCCAAGATGTTGACTACCAAAGTGCCGGTCGACAAGATCCGCGAGGTGATCGGCAGTGGCGGCAAGGTCATCCAGAAAATCTGCGCAGACTGTGACTGTAAGATCGATATCAATGAGGACGGCAATGTCTTTATTTCCGGTATCAACATGGACAATCTGCGGCGTGCGCTCCAGATTATCAACACCATTGCAAACGATCCGGAAATTGGCGCTATCTATAAAGGAAAAGTCACCCGCCTGATGAATTTCGGTGCATTTGTTGAAATTGCCCCTGGCAAGGAAGGGCTCGTCCACATCTCCAAGCTGGACACCTCCCGTGTGGAGAAGGTGGAAGATGTCGTGAAGGTTGGAGATGAGGTACTGGTCAAGGTTACGGAAATCGACCAGCAGGGTCGTATCAACCTTTCCCGTAAGGACGCGCTGAGCCAGCTGAAAAAGTAACGAAAGTATAAGTAAACAGCAGGCGAACGCCTGCTGTTTTTTGATGATCATTTTCCTTGAAAGGATGAAAACCCGATGGATTTGAACGACATCCGCGCCCGGATAGATGAAACGGACCGAGAACTTGTACGGCTATTCTGCCAACGCACCGAGTTGGTCGAACAGGTCGCTGCATACAAGAAATCGCACAATCTTCAGGTGTTTCAGAAAGAACGTGAGGACGCGGTACTGGAAAAAGTCAGCGCATTGGCTCCAGCCGAAATGAAAAATGCTGTCTCCTCGCTTTTTACCTTCCTGATGGACGTCAGCAAAAGCCGTCAGTTAGACGCTATCCGGAATGTCACAGAGCCTGTCGTCAACGTATCGCAGCCAGAACTTCCCTCTCCGTTGCGTGTGGGACTGCAGGGCGTCAGCGGTTGTTATGCTCATATTGCTGCTGAGACGGCTTTCTCCACCCCACAGATAACGTTTCTGGACACCTATGACGCTGTCTTCTCCGCAGTGGAGTCGGATGCAATTGACGTCGGTGTCCTGCCGATCGAAAACGCCATCGCAGGCAGCGTACATGCTGTCTATAACGCCATGTTACGGCACGACTTTCTGATTATCAAAGCTGTTACACTGAAAATCAATCATTGCCTCTGTGCAAGACCCGGCGTTGCCCTGACAGATATCAGCGAGGTACATTCCCATGAGCAGGCGCTGCGTCAGTGCAGCTGTTTCCTAAGCGAGAAGGGATGCACATCAATCGAGGAATCAAATACCGCGGTCGCGGCCGAGCTTGTCGCCCGCAGTAGTACGCCGGTCGGTGTAATCTGCTCCCGCCGCTGTGCGGATGAGTATGGCCTGGTCGTATTGGCTGACAATATCGCGGACGATCTAAACAATAGCACACGCTTTATCTGTATTGCGAAGCCCACCTACGCGCAAACGCGGGGGGACACTGTGTCGGTCGCTGTGACGGCGCTCAATGAACCGGGAGCGTTGATGCGCTTATTGACGAAATTTTCTATCCGCGGTGTGAATCTGCTTAAAATTGAAAGCCGCCCTGCGGGAAGCAATTTCAACGTCGTCTTTTACATCGACTTTGCAGGGGACGTCGGTACCGTAGCCATCCAAAATCTGCTGGAGGACCTGTGCGAAACTCTCCCCTCGTTCCGCATGCTCGGCGGCTATCCGACCCTGGAGTCCTAAATTCCACAAGCGCTTGTTCAGCTGTGTTCGCACATGTGGCAGAAATCCCGAACAGGAAATCGAATCCTGTTCGGGATTTTTGCTATACTTCGCTCCTGCGGATACGCAATATAATTGTACGCGGTTCTATCAGAATCATGGACACTTCGCGACCATACAATTCGAGGATTCCATATCTTTCATGAAAAGCACAGAGCTTGATTAGTCGTTTGGAGGTTGATAGAACTTTCCCGCGATTTGATCGGTCTTTATAACATTGACGAACGCTTTTTCATCTATTTCCCGTACCTTACGTGTCACTTCCTTGACTTGATCGCTGGAAATGACAGTATAAATCATGGCACGCGGCTGGCCGTTGTACAATCCTGTCCCATGGAACAGCGTTGCACCATGATGGGTCGACTCCCGGATCCTACGATAGATTTCTTCCGATTCGTCCGATACAATGAAGAGTGTCGCACGCCGGTAACGTGCGTTCATCACATGCACCACCTGTGTCGAGGCGAACTGAAAGATGATCGAATACAGCGCTTTGTCCCAACCGAACAGCAGGCCTGCCACAACCAACATCCCGGCATTCCCCAGCAGAATATAATTCCAAGCGTCGATATTGAGTCGCTGTGACAATGCAACTGCAATAAAGTCGGTTCCACCGCTTGTCGCACGTCCCCGCAGACACAAGCCAATCGCAAAGCCGTTGATAATCCCGCCAAATACGCAAATCAAAAGAACATCGTCAGTGACTGCCGCTGTTGGGATGATGTCAGTCAAGACACTTGTCAAGACGATCATAAGGCACGAATAGATCGTAAAGCGTTTTCCGATCAGTTTGAAGCTGATCGCTGCCGGAATGGCATTGAGTAGGAAGTTCACCAGACTGAAAGGGAGGGAAATATGGAAGAACTGCGAAAAGCTACGCTGGATGAGCAGCGTCAGCCCGTTAAAGCCACCGGGGAATAGCCCTCCGGCTTCGACGAAACTCTTGATGTTAACCGCCATGATAACGGACGCAATAACAATTAGCAGCAGTCTGCGTCCCTCCTCTCGGAGCGTTTGGACACGGTCATTTCTTTTTAATTTCAAACAATTTTCCCCTTTCCACATATCCTACCGTTATATTCGCAACGCTATCTGGATATCTTCCTGCAAAAGCTAGACAGCATAGCTTGCCAAGGGTCGGACTCATTTGAGCCATATCAATCTGCGACATACCTTGACATACCTTTCTGAGCGACCACTTTTCTCCGTAGCTTCCTGCATACATCCCATTATCCAGAAACCCCGGCAGGCTTTTCAATGCCTGAAACGCCTTACGCCGGCAAGTTACAATATCGGGTTCATTGGTTGCCGCAACCCTGATCTCACCAAAATGTAATCATTTACATTTTTTGTGTGGTCATACATTTCCCTCGCTGTAATAAGAACCTCCCCATAAAAAGTTTTACGTGGAAGCCGCACCGTCCCGTTTTTGTCCGGGACAGAGAGGTACAAGGCCAAAAAATCTTTTGCAGATTTCAGTGCCATTTCTTTCAGCCGCCCGTACTCCTCTGGTGTTAATGATGGAAACTCGCTGTCCAATATAACGTCGGTATCCGCATCACTTATCTGCAGTCCACTCCTCTTTTCCTGGATAACTTGAACGCGGAAAGGCCTTTCGTCCGGTGGCGTTTCGCCGCTCCACTTACAGTATTGTCTCATTTCCGCAGGAAGCTTTACAAATGCTTCTTGTGTCTTTCCCCGTACATACACACCGATATAACGATCGATAAAAATCAGATGACCGCCTTCCTTGTATTCGTCAATGACATCAACCTGCATCTGGCCCTTTTTCACTTCCTGCTTTTTGTTCTGACGCCCTCCATAAACGGAAACCACCCGAAAAACAAAATGTCCTTCAGGTGGTAAGAAAACGCGAATCAACAAATGGTTACAAACAGCCGATCTGCCTGAGAGTCTTCCGGTACAGAACGGACCGCCCGGATCCGATCAGCCGATGAACGTCTTACCGCCCATATACATCTGTAATGGCGCAGGGATAGCGACTGTGCCGTCAGCGCGGAGGTTGTTCTCCAAAAAGGCGATCAGCATCCGCGGTGGCGCAACGACGGTGTTGTTGAGGGTATGGGGGAAATAGTTCCCCTTCACCTTGTCGCGGACACGGATCCTCAGCCTGCGCGCCTGTGCGTCGCCCAAATTGGAACAGCTGCCCACCTCAAAATACTTTTTCTGGCGAGGCGACCACGCCTCCACATCGACACTCTTGACCTTAAGATCCGCAAGATCCCCCGAACAGCATTCCAGCGTCCGCACCGGAATGTCCAGCGAGCGGAAGAAGTCCACGGTATTCCGGTACAAACGGGTAAACCATTCCTTGCTCTCCTCCGGGCGGCAGACCACCACCATTTCCTGCTTCTCAAACTGGTGGATCCGGTAGACACCACGCTCCTCGATACCATGCGCGCCGACCTCCTTACGGAAGCAGGGCGAATAGCTCGTCAACGCCTGCGGCAGGGCGTCCTCATCCAATATGGTGTCAATAAACTTACCGATCATCGAATGCTCGCTCGTTCCGATCAGGTAAAGATCCTCCCCTTCAATTTTATACATCATATTCTCCATTTCAGAGAAGCTCATCACGCCGTCAACGACATTGCTGCGGATCATGAACGGCGGGATATAATAGGTAAAGCCACGGTCGATCATGAAATCTCTCGCGTAAGACAAAACAGCGGAATGCAGCCTAGCGACGTCCCCGCAAAGGTAGTAAAAACCATTTCCGCTGGTTTTGCGGGCACTGTCCAGATCGATGCCTTGCAGACGTTCCATGATATCAACGTGGTAGGGCACCTCAAAGTCCGGGACTGCAGGCTCGCCAAAGCGTTCCAGCTCAATGTTTTCGCTGTCATCACGCCCAATCGGAACCGAAGGATCGATCATGTTTGGGATGACAAGCATCCGCTCTCGGACCTGTGCGCTCAACTCGTCAACACGGGCATCGAGCTGCGCCATCTCCTCTGCCATGTCTGTCACACTCTTCTTGGCAGCCTCAGCCTCTTCCTTCTTTCCCTGCTTCATCAATCCGCCGATTTGCTTGCTGATGACATTGCGCTGATTACGCAGGGTATCGCAACGTGTCTTGGCTGCACGGCACTGCTCATCCAACTCGATGACTTCGTCGACCAGCGCAACCTTCTCATCCTGAAACTTTTTCCGGATATTCTCTTTGACGGCCTCCGGCTCCGCACGTAGGAATTTGATATCCAGCATATATTTTCCTCCTTCAACTTTACGCTGTCACGGCAGCTGCACACGTCCAAAAAACTAAAAAAGCCTTCCATCCCATATTTTCCATATGGGACGGAAGACTCCGCGGTGCCACCCAAATTGCCGGTAAACTGCCGACCACTCGTACGCGCTATAAAGGGCGCTCCCTCCGGCTCGTCGCCGGCGGCTCCGAAAGTGGAAGAGTGCTTCATCCCGCCGGTTCGCACCGTCCACCGGCTCTCTGTTGGAATTCCACAGCTGTAGCTTTCCTCATCGCCAACTTAAAATTTATCTCTTTCAGTATATCCCATTTTCATGAATTTTGCAAGTATTTCCTGCTTCAGCCATGATAAGCTGCTATTCCTGTTCCGGCGGAACCTCATCCGACTTTGCAGTCGCCTTTCTAGAAACCCGCTTTTTATAAAACACAATGCCGCCCACAACGACTGCGACAACAATCACAAGAAGTGCCACGGTCGAATAAGTATCAAAATATCCGGCAATCTTTTCCCATGAAGCGCCAAACAGCGCTCCCAGGGACACCAAAACCACATTCCACAACGCGGTTCCCACCGTCGTCAGCACCAGGAAAACACCGACATGCATGCGCGCCATCCCGGCAGGAATAGAAATCAGGCTGCGAACGATAGGCACGAAGCGGCAGAGAAAAACTGTCAGCTTACCTCGACGATCAAACCAGCCCTGGGCCTTCTCCACATCAGAACGTTTCAAATGGAGGATACGCCCCAACCGGCCGTCGAGCCAGCTGGAAAGCTTTTCAGGGCTGAGGAAGCACCCTACCGCATAAAGGACCAGCGCGCCGGCGACACTGCCCAGCGTTGCAGCCACTACCACACCCCACACCTGCAAATCCGTATAGGTGGTGAGAAAGCCTCCAAACGTCAGTATCACCTCGGACGGAATCGGCGGAAATATATTTTCTACCGCAATCAGCAAAAAAATGCCGAAATATCCGAGCTGGTTGACAAGCGAAATGATCATATTCTCCATCTTTCATGTCCTGCGTCCGGCATGGAGCGTCAAACGCATATCCTTTCACTATTATTTTGTATAAGTATATTGTACGGCAGAAGAATAAACAAATTCTAAACACGGAAACAAATATAAAAAAAGAAGGTTCAGGCGCGAAAACGGTAACCCGCGCCCCATACCGTTTCAATATAACGCGGCGAAGCGCTGTCCTCTTCTATTTTTTCACGTAGCCGATTGATATGTACTGTCACCGTTGATGTTTCGCCCAACGAATCCAGGCCCCATATACGACTAAATAGCGTATCCTTACTGAAGACGATGTTCGGATTCTGTGCCAGAAACAGAAGCAGATCAAACTCCTTATTGGTCAGCGCGACTTCCCTTCCATGAACGAACACCCGGCGTGCCGCAACGTCGATTTCCAGTCCTTCCGTTGTAATCACATGACGTGGTGCATCGAAGCTACCTGTCCCGGTCAAGCGCTCATAGCGCGCGATATGCGCTTTGACCCGCGCCGTGAGCTCCGAAGGGCTGAAGGGTTTAACAAGATAATCGTCCGCACCCAAACCAAGCCCCCGTATCTTGTCCACATCGTCCCGACGGGCCGACACCATCAGGACCGGGATGTCCAGCTTTTGCCGAATCCGACGACAGATGGCGAACCCGTCACATCCCGGTAACATCAGATCCAGCAGGATGAGAGCCCAGCCCCCCTCCAAGGCTCTGCGTACCCCCTCCTCCCCGTCACCGACGATATCTGCTTCTAAGCCATCCGCTTCCAAATAATCTCGTTCCAGTTCGGCGATCTTCCTATCATCCTCAATGATCAGTATTTTTTTCATCTCTACCGTCCTTTTCTAGCGCCCTATTTTCTGCTCCTGGCAGCGTCATCGTAACGCACAGACCGCCCTCGTCCGATGGCTGTGCATGAATCTCTCCACCCATATGTTCCAGTATTTGCCTGGCGATCGACAGTCCCAGCCCGCTCCCTTTTGAGACATTTGTCCGTGCAGGATCTGTCCGATAAAAGGTTCCGAATATTTTTTCCATTTCTGAACTATCCACGCCCATCCCATCGTCAGCAAAGCAAATGCAACATGCTCCGCTTACCGTCTCCGACAGCGTCACCGTGATGTTCCCTTGCGCTACACCTGGACGGCGGTACCTGACGCTGTTCTCGGTCAGGTTTTGCAGCACACGCCCCATTTGTAGAAGGTCTATTCGAACAGTCAAATGAGGCGGAGCCTGATTGACTAAGCGAATCCGCATATGATCCCGCTTTAAACGCAACGCTGTCTCATCCACAAAGTCCTGGAGGAACCGCCCTGCCTCCACTGTCTGCAGATCGAATGGAACCCGCCCCAGATCTAGCTTGGTGAAAAGAAAGAGGCTGTCCACCATATGCTCCATTCCACAAGCCGTGTCATAGATCGTTTTCAGGTAATGCGATCTTTTCTCCGGCGTATCCGCGACACCGTCCAGCAACCCACTGACATAACCCTTGATCGCGGTCAGCGGCGTAGAAAGATCGTGAGAAATTCCGGCAATCATCTCCCCACGCTGTTCCTGCAGCGCTTGTTGTGCCTCGACAGATTCCTTCAGTCGCAGGCGCATCTGCTCAAAATCCTCACACAGTTCTCCCAGTTCGTCATGGGACTGTACCAAAACCGGATCTTCCAGATTCCCGTCGCAAATCCGCGACGCAGCCTCCTGAAGCGTCCGAATCGGCTGTAAGATGGAAGCTGACACCTTATGTGAGAGCAGGATTCCGGTAACGGCAATGACGCCGACCGCCACTACCACCACAACTACGGCGCCCACCTTCATACTGGCTTTAATAAAGTCCAATACATTCTGCTCATCGCCCTGCAACACCAGAGACGGCGCAACCACCGTCATCGACACTGTCTCCCGCTCCGGCGGTTCTATCGTGGTATGGAACACCATACCCTGATCCCCGCGCAGGAAGATGGGAGACGTTAATTTTGCTCCGAGCCGCTCCGCAATCCGGCGTACCTCATCCGGGCTCCCGCCTTCAGAAAGATATAAGGTTTCTTCCCCGCTGTATACCCAAACGAGCGCTCCACGTTTTTCCAGTGCATCGGACAGGCCGGTAAAGTCAGGATGTTCCTTCCAGCCAGGATTCGCGCTGATTTCACGGGACATCGAGTCGAACGCCAGTTCCAGTTGGTAGTTGGAAACGGTATCCCCCGTTACCTCCAGCAGCGCCGCACGTAAACCGCTTCCCATTACCGAAAGGAAGACCGTTAGCGCAGCCCCTGTCAAGATGAGGACCGCCATAACAGGGATGAGGATGACCATCCAATGCGACAAAAGGAGCTTTTTATGGACCGACAAGTCTCGCATGCGTATTCTCCATTTCATTGCGTCACCCCGTTCCACGCCGCACGTATTTTCGCCCAATTCTCAAAAGCGTCGACGTTCTCTTTTTATTTTACCTTTTTCTTATGCAAAAAGCATCACGAAACGTTAAATTTTACAAACAGAATGACCATGCGTAGAATCAGCAAAACGCACCCCGCAGCCGCCTCCCGGATACTCATTTCCAATTCTCACCTTCATGTGCATCTCCATCTTACTCTAACATAAAACCTGCCGGAAAGCAAAGCTTCCCGGCAGGTTCTTCCCACAGATTTCACCGTCTAAAATGCTAAAAGCGAATCGGCATTTTTTATTCCAACTGTTTCCGCAGAAACTGGAGCAGCTTCTTCTCCCTCCGAGAGACCTGCACCTGTGTCATTTCAAGCAGTGCCGCCGTCTCTACCTGCGTTTTTTCACCGAAATAGCGAAGCAGAATCAGTTGCCTGTCTTTGGGTTCAAGTTGCCCAATCGCTTCCCTGAGGGACATCATCTCGGTAATGCGCTCGTCAGGGGCATCGACAGGGACATCAAGCTGCCCGCCGCCCTCGTCGTCCGACTCGGTCAATGACAGCACCGGCATGGACGCCGACACCGCCTCGCTGACCGTTTCCGCATCAAGCCCCAGCCTCTGCGCAATTTCCGAAACCGTTGGCTCCCGTCCATACTGCTTCAGGAACTTCTCCCTCTCCCGCCCCACCTTCAGGGACGTTTCCTTCAAACCGCGGCTGACCTTGACAGCTCCGCCGTCACGGAACAGCCGGCGTATCTCCCCAAGAATAACAGGGACGGCATAGGTAGAAAACTGCAATCCCCGCGATTGGTCGAAACCGTCAAGTGCCTTGACCAATCCAACACAGCCCGCGCTGAACATGTCCTCATACTCGATCCCACGTCCGCGGAAACGGTTGCAGCATGCATGGACAAGCCCCATATTGTCCCGCACAAACTGGTCCCGGTCCAATACGTCAAGCATCGTTCTCTCCCCGGGAGGACAGCGTCTTGATAAGGGTAACTGTCACGCCTTTTCCTGCCTTACTGCGCACATGAACCTTATCCATAAAAGTTTGCATGACAGCGAATCCCAGTCCGGCACGTTCGCCGTTATGACAAGTGGTATACATAGGTTCCATCGCCTGTGCAACGTCTTCTATCCCGCAGCCGTGATCCTTAATCCGTATGTAAATCTTCCTCCCTTCCAGAATCCGCGCGACAACCTCCACCTTGCCGATACAGTCCTTATAAGCATGGACAATACAGTTGGTCACCGCCTCCGATACCGCTGTCTTGATATCAGTAATTTCATCCAACGTTGGGTCCATCTGGGAAAAAAAGGACGCGACCGCAACACGGGCGAACCCCTCGTTTGCCGACCGGCTGAAAAAGGTCAGCTTCATTTCATTGCACACATTCATCCTACGTTCATTCCTTTCGCATCGGTCGAAGGAAAAGCGTCAGCTTTTTTCAAACCGTATCCTCCTAATTCTCAATCACTGCAAGCCTGTCAAGGCCGGCCAGCCGCATCACTTTTTTCATGTGGGACGAAACATTGACCACCCGCAGTCTACCCTGAAGACTCTGCATCACCTTGTAGCGTCCCATGATTAGGCCAATACCGGAACTGTCCATAAAGGAGACGTCCCGGAAATCCATGACAAGTGTCGCCGGTTTTGCACTCTCCAGGATGCTGTCAATCTCCTCACGTATCTCCTTTGCGCTATGGTGATCAATTTCCCCCATAATGCAAGCGGTCACCGTATCCTCCGCCGCTTCAATCTTTACTGGCATCACTGCTGTTACCTCCCTTGTATGTCAGAGTACATTGGAAAGCTGTCAAGCTGCCCCCTGAGACACATAAACTTGTTCTCTTGTCACCCGGGCGCACCCCCTTAGTCAATCTGTAAGTTCGTACCCGGAACAATCCTCTCCAGCTTTCAAACACACTCCACGTCCCTCGCGGTACAGCAGCACCGTTTTGCATGGCAGAAATGCCACACACCTGCCACTGCTTGTCCCGCCGTCCTGTCCATGACCTTAATCATAATCTCTTTCCAGTAAAAATTTTGTCAAATTGTAGACGCTCTGTTATTTTCCCTCCGGTAATGCCCTTCTCTCTGACGAAGGGGAACGAAACGCGTCGAGGAAAGCCTTACGGCATTCCGCGGCCAGGAAAAGCGAACCGAACACAACCAATCCATCCTTATCAGGATCCATCTGCTCTATCAACGAAAGCATCGCCTGTGGTGCTTCTCCCGTAACCGAAACGTGGGCAGCGCCCTCCACAGACAGCTGCTGCGCCAACACTTGTCCGCTGAGGGTACGGCCATTGGTAACATCCGTGCAAGTAATTCGGTCGAACAACTGTGCCACATGTGCAAGCGCTTCTTCCATATGCTTATCAGCAAGCACCCCGATCAGTGCATACAGCTTACGTCCACCCCGCAGACGTCCCAGTGCCCCCAGCAAACCTTCTACGCCGTTCTGGTTATGCGCCCCATCAATGATCACAAGTGGGCTTATGCGCATGACTTCGAACCGGGCAGGGATAAAAGCGCTATACAGACCTTTCCGGACACTCTCCTGTGGAATGCGCCAGCCCTTTTCCCGAAGCTGCCCGATAACCTCCAGCACCATCACGGCGTTGTAGACTTGATGCTCCCCTACAAGACGGGTCTCGTACTGTTCCCCGCCGTAGGTAAAACTATTCCCACTTAACGAGCAACACACATCCCCGACGGCCATACGCGAGGGCAAGATGACACGGCTGCCCGTTTTCAGAGCACGCTCCATCACAGCGCAAAGCGCATCCGGGGCCATGCCAGGATAACAGACCACAGGCACACCCGGTTTGACAATTCCTGCCTTCTCCGCCGCTATCTCTGCCAGCGTATTCCCCAGAAGCTCGGTATGATCAAGCGAAATGGAGGTAATCACCGCCACCTCAGGGGCACAGATGACATTTGTCGCATCCAGCCTGCCGCCCAGTCCGACTTCCAGACAGACAATATCGCAGGCCATCCTGCGGAAAATCTCAAACCCCACTGCTGTGACAATCTCGAACTGGACAAACTCTATCCCCTCTTCCCGCAGCGCTTCCGCTTCCCTACGAACGGTCGCCGCTGCGGACACAAAAATGTCATCAGGTGCCTCCCGACCATTCACCTGAAAACGCTCCCGGAAGGAGACAATATAAGGGGACATGAAGGTGCCTACACAGTATCCGGCTTCCCGTAAGACACTGGCGCACATCGTCACCGTAGAACCTTTACCGTTTGTCCCGGCAACGTGTAGAAAGCGCAGTGCGTCCTGTGGGTTTCCCTGACGCTCCAGTAGCCTTCGAATGTCATCCAGTCCTCCCGCATAGGACTTAGAACGCGGATAACTATGGATATATGCTGTCGCCTGCTGTTCGTTACTTATGCTTGTATCAAGCGTTCGGTTTTGCCCTGTTTGATTCTGCTCCACCAATTCTCCCTGTGACGGCAACGTTCGCTGTCAGTGAAACGACGCCTATATCCACAGGGCCTCCTTTCTTGCCCTATCTGAACGGCTCACCGCCGCCTTTCCTATTGTAGCAATTGTACCACAGTAGGCCATGTAAAACAACCTATCTGCGTCCACAGACGGGACAGATACCGTTCAAAATCATAATCGACATCCGTTTTTGCGGGTAAGTAAGGCCCCTCCGGTCATTCCCGGAGGGGCCCTCATCCGTCAATTCCAATTTTTTCTTACAGTGCTTTCAAACTTTCTTCAATCTTCGCCAAGCGTTCCTGATGACGCGAAAGCTTTTCCTTTTCCTGTTCGACCACATTCTGCGGAGCCTTCGCCAAAAAGCCTTCGTTGGAAAGCTTCTTGGACACCGCTTCAATATCGCGTTGAACGGCAGCCTGCTCCTTCACAAGACGCGCACGCTCCTTGTCCTTGTCAATGAGATCGTCCAATGGGATAAAGATTCGCGCTGCGTCGGTAACAACCGTCACCGCGGACTCGAAGCTGTAGGAGGCAGCTGTCTCGATCGCTGAAGCACCTGCAAGGCGCTCGAAGAAAGCACCCATCTGGCCAAACAGCTGTGGCTCTCTCGTCTCAATGTACACTTTCGCCTTTTTGGAAGGCGGCACGTTCATCTCGGCACGGCGGTTACGGATGCCCCGAATCGCGCTGATGACCTTTTCAAAGTCAGCCGCTTCCTGTGCGAAACAGAGTCCATCGTCGTAAACCGGCCAGTCCGCCAACATGATGGTGTCCTGCCCGCCGGTTGGAAGCACCTGCCAAATCTCTTCGGTAATGAAAGGCATGAACGGATGCAGCAGTTTAAGCATCCCCTGCATCACATACAGCAAAACCTTCTGTGCGTTCTCCGCCGTCTCTCCACCCGCTTGCATCCGCGGTTTGGAAAGCTCGATGTACCAGTCGCAGTACACATCCCAGATAAAATCGTAGATTTTGGAAAGTGCAATACCAAGCTCAAACTTATCAAGATTCTCGGTCATTTCCTTCACGACGTCGTTAAAGCGGGAGAGCACCCATTTGTCCTCGACAGTGAGAACATCCGGAAGCGACGCCTCCGTTATCTCGTCGGACAAGTTCATCATGATAAACCGGCAGGCGTTCCATAACTTGTTGGCGAAATTTCTGGAAGACTTGACCTTCTCCTCGGAATAACGCATATCGTTTCCGGGGCTATTGCCAGTCGCCAGCATAAAGCGCAGCGCATCAGCGCCGTACCGATCGATGACCTCCAGCGGATCGATACCATTTCCAAGGGACTTGCTCATCTTCCGCCCTTGCTCGTCGCGGACGATTCCATGGATAAATACCGTATGGAAAGGCGGCTTACCCGTGTATTTGAGGCCCGAAAAAATCATCCGTGCCACCCAGAAGAAGATGATGTCGTAGCCGGTTACCAGCGTGCTGGTAGGGTAGAAGTAGTCAAACTCCGGCGTTTTTTCCGGCCATCCCAGCGTTGAGAAGGGCCACAATGCCGAAGAAAACCAGGTGTCCAGCGTGTCTTCATCCTGATGAACCGGCGCACCGCACTTGGGGCAGGCTGTGACGGCGTCCTTGGAGACGGTCATCTCGCCGCAGGCGTCACAGTAATACGCCGGGATGCGGTGTCCCCACCACAGTTGTCGGGAGATACACCAGTCGCGGATGTTCTCCATCCAGTTGAAATAGACCTTGTCAAAGCGTTCCGGGATGAACTTGACGTCGCCGTTGCGCACACAGTCGATCGCCGGCTTTGCCAGCGGCTCCATTTTGACGAACCACTGCTTGGACACGCGCGGCTCCACCACGCTCCCGCAGCGGTAGCAGGTACCGACATTGTGAGTATGATCCTCCACCCGCACAAGATACCCCTGCGCATCGAGATCGGCAACGATACGTTTACGCGCCTCATAGCGGTCCAGGCCGGTATAAACGCCGCACAGCCCATTCATATGCGCGTCCTCGGTCATGATGTTGATGACCGGCAAATGATGCCGCAATCCCACCTCGAAGTCGTTGGGGTCGTGCGCCGGAGTAATCTTTACCACACCGGTACCGAATTCCATATCAACATAGCTGTCCGCGACAATCGGTATCTCACGATCAGTCAGCGGCAGACGCAGCATTTTACCGACCAAATGACGGTAGCGGCCGTCGTCCGGGTTGACGGCGACGGCGGTATCGCCCAGCATCGTCTCGGGACGGGTAGTCGCCAGCTCGACAGAGCCGCTACCGTCGGATAACGGGTAACGCAGGTGCCAGAAGTGGCCCGCCTGTTCCTCGTATTCCACTTCGGCATCGGAAATCGATGTTTTGCAGTGCGGGCACCAGTTGATGATCCGTTCGCCTCGGTAAATCAACCCCTCGTTGTAAAGGCGGACGAACACCTCCTTGACCGCTTCGCTACAACCCTCGTCCATGGTGAACCGCTCGCGGTCCCAGTCCAGCGAGGACCCCATCTTTTTCAATTGATCCGTGATCCGGGTACCGTACTTTTCCTTCCATTCCCAGGCGCGTGACAGGAATCCCTCACGTCCGACGTCTTCTTTCGTCAAGCCTTCTTCTTTCATCGCCTCGACAATCTTCGCCTCAGTGGCAATGGACGCGTGGTCGACGCCCGGTACCCATAGTGCGCTATACCCTTGCATCCTGCGGTAGCGGATAAGGATATCCTGTAACGTATTATCGAGCGCATGGCCCATATGCAGCTGTCCGGTGATGTTCGGCGGCGGAATCACGATGGTATACGGCTCCTTCTGTGGATCCACCTCCGCGTGGAAGCAGCCTTTTTCCCGCCACATCCGATAAATTCTGTCTTCAAACTGTTTGGGGTCGTAGGCCTTATCCAGTTCTTTTTTCATGACGTTCGTTCCTCTCTGTATCATTTCACTATCCCCATGCATCTCATGGGTGCAACAGTTCTTTTCCTTCTTTATCCTTGCCGTTGTGAGGCTCCTCGTGATACGGTATCTGTCAGCGGAGAAGCTTATTTTGCGACAAGCAGACGCTTCACCAGCGACTCATCCGGCGTGACAAAAGCGGTCTTGTAATTCTCAAAAATGACCATGCCCGGCTTTGCGCCGCCCGGCTTTTTGACATTTCGTACCAACGTATAATCCACTGGGACCTGCGAGCCCTCCCGTGCCTTGCTGTTGTAAGCTGCGATAATCGCCGCCTCCTCGATGGTACGGTCAGGGATTTCCGCCATCTTATCCGGCACGCTCCCACGATCGATGATGACATGCGAGCCCGGGATATTATGGGTATGCAGCCACATATCGTAGTTTCCCGCTGTTTTCAACGTCAACTTATCGTTTTGCAGGTTGTTTCGGCCTACCAGGATGGTATAACCGTCCGAAGATCGGTACTTGATCGGAGGCTGTGACTTGGCTTGAGACTTCATCTGCTTACTCTTCATTTGCCGAACATATCCCTGTTCGTACAGCTCCTGGCGGATTTCCAACAGTTCGCTCTCCCCGGTCGTACGCGACAGCGCGTCGAACACCGTATCCAGATAGTCAATTTCCTGTTTTGCCTTTTCAATCTGTTCGACAAGCTTTTGCTCCGCTGTCGCCGCTTTGCGGTACTCGCTGTAATACCTCTGCACGTTCTGAACCGGCGTCAGCATCGGGTTCATCTCAATGTCCACAGATGGGCAGCCTTCCTCGTAAAAGTTTTCCAGTCTCACTGATGAAATTCCTTTTTCGATACGGTAAAGGTTCGCATTCAGCAGATCACCGTACATCTTCAGCGTATCCCTCTCGCGGCAAGCTTTCAGCTCCTCCTGCTGTGCCGCGGCCTTACGCTGTAAGCGCTCTGTCGTGCTGACCAGCAGCTTTAAAAGGTCATGGGAACGCTGCTTCATGCGGTCGATCCGGCCTCGCTCACCGTAAAAACTATCCAAAAGCTCGCCGGGCGACGAAAAAGTGGTGCTGCGTACCGCCGCGCCATACTGATGGACCGGCAGAAAGGTAAAGTCCCGCGGCTTACCAGTCAGCTCGGAGATGACCGTAAATTCATAATTTCCTTGCGCGAAACGTTCGCGTATCCCCTTGAGAAAAAACGTCAGTCGCGATATCGTTTCCGTCGTCCAGTCGCTATGGCGCAACTCCGCACCCCGACAGGCGTAAAACGCCGCTTCCCGCGCGACGATCGGCGACACGCCCTCCAGTACCGCCATCAGAGCCTTGGACGTCTCGCCCTGCGGCGCCTGCTCAAGCGCGCGGCCGATATCCTCGTCAGACGCCTGCGTCAAATCAAGACGGTTACGCGCCGGCGGCAGGGTATACGTCATCCCTGGCAGCACCGGACGAACGCCCGACATTTCCTCTGTGACACGCTTGATAGCATCGATAATTTTCCCCTGCGCATTTATCAAAACCAAGTTGCTGTGCTTCCCCATGATTTCCATCGCAACGGTCACGGTGACCAGATCTCCCAGCTCGTTGACCGCCTCGAAGTCCAAAAACAGGATACGATCCAGGCCAGCTTGGCGCACGGCAACCAGCTTTCCATTGCCTAGATGCTTCCGCATTAACATACAAAACATCGGCGGAGATTTGGGATTCTCCAGCGCGACATCGGTAAACTGAACCCGCGGGCTGGCCGCATTGGTGCTGAGAAGGATCCTACGATTCCCCGCTTTCACCCGCAGCACAATCATCATTTCGTCCCGCGACGGCTGGTGAATCTTATCTACCCGTCCGCCGACCGCTTCCCGCTCCAGCTCGTCGCGGATGATATGCAAAAACAAACCGTCTAATGCCATATGAACTCCCCATTGTTAAAGCTGCCTGTGTGCATTTACAGCGTTCACAGCCTTCCGGCGCAAATATCTCCTCACAAAAACCTCGCCGGATATTCGCTTAATCCTTTGCCATGCAATAGCACACCGGATCAGCGCCGCTTTCCGCACGAATGAAACGTACCTGAGGAAACAGAGGTTCCAAGCGTTCGGAAAGGATGTCCCAGAAGATGACCTCCGTGTGATAGTGCCCCGCATCCATGACGGTAAAGCCCGCATTAACAGCGTCGACGAAAACGTCATGCTTGACGTCGCCGGTGATATAGGCGTCAACACCTTTTTCCATCGCAAGCCTTAGATTGGATCCTCCTGCTCCGGAACAAAGCGCGATTCTTCTTACAGTGTCTTTTCCCTGCGTGTATCTCAGAGCCGTACAGCCAAAAACTGCGCGAACCTTCTGTGCAAATTCCTCAAGTGTGTATTCCCTGTCCATCTCACAGACCTTTCCATAGCCGTAAACATCTGAAAGGGACTGCGTTTCATAGATATCGTAGGCCACCGTCTCATAGGGATGCGCCGCCTTCATTGCATCCACTACGGCCGCCAGCTTGTCGTGGGCGGCAATCATCTCCAGCCGGTCCTCCCGGACTCGCTCGATTCCTCCGACTGACCCTATAAAGGGATGTGCGCCCCGCAACGGGTGGAAAACACCCTCCCCCGCGGCAGAAAAGGCACAGCCCTCATAGAGGCCATAGCTGCCCGCTCCTGCGCGCGCCATTGCATCATAGACTGCCTGCGTATGCGTTTGCGGGACAAACACCGTTACTTTGTAAAAAGGAAAGCGGTGGATCACCTCAAAGTCACCGATCACCGACGCCCCTAACAACTGCGCCATACGGTCGCTGATACCGCCATGTGCCATATCCAGGTTGGTATGCGCACAGATTGCTCCGATCCCCTCACGGTAAAGCCGAGAAGCGACACCGCCGTCCAACCGCTTCAGCGGATGGAAGATGATCGGATGGTGGCTGACAATCAGCTGTGCACCCTGCGCCTTCGCTTCATCAATCACCTGCGACGTAATATCCAGCGCCAGCAGCGCGCAGGTAACAGGTTCTTCTCCGCTGCCCACCAGCAACCCTGAATTATCTCCCTGTTGTTGCAGCCTAAACGGTGCAAATGCGTCAATTGCGTCATAAATGTCTTTACATGTAGTCATGCATTTTTTCTCCTTTACAGGCTGTTTTTTGGATGCGGATACTGTCGCACCCTATGCGATGCGCTGCCACTTACTCATTTTACGTCAGGTTGCCATCTCTTCGGCCGGTCAGCATCTGCTGGATACATTCATACAGGTGCTCATATTCCACCGCACCCTTTTCCTTTTCCGTGTCCTGCGATCTGCGCCGTCCGCAGGCAATGTCCCGGCACTTCTGCGCCATCCGTGACAGATAGGCCCTGTCCTCCTGCCGTACCGTTCCCATCTTGCCAATCAACGCAAATACCTTGTCGACCATCTTGACCTTACCGGTATAATAAACCGACATCACCGTGTAGACGTGCTTGCCCTCAATGACGCCTTTTTCCTCCCGAATTTCAAAACCGTTCTCATATAGCCATGCCCGTAGGGTATGCGCATTGGTCATCGGCTGCAGGATGAGATGCTTCCGGTGATTTTTCAGCCACTGTGCGCGAGAAAGGATGGAGGCAATCATTTCTCCGCCCATTCCGGCAATAGCTACATCTCCCACCAGTGTGCCGTCCACACCGTCAAGACCATCCGTCAGCAATAACTGCACCCGATCCGCAACGCCGTAGGTTTCGACAGTTTCCTGCGCACGACGCAACGGCCCTTCATGGATATCCGTTCCAATCCCCCATGGGATAATCCCCTGCTGCACGAGATAGGTGATCACATAGGCATGATCGGTTCCGACGTCCGCCGTCACCGAACCTTTTCGGACGAAGCCCGCTACCGTCCGCAACCTTTTATCCAACACGATTAGATCGCTCCTATTTTCCTGCATGCTTCCGCCTCCAGACGTACCGGCTTCCTGCCTTTCGTAGCCAATCCCCTCACGTTTACCTAAGCCAAATAGCCATGCCGACACTTACCTGCGCACATATCCGTATAATGCATCCCTATCAAAGCGCTGATTTAAACAGAAAGACAGCCCGAAAGATTTCGGGCTGGTCCTTGATATTTCATCAGCTTATTCGGCCTTTTTTGATGCGAAATAATTCCGCAGCTTCTCCAGGAGCTCGTCACAAGATACTCCGTGCACCTCACAGGCCTGCTCCAGCGTTTCGCCTCTGGAAGCAGGGCATCCTAAGCAATGCATCCCCATTTCCAAAAAATATACCGCCGTGCCGCTATCTATATCGAGAACTTCGCCGATCAAACTGTCTTTGGTAACTTGTACGTCCATGTTTTTGTCCCCTTTCCAAGTTGGAATAAAAGCTTTTTTCTTATTATACTAAATCCCGCAGCGAATTGCAATACCGGCACGCTAAATTTGGCGTACTCTCTCAAACGCCCATATCCTGCGTACTTGCCTCGTACAAGCTAAAAAGCCTCCTTTCCCAGATAAGTTGCGCCGTCTGACAGTTCCTCCTCGATTTGGAGCAGACGGTTGTACTTCGCAACCCTGTCGCTGCGGGAGGGCGCGCCGGTTTTTATCTGGCCCGCATTAAGAGCGACAGCGATATCCGCGATGGTGGTGTCTTCCGTCTCCCCACTGCGATGGGAAATAATACATCGATAGCCATTGCGCCGAGCCAGCGCAATCGTATCCAGCGTTTCCGACAGCGTGCCAATCTGGTTGACCTTGACCAGGACGGCGTTTCCCGCTTTCTGCGCAATACCCATCCGCAGCCTTTTTTCATTGGTGACGAACAGATCGTCGCCGACAATCTGCACTTTGTCCCCAATCCGCTTGGTGAGCTGGGCAAAACCATCAAAGTCCTCCTCGGACAGCGGATCCTCCAGCGATATGATCGGGTATCTCCCGCACAGCTGCGTAAAATGAGTAATCAGTTCCGCCTGGGTCACCTTCTTTCCCTGCTTCGGCATCATATAATGTCCATGATGATACCATTCACTTGTCGCAGCGTCCAGCGCAATCATGATATCCTCATACGGTTTGTAACCGGCCTCCTCGATCGCCTCGACAATCAGCTGAATTGCTTCCTCGTCCCCTGCGAGATCCGGTGCATATCCGCCTTCATCTCCTACCGATGTGGACAGCCCGCGTGTCCGCAACAGCTTTCCCAGCCGGTGAAAAACCTCGACGCAGTAGCGTAATCCTTCGCTAAAAGAAGGCGCCCCCACTGGCATAATCATAAATTCCTGAATATCTACGTTGTTCGCCGCATGTGCGCCGCCATTGAGGATATTCATCATCGGTACCGGCAGCGTACGGGCTCCCACACCGCCCAGGTAGCGGTACAACGGGACGCCCTGTGCAGATGCCGCAGCGTGCGCTGTCGCCAGCGATACTGCTAGGATTGCATTGGCGCCTAGGCGGCTTTTGTTCTCTGTACCGTCCAGTGTAATCATGGCATGATCGATACTATACTGGTCAAATGGATCCTTGCCCTTCAAGACTGCCGCAATATCCCGACAAACGTGATCCACCGCCTTTAAAACGCCTTTTCCGCTATATGCACCCGGATCGCCGTCCCGCAATTCAAATGCTTCGTACACCCCCGTCGATGCGCCGGAGGGAACCGCTGCACACCCCTTCGAACCGTCGCCTAGCCGGACACATGCCTCCAGCGTCGGATTCCCCCGGGAATCGATGATCTGCCTTGCGGTAACATCCTCGATACAATATTGATGATTTATCATGATAACCGTCCTCCATTTTTTAACTCTGCGTAGCGGCTCACACGAAAACCGCAGCAGCATGCCGCTACGAATATTTTGACATCTGAAAGAGAAAATATACTGTCACTCATTTTTTATCACCCTTTTATGATTTGTAATCATCTTGTAGTGTTCAAAACAAAATATCATGGTATAATAGGAACAGATAAATCGAGGGTTTTCGGCAAGAACCGACGAGAGCAACGTGGCTTCGACCGGGAACGCCCCCTTTATTCGCCAACGGAAAGGAACGTACCGCTTATGAATGATAAAACAAAAAAAATAACCGCACTTGTGCTGACTGCTTTGCTGTCTCTCTCTCTTTCCTCCTGCAGCGGGGACAAAGATAAGGAAAGCTCTACATCATCGCAGGCAAGCACTTCTTCCCAGCAAACCTCCACATCATCCGACATACCGTCTTCCTCCTTGGACAGCACGTCTTCCGACACTTCCTCCGCAGCGGAAACTATCGTAAGGCCTGCACCGGACGACGCGACCATTGCGGGACTGGAAAACGAAAAGAAGGGCTGGGGGCCGGGATACAATGTTGACAGCAACAACTGTCCTGTCAGCGCAACCGATTTCAATAAAAGCTACAACAAGTACGAGGCCTATGCTGTCGGGAACACGTCCTCAAACGGTAAGCGTATCTATCTGACCTTCGACGAGGGATACGAAAACGGTTATACAGAAAAAATTCTCGATGTGCTGAAGGAGAAAAATGTCTCAGCTACCTTTTTTGTCACGCTGCCCTATATTGAAAGCGAGCCGGAACTCATCCAGCGCATGATTGACGAGGGTCACACCATCGGCAATCATTCCAATCACCATAAGTCCATGCCGACGCTCGATTCGGATACCTGCGTCTCCGAGATCGATGACGTATACTGCTACTTGAAAGAACACTACGGGTATGAGACAACGTATTTTCGCCCTCCGATGGGCGAATATTCCGCACGCAGCCTGGCGCTGACGCAAAAATCCGGACATAAAACGCTGTTGTGGAGCTTCGCCTACAAAGATTGGCTGACTGACGACCAACCAGATCCTGAAGAGGCCTACAAACGCATCACGGAAGCTACCCACGACGGCGCCATCTACCTGCTGCACGCTGTCTCTAAAACGAATACCGAGTTGCTGCCCCGCCTCATCGATTACTGGCGCGCCGAAGGCTACACCATCGCCAAGATGGATTTGTAGCATCCATTCTCCTATTTTCCCGTCTTTTATTTTGGAAAAGGTACGGACAGAAAGTATCTGTCCGTACCTTTTTGCCGATTGCCGAGCCGGCAGCCATAAACGTCCGGCCCGCTAATATCTAAGGACGGAGAAGAGGGTAGTTTCGTCACCTATAAATCCATCACCATTTGTGATGGAACAAACGCCGCTGTCCGATAAAATGGTACAAGCACACGGGCTCCCGTCCTGCTTGACTTTCCCGACGGCCCACGCTATACTAATAGCAGAAGCCAGCCTACTCGTTGTGGGCGTTTGTTCGGAACAGCAAGCATCGGACGTAGTAGAAGGTTTTCCCATAAGCCCAGGATCGGTCGTTTCGGACGTTAAGGGAGAGCGGTATTTTCAGATGCTTCCGCCGGTGTAGGGCTCTTTTTTCCTTCCCCATTATGATACCGCAGCCTTGAATTCCAGAATAACACATGCGCATGTCTTTTGCGCGGAAAGGTTGGAAGACGTGACTGGAAAAGTCTTTACACTCGGCGAAGCCCTCATTGACCTCCTTCCTTATGGCAACGATGGTGGCATCCCTCTGTATGCACAGATGGCAGGCGGCGCGCCTGCCAATGTCGCCGTATGCCTAGCAAGCCTCGGCGCACAGGCATATTTCGTCGGCAAGGCGGGAAACGATGCTTCCGGCCGCTACCTGGAGCAGTCGATGCGCGCCCGCGGCGTACATACGGATTACTTTACCCCCTGCAGCGGCCATACCGCCCTCGCCTTCGTTTCTTTAGACCAAAACGGCGACCGTGATTTCACCTTTTACCGCGAAAACTGCGCGGACGCGATGTTGACGCCGCAGGACGTCCCTACCGCTCGCTTCACACCTGCCGATATTCTTCATTTCGGTACGATTTCCTGTATTGCTAAACCTTCTGCTTCGGCTACGGCACACGCGGTGCGCAAAGCGGCGGACTGCGGCACCCTGCGCAGCTGCGACCCTAACCTGCGCCTCCCCCTTTGGCCGGATCCTGCGTCAGCACGGGAGACGATTCGGGCTATTGCCGCAACAGCGCAACTGGTAAAGCTATCCGATGAAGAAGCGGATTTTCTCTATGGGGGCGAGGAAGAAGCGGCGCAAGCCCTTTTATCCGGTGACACTATCCTCCTTCTCGTCACACGCGGTGCTGACGGCGCATGCGCCTACTCTGCCGAAGGCCCCGTCAGCGTCCCATCCCCCCACGTAGCAACGGTCGATACAACTGGTGCAGGAGACGCCTTTGTCGGCGCCTTTCTTTCCCGTGTGATACAGGCCGCAGATGCAGATGTCTCCGCAACAGACGCTTTGCGCTGCCTGCTTCGAGAGGAGTCGAAGATATCTCAGGTGTTACGCTTTTCTTGTACCTGCGCCGCCTTGGCCACAACCAAAAAGGGGGCTTTTCAAGCGATGCCGTCTATACAGGATGTTCAAAGCCTTCTAGCCGGCGACAATTGACATCGTGCCATATTTTTGGTAAGATAAAGAAAATGCCTGCCAGTAGGAAGGCCGCCTGTCCAAAAAGCGACAGGCATATTGAAAACGAAACAAGCCAAGCGAAACCCCAGCACAAAATATCAAAACCGTATCGTAATGACAGCCATGAAGGCATATGACCGCTGTAGCGGCCTATGTCGTCATGGCTTTTTTGTGGTCTGACTCACATCAAACAGGAGGTTTTTTTCATGCAAAAAATCGGCCGCAACACCGTCAAAAATCTTTCCGCTGCCGCAGTTTGCGTCGCCATCGGTATCCTTCTCCCCATGGTATTCCACTTTTTTGGAGGGACCGGCCCCGTCTTTGCACCGATGCATATTCCAGTCCTGATTTGCGGACTGGTCTGCGGATACCGCTACGGCGGCCTGTGCGGATTGATCGTACCGCTTTTGTCCTCACTTCTGACGGGAATGCCGGTATTATACCCGACTGGATTAGCCATGATGTTGGAACTGTGCGCCTATGGCGTCATCGGCGGACTACTTTATCCACGGTTTCACGTCTATCCTTCGCTCATCATCGCCATGCTCGGCGGACGGCTTGTCTCCGGCGCTGCCAACGCTGTTCTGCTGGGAATCGCGGGCAAACCATACGGCCTGACTACCTTTTTGACAGCGTCCTTCGTCACTGCGTTACCCGGCATCTTGATCCAGATTATCCTCATCCCTGCGCTTATCCTTGTCCTGGAACGTTCCGGTTTTCTCTCGAAACGGCCTTCCAAAAGAAGAACGGAAACCGCCAGCATCTGACCAACATAGACAGATCCGGCCGTTATCTCATTCACGTCGTTAGACGATGTTCTTTTCACATACGCTGGTAGATCTATACGGCAAGCGGGAGTATCTCTAATGAGAGATACTCCCGCTTTGATCTTTGATCATACCGAAAAAGCCGGTTGACGCCTTGAAACTCCTTCCAGGACCGGCCCCGTCATGCCAAACCGCTTTACTCTTTCACCGGACGACCGAATAAGAAGGAAACCGGCCTCACAGAAAACATTCGTCGAAACAAACAAGGAATTCCGAAGGCTAAAAATATCCCTCTAACCCTTCGAATGCCTTTTTCGCACACTGCAGGTACGGTCCGATGTCCGCTGACGGAAGATGTCCCATCGCCCAGCGCAACAGGTCAAATCGGTTAAGGAGCACTATCGCGCGTAAAGTTCTTTTCTCACATGCCATACCATACCCATGCCAAAACAGCTCCCGTCCCCAAGTGGGCAGCTGCGCACAATCGAAATCGGTGTAAGGAACGGCGTGGACGCGCGCACATCCAAAGTCCAGCAGCATGACGGTTCCGTCGGGACGTAGCAGCGTATTTTTCAGGGATAAATCCCCATGACACAGCCCCATACGCGGCGGATTCCTCCAAAGGAACTGGAAAACCGAAGCCACACGCGGCACATCGTCGCACGGGTAAGCTCCTAGCGCTGCCACAGGATCCCGCCCCATCAGCATCCGTAGATGATAGGCAAGCTGCTCGGCAAAGCTTTTGGAAAAACGATCGGTGAATCGTCCCGGTTCCGACAGATCCGTCCCAAATCCCTCCACCTGAACCGTATGCAGACGGCGAGCGTACTTTCCCAACACAAGAAGAATCCTCTCCTGCTGTATCCGTGAGGCACATTCTCCATGGACTCCCTCGTAAAATATCTCTGCCGCGTAGGAACCGTCTTCATAGATACCCTCTCCAAGACGTTGCGGGACACAAATGCCGCTCCCACGCGCAGCTTCCATACACCAATGTTCTTTCCGGTACTCAGAAAGCGCACCCGCGTCCCTGCGGCACCGAAGGATAAATGATCCCTTCTCCGTCGAAACCTGGTATACCTGGTTGACACTGCCCCGCCCGACAACCGGCTCCACGCCACGCACACTCCCCCACAAGCGGCGTGCCAATGTCCAGACGCTTTTTTCCACTGCTTACTCCTCCAGCAAGCGGCATACCTCCCGGGCGGCCTCCTCAATATACAACATCATCGGCTTTTCTGCAACACCGGCGATTGTTACGCAGCAGCGCTGCACCGGGATCAGTACTTTATGCGCCCGGCTTTCCGCCACCGCCTGAGCGGCTGCCGGCGTCATCTCTCCATACATCGCATTGGCTAGGACAATACCGATCGGCCCTACAATGACGTCGGCATCTCGGCTATTGAAGCAAACAGCATTTTCCCCCGTCGCGCCCGCGTCTGCACCAGCACGCAACATGGCCGACGTTGCAAGCGCATTCGTCCCAACAGCAATCAAGGTGCATGATGCTTGGTACTGCTTGATTTGCTCTACCAGCGCCTTTCCCACGCCGCCGCCCTGTCCGTCTACCACCAAAACCCTTTTCATTCCTGCTCTGGCCCTCTTTCTTTCCTCTTTTCCATAATCTGCTCCCATGTGACGCCGTATTTCTCCGCGATACTGCGTGCATAGCTGAGCCCGTCCGGCTTCTTCCGAACGATGCGGAAGCTGCGTACACCCGTCTCTTTATCCTCGATTTCCGCTACAAGATTATCAATTCGCACGCCCTCCGCCGCCTTTTCATTGAGTGCAGCTACCTGTTGAGTCAGGTCATGCAAATGGGTCGCGAACAGGCACCTACATCCAATCATGGATAACGTTGACACGATTTCGAAGGCAATATAGGTCGCCTCGATTGCACTGGTACTGGACAACGTCTCATCCATCAGCACAAGACTGTAAGCCGTAGTATTTTCCAGAATATGGGCCATTCGTGCACATTCTTCTCCCAGCCGCCCCTGGCCTGGCTCCATCCCATCCTGTGAAGGAAAATGGACGTAAATCTCATCCACTGGGCTTATCCGCGCTTCCCTTGCCGGAACGAATAATCCCAGCTGCATCAGTGCCTGACAGATCCCTACCGCGTAAGTCAGTACAGTTTTCCCTCCCTGGTTGGGTCCTGTCAATAAGTAAATCATACCATCCTCATCAAAAGCGAAATCATTTGGCACAATCTTTTCCTTTTTGGCAAAAAGCTGCATGCCGACATATGGGTTATATACATCCTTCAACTCCATGACGCGCGCACCCATCGGCTGCAAAGACGGACGACAAACAGGTAGTCCCGCATTCTGAAGACCGCGGAGGTAACCAACTGCGCCCAGCAAAAAGCGGATATCGTCGGTTAGATTTGTGAATACGCCGGTATTCATCCTTAGGTAGCGGCGTATGACAGGGTGCCATTCCCGTACCGCTGATTTAAAAACGACGTCAAGCGCGTTGTACAGCGCCTGTTGAAAGGCCGCTTGGTTCTGAGGAGAGTCCCGCCGCAGATACGCCAACATGGGCGTGATGCAACGGTATCCATCGTCCTTGGTGTCCAACCGTAGCAAACGGTCGAGGATATCACCGGACCTGTAAGGCTTATCGTTTATCTGCACCACACCCGCCTCAGTCGGTCGTAGCGTCGCGTCAAGGTTGACGCCGATTGTCACGCTGCGAATATTTCTAACTCGGTCGGCTATCTTCGCCACACCTTCCTTCAGCGCTTGGTAATCCTCTCCTCCGGTAATCTCCTTTACTAACAAAGACAGACGGCGCATCCCGTCCGATCCGACGTCTGGGCAATTCGCAAAACCTTGCTGCAAGGTATCGAGCAACTCGGTGTACATCTCGATTTCCGCCGCGCTGTACAAATTTTGCACCGTATCTGATGCAGGCTGCGTTTCCCCGCATAGTTGCGTTAAGCTTTCCATCTGGGGCAATGCCTTCTCCAGCATGTCAAACAATGCGGGGAATCGCAGCAAATCCTCCACCACTGCCAAGCGGTAACTGATAACCCGCTCGTCGGACGTAAAATATCTCTCCAGAGCGGGAACGGCGTCCTTCCAAAGCTGCGTCTTATTCCGCAGCGGTTGCACCATCTCATCCAGCTTCAGCGCTTTCAGAAAATCAAACTCATGCAGTTTTCCCGCATCCTCATCAGCGCCTTCCGGGTACAATAACCGAAACGTATCCATTTGACTTGACTCCTCCTTTGCAACCACACGGCTACGGCTTGCCGCTCGTTACGATTCTCTTTCTTGTCTATCCATAGTCCACAAATAGTCTTACTCACTCGAACAGGAACGAATGCTGGATCTCCCCGTCTAAGCCCTGCCGGCGTTCTTGCTTTCCTGCCTGAGCGCCTCCATCCATAACCGATCACAGCATAAGCAGCCACGATCACACCGGAGTGACGACACAATAGAGCAACACGACCAACAGCACCGTTGCGATAATCAAAGCAGCCAACGAATAGTGGCATATCCTCCATGTTTTTGCAAATAGATAAAACAGTATCAACCAGTAAACGAAGATGGGAATTGCCACATATAAAAAAATGCCGTGACCGATCACTATCAACAGTGTTAGCACGCCCCAAAGTACCGCAAGAGTTCGCAGCAGTTTCCGCCTGGGCGGCAGGATATAGAGCGGTTTTTCCTCCGTCTTGTCCAAGTTTTTCAAAAATCTTCCATGCACGCTCATAGCCATCCCCCGTTCTGATGGAAAGATATCGTGTATTACGCCGATACTGACCGGAGCGTCATCCACAAGCGATCATGCTATACACCCGGTCAAAGCGCCAGCGTCATCATAGAACCCCCACTGACCTCCACAAGCGCCTTTTGCCGTGCCGGCTTGGCGACGGCACCGCGCTCCGACCGTATACGTTCTTTTGTGTTCAGGGAGTTCACCGCCGCTGGAATAACCAATATAAATCCGGTCTGTATGTAATCGATTCCCTATTTGGTCCGATTATATCATACGCGCGTGCCGATTGCAAGCGCATGTCCGGCCTGGAGGGATCAAATATCGCAACGCTTCCGAACAGGCACGATCGCCAAAAGCGGGACATCGAAAAGCTCCGATGCCCCGCTTTCCTCTACCTTGCGTCAAGCTACTCGATGATTCTGCCGTCGCGGATAGTAAGGATGCGATCACAGCGTTCCGCAACAGAAATCTCATGTGTTATGATGACAACTGTCACCCCGGTTTGATGCAATAGAAGTCAGACAATTCATTGAATAAGTCTTTATATCGATAATACCCGAATTGCGCCAAATGCAAGCTTGCACGCTCAGCCGCCTCCTAAGGTGTCTTCGGACATGCAAAAACGCGCTCCGAAGGATATTCCTTCAGCAGGAGCGCGTTTGTAATTCGATCTTGTTATCCGTTTCGCTCGATCTTAGGTGAGCCTATCCGTCTGTGCCTGCTCATCTGTGGAAGAGGCACACGCTGGTAAAAGCCGTACCAGACGGATTAGGGCAACAATAAGGATGATCGCGCTGAGTAACGGCTCGACCAAGTCCGCGTCCTCTCCCGCCTCACATGCCTGCAACGCCAGCTCCTGCGATTGGTTCTGGAACCCCAACAGCGCGTACAACACCATCAGCGATGCGCCCAGACGGATCTGAATCGGATCCGGGTGGCAATCGGGCCGAAAATCGCCAGGATGCAGCGCCTGATCCAGCAGCAAATCCCGCTGTACATCAAGCGCATGGTATTGCAGGGCGATACCGCCTAGGATGATGCGAATCAATTCCTGGGACTGCTCTATCAAGTCGAGCTGGGAACACACTCCGTCGGACAGCACTCTGTCCACTGCATCCGCCTCCATCGGTTTCACCCCCTCGTTTTCTCATGTTGTCCCTTATAATGATGCAGATCGCAATCAGGTTGTCGTTTGTGTGCTTATGAATCAAATGCAGAAACGGAAACCCCTACCGCATAGGCCTATTCTGATACAGGAATGAAACACAGCCATACGGTTTCTCGCCTTTTATCATCATATTCAGCCCCTTTTCTACTGGTGCGGTTAACATCTCTTTTTCATCCATATGTATGAAGGTAGGCAGGATAAAATTCCGCTATTCAAATACTTAAAAAAATAAAAGAGAAGCCCTGTTTTTTCCCGAGGGCTTCTCTTTCACTTGACAAATATATGTTTTTCCTTGGCGGCCGTGCCTCACAGACATATCACAATATCCTGTCGCCGCTGTGGAGGATCCACCGAAAGCGATTCCACTTTCCCCTTCCGGTAAGTACAGGATATTATGGTATTTTGGGGCGCAAAAAGTCGGAAGGAAACATCCCAGTTTCTTTCCCAAGCCGGGAATAGATAAATAGCATCTCCCTGCGTCTGCAGCAGCATCAACTGTAGGGTAGTCAGCAGGTTGGCGCCATGATCGACATCCGGCACACCGTCATAACACGGCCCCCACATAGCCGGGTATTTATGGCCGGGATTGGAAAGTGCACAGTTGTCCCGCAGCACCTGAGCCGCATCATCCGACATACCAAGCAGGGCGGCAGCCATACCGCCATACTGCCAACCGGAATAGCTGGTATAGGACGGTGTGCTCCCCAATTTGAAGGGACGGAAAGCATCCGCCCTTTCCTTCATGCAGTAATGATAGGAATTCCTAGCAATTTCGCTGTCCCCGCTGATCCAAGTTGACAGGCGGAAAGGGAAAACGGGTGTGATCCACACCGGCTCGACATTCATCGGCCTACCATACTCCTGTGCCGGAGCGTAACGTGGCTTATCCGGGTTCTCGATCGGAATATCCGGCAGGATGGTACGGTATTCCCGCAAATACATCTCCATTCGAGAAGGAAGCTGCGGGAGTTTGAGAAGCCGCTGCGTCACTGCATACAGCCCCGCCACCACGGTCAATGGGTTCTTGGTGTCATGAAAGGTTTCCACGCAATGCAGAGGCGAAAGCACCATTTTCCCGTTTTCACGAACGGTAAAACGCGTCTCGATGCCACGCAGCAGTTCGTATGTATAGGGCAGCAACGTCCCGCGCAGGAATTCCCCATCACGCGTATAGTCATAATAGTCCAGCATCAAAGTGGCCAGCTCCAGCCCGGGCGAGATGTCGACAGCCGCGCTAAAACGTGTAACGGCATATCCGGGTGCGAGACTGGAACGGTCCAAGCCGTAACCACCCGCTGGCATCAGCCCGAAGGAAGTGGTTAGCTCGTTGCTGTATTGTCCCTCGCCTCCATAATAGACACTCTGACGGCGGCGGTCGATTGGCCAAAAGCGCTTGAAATGACGAAACAGGCTGTTCATGCCGTCATATTCGCCGCGCGCCAGCATGGAAAAATAGGGCAGACGCAGGTTCTGCCACAGATTACAATGTCCCCACGGGCGTTCGTCAGGATTAAGAGCGGCGTCCGGTTCCCGATTGGGCTGGGTGGTCAGCGCTTCACTCAGACGGTCAACATTGTAATGCTCCCCTGAACCCGGCATCAGATTAAACAGAGCGCCATTAAAGGGAATGGGAAACTCACCAGTCGAGCAACAAGCAAAAAGATATTTGGTATGGACATAGGCACGCGTGACCGCCGATGGGCAGTCATCCGGTTCGACAGGCTCTTTGCGTAATGCAGCGAGAGATTCCTCATATACGGGATCCGCAGGCACATCGCCTTGTACGAATACATAGCTTTGCTCCCAGTAGTTGTTCCACCAATTTTTTGTCCGCCCAAACGCTGTCTGAGCCGTGGCAGCCTCGCGTGCCAGCCGTACGATGCTGGTTTTCCAGTCGGGCAGAGATGTAGGCTGTTGGCTAAGCACAGCAGCTTTCATGGTGAAGTTACTCCCCTCCGCTTCCAATACGCCCTGCCTCGACTGACCGTCCTCCAGGAGTAGGAATCCACCAAATATGCGTCCAGTCAGGCTGTCGTAGACTTCATCCAAATACGGTCCCACGCCTTCCAGCTCTGCGGTCTCGCTGACACAGGTGTCTCCGTTCTGATGATAGAACAACAGCCCTTCCACCCAAGATTCAATTACGTCCGTATTTTCCGCGGATAGGCCGAAGGCGTCGTCCTCCGGCGCTGGCTTTTGTGTACGCCAATTGTCATAGGAAACCTGGACACGCACTGGTCGGTCGCTCTCCCCCTCTACATATAGAATATTGCTGTATTTATCCACGAAAACATGCAGCCGGACACGGACGCCGTTACCCTGTGCCTCCACACACACACAGCCGTCGTATATCTCCATACGCTGTGTAAACGCAGAGGCGCCGGAAAACGGATTCGGCTCCATGCTGAGGTTGACTTTGCCGAGTTTGACGTTACGGTCGGTTTCAGTTAATGCATCCGATTTTGCTAGATAAAAATGCAACCCTTCCTGCGTAACCCAAAAACTGGAAGCCAAATCGCCGTTACCCAACGGCACCGCAGCACGATCGCTTTGCCCAATCTGATGCCAAGTCAACTGATAAGCTTCGTACTTTCCTTTCATCATAAATTCCCCCCTGTGCGCATGACATGCCAGACACTAGGCAACTGCTCTATCCCTCGCTCTGACGCGCACGATTCTATATGGATTTTGCCTATCATTCTAATCGAACACACATAGAATGTCAAGAGCGAAGGGGACCTTGATCCAACAGCAAAAATAGGAATCATCCGCCGTATACATCGGAAAGTTTTCGCCCTTACGTAGGGCATTTGAATAACAGCTCAAAAAAGAGAAAAAATCCTGTCAAAAGTCTTGACATCACACCTGTGATCACGTATGCTGAAGATAGTAAAATTCCCCCAGCCGGTACGGCTTTCTATCTTGGAATCTGGCGCTGTATTTTCTCAAGGATCGGAGGCGGTAAAAAGATAACATTCTGTAATTGTTAAAAAATTGTCAAGTTTGCCTTTTTGCCCTTGACAAACGTTCGATTTCATGTTAAATTTTTAACAAGCAGAGAATCCATCAATGAGACACACTATCAGGATAGGAGATCAGATCATGAAGAAAGAAAAATCTTACCCGGTTGTGGACAGCGTCGAGACGCTGGAACAGCTCTTGGCTCGTGTCCGTGAAGCACAGGAGATTTTCGCGACCTATACGCAGGAGCAGGTGGATGCCATCTTTAAGGCGGCAGCCATTGCGGCGAACCACGCCCGTATCCCCCTTGCAAAGCTCGCTGTGGCGGAAACCGGCATGGGCATTGTTGAAGATAAGGTCATCAAAAACCACTATGCGGCGGAATATATCTATAATGCATATAAAAACACCAAGACTTGTGGCGTGATTGAAGAAGACGCCGCCTTCGGTACCAAGAAGGTCGCTTCTCCGATTGGCGTCATCGGCGCGGTCATCCCCACCACCAACCCGACTTCCACTGCGATTTTCAAAACGCTGATCGCCCTGAAGACCCGTAATGGCATCATCATCAGTCCCCATCCCCGCGCGAAGGGTTGCACCATCGAGGCGGCTAAGGTCGTACTGGAGGCAGCCGTCAAGGCGGGGGCACCTGAAGGGATCATCGGCTGGATCGACGTTCCCAGCTTGGACATGACAAACCTGCTCATGAAGGAATCCGACACCATCCTGGCTACCGGTGGTCCTGGCATGGTCAAAGCTGCGTATTCGTCCGGCAAGCCGGCCCTCGGCGTCGGCGCGGGCAACACTCCCGCTATCATCGACGATACCGCCGACATCCTGCTGGCCGTCAACTCTATAATTCATTCCAAGACGTTTGACAATGGTATGATTTGCGCTTCCGAGCAGTCCGTCATCGTGCTGGACAAGGTTTACGATGCCGTCAAGAAGGAATTCACCGCACGCGGCTGCTACTTCCTCAAAGCTGACGAAATCGAAAAGGTGCGCAAGACCATCATCATCAACGGTGCGCTCAACGCTAAGATCGTCGGACAGCCCGCGGCGAAAATTGCCCAGCTATCAGGTGTAACGGTTCCTGAAACCACCAAGATCCTGATCGGTGAGGTGGAGAGCGTTGACATCTCCGAGGAGTTTGCTCATGAGAAGCTCTCCCCTGTTCTGGCTATGTACCACGCCAAGGACTTCGATGAGGCAATGGACAAAGCGGATCGTCTGATCGCTGACGGCGGTTACGGCCACACCTCCAGTGTCTACCTCAACGCCGTGACCGAAAAAGCCAAAATCGAAGCGTTCGGCCTGCGGATGAAGACTTGCCGTATCCTGGTCAACACCCCCTCCTCGCAGGGCGGTATCGGCGACCTGTACAACTTCAAGATGGCGCCTTCTCTGACGCTGGGCTGCGGTTCTTGGGGCGGCAACTCGGTTTCCGAGAACGTCGGCGTCAAGCATCTGCTGAACATCAAGACGGTTGCCGAGAGGAGAGAGAATATGCTGTGGTTCCGTGCGCCTGAGAAGGTCTATATCAAGAAAGGCTGCCTGCCGGTCGCTTTGGACGAGCTGGGCACTGTGATGCATAAAAAGAAGGTCTTCATCGTCACCGACTCTTTCCTCTACAACAACGGTTACACCAAGCCGATCACCGATAAGCTCGATAGCATGGGGATTACTCATACCACTTTCTTTGACGTCGCACCCGATCCGACACTGGGCTGCGCACGTGCTGGCGCTGCTGCTATGCAGGCCTTCCAGCCGGACTGCATCATCGCCGTTGGTGGTGGTTCCGCTATGGACGCCGGCAAGATTATGTGGGTGCTGTATGAACATCCGGATGTCGATTTCGCGGATATGGCGATGGACTTCATGGACATTCGTAAACGTGTCTATGGCTTCCCGAAGATGGGCGAAAAGGCTTACTTCATTGCGGTTCCGACCTCTGCAGGTACCGGTTCCGAGGTAACCCCCTTCGCCATTATTACCGATGAGTCTACCGGTGTGAAATACCCGCTGGCTGACTACGAGCTTCTGCCGAAGATGGCGATTGTCGATGCCGATATGATGATGAACGCCCCCAAGGGCCTGACCTCCGCTTCTGGTATCGACGCAGTGACCCATGCGTTGGAAGCTTATGCCTCCATGATGGCTACAGATTACACGGACAGCTTGGCGTTGCGTGCACTCAAGATGATCTTTGAGTACCTGCCGCGTGCTTACGACAACGGTGCAAACGATCCGGTTGCACGTGAGAAGATGGCCAATGCCGCTACAATGGCCGGTATGGCTTTCGCCAACGCGTTCCTGGGCGTCTGTCACTCGATGGCGCACAAGCTGGGCGCGACCCATCACTTGGCGCACGGCGTTGCCAATGCACTGTTGATTGACGAAGTGCTCCGCTTTAACGCCTCCGCAACTCCGGTCAAGATGGGCACTTTCCCGCAGTACGACCATCCGCATACCTTGGCGCGTTATGCAGAAGTCGCTGACTATCTGGGTATCAAGGGGAAAGACGACAATGAGAAATTCGAAAACCTCATTAAGGAACTGGATAAGCTCAAAGAGCGCATTGGCCTGAAGAAGACCATTAAGGACTACGGCGTTGACGAGAAGTACTTCCTCGACACGTTGGATGAGATGTGTGAAAAGGCATTTGACGACCAGTGCACCGGTGCAAACCCGCGCTATCCGCTGATTAGCGAAATCAAACAGATGTACCTGAAAGCCTACTACGGTAAATAATAGAAACGGATGATCGGAAATCTCCTCAACAGTAGGGGATTTCCGACTATATCCAGCAGCGCGATCCCGGTATAGAGGCGCTGTAGAGTGCCTTGACGCCGTTCATTTATTTTGGAGAAAGGAGGCTTTTTACCGCTACGACGGTAAAAAGCAATGGATGCTATGAAACTGGAAAATGTAATCGCAGTCAGAGCAGACAAGACCATCTACCGTGACGGGGATAAGGCAATCAAGGTCTTCAACGAAAACTATTCCACCGCCGACATTCTGAACGAAGCATTGAACCAGGCTAGGGTGGCTGAGACTGGGCTGAATATCCCGAAGCTAGAGGAAGTTACCAAAATTGATGGTAAATGGGCGATTGTCAATGAGTTTATCGAGGGAAAAACTCTGGCAACACTGATGGAGGAACATCCTGAAAAAAAGGACGAATATCTCAACCTGTTCGTCGACCTACAGCTCGAAATGCACAGCAAACGTGCGCCTCTGTTGGGCAGCCTAAAAACCAAGATGACACGCAAAATTTCCCAGACACAGCTCGATGCTACCACACGCTATGAGTTGCAGACCCGCCTGGAGTCGATGCCGAAACACAATAAGGTCTGCCATGGCGACTTCAACCCCAGCAATGTGATTATTACATCTGAGGGAAAGGCGTACATCCTTGACTGGTCCCACGCAACACAAGGAAACGCTAGTGCCGATGCTGCGCGTACCTATCTCCTGTTCTGGCTCGCTGGTAATAAGGAGACTGCCGAGGAGTATATGAAACTGTTCTGCCTTAAAAGTGATACTGCAAAGCAGTATGTGCAGCAGTGGTTACCGATTGTCGCAGCTTCCCAATCCGTCAAGGGGAAACCCGAGGAGCGTGAACTGCTTCTCAGCTGGGTCGACGTTGTTGACTACGAATAGATTACATTCGAAAAATGGCTGTCAAAGCACCGGAGGGATTCTTCGGTGCTTTTTATATCCAAACAATGATATGGCGTCGACCTAAACCACAAAATACTTGGCCTCCTTCTCTTCTATGAACGTCTTTCTCCCTTATCGTATTTTCTCCTGTCTCCTCGGCAACAAAGGAAGCCGTCCCTGCACGTAACGGCTTCCTTTGTTACTTTTACGGATCAAATCTTCTGTCCATGACACCGAAAACGGGTGAACTCCATCTCGATATCCGATATCCTCTAATCGTATTTTTCTTCCAGGAGGCGACATGACCTTTATCTATGAAAAAGTATCTTTCATCTCCTGCTCATCAGACATGTCTTGCATAAACTGATCGAACGCCTCACAACCTATTCCTTACTAATAGCAGAAATCTAACAAATTAGCGAAAGGATACTAAGAAGGAAATAAAACACCATAACAATTCCCCTGATGATATAAGTGAAAAAGGGATAAGATGAATCCCTGACAGCAAGCAGGAAAATGGATATTTCCATTTGGTACAAATCTCTCCTTCTATCATACAAAATCATACGGATATCGCTACAACTGAACACAAAAGCCTGTCATCCAGCATAACAAACTCATCACCGAGTTTGCAAGCTTTCCGACAGGCTAAAAGTTGGAAAGGTATCGATATGCCAGCTTTAAATCCGCACGAACTACGGCACACAGCTGCTACTTTATGAAGGCTGTCCGGCGTCAAGCCTTATATTATCGCTAAACTAGGTGGGTGGCGTGACCTGGATATGGTTTCAAAAGTTTATGATAGGTCATGCAGAAATAGAGCACATGAGAAACGCTCTAGGTTATGATAATCCAGGAAATAAAACCGATTGATTGTCGTAAATCTGTTGTAAACCAAAAATTAGACAAAAAGAAAAACCGCGCCAACTCCGATTTTATTCAGGAGTGGTGCGGTTTTACGAATTGGAGCGGGTGATGGGAATCGAACCCACGTATTCAGCTTGGGAAGCTGATGTTCTACCATTGAACTACACCCGCATGTTTATATATTATACTCTTTTTTCCTGTTTTGTCAACCCTTTTTTCGTATATAAATTTTGCTGTACTGTAGGAGTAGAATACATGTTGGACAGGTAGAGTAAAAAAAGGATGAAGGATAGGACCTCATCGGTTATAGTTGAAGTTGCGGACAACAACTTTACGAGAGGAGGCCATATCCTTCATGAGTAAGAGTATAACACAGGACATGGCATATCGGCAATCCCTGATGAACTATGCAGAAAAATATGGAGTCAGCCGTGCCAGCAGAAAATACAACAAGAGCCGGTCGTATATCTACTTCTGGAAAGCCCGCTGGGACGGAACACCCGACTCTCTTGCCTGTCAGTCCCGGCGGCCTCTCAGCCACCCCAACCAACACACAGAAGCAGAATTGAAGCTGATAAAGGATATGCGCCGCCGCAATCCTACTCTGGGTATGGTGGAACTGTGGCATAGGCTGCGCCAAAGAGGTTATACCCGACGTCCCGAAAGCCTTTTTCGGGTCATGCGCCAAATGGGCTTGTTCCCACAGCCGGAACCCAAAGCAACCTACAAGCCTAAGCCTTACGAGCAGATGACCTATCCCGGCCAGCGGGTCCAAGTAGATGTGAAGGTGGTTCCTCGCAAATGCATCTCGGACCCGGAACTGCGCCTGTTTCAGTATACCGCCATTGACGAGTTCACCCGGTTTCGCTTCCTGGCCGCCTACCCTGAGCAATCCACTTATTCCTCCGCTGACTTTCTACAAAGACTGGTCAAGTGGTATGCTCGCCGAGGTATCCGGGTGGAATGTATTCAGACAGATAACGGCTTTGCATTCACCAATCGTTTTTCCAACAGTAAACGGGAGCTTCCTACACTTTTTGAGACCACTGCCGCCAAACTGGGGATTCGCCACAAGCTGATCCGTCCCTACACTCCCAGGCATAACGGAAAGGTGGAACGCAGTCACAGAGAAGATTAGAAACGCTTCTACTTCTGTCATTCCTTCTGCTCCCTGGACGATTTCGCAAATCAGCTCGCCGTCCACAACCGCCGTTCCAACAACTTCCCTATGAGGCCCCTCAACTGGCTTTCTCCTCTTGAGTTCTCTGTCCAACATGTTTGACAATCCTACATTTTTCGTATATAAATTTTGCTGTACGCTACTTTTTGCATTGCTTTTTCTCGGTGAAGAAAAAATGAAAAAGGTCTTGACTTTACTTTCATCCTATGCTATAATATTATTCGTAGTTAAGAAAGCAGTTCGATATCGCGGGATGGAGCAGTCCGGTAGCTCGTTGGGCTCATAACCCAAAGGTCGGAGGTTCAAATCCTCCTCCCGCAACCATGTTGTGCAACCAAAAAAGATATTGCACCGGAAAACCCCGATACCACAACGGTTTCGGGGTTTTTTCGTGCCCCAATTTTCAAGTGCAAACAAAAAGATATTTTTCTTTGTTGAGAGGACTTGAACTACCGACCCCTCGATTGTTAGGCGGCTTTTGAGAGATTTATTCTCCCGAAAGTCGTCTTTTTTCGTTTCCCAAGAAATTTTTTTCTAAAAGGTCTTCCCTAAAATGTTGGAATGACCTCCCCGTTTGTTCAGGAAAGAGGTTTGCCCTACATTTTAGGGCAAACCTCACTTAACTTAATAACACCGTAATCTATGGGCTGACTTTGCAGAAGTAATTCTATGAAGTCAGCCCTTTTTTTATTATCTACGAAAGGAATGAGCACCATGATCAAAATCAGAATCAAAAACGCCGATCACGAGATTGACATCCGCTTCCCTATCAGCGAGAGCGAACTGTTTGCAAAGCTTGGTGAGATCCACGCTGTCGAAGGAAGGGACGCCGCTCAGTCCGCCCTTGTGACGGATGTCTACTGGCCGGAGGAATTCTCCATGCTGAAAGACCGATTCGCCAATCTGGACGAACTAAACTATCTCGGCAAACGTATGGAGAGCTTCGACACACTCGAATACGACCAGTTTCTCATTGGGATCTCCAAACTTGACAGCAAGGATGTAAAGGATCTCATAAACCTGACATTCAATCTGAACCATTTCACACTGTGTCAGGATGTCAGCAGCTACGGTAAGATCGGCAGAGAGTATGTGCTGAACACGGAAGGAGCTGTTCCCGCCCATGACGAGGACGATCCGAAATACGCCACAATCGGCAAGGATCTCATCGACCGAGGGCTGGCGCAGATCACAGAACGAGGACTTCTCATCTACAATCCCTTCGATGAGTTGGAGGAAGTGTATGACGGTCATACCTTCCCCGAGTATTACTACAACAACAGCCTTCTTAGCCTCAATGCAGAATACGGCGGCCGCACTGAGCTCCTCCAACTTCCAGATGAAGCCCTTGCCATCAAAAAGGCTATTGACCGGCTCGGCGCTCCGTCCGCCGAGGACTGCTCCTACACGGTTACCTTTCACAATTTCAAAGGAGATGACTGGCTGGCTCGCGTTCAGGAGATCATCGCCAAAGAAGGAATATATGAGACGAATGCGATGCTGAAGGCGCTTGATGTCGAAGGAATGGATTGGAGCAAGCTCTCCGCTGTGGTTGAGCTCGTCGATGTTCAAAAAGCTTCCAATATCGCATTCCTGGCTGAGCACCTTGATGAGTTCTCCTTCATACCCGAAGCCAAGACGGAGGAAGACGTCGGACACTTCCTCGTAGACAATATAAGCGAGTACAGGCTCAATCTTGAGATGGAGGACTATTTCGACTTCTCCGGGTTTGGAGAGCATATTGCAGAGGAACACGACGGGCAATTCGTAGATGGCGGCTTTATTTACTACGACAGTTACGAGAGCCTTGATGAACTCCTCGATGGGCTCGACCCCGAGGACGAGGGCATGAACATGGGAGGAATATGAGCATGAAAATCAACGCAATCATTGAAAGCAAGGACGGCGGCACACTCGTGCTGGACTTTCCCCGCAGCATCTACGATGTGTATGAAAAGCTCCAGTCAGTAGGTATCAGACAGTCCCCGCATCAGATCACCCTTTCCGATGAGGAAGGCGATGACGTGCGAGTCAAGCTGTATTCCGAAGACGAAATAGGAAAGCATTTGCTTCTCACGCTCAAGGAGCAGAACTCGCTGGCTGACGCCAATATGCTGGCCTTCATGGTAGACAATGCCAAGCCTGATTTCCGCTCCAAGCTGGAACAGAATCTGCTCAACGATCAGTACAGCTCCATGCAGGAGGTCACGGACGACATCAAGCAGATGCTTTATGAATCAGGACCGGTCAAAGCAGTGTTCTACTGTCCCCTCGTAGGAGAGGTAACCGATGAAGAGGGCTTCAGTTCTCCCGTCGACGGACGTTTCCTCAAGAGCTATGCGTGGGCTGTCGAAGAAGCTCTGGAAGCCGATACTGCCGACGATGAAATGGACATGGCTGAATTCTTCGATGAGGATGACGGCGTCAAAGCAAAGCTCGTTTCTGCAAAGTGGGGCGTGGAAACCTACCGTGGACGGCTTTTCGGCAGGATCGAGTGCAGCCTCAAGGAAGAACTCACCAACGCGGAAACCGAAATCCTCACCGACTGGATCAGCGGACAGAACTCAGACGGTTACGGAGAGCACTTTGAGCAGCAGCCGATTGACACCGAGGACGGCGATCTGTACGTCTCCTTCTGGAACAGCGGCGACAACTATTCCATCATGACTCGTGACGAGTTGGATGAGTATATAGATAATCAGGGCATGACGATGGGAGGAATGTGATATATGGCTGTGCTCTTTTCGGCGGTAACGCTTACCGCAGACAACAATCAGGTAGAGTTTCTCGCTGCCGGTATTCCGAGAGACTCCGACGATCTCGAGGGCTGGACTGCCTATGAGAACTTCATGGATGAGCTGGATTCCGAACAGGAAGTCAGCGTCCATGTGGAAGCCTACCTCTATGGTGAAGGTGAAACCTTCAAGGCAACGCCCGAGGAAGTGGCGTATTTCAAGATGCGAGCTGATGCAGACGAAGAATTCCTGCACGACCACTGCGACAACATCGAGGACGCAGACTTCACCATCCAATGGTCGCCTGACGAGCTGTACGGAGTGGAGCTGGAGCTATGACGGCAGAAAAGAAAGACCGCAAGCCGCTCCGGATCAAGAACCTTGCAGACCTCAAGCGGCATATCAAGCTCGGAACCGAGCTGGTGGCGATGGCGCACCAATACCATCCCGATATCGTCGGCCTCACCCGTGTGGTGACGAAGGTGCAGACCAACGGCTTCTATTCCAAGATCAAGGATCAGCCGGATCATAAATGGTCGACCTGCAATCAGGGAATGGGCTTTTGGTCGCCCTTCAATAAGGCCGGAGCTTACCACTTCACGGATTCTACCGTCCAAGTGCTCAATACGAGGAAGAACGATGGCAACGTCCTCTATGAAATGGAACTCTACGACGGCGAACAAAGCATGTCAGAACAGAACAAGGAGGTAACCGACATGAATGAATGGGATCGCCTGCACAGACAGGCACAGCGATACAAGGAAGCCTATCCCCCCGGAACGAGGATTATGCTTCTCGGCATGGAAAACGATCCGAACCCCGTGGAGAGCGGCACGAGAGGAACGGTCAGAGTCGTGGATGACATCGGCACCCTGCATTGCGATTTCGACAATGGCAGGAGCCTTGGCGTTGTCCCCGGCGAAGACTCCTTCCGTAAGCTGACGGATGAGGAACTTGCCGAGGAACTGGCAGAAGATATGGACGAGGACGAGAGCGGCCCCGTCATGGGAATGTGAGGTGCCTATGGGAGAAAGATTTGAAATCGAAATCCCGCCCCAGCTTACCGAACCGCTTCTGCAGTATGCCTCTGAAACGGAACTTCCCGTGGAGGACATCGTAGAAAACGCTCTCAGAAACTATTTGGAAAGGAGCCAGGACAATGCCTAACGGCGAAAAGAAAGGAATCACCGTGCGGATCGACGCCGACCTCCATGCAGAGGTCAGTCAGTACTTGCGGGATCACAGCATGACTATGGCAGAGTTCGTCAGTCTGGCACTGGATGATGAGCTCCACCCGAAAAATCAGATGAAGGAAGGAAACACTATGGCAAACACAAGAACCATTGCCGTGCAGGTGCCGGAGGATCTGTTTCAGCGGATCAAGGACTACCTGCAGCGAAACAACATGACTCAGCGGCAGTTCCTCATCGGACTCATCGAGGACGAGCTGGAACGGGATCAGACCGAGCGTGAGAGCCAGAACGAGGCTGTGAGCGGCGATCACGACCAGGACAAAGATGATCCCGAGCAGGACGAAGACGCCGCCCTTGACGATCCTGAAGCCGCGTCCGACGAGGAGGAAGACGAATCCGAGGATGAAGGTCAGGGATTCACTATGGGAATGTGAGGTGACCAAGTAAAATAGGAACAGGTCGGATGCCATATGGCAATCCGATTTTTTGATATATTCGCCGGTATCGGCGGCTTCCGGTCTGGCCTGGAGGCTGTCGGCGGGTTTGAATGCATTGGTCATTGCGAGATCGACAAACGCACAAACATGGCGTACTGCGCCATCTATGACACGGAAGGAGAATATTACTGTGACGATGCAAGAAAAATCAACCCCAATGAAATGCCCGACTTTGACCTGCTCTGTGCCGGATTTCCTTGCCAAAGCTTCTCTGTTGCGGGAAAGCGGCTTGGATTCGAAGACACAAGAGGAACTCTGTTCTTTGAAGTTGCCCGACTCCTTGCAGCCAAACGACCTGCATTTTTTCTTCTGGAAAACGTCCCGGGACTGCTATCGCATGACGGGGGCAAGACGCTTGAAACCATCTACGCCGCGCTTATTGAAATGGGGTATCATTTTGAATGGTGTGTGCATAACAGCAGATATTTCGGAGTCCCCCAGCAGCGACGGCGCCTGTATATTGTCGGATATCTTGATCCCCGATGTGCCGGACAAATATTTCCTCTCAGCGGCGGCAATGCGGCGCATCTCCGGCAACTTATCGGCGGCGCCCAGGGGCAAAGGGTTTACGATCCCAACGGAGTAGCCTGCACCCAAGCGGCGACCAGCGGAGGCTGGGGCGGCAAGACAGGTCTGTATTTCATTGACATGAATGCCGATCCCGTCGTTACCGACGTTGCCCGATGCATCACTGCCCGTCAGGATTCCGGCGTCAGCAAACACAGAGGCGAACACTCCGCCGTGCTAATTGAGGATGCGCCGAGAGCGATCCTCACGCCCGACAGAGAAAAGGTGCGTCAGCAGGGCCGCCGGATCAAGGAGCCGGACGAGCCGATGTTTACGATCACCGCTCAGGACAGGCACGGAATCCTGCACAGAGGCAGAATCCGAAAACTCATGCCCATTGAGTGCTGGCGTCTGCAGGGATATGCCGACGAACAATTTAATAAGGCGGCAGCCCTTGGACTGAAGGACGGCCACCTGTACAAGATGGCCGGCAACAGTGTATCTGTGCCGGTCATTTCTGCTATCGGGCAGAGAATCAAAGCAGTCAATGAAAAGTATGAAATAGTGAGGTAATTGCCTATGAGAGACAAAATCAGAATTGAGCTTTCCTCGGAGAACAGGCTCGCTTGGGAACCCTTCTACGCTGTGCTGGATCTTCCCGCCACAGCCCAGCAGATCAGAGACGCCAAGCAAAGAGCGAGAATCACCGGCAGAGAGGATATGACCTATCAAGAGATCAGCTTTCTCGGCTTCGATCCGCTTCCCGATCTCGAGCACCTCCGGCTCGACACCACCACCGTGGAGGAACTGAACTACCTTGCCCAGCGCCTGGATACTCTCTCCGACGAGCAGTTCATTATCTATCAGGCGCTCTTCGACCAGCGGTTCGGTGATGTGGACTCCGACGAGCTTCTGTCGGTCAAGGGTCTCATCAACATGACTTATGGTCTGGACAATGTGATGGTTGCATCCAACATCCACAACGATGAGCAGCTTGGACAGTTCGTGATCGAAAACGACCTCCATCCCGACGTCGCTGCCATCCCGGATGACTCTCTGTATCTGCTGGACAAGCGCAGGATCGGAGAGCTTCAGCGAAAGAATGAAGGCGGCATACTGATCGAAGGCTTCTATGTGGTCACCGGCGATTATGAAATCCCCGAGGTCTATGACGGAAAGAATATCCCTGTTGCGGCTGATGACGCTGTGTTCAGGCTGAAGGTCGGCCTTGCCGATCTCAACGATCCCGAAGCAGCGGAAGCCGGTGCCGTGTGGCTCGCACTTCCGATTCCGAGAGAGGAAGCGGATGCCATCGTCAAGGATGCCTTTGGCGTAGAATCCATTGAGGACTGCGCCTGCTTTGACTTCGAATCCGGCATCCCGCAGATTACTGCCATCGCCGCCAAAGAGATGTCTTCCTTTGACGCTCTGAATGCTGTCGCAGACAGGTACCTCACAATGGGAAACGATGCACAGCTCAGATTCAAAGCAATCCTCGAAGCGGAGAACATTCATGACGCGGACGGCGCATTGGAAGCCGCAGACAGGCTGAACGAATATGAGCTGTCGTATTTCGACAGCGACGCCGCCTCCTTCTTCAAAACCCATGTGTGCCACAATCTCGACGTCCGCTTTGACGATCACTGGCTGGATACACTCTTGACGCAGAACGAAGGCAAGCGGCTGGTCGAGCGGATGGGTGCGAGCATTACCGACTATGGTATTCTCTCTGCCCGTGGCGGTCATCTGTTCGAGCCTGTCCCTGTTGAGGCGCCGGAAGCCAAAGAGTTAAAGACACAGGCCATGACCGACGAGAAGCTCGAGGTGGTCGAAGTGCTCGGTCAGACCGCTCTCTTCACCAACGGCCGCGTTACGCAGAAAGAGCTCCCCGATGGGCTTTACAAGTATGATCTGCGTGAGGGCGAGTCCATCGCCTTCGCCACGGTCGAGCCAAGTGTGGCTGTCAACCATGCGGGAACGATCATCACCAAAGAGCCGATCATCTTCGGCGAGGAAGGATACATCGAGTTTGACGATGATTCCTCGCCCAACTTCCTCGGCGACCATATGTCTGTCGAGGAATTTCAAAACACGGACTTCAGCCAGAATGAAGATGAATCTCTGACGATGGGAGGTATGCAGTTATGAGCGTGAAAACGATATCCAAAGACGAACTTCGCCGGATGGAGGGCTCCGAAGGCTTGATCATTCAAGGCTGCGGCGGCAGCCTCGACGAATGGGTGGACGGCATCAATGACATGCTCACGGAGGACGGCATTCTGCTGGACGGCACAAGGTTTCACGACTGCTCCACCTTTGAGCATGACGGATCAACCTGCCTCCTGTTTCCCTTCAAGGATGACGTTAAGCTCGATGTTGGCAGGCTCGCCATGTGGCGGCTCCAGACGCACGGAAACTTCGGCGGCACCTGGCTTTCGGATTACGTTCCGAACAAGCTCGGCGGCTTCATCTCCAAGGAACAGACCGCAGAGACAGCGCCAAAGCCCGATTGTCCGCTGATCGGTCAGGACGGCAACATCTTCAATCTGATGGGTATCGCATCCCGCACTTTGAAGCAGAACGGTCTTGCAGACCAGGCGAAGGAGATGTGCGACCGCATCCGTGAGTCCGGTGATTATTACAAGGCGCTCGGCGTCATCGGAGAGTACGTCAACATCACCTCGGTGGATGACGTTCCGGATGAAGGAGAGGACTTCGAGGAAGGAATGGGCATGCATCTGTGAAATACGATGAATTCAAAAAAGCTGTTGACCGCATCATCGAGGATGAGGATACGCTGATGATCCACGTGTCCCCAGACTTCCAGTGCGATCAGACACTTGGCTTTCCGACATCTCTTTGCGTCTGCTGGGAGCAAGGCAAAGCATGGCTCGCCCCCAACGACTTCATGATGTCCGATCTGCCCGACGATCAGGCAAAAGATATTTTTGACGCCTGCGCGGAATACGGCATCCGCAACTGTGAGGATGCGGAGGACTTCAATAATCTTCTCCGTGGGCTCGGTCAGGATGCTATGGACAACGCATGGCTCCCCGATGATGAGGAAGGAATGGTGCTGTCATGATCGAGTTCCTTTGGTTCCTCGTTGGGCTATTCATCGGTGGGATTGTGACAACCCTTGTGCTGTGCTGCCTGCAGATCAGCCGCATCAACGAATACGAAGCCGAGCTTCGCAAGCTCCGCTCACAACTGAATAACAAGTAATTCCGAAGACGGTATCAATCGCCCATAACGATTGGTACCGTCTTTTTTCGTTTATGGCGCGGTTGGTACCTCGTGAAAAGCGAGGTGATCAACATTAAAACCCCTGTATCACGTGTAGGAAACAAGACTGCTATCCTGCACATTCTCTACGCTCTGTTTCCGCTGCACTACGGACGCTTTATCGACGTGTTCGGCGGCAGCGGCAGCGTCCTTCTCGGCAAACCGACCATTGACGCCTTCGAAGTCTACAACGATTTCGACCGCAACCTGGTCAACCTGTTCCGATGTATGAAGGAACGGACGATGGCGACGATCCGTGAGCTGGGCTTCTGCAATCTCAACTCCAGAGAGGACTTCATTGCGATCCGCAAGTTCTTCGATCATGAGACATTCGATGACAGGTTCTTGACGGAGGAACTGATGCTCACGGAAATCATGCTTCCCCCTCTCGAGGCAGCGGAGCTGAAGGAAATCCGTATGCGGATTACCGAGGATTACGATGTGCGCAGAGCGTCCATGTTCCTGAAGCTTCTCCGCAACAGCTACTCCAGCAGCGGAAAGTCCTTCGCCTCCCAGCCCTTTGACATCCGAAAGCTGTTCGGGCTGATTCAGGAGTTGGAAGACCGCATGGCAAATGTGGTGATCGAGAACCAGGACTTCGAGACGCTGATCCGCCACTATGACCGTCCCGACGCTTTCTTTTATGCCGATCCGCCTTACTTTTCAACAGAAGACATGTATGAGGTCGGCTTCGGCTGGGATGACCATGTGAGACTCAGAGAAACCCTCGGAAGGATCAAAGGCAAGTTCCTTCTGTCCTACAACGACTGCCCTGAGATCCGTGAACTGTACGATGGATTCAGCCTGTTCGACTTCTCCCGCACCCACTCTATGGCACAGCGGTATGAAGCCGGAAAGGAATTCAAGGAGCTTCTCATTGCCAACTACGATTACTACGAGCGCGAAAACGCAAAGCCCAAGCAGCTCACGCTGTTCGACATCTATGGCGATGAGAACTACGACTACGAAAAAATATTAAAGGAGAGCATTATATCATGCAAAATCAGATGAAAAGCCAGCCCCTCTTTGCGCTGGTTCCCGTGCCGTATGAGGCGCTTGTGGACGCCGGCATCGAGATCGGCGATCCCCTGCAGTTCACGGTCAAAGAAGGAAAAGTCACGATGGAGAAAATCTCCCCTGAGGACATGGACTTCGTCTGTGATGGCAACTGCGAAGGCTGTCCCATGCTCCTGCTCGACTGCACTGGCGAGTGTGCCGTCTGCCCCTGTAATGATTTCTGTGATGAAAGCGAGGTTTTCTAATATGGCTCAGACGTTCCGAATTCTTGGTAAGCGTGGACGCATTACCATCCCCTTCGAGATCCGCCAGCGTGTCGGATTCTCCTACAATGACGTGCTGTCCTTCACGGAAGCACCAGACGGCAGAACCGTGATTGTCAAGCGCGAGAAGATCTGCGACAACTGTGCGGCAGAAAAGCCGCAGAGGAAGGAAGCCGAAGACACGATTACGCTCTTTGACTTCCTCAACGGTCTCTCCGATGAGCAGCAGAAAGCGGCCTTCGCCCATCTCAAGCTGAAATGGGATCGTGTACAAGGAAGTGGTCTCTATGGCAGATCATAAGCCGCTTTACCGCTGGTCACTGCAGGACGCCGTTACCCATAACGAAGTGCAGGATTGGCGAGACAGCTACAGAGAAAACTGCGACTGCGCCAGGGCAATTGAGCGAGCCATCGCTGACCAATACCACGACAACATCCTTGAGAACGGTACGAAGGACATCATCGACCGTTACGGCTTCGACCGTGTGAATTGGGTGCTGGCAAATACCCTGCAGGAGAAGGCTCACGACGGCCGCTTCTCCCAGGAGAACAAAAGATGGGCAAAGGGATTCTACATTCCGAGAGATGACGTGCGCTGGCACTTCTGCGTGGAGTCCCATCCCGGACTGACGGATCTCTTTGTCAATCAGGCTCGGGAGGCATGGCAGAAACTCGGACTCTTTGAGCCTCAGAGTTGTATTTCGGAAAAAGACGGTGAAATTGATTATAAAGGCAGACTCCTGGTACTCAAACCGACCGTACTAAAGGAGAGTTACAGGACTTCCGAGAATCAGTTGTTCGTTGCGGAGGGCGGCTTCGGATGCTCTCCGAACTCTCGTGGACGCAAGGTCTTCGGTAAATTCCTTATCGATGGTGAGGAAACCAATTTTAATCGGGATGACTTCTTTGGCATTATCAAGGATGAGTGCATCCCCGAATGGGCGGCAGAGAAGCTTGCTGAGCTCGAACCTCCTGATCAGGATGAGTCCAAAGGAATCATAATGGGAGGAATGTAAGATGAGAACGAAAATTTATCAGATCAACTCCAAGCGGGACGTCAACCGTGTCAAGTTCGAAGGTCTGGATCTGCTGGAACGGTATCAAGGTTCCTCTGCTGTTGATCCCTCCATCTATGATGAGGTGTTCAACGCAGAGATTGATGAAACGGATCTCGAAGCGATCTATCAAAGATTCAATACGGTAGGACATCCCCTGCACCGCGGTCACTCACTGTCCGTCTCAGACGTGGTGGTGAACGACAACGGTGCCTTTTTCTGCGACAGCATCGGGTTTCAGCCCATTGCCTTTGACGAGTCGCAGACGCAAAAGCCGGACAACCTCATGCGTGTCGTCTATGTCGAACCGCATAAGGCTCCCTATATCGCCGACGTCGCCCATACGCTTGAAGCGGAGCAGAAAGCGGTTGGTGACGGCTTGATCGAACCGATTGACAACTACGATGGAACCTGTCTCGTGGGCAACGAGGAATCGAAGCTCCGGGGCATGGACGGAAACCGCAGAATCGGCGACGGTTCATCCATCATGGCCGGCCCCTTCTTCGTATGCGGCGATTCCGGCGAAACATTCAGAAGTCTCACTGACGAGGAGGTGACGAGATATATGGCTCGGTTCGCTGAACCGGAGGACATCAGTCCCGAAGAAGTGGAAGCCGATATGGGCTTCATGATCTACCCCATGTAAAAAAGGAGGAACCAATCATGGCAACCAAGAAAACCAACAGCAAGGCTCCTGCAAAGGAGCAGAAGCGCAACACTCCGAACATTTCAGCTCGGATTGACCGCCTCGTGGACTATGAGAACTCGAAGGTCAAGGCCATTGCCAGCGTCAATATTGGCGGCGCCTTTGCCATTCACGGTCTGCGCGTTATCGATTCGCAGAAGGGGTTGTTCGTGCAGATGCCTCAGAACTCTTTCCAGAAGGACGGCAAGACCGAGTATTCGGATATCTTCCATCCTGTCACTGCAGAAGCTCGCAGTGAGCTGAACAGCAAGGTGCTGGAAGCCTATGAGCAGAAGCTCGATGAGGTTGAGTCCGAGAATGAGGATCTCGATGAAGGCGAAAATCTCGATGAGCAGGACGAGGACGCACCCGCCTTCGGGCAGAGTATGTAGATTTCGGTAAAGTTTCCGATTCTCTCTGGACTTCCAGTGGCCTGTCTGTATTCTTGTGGTTAAGAGGTGATATTGCTATGAAAACAAAACTCCTGACCGCAGCAATCGTCTGTGCGCTTCTACTTTCAATCACGGGTTGCGCCGCAGACAAGGCAGAGCAAATGCTTCACGATAACGTTGAAATCACAGTCAACACAGATGCCGTAACAGAGCCTTCTGCGGATACGCAGGCCGTGGCTCTGACTGCGGAAACGGCAGAAAAAGAAATGCCTGCCCAGCCAGCTTCAACGGAAGCACCGCAGACAAGCGAGGCGCCGGAAACCGATCCCCCAGGAGAATCGGAACCGCCGAGGCAGACAGAACCACCCAAGCAGACCGAGTCCGCAGAAACTCCGAGGTCAAGTGATCAGAGCCAGCCAACGGAACCGGAAAAACCTGTGGAAACACAGCCCGAACCGGCAAAGCCGACAGAACCTCCGAAAGAAACGGAACAGTCCAAGCCTACGGAGCCGCCTGCACCGACTGAACCTGTACCGAACGAACCGCCAGTTCCAACGGAGCCTCCCGCACCGACTGAGCCTCCTGCGCCGGTCGAAACAGAACCTCCGGTGGATACTCAGCCAAAGACCGCATACGATTACGTATTCGACATCAATGCGATCCGAGCCGACTGCATTGCTATCGGCCAGAGCATGGGCTATACGCTGAACACCTCGCTGACTCCGGAAAACGCCACATGGTGGAATCCGGTGACGGCATCGGAATCCAACCAGGGCAGCTCACTAAAGTCGGCACTGGAACAGTATATCCGATTCCACACGGTCGCCAATCTCAGCGCCTATGGTATGGACGAAATCACAGAGTTCAACATCTGCTGTGAATCACGAGGCGGCGGATCATACGCCATCTACTTCGTATTCGCATAACGACAACCAAATACGGGACGAAGTCCTCTGCTGAAAAGCGGAGGGCTTTTTCTTTATCAAAACGAAAGGAATGAAACACGAGATGTATTCTATTCTCAAATCCAAGAGCACGAGACTGCTCTCGGCACTTCTGGCCGTTCTCATGATCGTTGCGATGCTCCCTACAACCGCATTTGCATGGTCTGTTGAGGAAGGCACGAAGTGTACCTCCACGTATGGAGATCATTATGTCGGTTCTGATGGAGAAATGTTCTACAGCAAACCGACAACCACGGCCATCTTCTATAACGATGACGGCTCCTATTATGTTAAAAGCTATGCCTCCGGCAACGCAAAGTACAAATATATGATGATCGATGAATCCGGAAATTATCATCATGTGTACTGCATTGAGGGCGGTGTAACCTTCGATTACAGTGACACCTACAATTCCACCAGCGGCAAAAACAGCAAGTATTTTCAGAATCTGCCCGTTACTGCACAGTTCGGAATCATGATGGCTCTGATGTACGGATATCACGAGGGTATGACCACCCCTGTTGCCGGTACGAATAATGATGATTATGCGTTTGCAACGCAGTGCATCATTTGGGAGTATCAGCAGCAGCTCCGTACCAGCCCTACCTCCATTGCCTCCAACAACGGCATTGACGCGGATATGTACAACCACACCATTAAGGGCAGACCTGCCGAGAAATGCTACAACTGGATCTTGGAGCAGATGTCCAGACACTACGTTGTGCCGAGCTTCTCCTCCCGCAATCAGAGCAATGCGCAGACCTACACGATGAAGTACGATCAGGCAAATGACAACTACAGCATTACCCTGACCGACACCAACAACACTCTCGCCGACATCAATTTCTCTGCCAGCGGCATTACCGTCACCCGCAGCGGAAATCAGTATACCTTCACGAGCAAGAACATGATCTCCAGTGCCGTGATGATCTCCGCGCAGAAGAAGACCAACCTCGGTATGGGCAAGATGCTCATTTGGGGCTGTCCCGGCAAGCAGACGATGGCTTCCGGCGCGGAAGATCCCGTGTTCTTCTACTTCAAGCTGAACACGGAAACCAAGGGCGTCGGCCATATCGTGAAAACCAGCGAAGACGGCAAGGTTGAGGGCATCAAGTTCAACATCTCCGGCAATGGAGTCAATGAGACGGTCACGACCGGTAAGAACGGTACTGTCGACCTCGACCTGCTCCCCGGCACCTATACTGTGACGGAGCTTCCCGATGACAAGTACGAGACACAGGCGGCACAGACCGTTACCATCGTCAGCGGCAAGACCTCTACCGTAACCTTCAACAACACTCTGCGCCGCGGTGACCTCAAGGTTACCAAGACCGCAGAGGACGGGCTGGTCGAGGGCGTCAAGTTTCATCTCTATGGCACTTCCTACTGCGGATTGCCTGTGGACGAATATGCCATCACCAATGCCAGCGGTATCGCTGTCTTTGATGATGTGCTGATCGGCACCGGCTATACCCTCGAGGAAGTCGGCACTCCCGACCGCTATATTGTCCCCAACGATCAGACTGCGGCAATCGAGTGGAACAAGATCACCAATAAGAGCTTCGACAACGACCTGAAGCGCGGCAATCTCAAGGTCACTAAGACCGCAGAGGATGGGCTCAACGAAGGTCTGAAGTTCCATCTGTACGGCACGTCCTACAGCGGCATTCCCGTGGATGAGTATGCTGTGACTGATGCCAGCGGCATTGCGACCTTTAGCAACATTCTGATCGGCACAGGTTACACGCTGGAAGAGGTGGACACTCCGATCCGCTATGTCGTCCCCGATAAGCAGACGGCGGCAATCGAGTGGAACAAGGTGACCAACAAGAGCTTCGATAACGTGCTCAAGAAATGGAACCTGACTGTTACCAAGCAGGATGTGGAAACCGGCTCTGCCCAGGGTGACGCGAACCTGGCCGGTGCTAAGTACGGCATCTATAAGGGCGACGAGCTGATTGACACCTACGTGACCGATGCGGATGGCAAGTTCACCACCAAATACTATGTCTGCGGCACCGACTGGTCGATCAAGGAGCTGGACAGCAGCGAGGGCTATCTCGTCACCCCCGGCAACGAGCAGATCGGCGTCGATCCCAAGAACTATACTGCTGAGTATAACAGCGAAGCCATGAAGCAGTACGAGCAGGTCAAGAAAGGCAATATCGCCATCATCAAGCACACAGATGACGGACAGACGCAGATCGAGACTCCCGAGGAAGGCGCAGAGTTCGCCGTCTATCTCAAGAGCGCAGGTTCCTATGACAACGCAAAGGACTCCGAGCGCGATTATCTGATCTGCGATGAGAACGGCTTCGCTCAGACGAAGGATCTGCCCTACGGCAGATACACCGTCCAGCAGATCAAGGGCTGGGAAGGTCGAGAACTCCTGAAGCCTTTCGATGTGTTCGTCAGCGAGAACGGCGAAACCTATCGCTATCTGATCAACAACGCCAACTTCTACTCCTATGTGAAGGTGGTCAAGATCGACAGCACCACCGGTAAGACCATTCCGGCTTCCGGCATCGGCTTCCACATCTACGATCCCTCCGGCAATCAGATTCAGATGACATTCACCTATCCGACTGTCACCACCATTGACACCTTCTACACGGACGGTGAGGGTATGCTGATTACGCCTGAAAAGCTGGAATACGGCAAGGGCTACTCGCTGGTCGAGGTATCGGCTCCCTATGGATATGTGCTCAACAGCGATCCCGTTTATTTCGACATCACCGAAGAAAACTCCACAGAAGAAAACGCTGTGACTGTGGTGGTCGTAACCAAGGAGAACGCGCCTCAGATGGGCGTCATCACCGTGGAAAAGACCGGTGAATATCTTGCCTCCGTCATCGATACGAAGGACAGCAAACGCCTGGTTTACGAGGTCGGCGGTCTCGCCGGAGCCGAGTACACCGTGACCGCAGCCGAGGATATCTACACGCCGGACGGCACTCTCAGATACAGCAAGGATGAGGTCGTGGCTGTCCTCGTCACCGAGGCTGACGGCAAAGCCATAACCGAACCTCTCTTCCTGGGCAGATACCATGTTGTTGAGACGAGAGCCCCCTATGGTATGATCCTCAATCCCACCGTTCAGACTGTGGAGCTGACCTACGCGGGCCAGGAGGTGGAGATCACCGAAACCTCCACCGGTTTCTACAACGAGCGTCAGAAGGTCGAGATTGATCTGAATAAGGTCATGGAGCAGAACGAGGTCTTCGGCGTTGGCAACAACGGCGAAATCACCTCTGTCAACTTCGGCCTGTTCGCCGCAGAGGAAATCGTAGCGGCAGATGGCAGCAGTATCCCCGCTGGCTGGGTGCTTGAAGTCGTTGAGTGCAACGAGAACGGCTATGCAGCCTTTAGCACCGACCTTCCCGTTGGTGCTAAAACCTATGTCAAGGAAATCAGCACCGATAAGCACTATGTCCTGTCCGATAAGGAGTACCCCGTGGTATTCGAGTACGCAGGCCAGGAAGTTGCTACTGTGCACATCACCGTGAACGACGGCAATGAAATCCCCAACGAGCTGATCTACGGTACGATTAAGGGCTATAAGGTCAACCGTGAAACCGGCGATAAGATCTCCGGCGCTCTGTTCGGACTCTTCCGTGCCGACGAAACCAGCTTCATCGAAGACAACGCGCTGCTGACTACTGAATCCGGCGAGGACGGCGTCTTCACCTTTGAGAATGTGGTATACGGCAGCTATACCGTGCGCGAGCTGCTTCCCGCGGCTGGCTATCTTGAAAACGAAACGGTCTATGCCGTGACTGTGGATGAGGATGGCGACGTGGTTGAGATCACCGTAGTGAACGATCTGATCCCCGAAATCGGCACGACTGCCGCCATCGACGACGAGAAGGAAGTCTGCGCCACCGAGGTATTTACGCTGACCGATACGGTCGAGTACAAGCACCTTGTCCCCGGCAAGGAGTACACCGTCAAGGGCATTCTCATGGATAAGGCGACCGGTGAACCGTTCCTCCAGAACGGAGAGCAGATCACTTCCGAGGTGACCTTTGTTCCCAAAGCTCCATCCGGCAGTGTGGAGGTGCTGTTCACCTTCGATGCCAAGCTCATCAAGGCTGATACGAACATCGTCGTGTTCGAGAGCCTCTACAGCGACAGCAAAGAGCTGACTGTCCATGCGGACATTAAGGACGATGAGCAGACTGTGACCGTTATTGTCCCCGAGATCAAGACCGAGGCTTCTATCGACGGCAAGAAGGAAACGACCATCGGCGGCGAGATCACCATCGAGGATATCGTTTCCTATCACAACCTCACCCCCGGCAAGGAATACGTTGTCAAGGGAACGCTCATGAACAAGACCACCGGTAAGCCCGTGACGGTCAATGACGAGCCTGTGACTGCGGAAGCCGCATTCACACCCGAAACCAGGGACGGCGAAGTCAAGGTGGCTTTCACCTTCAATTCCTATGTCATCACCGAAACGACCGATGTTGTCGTGTTCGAGAGCCTCTACCGTGAGGATGTTGAAATCGCAGTTCATGCAGATATCGAGGATGAAGGCCAGTCTGTGAAGGTATATGTCCCCGAGATCAAGACTACGGCTTCCATCGATGGCAAGAAGGAGATCACTACAGCCGGTAAGGTGACGATTGAGGATGTGGTGTCCTACACCAACCTCATCCCCGGCACTGAGTACACCATCCGCGGAACTTTGATGAACAAGGCAACCGGCGAAGTCTTTACCGTGAACGGCGAGACGATCACCGCAGAGGTCAAGTTCACACCCGAGAACAGGAACGGCGAGGTCAAGGTGACGTTCACCTTTGACGCTCACGATCTTACCACCAGCACGAAGGTGGTCGTATTCGAGAGCCTGTATCGTGAAGATGTTGAGATCACCACGCATAAGGACATTGAGGACAAGGATCAGACTGTTACGATCACTCCTCCGCCCGATGTGCCTCAGACCGGCGACAACAGCAATCTCGGCGTGTGGATCGGTCTCGGCGGCGTAGCCCTCGGCGGCGCCATCGCCTGCATCATCATGTATTTCAAGAAGAAGAAAGATGACGGCGAGAAGTAAGAGGATTCACAATGATGAAGAAGGTGTATATCTGCGCTCCGTTAGGCGGGGATATCCAAGGTAATCTCGAAAAAGCAAAGAGATACACCGAATACGCATTGAAGTGCGGCACTGCTCCGGTGGTGCCGCATTTCTATGCTCTCTGCCTAAACGACGACATCCCGAGCGAGCGTAAAATCGGGCTTTCCGCAGGAATGAGCCTGCTTTGGTTCTGCGATGAGCTGTGGATCTTCGGGGATGAAATCACCGAAGGAATGCGGCGTGAAATCGACTTCTGCAAAAATCTCAATATCAAATCCCGCGCTGTGAAAGACAGCGATATCAAAAAAGTATTAGGAGGATAATGCACATGAAAAAGAAATCTCTTCGGATTATTCTTTCCCTCGCGCTGTGCGTAATGGTCATGACCATGTTCAGCGTGACCGCATTTGCGGCCGGCGACGTTTCCGGCGCCATCGAGAGCACCTGGAACGCCGCGAAATCTCAGGTGCAGACCGTCGTTAACAACGTCGTTTTCCCTGTGATCGACATGATTCTTGCCATCCTGTTCTTCGTCAAGGTCGGCACCTCGTATTTCGAGTACAGAAAACACGGCCAGTTTGAGTTCGCTGCACCCTGTATTCTGTTTGCCTGCCTTATCTTCACTCTGACCGCGCCCCTGTATATCTGGACGATCCTGTAAGTCAGAGCGATGACCTTTTACGAACAGGAACTCAAAAAACTGTTCGGCGGCAGCGACTTCATCCGTGACGCTAAGTACAGCGGTAAGACGCTCCTCGGTAAAATCGACGACGAACTGCGGGTAAAACTGCAGTTCGTCTACACCGGGACGAGAGATCACTACAATGCGCTGCGGCTGAAGATCATCAACCGTAAGGATGGCGAAGTTGACGCCGAAACCTTCAAATTCAGCGATATTCTCGGTGGAAATCCAGCGTATCAGAACAACCCGTTTGCAAAGGAAATCCACATTTGGGAGAGCAACGGGAAAGCCGATTGGTACGGCTACCGTCCTTCTCCCGCAGCCTATCAGAAGATCGCCGATACCGTGAACGATTATATTTCCATGTACCAGGAGGAAGACATGGGAATGACCTTATAACCCTCTGGAAAGGACGGTGAAAACCTATGTTTGATTGGCTTGGAGATCTAATATCCGGCATCGGTGACGCTATCGGAGGCGCTTTTGATTATATCGGTGAATCCATTGCCAACACGATATTCAACTCCATCCTCCAATGGCTGTATGAGATCATTTACGGCGCCATTTCGGACTTCTTCGAAATGATCGGCAATATGGGCGCTGAAATCTTCGACCTGTCATGGGTACAGGCAACAGTAAGGCTGTTCACTCTGTTTGGATGGTCTCTATTCGCAGTCGGTACGGTTGTAGCCATCTTTGATGTGGCGATAGAGTATCAGAACGGCAGAGTCAACATTAAAACCGCATGTATCAATATTCTGAAGGGCTTCTTCGCCTGCAGTCTGATCGGAGTTGTTCCCATAGAGCTGTACAAGTTCTGTATCAGCCTGCAGAACACGTTTTCTCACGATTTGATCAGCATGGCAGCCGGAGGAATCAACGAAAACCTTGCTGAAGTAGGGCTTGGAGTCCTCGTCAGCGCGTTTTCGCCAAGCGTGACCGCAACATTCGGGCTTTTGAGTCTGCTCTGCATGATTGCTTTTGCATACTGCGTAATCAAGGTGTTCTTCCAGAATATCAAGCGCGGCGGCATCCTGCTCGTGCAGATGGCAGTAGGAAGCCTGTATATGTTCAGTGTACCACGAGGATATTCCGATGGTTTTAATCAATGGTGCAAGCAGGTTGCGGCAATCTGCCTGACAGCATTTATGCAGACTACTCTGCTGTTTCTCGGGCTGATGACCTTTCCGAGCAATATGCTTCTCGGCCTCGGCATCATGCTTGCCGCCAACGAAGTACCTCGCATCGCACAGCAGTTCGGTCTCGACAGCTCCGTCAAGGTTAACATGATGAGCGTTGTTCATGCTACCACTACCGCCGTCAATCTGACCCGCAGTGTGGCGAAGGTAGCCGGAAAGTAAGCGGAGGTACAACATGAAAGAAAACAACGAACTGACACGAGATGATATCGCTATCGACCATGACATGGAAGTCGACTGCGATGAAGGCCGAGAGATCACCGTGTATATCGAAGCGTGGTTCGATGTGGACAAAAAGTTCCACATCGAAACCGCCTCGGATGATGACACCTGGCTGAATATGTACGGCCGCTACAATCCTTTCGATGACTCTCTGCGGATTGAGTGCGAGATCAGCCGACAGGACGGCTCCTCGTATTTTGACTACGAGCCGACAAAGGGCGAAGCCCAGCTTATCAAAGACATGATCGCAGAGAAGATTCAGGAGGACTACCATCAAACCCCGCAGGAGTTCTGCGAGGATTACTACGCCGAAGATCCGACGATTGGAGGAATACTATGACGCACTATATCTATCCGCAGAACCTCAAGGCCTCGGCAAACATGTGGCTATGGAGCCTGCGGGATTTCGCAATTATGGGCGTTGCCGCCCTGCTCTCCATAGTGATCCTTGTGGAGCTGCATCTGATGCTTCCCGCAGCCGCCACACTTTGCTATGGGTTTCTTACGATCCGCATGGATGATACGACAATCCTCGATTTCATCCGATATGCGGGTCGTTATTTTATCACCACGCAACAGTACTACGAATGGAGGTGAGCAGCATGCCCAAGAAAGAAAAACTGCCCAAGGAAAAGAAACCGCCCAAGCAGGCAAAGCACGAAAAACAGCAGAAGAAAAGAAAAGGTCGTTCGGTGCAGGACTTCATTGGGGTGAAGACCTTTACCAAATACGGCCTTTTGACACAGAAGGGCGAGCTTCTGTTTTACCTGGTCAGCCCGACCAATATCTCGGTGCTGTCCTACGTAAACATCGAGATCAAAATCCGGCATCTGATGATGGTGCTCTCTTCGATCCCCGATATTGAGATTACCTGCACCGACTCGTCCGAATGCTTCGATGACAACAAGGCCTATCTCCACGAGCGACTTGAATATGAGCAGAACCCGAAGGTGCGAAAGCTCATCAAGAAAGACATCGAGTTTCTCGACAACGTTCAGGTGGAGATGGCTACTGCCAGACAGTTCCTCTTTACCGCCCGAATCAAGGCTTCGAAGGACAAGCAGGTCTTCGATACAGCCAACCGTGTGGAGAAGATCATCTCTGAACAGGGCTTTGAGGTGAGAAGAATGCGTAAGGCAGACATCAAGCGGTTCCTCGCCCTTTATTTCGAGGCGAGCATGAACGGAGAACAGATGCCGGACATCGATGGCGAACAGTTCTATGAGGTGGACGAAGATGAAGAAGACGAAGCTTAATCCCAGGCATCTTTATGCGATTTTTGCCTTTCTGCTGTCGGCGGTCGTGGTCTTCTGCGGAGTTCAGATCTGGCAGGAGTACAGCAGCCGCCAGAAAGACATCGACACTTTTGCAGAGCTCTCAGAGCTTGCAGAGATCAAGGAGCCGGATGAGCCGAAAGAAACAGCGGAGCCGGATACAGATGGTGATGCGGAGAATTCGGATGCGGATTCGGATACGCAGGAGGAACAGGAAAAACCTGTTCTCACTCCTCGCCACGATATTCCGCTTCTAATCAGTCAGAACAGCGACTGCATCGGCTGGATCACCATCGACAATACCGCTGTTGACTATCCCGTAATGCACACTCCCGACTGGCCGCAGAAGTACCTGCGCATGAACTTCTATCAGCAGTACAGCGACTCCGGCGTTCCGTTTCTGGACTACCGCTGTACGCTCGAAAGCGACAATCTCATCATCTTCGGTCACAACATGCGCAACGGAACCATGTTCTCTTCTCTCAGAGAATATCTGAACGATGGACGCCTCTCCTCCAATCCGATGATTCTACTGGAAACGGAGGACGGCGCGCACGAGTTCACCATCTTTGCGGTTGCCTGTGTAGATAAGCTCGACTCATGGTACAGCTTCATCGATGCAGAATCTGAAGATGCTTTCAATGAAGCTGTCCAAAGAATCATTCAAAACGCCTATTACACCAATGGGGATGCCCCCGTATACGGCGACCGCCTTCTGACGCTGTCCACCTGCTATGGCAGCACCAGAAGCAGCCGTCTCATCATCATTGCAAAGGAGGAAAATGCAAATGTTTGGAAAACCGAAAGTGCTGACGCCGGCACAGATGGAGGAAATTCGGACGAAGGACTTCTTCGATATGATTTTACCCGGGTCCGTGAAATTCTTATCCGACCACTATGTTGTTGGCGACAGTTACCGATCTGTGTGGGTTATCCGAGAATATCCCCCCTCCACTGAGGAACAGGCCATCCTGTCCCAGCTTGCTGACCGCAGTGGCGTGACGCTCCGCATCTATCACCGTCTGGTGGAAAGCATGGAACAGAGGAAGATTATTCAGAACGCCACCCGCCGAAACAAGCTCAAGAGCGGCGGCAATGACGTAAATGATACCATCGAGGCCGAAGGCAACTTGCAGGATGTGATCGAACTCCTGGCCAACCTTCGAAAGAACAAGGAACCGCTTCTTCACTGCAGCGTTTTCATTGAACTGAAGGCAAGGAGCATGGATGCCCTCAAAGAGCTTCAGAGCGATATTGCGATGGAACTAACGAGATCCAAGATCTCAGTCGACAGGCTGACCTTACGACAGAAAGAAGGATTCCTGTCAGTGATCCCGACCGGATACAATCAGTTCGGTGCGCAGTATGAACGAGTCCTTCCCGCATCCAGCGTGGCAAACCTCTACCCGTTCAACTTCTCGGGCAAGACCGACCCACAGGGACTGTATATCGGACGGGACAAGTACGGCACGAATATCCTCGTGGACTTCGACCGCCGCGCCGAGGATAAGACCACAAGCAACATCTTGATCCTCGGCAACAGCGGTCAGGGCAAGAGCTATCTGCTCAAGCTGATCTTGACCAACATCAGAGAGTCGGGCAAGGCGATCATCTGCCTGGACCCTGAGTCCGAGTATGAGGAACTCTGTAATGCTCTGGGCGGCTGCTATATCGACTTCATGAGCGGCGAGTACACGATCAACCCCTTGGAGCCGAAAGCGTGGACGGACAGCGTCGAAGATATCGACGCCACCACGCCGGAAGCGTTCAAGAAGGTGACGAGGCTGTCCCAGCACATCGCTTTCCTCAAGGACTTTTTCCGCAGCTATAAGGATTTCTCCGATACGCAGATCGACACCATTGAGATTCTGCTCTCCAAGCTGTATGCCCGCTTCGGCATTACCGACGCCACAGACTACAGCACGAAGAAGCCCACGGACTTCCCGATCATGGAGGACTTCTACAAGCTGTGCGAGGAAGAATTCTACAGCTACGACAAGCAGCGGAAGTACCTCTATACAGAGGACACCCTGCAGGACGTGTGCCTCGGAATCCATTCCATGTGCGTCGGTGCCGAGTCCAAGTATTTCAACGGACACACCAACATCACGGACAGCCACTTCCTCGTCTTCGGCGTGAAGGGCTTGATGGACACCAACAAGCGGCTCAAGGATGCCATGCTGTTCAACATCCTGTCCTTCATGAGCAATCAGCTTCTCGGTCAGGGCAAGACGGCGGCGAGCATCGACGAGCTGTATTTGTTCCTTACCAACATGACGGCAATCGAATATATCCGAAACGCTATGAAGCGTGTCCGCAAGAAGGACTCCTCGATCATTCTGGCAAGCCAGAACATCGAGGATTTTTTGATTCCCTCGATCCGGGAGTTCACAAAGCCCCTGTTCAGCATCCCCACGCATCAGTTTCTGTTCAACGCCGGACAGATCAACCCCAAGGAGTATATGGACGCCTTGCAGGTTGAACCGTCTGAGTTCGAGCTCATCAAATATCCCGAGAGAGGTACCTGCCTGTTCAGGTGCGGCAACGAGCGATATCTTCTGCAGGTCATCGCTCCAGATTATAAGGCCGCCCTGTTTGGCAAAGCCGGAGGTCGGTAATGAGCGCAACAGTAGCGGCGGCACTCAAGAAGATTGCCGTCGCCATATTGACCGACAAGAAACTGCGAAAAACCTTCCTTGGGATTGTCCTCGGCATTATCGTAATTATCGTGATGCCCTTTGCGGCAATCATCGCTCTCTTCAACGGCGGCATCAATATCGATACAAACCGTCTGCAGACACTCGTTGTACAGAACATGTCAGCAGAAGAACAAGCAAGGCTGCAGAGAGTGGAAGATCTCATGTATGAGATTGAAGATAAGATGACCGAGGCTGGCTTTGATAAGCAGCGAGTCAAGGAGGCGCAAGTGCTTTATGTGCTTGCGCTTTCTGACTTTTCTGAGGAAGAAGGATTCGTGGACAAACTTGTCGGCTGCTTTGCCGAAGGGCAGACGGACGCGCAGTTGATCTCTGCCGTGAACTCAGCCTTCGGCACTAACCTCTCTGTCGATGAGTTCACGAAGGTGATGAGCGCGATCCGCGCCGTGTATATCTCGACGGCGGGATATATCGATCCGAGCACCAAGAACAATTTGGATCTTGTGCAGTGGGCAAAGAACGCCCACTCCAGAGGCTGGGGCTACGTATGGGGAACCTACGGACAGGTCTTGACGCGGAGCTTGTATAAGGCAAAAGCCGAGCAGTATCCCGACGAGGTCGGCGGCTATGCAGACTTCATCGAAGAACACTGGATCGGCGGCCGCACAGCAGACTGCGTCGGATTGATCAAAGGCTACGGCTGGTTTAATCCCGAGACTGGCAAGATCGAGTACGGCACAAACGGCATGCCGGATATTGGTGCTGACACCATGTATGCAAACGCCGAGGAAAGCGGAACCATCGATACGATCCCGGAAATCCCCGGGCTTGCTGTCTGGCATGAAGGGCATATCGGAATCTATATCGGAAACGGCCAGGTCATCCATGCCAGCGGAACGAAGGCAGGTGTCATCCAGACGCCAATCGGCAACAGCGGTTGGACACACTGGCTGAAGATTCCGTATATCACCTATTACGACAACGATATCACGGAAGCTCCCAATGAAGATCACATTTGGGAGGTTCTCTATGCCAAGATCGGAAACCCCTACGGTGCGGCAGGACTGATGGGCAATCTTTATGCTGAGAGCGGATTGCAGTCCAACAACCTGCAGAACAGCTATGAGGAATCTCTCGGGTATTCAGATGCGTCCTATACGCAGGCCGTGGACAGCGGCAGCTACACTAACTTCACATCCGACAGCGCGGGCTACGGATTAGCGCAGTGGACGGTCGAGGATCGGAAAACGCCGCTCCTTGCATTTGCCAATGAACGAGGCTGTTCCATTGCAGATCTCGATATGCAGTTGGCTTTCCTCTGCGATGAGCTGGAAACAAAGTTCCCAGGTGTACTATCTGCACTGAAGAATGCGAAATCGGTTCGGGAAGCTTCCGACTATGTACTTTTCAACTTCGAAGCACCGCTTGATCAAGGCGAAACCGTGCAGGCACAGCGTGCTGCCAACGGCAGCGTCTACTACAGCCGATACGGTCAGTGATCTGGTCGTATCGGCTCTATTTTTTGATTGTGAGGTAAGATATGGATAAAAACAAACTGAAAATGCTCGTTGACTACGCCGTGCGTGAAGGCAATGAGCATACGACCGATGGACGTTGGTCTGTTTCCTATGATGAGCTATACTATCATTTTGGCGAGCAAGTTACTGACGTTAACGAAAACGGGAAAATGCTCGAAGAAGAATTACGCCAGAGAGAGGAAATCAATGAGCTGATTATGACGGAGGACGCTATCGAGATGACCTATCACTTGGAACACTGTCCAAACTGTCAACAGGGCGGCATTGATGGAGCAATGAACCTTGTCTCTCTCATGGGCTGTAATATCTACGATGAACATGATGAAGCACCGGCGGAAACCCTCTCGGATGATGATCTTCCGCAGGTGCCTTCCATGTGACGGAGGTGCCTATACTGATTAATGCGCAGCTCCGAAGCAAGCAGGAGGAAATCCAGCCTACGCGCTGTGATGTCGCCTGCATCGTGGAACTCTCCAATGCGGAGTTCTATGATTTCCAGTTCAATCCTCTTGCAGATCACGACTTTATCAAAGAGCATCTTCCAGATCTGAAGACAGATGCGTTCCATGCCATCCCGTGCATGCTGGTGCTCGGCGAAGGTGTCGATGACGGCATCCTTGTCGATCCGCAGGGATACGACTATGCCCGCTATACCGCATATATCCCAATGGCACGGCAGCTCTTTCAGAACGAGCAGGTTGAAAGCGTAGATGATGCCATCGAAGATGACGATCTGGAAGAAGACCCCTTCCAAGGGATGACGATGTGAGGTGATGAACTGTGGCACACGGAAAAATGAAATCGGTGTATGGAATCTATAAAAAGTATGGCCGCGATCAGTTCCTTGATGCGGCCGGTTACTATTCCTGCCATGTTCATCCCGAGAGCATTGACAAAACCATTGATGAAATGGAGTCCCGATGGTACGACGCAACGCACAGGCAGACCGAAGCTGAGAAAATGGTTGAGGACTACAACAACGGTCTCACCGTTCTCAATGACGCCAGCCTTGCCTGGGTCGATACCGATATGGGGATAACCATGTAGGAGGTATCACATGAAAAAAATTTCAGTCAGCGTGTCATATGACGAGGAAAAGCTCTCCACAATAAAACTCTACCTCGAACCAAAAGGGATTCATGTGGAAGACGAAATAATAAATCTTCTGGACACGCTCTATGCAAAAAATGTTCCTTCAAGCGTTCGTGAATATCTATGTTTACGCTCCGGCAACGCAGAACCTCCCACCCCGAAGGTACGGAGGCAAAAAGCGGAGCCGAAACCTGCCGCGGAGGTGACCGATCATGACTGACGAAGAAATCGTTTTGTATTTCAACGAACACCGGCTTGCAAAGCTGGAAAGTTATCTGCTGAAGGACGGCAGCAGCGTCGAGCATGAGCTTCAGAATCTGCTCGACCGTTTCTATGAGCAGACGGTTCCCGAGCATGAGCGCATGGAGGTAGAAGCGCAGATCGAGTTGGAGAGAGAACATGAAGCTGCTGCACGGGAAGCCTCCCGCCGCTTCGCTGTCGTTCATTTCCATGAAGGAGATGACGACTTTTTCTTTACTTCGGAACTACGCAACAGTTTCTACAGCATTGCAAACCTGTACCGCTCCACGCTGAAGGACGAGATCGGCAAATATACGCTGGACAGTATTGCGCAGTCGAACTTCAGTGGGAGTCAGACGATCAACGATATGACGTTCTCCGTTCTGTGCAACGCCATGCCGAATGATCCGAGAATCACCGCACTCGTTGAGTTTGACTTTGACCACAACACCGTAAGCGTCTGCGAGAGCAGTGCCAATGCATGGGTGTCATACAACCTCAAAGATGTGTCGGCAGCTATGTATAAGGCAGAGCGCAAAGAAGGTCTGTCCCTGGATGCCAGGCACGAAATCTTTGCCGCCGCTCTCGAGGGCAAGGAGATCACGTTCGATGAGGTCGAAGACGAGAGTCCCGACCTGCAGATGTAGCCCACCGTGGGAGCTGTGAAGCCCTCGTGTCGGCTTTTTCTGATGCAGGACGGCAAGCAACCCGCCAGGAGAACACAAGCCGAATTTGAGGCGGTTTCGGGCAGACGTTCAGGCCGGAGTTGAACCCATTGGGAGGATTTTCGACAGGGTCGAAAATCAAGCGGGTGAAAGAGTCGGGGTCGTAAAACGCCCCCGACTCGCGTCACAGCGGACGGCAACGCCGACCGCACAAGGGCTTGCGGGCTTTTCAACGGAAGAAAAGCAGCGGGGTTGTAAATAGCGCCGCTATCCTGCCTGCGGGGTCGTACATGCCCGAAACCGCCGTTATTACAAGCGTTCCATAGGGCTTACGGCAGGGGTTATACGCCGGAAAGGAGGAAAACGCATGAGTTTTGAAAACAAGAAAAAGTTTGCGCTTTGGGTACATCCCGAAACGCTGGAAAAGGTCGAACAGGTCTATCGGGAGGACAACTGTCAGAGCAAGTCGGAGTTCATTGAGAAGGCCGTGGATTTCTATTACGGCTTCTTGACCTCGGATAATTACAAGACATTCCTTCCGAATGTGGTGACCTCAACGCTCAAAAGCATCGTAGCCGAGAGCGACAACCGGCAAAACCGGATGCTCTTCAAGCTGGCGGTAGAGATCGCCATCCTGGAAAACCTGATCGCACTACAGCAGGACATCGATCCGCTGTCACTGGAACGACTGCGCGGTGAATGTGTGCAGGAGGTCAAGCGGCTCAACGGCTCCTTTCGGTTCGAGGACGCCGCGGAGTGGCAGAGAGGATAAATAACTGTGGCAAAGCTGATCACCAAGTTCAAATACATTCGTCCGATGGATCGCAAAAGCGTCGGCGGCTATGCAAAATACATTGCGACCCGCGAAGGCGTGGACAAGGTCGACGACACCTTCAAGCTGGAGCCTGCAACGAAGAAACAACAGAAACTCATCGGAAAAATCCTTCATGACTTTCCCGACAGCGCGATCATGCTGGAGTATGAGGATTATCTCAAAGAGCCAACAGTCGGAAACGCCTCGGAGTTCATCTCCCGCTCGTTGGAAGACAACGCCGTAGAAGTGATGGAGAGCAAGACCTACGCCGACTACATCGCCACCCGACCGAGAGCGCAGCGGTTCGGCTCCCACGGACTGTTCACGGATGACGGTGTGCGCGTCAAGCTGGGAGAGGTGTCGAAGGAGCTGAATGAGTACGAAGGAAATGTGTGGACGGTGATCCTCTCCCTGCGCCGGGAGGACGCAGAGCGCCTCGGCTTCAATACCGGGGAACGCTGGCGGGACATGTTGCGGACACAGACTGAGGCCATCGCCAAGAACTTCAAACTCCCGATGGAGGATCTGAAATGGTACGCCGCCTTCCACAACGAGAGTCACCATCCCCATGTCCACATGATGGTCTACTCCTCCGAACAGGCGAAGCCCTACCTCACACAGAAAGGAATAATGAATCTGCGCTCTGCATTCGCAAAGGATATCTTTGCGGACGACCTGCACTCCATCTATGAAAAGCAGACGGAGCATCGGAATGCGCTCCGTGCGCAGAGCCGTGAGGTGATCGCGGAGATCGTCTATCGGATCAACAGCGGTACCTATGACAATCCTGTGATTGAAAACAAACTGCTCGAGCTCGCTGATCGATTATCAAAGACGAGCGGAAAGAAGCAGTACGGATATCTGAAGCCAGACCTCAAGGCCATCGTGAACGGAATCGTCTCTGAGCTTGCCGCCGATGAGCGGATTGCCTCGCTCTATGAACTGTGGTACGAACAGAAAGATGAAGTCATCCGAACCTACACGGAGGAGCTGCCGGAGCGTCTTCCGTTGGTGGACAACCCGGAATTCAAATCGATCAAGAACGCGGTCATCCAAGAGGCGCTGAATATTTCGGCCGATAGATTGATCGCAGACGAGCAGGATGAGCAGGCCGAGGTTGATACAGAGACATATGAACCGGGAGCAGATGAGGTTGAGGAACAAGAGTATGCCCCTGCGCCGAGATCAGTTCAGCGTTCCTGTATGTGGCAGTTATACCGGAATGCAAAAGAACTGCTCGACCGGGAGAGCGACGCCTACGATCCAAACACCGCTGTGGCTCTTCTGATCGAAGCAGCCGAACTTGGATGCGGGGTTGCAAAATACCGGCTGGGAAAGATGTTCCTTCGTGGCGAGGATGTTCCGAAAAACATTGACTACGCCTTGCGATGGCTGGAAGAATCCGCATCAGAACACAATCAATATGCTGAATACCTGCTGGGGAAAACTTTTCTCCGTGGCGAAGACATTGATCAAGATATTCCTCGTGCAGAGCAGCTTCTGCGACGATCTTCGGATCAGGGCAACCGTTATGCCTCATATACACTTGGGAAAACGCTCCTCGACGGAGAGCTTCTCCTGCAGGACATCCCCGAGGCAATTCGACTTCTTGCCGACTCTGCTGAAAAAGGATTTTCGGCCGGAGAGTATCAGATGGGAAAGCTCCTCTATCGTGGCGAGGTTGTTCCGCAGGACATTGCCCGTGCGCTGGATTACCTGGAACGAGCTGCCGCGCAGAAGAATCCCTTTGCCGCATATCTTGTCGGAAAGATCCGACTCACCGAAGCGGAGGGAAAGGATGTCCTCCGGGCGATCCGTAACTTTGAGATTGCCGCGGAGAATGGAAACGACTATGCGGAATACCAACTCGGAAAGCTCTATCTCTATGGCAAAGAGGTCGAGAAGGATTACGAAAAGGCCATCTCCTATCTGACCTCCGCAGCGGAGCACGGCAATCCTTATGCCGACCAGCTTTTGCACAGTATTCGCTCCAACCGCAATTGGTCTGCGGCAATGGGCTCGTTCCGGCTCCTGCATCATCTGAGCAGGATGATCCAAAACCAGCTCGACGATGAGAAGAAAGGAAAAGCCGGTGCCATTGATCGGAAACTCAAGAGGAAGATCGATGAGAAGAAGCAGGCTCACGGTCTCAAGCAAGGATAAGGAGGATTTCATGCCAACAAAATATGTTCATTTCACTGACGAGCAGAAAGAGCAGGCTCGTCAGACAGATCTCTGCGAGCTGCTTCGCTCGCAGGGTGAAAAGCTCAAGCGATCCGGCTCGGAATACGAATGGAAGGACGGATCACAGAAGGTCACCATTCGGGGAAACCTGTGGTTTCACCAGTACGACCAGCAGGGCGGTGACGCCATTGACTTCGTCCGAAGGTTCTACAACAAGGACTATCCCGATGCTGTAGAATATCTGCTCGGTGGCCGCAACGGAACCCTTGCCGTATCGCCGCCGATTGAACGTACAATGCCAAAGCCATTCGAACTGCCTCAGCGCAATGATAACATGCGCAGAGTTTATGCCTATCTGCTGTCCCGCCGAGGGCTGGATCGTGATGTGGTGTATGCCTTTGCGCACAGGCAGATGATCTATGAATCGGCACAATACCACAACGCTGTGTTCGTAGGTTTCGATCAAGACGGCGTCCCTCGCCATGCCAATATGCGCGGAACAGGAAGCGAAAGCACCTTCAAGGGCAATGCAGACAGCAGCATACCGGAGTACAGCTTCCACTGGACCGGCAGAAGCAAGTACCTCTTACTGTTCGAGGCGCCGATAGACATGCTGTCCTTTATCTCCATGCACAAGAAGAATTGGCAGCAGCACAGTTACGCCGCAGCCTGCTCGGTGTCCGACAGAGTCCTGTTTCAGATGCTGAAGGACAATCCCAACATCTCGGAGGTGTTCCTCTGCATGGACAGCGATGAACCCGGACAGGCAGCAGCGAAACGAATCAGCGATAAGCTTTTCAAGCAAGGAATAAACGCAAGAATCCTCGTTCCAGAACACAAGGACTGGAACGAGGATCTTTTATATCTGAAGCAAGAAGAAAGCGAGGTGGAAGAACCGTGTCAGGTATTACAACTCTGATCATCGTTGGAGCCGTTATGTTCAGCGTCCTCGGCGGGATCACACTGCTGGCGTATGTATACAGCCTCAACAACATCAAATCAAAGACTGTCGGCGACGGCCAGCATGGAACCGCCCGCTGGATGACCAAAGGCGAGCAACGAAAGATTTATAATCACATTCCTTTTACACCTGTGAAATGGCGTGACCAGGCCAAGAGTGGCAAGACGCCTACCGGAGAGGATGGAAAACCTCTCCCGCAAGGAATCGTTGTCGGATGCACAGGGAATACCACAGCGATGGTGGACACCGGTGACGTTCACGTGCTGATGATCGGCGCGGCCGGCGTCGGCAAAACAGCCTTCTGGCTCTACCCCTGCATTGAGTATGCCTGCGCCAGCGGGATGAGCTTTCTGTCCACTGATACCAAAGGCGATGTCATGCGTAACTATGGCAACATCGCAAAGGGCTACGGCTACAATGTTTCCGTTATCGATCTGCGGAACCCAACCAGATCCAACGGCAATAACCTTCTGCACCTGGTCAATAAGTATATGGATCTGTACTCCGCAAATCCCGACACACTCGTCTACAAAGCGAAGGCTGAGAAGTATGCGAAGATTATTTCTAAGACCATCATTCTCTCCGGCATGGATGCGGCGAGCTTCGGTCAGAACGCCTACTTCTACGACGCGGCCGAAGGACTCTTGACGGCAACGATCCTGCTGGTTGCAGAGTTCTGCAAGCCGGAGGAACGGCACATAGTATCTGTGTTCAAGATCATTCAGGAACTGTTGGCGCCTTCGGGAAAGAAAGGTAAGAATCAGTTCCAGCAGCTTATGGAGATGCTTCCCAACGATCACAAAGCCAAATGGTTTGCCGGAGCCGCCTTGAACACCGCCGAGCAGAGTATGGCGTCCGTCATGTCAACAGCACTGTCCCGACTCAACTCCTTCCTGGACTCAGAGTTGGAACAACTCCTGTGCTTCGATACGGAGATCGATGCCGAGAAGTTCTGCCGTGAGAAGTCTGCCATCTTTATCATCATGCCGGAGGAAAACCCCAACACTTTCTTCATGATTTCCCTTATCATCCAGCAGCTTTATCGTGAGATCCTGGCCGTTGCAGATGAAAACGGCGGTCAGCTCAAAAACCGCTGCGTGTTCTTCTGCGATGAGTTCGGTACGTTGCCGAAGATCGAATCTGCGGAGATGATGTTCAGCGCATCTCGTTCCAGACGTCTGCAGATTGTCCCGATCATCCAGTCCTTCGCCCAGCTCGAGAAAAACTACGGCAAAGAAGGCGGCGAGATCATCGTAGACAATACGCAGATCACGCTGTTCGGCGGCTTTGCGCCAAACAGTTCGTCCGCGGATACCTTGTCAAAGGCACTTGGAAGCCGCACGGTCATGTCCGGCTCGGTTTCCAGGAGCAAGAACGATCCGTCCGAATCTCTGCAGATGATGGAACGGCCGCTCCTTACGCCCGATGAGCTGAAGTCCTTGCCCAAGGGCGATTTTGTTGTGATGAAGACCGGCGTCCATCCCATGCGAGTTCACCTCAAACTGTTTTTCAAATGGGGCATTGAGTTTGACAAAGACCATCCCTATACCGTTGCTGAGAACGGAAATCGAAAGGTGCAGTACGCCAACAAAGCAGAGCTGATGGACGGTATCGTAAGGAAGTATCATCCCGAAGCCCTGCTCGAGGGCGACGTCACCGCTGGAGGCAGCGAGATGGAAGAACCAAAGCAGACGGAAGCAAAGAACCATCAGCCTCCCAAAAGCAATCGGAGCAGAAGCAGACAACCGAAGCCTCTTCCCGATCAAACCGAAAAGGACGGCAAGAAAGGCGGTTCTCAGCCATCACACAAGCAGGTGACTGTTGAACCGGAGCCGGAACCTGTCCCGATGGAGGCTTCTGATGGGCAGACTTGATTTTCTGTACAGGATGGATCTTCCTCACCGAGCGAAGTCCGTCTATATCTATCTTTTGGATCGTGCGAATAAGGACGGCGAATGCTGGCCTGCAATCCCGACCATTGCCCGTGAGCTCAAGCTGTCGCAGTCGACTGTTCGCAGAGCTCTTCAGGACCTGCGTAAAGCCGGACTGCTGGAAACTGAGCAGCGATACCGGAAGCATGGCGGCAAGAGCAGTTTACTCTATTCGCTGAAACGATGATTTTTTCAATACCATCTTTCACCAAGGGGGACGTCTGCCCTCTTGATGGAAGGTGGTACCTTTCATCATGGAGGGAGAAGGCGAACTTCCCACCTGAAAAGATACTACAGCAGAATAAAGAACACAAAAAAAGAATGCCACCCAACGAGGGCGGCATAATCCGGCAATGGCAACGTTGATTAGCTGTGCTTTATCATTGTCTCAATGACGGCAAATATCTTTTCTCTGTCGTGTTTCGGAAGGTTTCTCAGCTTGTCATTCAATAAAGAACCCTTCACTTCATACCCTGTTTCGAGAACATCGTGTAGCACCATATCTGCCGATACTCCCAGGGCATTCACGATGCTGATGAAAGATTCAAGGGACGGGATCTTCTCCCCCCGTTCCACCATCCCGATATAGTTAGCACTAAGGCCGGCTCGTTCAGCCAGGTCTTCCTGTCTCAGCTTTTTCTCAGTTCGGAACTTTCTGATATTTGTTCCGATAGAATTATACTGCACCTCTCCACCTCCTATTAGTGTGGTACTATCACTAATAGTATAGGTTTTGAATGTGCCCCCATACACAAACTATACGGCAGACGAAATAACCAATAGTGTGGAATTGTTCATTATTTTCTGATATACTGTATTAAAGAGTCGATGGGAGTGGTACGGTATGAAAGATAAAACAGCTTGCTTTACGGGTCACAGAGACATTCCTCCTCTAAAGCGCCCAGGGATCAAGCATCGTTTGGAAAGAGAAATAGAAAGAAGTATTCAAGCCGGATATGTGTATTTTGGTGCCGGTGGAGCGTTGGGCTTTGATACGCTTGCAGCTCAAACGGTTTTGAAACTGAAAGAACGTTACCCGGATATAAAGCTTATTCTTGTTCTTCCTTGTAAATCACAAACCTCTGGCTGGAAACAGACGGATATAGATGAGTACGAGCGGATAAAGGCAGCAGCTGACAAAGTCGTCTATACTTCGGAAGTGTATTATCGCGGGTGTATGCATAAGAGAAACCGACACCTCATGGATAACAGCAGTCTGTGTATTTGTTATCTGATGGAAGATCGAGGCGGGACGTATTATACCGTTAACTATGCCAGAGAAAACGGGCTTCAGATTATCAACTTAGCGGAATAAGCGTCATTAATTGTAACATCATTAAGCAGTAGACAGATCGTAGGCTGTCTACTGCTTAATCGTATTACACACCGCCCATCATTAGGTGAAAGATATTTGTCGCACCTCTGAAATACTAACCTTGTTTTTTGACTGAAAGCATTGAAAAAAAGCAATTCTTGTGGTAAGATAAATAAGGTATTATTGTGAGTGGCAAGCAGAAGCCCATCCTGTATGTCTGGAGGTGTCATATGAAAGTCCGGTACGATAAACTTTGGCGGCGAATGAAAGATAACGAGATGAAAAAGAGTGATCTTGCAAAAGCAGCCGAAATAAGCTCATATACCATGACTAAGCTGAACAAAGACCAACCGATTAACATGGAGGTCATGTTGAATCTCTGCAAGGTGTTTCATTGCGATATTGGGGATCTTATGGAAGTCATTGAAGAATGAATCCTTCTTGTATTGATCTAGTATTGCAACATGTTTTATTGATAATAGATAAACCGACCTTACTCTTCGCTTGGGAAGGAGGCCTGCAAATGTGGTGTAGAAACTGCAACATAGAGACGAATGAAAAAAACTGCCCAATTTGTGGGCAATTTACTGAAGAAGATACTCCGGTAGAGATCATGTGGTGTGGCGAATGTAATGTGCCAATTATTCGTTCTGTAAACGACGCAGCAAGAGAAATCTGTCCCATTTGTGGCAGAAAAACTCGCCACCTTTCCGCTGATCTTCGTCCTGTGTTCCCTGAAGAGCGATTACTGTTAGAGCTGCTTCTTGATAAAAAGCCTAACGAGTTTGCCGGAAAATCTGTATGGGCATCTAACAGTCGATACTATATTGACGGAAAGTCTGTTGCGCTTTCTGCGAGTACATTCCAAACAGCGGACACAGACATGCTTGCCGAGAAACTGTCACAATATTCTTCCGATAACTCGTATGAGTATTTCAATGAAATCATTGATCGGTTCGTGCTTGCGAACAAAGATCGTTTGTTCCTCCTTAAGGAAGAAGCATTTGCGTTTGTGCGGCATGCTGCGGCACAATTTGATGAAGAAAGAATTGTCATTTCTTTCTCTGGAGGAAAGGATTCAACGGCAACCGCAGATGTGGTTGTTAAGGCACTAAGTAATCCGAGCTTGGTGCACATATTCGGTGATACTACACTAGAATTCCCGTCAACCATTGAGTATGCTCACCGCTTCAGAGAAAACCACCCACAGGCAATTTTTGAAATTGCAAGGAATGATGAGCAGGTATTCTACGATGTGTGTGAGGATATCGGCCCACCCGCACGAATGATGCGGTGGTGTTGTTCGATGTTCAAAACCGGCCCTATCACAAGAGTTATCAATGGTTTTTATCGGAACCAACAGATCCTTACCTTCTACGGGATCAGAAAATCGGAATCTGTTAGTAGGAGTAAGTATAACCGAATTGAAGATAACGCGGAAGCCGTTAAAATACAGCAACAGACAGTAGCATCACCGATTTTCTTTTGGAAAGATATAGATGTATGGCTATATCTGCTTGCTGAAAAAGTGGATTTCAATGACGCGTACCGACTTGGATATGATCGCGTTGGTTGCTGGTGCTGCCCGAATAATAATCAGAGGGCGCAATTTCTGTCACGAATCTATATGCCTGAGCAGTCAAAAAAATGGAGGTCTTTCCTTATTGCTTTTGCAGAGAAAATAGGAAAACCCGATCCAGAGGTTTACGTTGACTCTGGAAAGTGGAAAGCACGTCAAGGTGGTAACGGTCTTCCTGCTGCTGGAGATGTGAAGATCCGGTTCACCAACTGTACTGCGGAGGATCATGCAAAGATATATAGCCTTGTTCGACCTTACGACGATGAACTTGTTGGCATGTTTGTCCCGTTTGGAAAAGTGGCACCTGAGTTGGGAAAGAAGCTTTTACGTGAAGTTGTAGTATTGGACAATAGAACCAATGTCCCTATTCTTTCCATTCAGCCGTTCAGTCAGGATGGTTATGAATATGCAGTTAAAGTCAAGACCATGAATGTTGCAGATCATGATGATTTGCAACGGATGGTTGGGTATCAAATAAGAAAGTTTAATGCTTGCCGTAAGTGCTTGAAATGCGAGTCCATTTGTCGCGCTGGAGCAATAACAATCGTTGGGGATTCATACTATATCGATCCCAGCAAATGCGTACATTGTAAAATGTGCATGACTGCGAAATACCTAGATGGTGGATGCATGATGGATAAGTACTTGCGAACAAAGTAGCGGAGGGAAAAATGGACATGAAGTTTCGCGCGCATGATACATTCTTTATCCGTAAAGGATGGCTTAGCAAGGGCATGAGAAATGTCATTGCTGATAAGGATGTATTCATCACAAAAGATAAAGATCGGAATCCTATGGATGTACTTGGCATAGGTGCCAATATGGTAAAAGCGCTCCGCTATTGGTTGCAGGCAGTCGGGCTGACAGAAGAGCCATCAAAGGGTCAAAGATTCCAGTATTTAACTGAGCTTGGTCAGATTATTTATGATCAAGATCCGTATATTGAAGAGATCGGAACGCTGTGGCTCCTTCAATATCAACTCGCAAAAAACAAAATGGATGCTACTGCTTGGTATTTCTTTTTCAACGAATTCAACATGGTCGAGTTTACCAGAGAAGAGTTCGTACAAAGCCTTCAAAATTATATTCTAATGGCACAAGAGCAAGCCGCCGTTCGCTCCTTGAATGATGACTTCTCATGTATCATTAGCACCTATGTCTCCAGAGGAAAAACGTCTTCAACAAGGGTGTCTCCTGAAAATAATATTGATTGTCCGTTTGGTGAGTTGGGCTTAATTGACATACTTAGAAAGACTGGCAACAATGTTGTGTATAAGAAGAGCATCCCGGCAGCTGAAACAATAGATCCTTGGATCGCACTAGCTGTGATTTATGAGCAAGCAAGTGGCAATAAAGAAATAAGTCTTAGCAATCTCTTGTCTGCCCCATGCAACATTGGTAGAGTGTTTAACTTGGATTCTATTACAATGATAGAGATACTTCATAAAGCAGAACGGACAGGCCTTTTGCGAATTGTCCGTACCGCTGGCCTCGATTATATAAAGCTGAACGAAGAATACACGTTTATTGATTGCGTTAAGAAGTACTACGAAGAAATAGTGCGGTAGGTGAAGCTATATGAGCAAAATGATTTCGGTTGCTTCAGGATTCCAGTATTCCGTGAATATCGGTTATGACCTGAACAATGAAGAAAAAATCAAAAACTTTATACCTACAGCATCTGCCTTAGGTTTGCTGGAGGATATTCTGTTAAGCACCTTGCCCTCGTCTACAGATAGGGCGAGAGTGCTTATTGGTGCATATGGCAAGGGAAAGTCACACATCATGCTCATGATCCTTTCCCTGCTGATGAAAAAAGATCTTTCTCTTTTTGAGAAAACCCTTGTGAAAATCAAGGGAACGAAGCTGCATCAGAGTATAATCAACTACTATGAAAGTGAAGACCGAATTCTGCCTATCATTGTAACAGGCAGCAACACAAGCCTGACGCAAGCTTTTTTACTAGCATTGCAGCGTACACTTTCCAGCAATGATTATCTCGATATCATGCCCGAAACAAACTACGAAGCAGCGATAAAAGTGATTCAAAGATGGGAAATGGAGTTTCCAGATACCTATCAGAGATTTTCAGAATTAGTCTCTGTACCTACAACGGTGTTTGTTGACCAGCTTAAGAGCTTTGATACCCATGCGTATGAGGAGTTTGAGCGAATCTATCCCGCGCTTACTGCCGGTAGTGTTTTTAATCCTTTCTTAGGATTTGACGTGGTTGAACTCTATGAAAATGCAGCGAAAGGCCTTCGGAAGAAAGGCTTTACGGGCGTTTTCGTTGTATATGATGAGTTCAGCAAGTATCTGGAAGCAAATATCGCTGCGGCATCTGTGAGCGATACAAAGATGCTCCAAGATTTTGCGGAGAAATGCAACCGCAGTGGCTCCCTCCAGATGCACATTATGCTCATCTCCCATAAAGAAATTGCGAACTATATTGATGTGCTTCCTAAGCAGAAAGTTGATGGCTGGCGTGGAGTGTCTGAGCGATTTCTTCATGTCCGCTTAAGCAATAATTTTTCGCAAACATATGAAATAATCGAGTCGGTCATTCAAAAAGAAAAAAAGCTTTGGGATATGTTCTGCCAAAGCAATGATAAACAATTCGCTACGTTAAAAGAAAGGTACTTATCTCATCCGGTCTTTTCCGGAATGACTGAGGATGAGGTTAAAAAGACTATTGTTGGCTGTTATCCGCTGCATCCAGTTTCGACGTTTATTCTTCCTCGTCTTTCTGAGCGTGTGGCGCAGAATGAACGTACCCTTTTCACGTTCTTGTCTTCAAACGGGCAATCAACGCTGCCATCATATTTGGAAGCTTACGATGATTTGGCTTTTTCACTCATAACGCCTGATCGGATATATGACTACTTTGAACCGCTTTTTAAGAAAGAGGTTTATTCTGGCTCTCTGCATGAAAACTATGTTCTAACAGGGATAATTCTTGAGGAACTGGATGGGGATAGCCTTGAAAGCAAGATAGTAAAATGTATTTCCCTTATCTATATTCTCGAACAGTTTGAAAAGCTTAGGCCTACAAAAGAAGAGTTGTTCGGGATCTTTTCCGGAGAGTATTCACATGAAGAAATTGATGCTGCAATTAATGGCCTTATTGAGAAAGAGTATGTCGTTTACCTGAAAAGAAGCAACAATTATCTTCAGCTCAAGCAGTCTTCAGGGGTAGATATTCAGCAAAAGATTAGCGACGCAGTTGAAGCTCAGCGCAGGTCTGTATCGGTTGAAGAAGCACTGAATAGTGTCAATTATGAGAACTATTTATATCCTTCTAGGTACAATGACGCGCATGAGATGATCCGGTATTTTGTATTCCGGTTTGTTGGCGAAGATAGCCTAGATCAGAAAGAAGTCCTAGATTCTATAATCAATGACGACACATCTGATGGCATAATCCTAGGCTTGCTACCTCAATCCGCCGATTCTGTTCAGAATCTTAGGAAAAAGGCAGAAGTAGTATCACGTAATTATAGTAGAGCCATTTTCGCCATTCCTAAGTCGTATCGTGAGATCGAGCAATATGTTCGTGAATTTAAGGCTGTAATAGACTTGCGTGATCATGCCACTGGGGACAAGGTTTTATTTGATGAATATGAGGTTGTATATGAGGATCTTCGTGACTTAATCGTTTCTTATATCTCTTCATACATCAGACCGGAACGATTCCAGTCAGCTTATGTTTATGCTGGAGAAGTCCAACCTATAAAAAGAAAAGCAGCATTGTCTGAGCTGCTGTCCAGAGTTTGTGATGTAGTCTATGCTAAAACTCCTGTTATCAATAACGAAGCACTAAACAGGAATGAAGCAACTTCTATGGCAAGGAATAGCAGAAACAAAGTCGTTGCGGCACTTCTTCGCTCTGAACTCGAACCAAACCTTGGCCTGACAGGTACAGGGCAAGAAGTATCCATTATGCGCAGCACTCTTGTTCGTACTGGTGTAATTGAGAACGCGGCGGGTGATATAAAAATCAATCTTAACCCAAGTCAGAACCCCATGATTGGAAACATGCTGGGAGAGATAAAGGCATTCATTGGCATGGCTAGAGAGAAGGGGTGCCAGTCCTTCGCATCACTTTACGAAACGCTTTGTTCTCCTGAAGGCGGGATTGCACTCCGCAGAGAGCTAGTTCCAATCTATCTTGCAGCTGTATTACATGAGTATAAGCAGCAGATCATCATAAAGGATCGCTTTGGGCAAGTAGCAATTACTGCTGAAACAATAATGCAAATAAATGCTCTCCCGGAGAAATATCAATTAGAGTATATTGACTGGAATCCGGATAAGGTTGAATTCGTTCAGAGAATGGAGAGCGTGTTTTGTGATGCTATTGTAGGGGCAGAGAAAAATGCCAGTCCATATGATTATATCATCTCCGCTATGAAACGCTGGTATGTCTCTTTGCCTAAATACGTTAAAGAAATGAAAACTGCGCCTGATGGGAAACGCATTGACAAAGGATATGCTGGGTTTATCAGGCTGCTTAGGCAGAACCCATCCGGCCATGAGTTCTTGTTCCAAGCGATTCCCCAAGCGTTCGGTTATTCTGGTTTTGTTGTAGGGGTTGCAGATAATATCAGTGGAGCTAAGCGGTATTATGACGATGCGCTGAACAGCCTTCGACATTATCTCAGCTATAAAGTAAAAATTCTGTTTTTACCCAAAGAAAAGCGCGAGTACATTAACCAGATGTCGCTCACGTCGGTCATTCGAGATTGGTGTGAGAGTCTTGATCCGAAAGTTTTTGAACAACTTTTTTCAGATGGAACAGAGAGATGCTTGGCGCTACTTAAAGCAATCTCAAATGATGAAGATACTTTCATAGCACGCCTTGCAAAGGTGACCACTGATTTGAGGATTGAAGATTGGAATGATCAGACCCTTGAAATATGCATTAACAACTTGCAGCGACACAAAAATACTGCTGAAGCATTTCGGGGCGAAGTCAGCAAATCCCATTCAGAGCAACCCATAGAGAGCAATACTTATCAAATAACTTTTGCCTCTTCTGATGGTAGCCTTGAGACAAGACGATTCGAAAGAGTGTTGACAAGTAATCGAGGAAAGCTTCTGTTAAACAAGATAACTGCGGATCTCGACTCATTTGGACAGGCAGTTACAGAAGCCGAGAAACGTCAAATTCTTATGGAGGTACTGAAAAAGCTCTGCTAAGAGGTGTTTGTATGGCATATTTCGATAACGCAGCAACAACTTTTCCAAAGCCGGATAGTGTCTATACGTTCATGGATCAGTACTACCGAGCAAATGGTGCTAGTGCCGGAAGAGGAATTTACGCACAAGCAATGTCTGTCGGGCAATTGGTTTCCGATACTCGATCTAGACTACAAAAGCTACTGAACTGCCCGGCAAAGCAGATTGTCTTTACTCCAACAGCAACGATAGCTCTTAACATCATCATCCAAGGGTTGCTTCAAGGAGAAAGAAAAACTGTATACATCACGCCATTTGAGCATAATGCCGTTACCCGAACTCTACACCATTTTGAATTGTTAGGGAAGGTTGCTGTATTACAGCTCAATGTGGACGGACATTTAAGGTATGACATAGATGAGATAAGGCAACAGTTCAGTAAGAACAAGCCGGATGTTCTCATCATGAGCCATGCAAGCAATGTCTTTGGATTGGTAGCACCAGTAGAGGAACTATCCGTATTAGCAAAACAACAGGGAGCCACTGTTGTAATTGATATGGCTCAGACAGCTGGACTTATTCCCTGTAATACAGGATTAGAGACTATTGATTTTGCTGTTTTTGCGGGGCATAAAACTCTTTATGGCCCGACAGGGATTTCTGGCTTCGCTATGAAACCAACCGCCAACTTACACCCTGTGCTATTCGGCGGCACTGGCTTTGACTCAGCGAATCAAGATATGCCAACTTCTGTGCCTGAACGCTACGAAATGGGAACAATGAATTCTGTCGGAATAGCTGGACTTAACGCTGCGCTTCGCTGGATTGAAGAAATCGGGGTTGAAACAATTCGAGATGTAGAACAAAAGAATCGAAAAAGACTGATCGACATGCTTTCCAGATATGACTTTATTCGTTTGGTTGGTATAGAGCCAGATAATAAGTATGTCGGAGTAGTATCTGTCTTGATAGAAGGTATAAGTAGTGAGAGTTGTGGGAGCATCTTTGATCGTTTAGGCATCTCTGTGAGAACTGGTTTACAATGTGCGCCGTTAGCTCATAAAAATTTGGGAACATATCCTGCCGGCACTATAAGATTTAGTGTAAGCTATTTCACAAATGAAGCCGATTTTTCTGAGCTTGAACATGCGCTTGACTACATTTCAGAAAACATTTAGGGAGGAGGATTGTTATGAGTCTGGCAGATATTCATATCAAAAACGAATACAGATCGCTCCTTGATAACGTGGTAACTGATTTTTATATTCCGGTACTACAGGAATCTATCCTTTACCAAAGAGCCGTGGGTTTTTTCTCCTCCTCTGCCCTCATTGCAATATCAAAAGGCGTTGAGGGATTAGTTGCTAATGGAGGAAAGATTCAGATTATTGCCTCTCCTCGACTTTCACAAGAAGACATTGATGAAATAAGCAAAGGATATGAAGTCCGCAAGATTATAGAGCGGGCATTGCTGCGTGGTGTTGTAGATCCGTCCTCAATTGAGGAATCTGAAAGGTTATCCTATATAGCTTCACTCATAGCAAAGGGCGTTCTAGATGTAAAAATAGCATTTCTTTCCTCGAAAAACGAAATCGCAATGTACCATGAAAAGATGGGAATTATGAGTGACCGCGAAGGGAATGCAGTTGCTTTTTCCGGTTCTATGAACGAAAGCGAGAATGCCTTCTCATCAAATTACGAATCCTTTGATGTCTTCTGTTCATGGACAAATGATAGAGAACGAGTGTTTCAAAAACAGATGGCTTTTCAGGCAATTTGGGACGATTATGAACCGGGGATTGAGACAATGGCTTTTCCCGAAGCCGTTAGAGACAGAGTGTACTCGTTCAATAGCTCTCTAAGCACAAAGCATTCCGCTGTTTCAGATTCTGCACAAGATGAGCAGCCTTTAGATGCAATGTATTTGCCGCCCGACTTCAAAATAAGACCTTATCAGGAAACTGCAATACAGAACTGGAAGACCAATGGCTATCGCGGGATTTATGATATGGCTACTGGTACTGGAAAGACGCTGACAGCATTAGCTAGCATTGAACAGCTATTCAGGGATAACAAGAGAAGGCTTGGAATCATAATTGTTTGCCCTTACCAACACTTGGTTGAACAATGGGTGGAAGACATAGTGAGATTTGGCATTAAGCCGATAGTTGGGTACTCCAGTTCTCCTCAAAAGAATTGGAAAAAGAACCTTGAACAGGCCATCCGCTCATTCAATCTGAGAGTATCTGATTTCTTCTGTTTCATTACGACGAACGCATCATTCGTGACGAAAAGTGTTCAGGAGCAGGTACAACTTCTTTCTGATGATGTTGTTTATGTCGTGGATGAAGCGCATAACATGGGCGCAGAAAACTATAGAAAATGCTTGCCTGAAAATATCTGTTATAGGTTGGGCTTATCCGCTACTATTGACCGCCATAATGATGAGATTGGAACTGCGGCGCTCTCAGGGTATTTTGGGGAAAAGTGTATTATTTATTCTCTGAAGGATGCCATTGATAGCCAAATGTTGACCAGATACTACTATTACCCGGTTCTCACGTATTTGGATCAAGATGAGCTTTCAGAATACCTAATGATTACCAGCCAATTGGCAAAGGCAATTCGTAAAAAGAACGGAAAAGTTGTTCTTACTGAACACGCTAAACAGCTTCTAATAAAGAGAGCTAGAATAATTGCTGGAGCGAAAGGCAAGCTGCCAGAACTACAAAAGCAGATTGCGCCTTTTGTAGATGACAAGTATATACTTGTTTATTGCGGAGCTACTACTGTGCGAGATGAGGACGATAGTGACTTTGGCCGGAGGCAAATTGATCTCGTGGCTGAAATGCTGGGTAATACTTTAGGAATGAGAGTAGGTCGGTTTACTTCTCAAGAGTCTGCCCAAGAAAGAGCACAGATACGTGCGGCATTTGCAGACGGTGAAACACTCCAAGCATTAGTTGCGATAAAGTGCCTTGATGAAGGCGTGAATATTCCGAGCATTAAAACAGCTTTCATACTAGCAAGCAGTACTAATCCTAAAGAGTATATTCAGAGGCGTGGTAGAGTACTCCGAAAGTTTCCGGGCAAGGAATATGCAGCAATCTATGACTTCATAACTTTGCCGTTTCCTTTTGAAACGCTTGCCTCTCAGAATGATGCAATAATTGAGTCAACAAAGGGCTTAATTAAGAGGGAACTGATTCGTATGATGGATTTTGCAGACATTGCAGAAAACCCATCCCTCACATTCGATTTGCTATATGAACTCAAGCATGGATTTAACATAACTGAAGAAGAATTATTAGGCGAGGAGGAAAGTGGGAATGTTATCTGATGAAATCAAAAAAGTCCCTATTAGCGAACAGAAACTAACTCAGATGAAGAAACTTATCATCTCCGCAGAGCGGCAGAACCTTAAAACCGGAGAATATGCTACTCAGGATATGGTAAAGGTAATCCGCAAAATCATTGAAAAAAACGCGGATTAAGGAGGTGTTAGCGTCATGTTGATTAAATGCATTACATTGCACAATTTTAGACAGTTCAAAGGCAAGCAAAAACTTGTGTTTTCCAATGATCCTAAGAAGAATGTGACCGTTTTGCTCGGTGATAACACCTTCGGTAAGACCACTATCCTCCAAGCTTTTAACTGGTGCTTATATGGTATTGCCGATTTCCCCAAGGACAGTAATCCGGATTTTCTGCTGAACTTAGAAGTATCTAATGAACTTGCTGGTGTTCAGCAAAAGAGTGAAGTATATGTAGAAGTGATCCTTGAACATAAGGGCATGGAATACATTATCCTTCGTAAACAACCGTATGTTGATCGCGGATACGGCAATTGGACTGCATTACAATACCAACTTACTGTTTCTTACAAAGAAAATGGAATTACTAAGCAAGTTCGAGAGGGTGAAGAACAACGTATTATCAACAGTATTCTTCCTCAATCCTTATCAGGCTACTTCTTCTTTGATACAGAACGTGTTTCAGATATTAGTTCGAGGAAAGACCTATCTGATGCCGTCCGGGGTCTCCTTGGGCTTGCTGCCGTTGGCAATGCTCGGAAACATTTGGGTTCCCGCACGCTAAAGGCAACTGCAATTGGGCAGTGGAATGCGTCTTTGGATTCATCAGGTGATGAGCGTGCAAGGCAAGCGCAAGAGACCATTGCTCGTGAAACCGAACACATGGAGGCTCTTGAAAGAGAGATAGATAGTGCTGAAAAAGAGCTTATTTCTCTCAATGCTCAAAAAGAGAAAATTGCTGAAATCCTGCGAGACAATCAAAACACAGCAGAGTTACAGCGAAAAAAGCAAGTCTTAGAGGGTAGACTTGAGAGTGAGCGGAAAGAATTAGAAGCCTGCAACAGGCTGTTCCTCGATTTTTTCAGCAATTCAGCAATTACATATTTCATGCTTCCGCTAATGGATCAAGCCGAAACTTGCTTGGTTGACGCAAATGTTGATGATCGCGGAATCCGTGATATGACTGAATCTTCAATCCGGGATATTATTAAGCGAAGAAGATGTATTTGTGGCGCAGAGCTTGAGGTTAGCGAAGATGGGAAAACCGGGAACAGTGCTTACCTTCACATCCTTGAGGAGCTTCGCTATGTGCCGCCTGCACACATCGGAACTGCCATCCAGAATTTCAAACAGCTTCTCACTGTAGACCGAAGAAATGTCTCTTTGTTCTATCCAACAATTGAGCAAAAATATAAGGAAATTCAGAAACACAGAGATAGTATAGCTTCGCTTGAAGACGAAATCGCTCGAATTGATGAGAGCATTTTCGGGAAAGAGAACATGGGCAGCTATGAAGCTGACATGAACCGCATTAAAGAGAACATTAAGCGAATGACTGAGAAGAAAGCCAGATGCGATAGAGACATCGGTGCTTGTCAGAGTGCTATCGAGTCTGCGCAAAAATTGTACGACAGTTTGGTGTCTGCCTCTGAAAGAAACAAAAAACTCATAGCGTACATTGCTTACGCGGAGCAAATTTGCAACTGGATTGATGAGACATATGCCGAAAAGGAGCAAGAAATGCGCGGGCGGCTTCAGGAACGAGTTAACGATACTTTTGGAAAGATGTACCATGGTCAGCGGCGGGTTCAGATTGATAAGCAGTACCATGTAACACTGTTTGCCCAACTCAACGGAAAGGAAGTTGTAACCGGAGAGTCTGAAGGACTCAAGCGAGTTAAGAACTTTGCTTTTATTGCAGGTCTTGTAGATCTAGCGAAAGAGAAAGCAACATTAGGGCATAGCGCAACTGATTCGATTTCGTGGGATAACGAGGCGTATCCGCTCGTTATGGATGCACCGTTCTCTAATGCTGATGAGACTCACATCAAGAACATTTCTGCGGTACTTCCTGAAGTAGCCAATCAGGTCATTATGTTCGTAATGGAGAAGGACTGGCAATATGCTGAACCTGTAATGGCTGATAGAGTTGGTAAGTACTGTAAACTCAGAAAGTATTCTGAGTCGCATACGGAAATCGAGGAGTGAGGTGAGAAGCAATGTTTGAAGGCGATTACACCATTTATGGCAAACATGCCACTTATATCAAATACCTTGTCAATGATGCAAAGGCATTTAAGCGATACATTGATGTATATATGGCGGGGGCAGCACTCGGCGCGTTATACGAACGACGAGCTGAGCAGTCGGATTCAACTGATAGAGCAAGAATCTACTCGGATGCTTTTAATACAGAGCATGTAAAGTGTAATGAGTTGTTCCGAACAGTTATTCTGGCTGATACTACAAAGTCTTGGTCGCCGGAAGAGCGTGCCAATATCTGCTTCCGGTATAGAGATAAAATGGATGAGAACGCCGTTCCTCCTGTTACGCAGGAAGAAGTTGACATCATGCGAGAAGCCCTTGCGCTATTCAATGCGTATGTTTTAGGTGGAATTGAGATTCTGTATGATAGCTTCTCAAGTAGCGCAACTATTAGCATGGATGAAACGGTTGATTATGCGTACAAAACAATTTTTGATCAGCATTCACTCATAGAAAGCCGTAGCGACGGTGACGATGATGATCAACTACTTCGCCCTGAGTATTAAGAATAAACGGTGATAGAAATGGCTGGGACACCTATAGAACAATTGCATCTTTCTGTTCGTGCAAGTAATGTGTTGCATAGGATGGGAATACATACCTTTGAAGAGTTAATTGATACACCTATTGAGAGTATTGCTCAACAGAGAAATATCGGCGTAAAGACGCTTGATGAGATCAAAAGCGTTTTACAAAACACGGGTTTAATCATTGAGCAAGTTATCGATGGGAACTCTGCTGAAAGTACGGAGCCTATGGGGTTTTCCAACGAGCAATTGGCTGAGATGTCCCGCCACTCTATTGACGAACTGGGTTTGTCTGTGCGTCCATATAATGCCCTTCATAGAGCTGGTTGCTTAACAATTGATAAGGTCGCATTACTGGCTGAGCCTGATTTCGCCCAGATGAAGGGCTTAGGGAAAAAATCTGTTGAGGAAATACGGGATTCTATCAGTTTGTGGATTCGGGAGAATATCGTGTTTGAAAACGGAACTCAACAGGAGCCTACTAATGCTGATCTGAAAAATCTCTTGCAATGGGTTTCCTCGTCTCTCGAACCGATAATGCATTTATACTGGAAGCAGTTGTATGACTTTATCGTAAGAACTGGCGGCTCTGAAAAGATCCCAGCAAGCGACCGAGATGCAGCGCTTAGAACTGTTCTCTTACTACCTGAAATTCGTAGCGAGGTTAAGTCTTTTTGGGAATCCATCTCGATAAGAGGGATGATTACCCCAAATGCTGTATCTGACCATATAGCATCACTTAATTTGCCTTTTGATCCGGAGATCCTTGTTGATACAGCCCTTGAAGGTAATATAATTGTCAAACTCAGAGATGTTTTTCTCGTCTCTCGTGACTCGTTTCTTGAAGCATATGATAAGATATGTGATCCTGAAGATAGGGCGGCTCAAATACTTAAGTTCAGAACTGAGGGTGAGAACCTTCAGGATATTGGTGACTTATTTGATTTGACTCGTGAACGAGTTCGACAGATTACCGTCAAAATGATTCGCAAATTTCCCATGCTTTTTGAGGATTATTTCAGTGAGCCATATAAGCATTTTCATTTGCTCAAGACACAATTTATAAGAGCATTTCCCGAAATATCAGAGGAAGGCTATGAGTTTCTTTCCATTCGATATTCTCGCGGCAAAGTTGCGCTTACAAGAAAATCATTAGAAGAGTATACCGGATTGTGGAAAGACCAGCTTTCACTTTTTCTAGACGATGAAGAAGTGCAGGATGATAAAAAGACTGTTTCAAAAACAGAAATGGTAATGAGAGTCTTGATCGGAAATTCTGATAATCCTCTCAGCATTGAAGAGTTTGAGACAGAGTATTACAGATACATAGAAAGAAAAGGCTATCCTGCGGACAGGCTAAAAATAAACATACGTACAGTTGGCAATCATTTGCGCAATGCAACCGGAGTTGTTTTTAACCGCGATAATAAGGTCAGATATTGTTCAGCGGATCCTAGAGTTGTATGGAAGACGATTGATTTTGGTCAATACAAGAATATGGTAATTTCCTCTGACCTTATTTTTCGCGATTATCAAGATGTCATGGAAGAGTTAGACATTCGAGATGGTTATGAACTGTTCTATGTCATTAAGTCTTCGATATCATTGTGGAATGAAAAATCATTTTCAATTCATTGCCGTAGAGTTCCTGTAATTGTACTAGGTGATGCATCAGAAGAAATGCAAGCCATAAAACTTCTGAAAGAAATCTCTCCTGTTGCTTACTTGGATTATTACGAAGCTTACGAAGAAAGATACGGATTGCGCAAAGAAAGTGCACAAGGAAATCCTACGATTTCCAACACTGTGGGAGCATACTATATTGATGGACAATATGTTATAGATGCTCCATCTATTAGCGATTGTGATATTCCACCTTTCCTTTCTGCGTTAGGTGAGAAGCCTTTGTGGTTTATCGAAGATATAGAACTTCTATTCGACAAGATTTGTATCCATAGCACACACGATGCTATCAATGCAGCTGCTTTCAGACGAATCGGGTATATTCTTCATACGGCTTACGCGTATAAAGCATCGTATGGAACTGCAATGAATTTCTTCGATGATGTTATTTTCTGTCAAGACATTGTAGATCTTAGTACCCTCGACAGACGTATCAGCAATCTATCAATGTTTGGTTCGGCTCTAGACAAAAAGAAGAAATCCTTAGATTACATTGAGACTGCACCAAAGGTATTAATGTCTCGATCGAAAGTTGAGGAAGTGTATGGGCTGACGACAGCCGATATACGAGAGTTACAGTCTACGCTGTCGGTATACTATGAGATCCCCTTCTTCAACGGGCGAAGCATCTGGCATAAGATCCAAGACCTACCCATCGTCAAAAAGCTACAAGGGAATGATTGGATGTTGACTTGCATTATGAGGCAGCAAGATTCAGTGGCTTCCATTTCAGTAGCTGGAGGAATTATCCTCTCACTTGAAAGCACTTCATTAAGTTTAAGTCGAATCTGTGAATGGATCTCTTCCGAGTATGGAACAATGTCAATTAATGCTCTAGAAAAGAGATTCAATGAATTGTTTGGGACACGTATTCCTGCATCAAAACTTGCAGAAAAGCTCAAAACTAGCGGTTCTTGGCGCAACGTTGTTACAGATTCTATGGATGATTATATTGATAGTCTAGTTGACGCGGATATAATTGATATGGATGCAAACGATCTGCTCCATGAGGAATTTTTTTAAACAGACTAATTGGATTATTACATTTACTGTGCAAAGGAAGAGATGTCCATATGGATATTAAAGCGAAACTTCGCCCCTTCTATGTGGCAAAAATGCTCTATGAGCAAACAGATGAAGATCATTACTTGACGATTGCTCAAATCATAGAGCAACTTGACAAAGACTACGGTATCTCCACTTCACGCGGTACTGTCGGTGACGATATCAAGGCTCTTCAGGAGCTCGGAGTAGAGATTGCCGTAGAGTCATCTACGCAAAAACGGTATTATATGATCGGTCGGCGGTTTGACCTTCCGGAGCTCAAGACAATGATTGACGCCATTGAGTCTGCCCGATTCATTCCAAAGGAAAAGAGCG
>CAMMMX010000010.1 GCA_946498095.1 uncultured Clostridia bacterium
ATCTGATTATCGAGGTTATTCTCAACATACTCCTTGAATGATCGGCTTTGTCTCATATGAACGCCCCCTACAGTGAAAAATGTAGGCTTTTCTCATTCACCACTCAGCGTAAATGCCGTTAATATTTAGCTGTCTTTCGCCAATTGGCAATACCTTTATAGCCTTACAATAATGCATCGTTTAAATACTCTCTGACTCGTTGTTCCAGTTCTTCTGCCGTAAAAGCGCAGGGCTGAAGCCGCTCCGCCCACGCACGGCCAGGATGTAAGCAATCCCAAAGAGGCATCCTGCCCCTATGACGGCCTTTTCCGGGATCGTGGTTACCAAAGCCGTCCAAAACGCGGTTCCATACCGGTTTAAACCTCTCAATCAATAAAGACTCCGTCAATGGAATCCAGATATCGTCTACGGAAAGAAATCGACAACGGAAGTCCTCCAATTTTAGATTTGTTGCAGCATCCAGGGATTTGGCATGGTCGGTTAACCGTTTGAATAACGCCGTTCCGGGATCAACATCATCGCCTTGTCCACCTTTCCTGGCACCGTCAGGAACCGCCTTCCCCACATAGATGGGGCAGGCATACTGGCCGTTGCGGTTTACTTCTGCGAGAACTTCATAAGCAGGAAAGTCGCCCAGATAGTACAGTGCATATACTCCGGCTCCGATGAATGGCTCTGGCGGCAAAGGATACGTCTCAGACTCCAAAAGAGCATTTGCTACGCTTGCGCCCAAGTGCCGTTTATCCAGTGGGTTGAAGGGTTCAAATACCGGATAATCTGATTTCTTAGCCATTGTGTTTCACCAGTCCTTTCATCTGTGTAATGACGGAGTCGCCGACTGCCTTCGCTAATTTCACAGGCACCGCATTTCCGATTTGTCTCATACTCTCAGTCCAGGATGCACTAAAGATATAATCATCCGGGAAAGTTTGTATCCGCGCACTTTCTCGAACTGTATAGTAGCGGACACTGCCATCATCCAGTACAACCATGTTTTCGCCGCCGGGCACGCCGTGTGCGCCAGCCTTGATAGTCTTGGACGGTTCGTCCATTTTACTGCCTGAATGCCCCGCATAAATCCGGGCGCCATCTCTGAACTCATGATTATAGTAAGCACCAACCCCATGCTCATCGGCGGGATTAGGCAAGTCTCCAATCGCATCTCGAACGGTCTGCCACCTCTGCAGCGGTGTGTCCGTTTCCTCAACAGCACGACGTACTGAACGCAGTTGTGCTGTTGACAGCGGCATTTCGCTCGGCTTTTTCATGTCGTGTTCCTGCCAATAATCACCGGTAACCCACTTGGAATATAGCAAAGATTCCTGTGAGTGGGTAGCATTCGGAAAGCTCCAGCTTATATTGCTGTCACTTCTGAAGCCTACGATAATAACACGGTGCCGGGATTGCGGCACACCGTAGTCAGCGGCATTCAGCAATCGAAAAACAACATTGTAGGACAGACCATCGTCATGCCCGGCCGTGTGGTGCTTTTCCAGCAGCGACATGTGTTCTTCCCATGTCATATTCTCTTTTTTTACGATCTCCGGGTGCTGAAGCTGTAGCAGAATATAATTAAAGTAGGAGCTAAAAGACTTCCTTAAAAGCCCTTTTACATTTTCAAATATAAATGCTTCAGGCTGCGTCTCGCGCACAGCGCGCACGGCTTCAGGAAACATATCCCGCTTATCATTGTAGGCCTGATGCTTTCCGCCTAACGAAAATGGCTGGCACGGTGGTCCTCCAGCAACAAGTTGGATACTCCCCGTATAGCCATTATAATTTACGGTTCTTACATCCGTTTGGTATACCTTCCAATCTCTAACGCCCGGATATCCATTTGCGATATTTTCCTTGATGTTTTCGCAAGAGGCCTTATCCCACTCAAAAAGAGCCTTATGGTCAAATCCCGCCTGCTGCAAGCCAAGTGCCAATCCGCCCGTCCCGCTAAATAATTCTATCGAATTCATAATACCTCAATCCTGTCTTTCCGTGGTAAAAAGTAATCTATTTTGCATCTTTGACATATTCAACTATGTCTCCGAAATCCGCATCTAACACAGCACAAATCTTCTCAAGCACTGACATGGTCACTTCCTGGTCTTTCTTCATACGGGTAACCGTGTTGGGTGCAATATCTGCGGCCCTGCGCATTTCAGCGACACTCATGTTTTTATCTATCAACAACTTCCAGAGTCTGTTATATGAAACTGCCATACCTATCCTCCAACTCTTACAGCCACAAACGGCAATACTGACTCTTCAACCATCAAGAGAACTTAATAGATATTGTACCACATGACAGCCCTCATTACAATAGCTTTTCGCATTAAATTGCGAGTTTTTACCCTCTCGATTCGAGAACGCTTGTTCCTGTATGTTGATAGCTCTCTAAAAAGAAACCATAGCACATCTTAACGATAGCCCTACTCTGTAACGATAGCTTTTCTATCGTTACAGAGTACCACCAAAATGGTGAACCGCCTTGTCAAAACCGCCATTTTGCCTATGCCACCACAGTGTTGAAAATAGAAAAACCGCCCAGAAACGGCGGATTTACGGCATTTTTGAGGGTATGGAATTGTATCAATCTCGGCGTGGTTTTGTCAAGAACACGTTTGTTTTTTTCCGATAACCGACAACGCAAATTCCACATCACTAATATCCGTTTGATCCATGTCGTACATATCGGAAATCCATTTTGAAATAATTGATTCTTCGTTATACAATACGATTTCCTCCATTTTTAAAGCATAGTTTCCCTCCTGTTATATATTTCTACAAATAATATGATATATTTCATATCAATCATCCCTTTCAGGTAAAATATTTTGCAGAATCTTAAGTGATATAAACAAGATGCGTGAACAATTCATTTTGAGTATACCATATAAAAAGAAAAAAGTATAGTACAGGAAATTTCTTGTACTATACTTTTTTGGAAGGGGAGTCATTTTAGATGCAACCTCCGACACGAGAACCTTGTTCGGACAAGTCAGGCCCCCCGGCAAAGCCGGGGGCTTGAGTAAGCCCTAGAAGGGCATCGTACCGGCAAGCCTCTCAAGAGGCACTGAAAAGATCTACCACTTGCATCACTTGCCCCACAACCCGTAAACGGGCCTTTGCGTACTAACACAGCTTTTCTTATGTAGCAAAATTGCTGTTTATATCTCGCTTCGCTCAGTACTTGAATCTAATGTTTATTTACTCTCCCCAGCCGAGCTGGGGGTTCTTCTTGTGCTAAAGCATTTAAAAAGAAAAAAGTCTGAACGCGAACTGCATTCAGACTCGATATGGTCGAGGTGACAGGACTTGAACCTGCGGCCTCTGCGTCCCGAACGCAGCGCTCTACCAAACTGAGCCACACCTCGTTTTGTCTTGACGACGATATATATTATACTACGATAGAAAGGGAATGTCAAGAGCAGTCGAAAAATTTATTTTACAGAGATCCTTCCTGCTCCTGACATTTTTTCATCCATTTTTCACATACGTACCAGGAAGCAGCCGTTTTATTTCACCCGACTGGTTCCTTTGCTACGTCATTTGTGAGACGTTACGTGTTTTTGTCCGTTTGATGGAATTGCTTGAGGTTGCCGATCTTGTTCCGGCGTTCTTCCAGAACCTTTTCGACCTCGCTGATATCCAATCCGCACTGCGCCATCATCACCAGGACGTGGTACGTCAGGTCGGCAATCTCGTTGGCCAGCTCGACCGGATCGCCGTTTTTGGCCGCGATGATCATCTCCGCGTTTTCTTCCCCGCATTTTTTGAGGATCTTATCCAGCCCTTTCTCAAAAAGATAGCAGGTATAAGATCCCTCCTGCTGAACGCCTTTGCGCTGCAGGACGATGTCGTATAGTTCATGCATCACATTGCTCATTAGATTCCGCTTCCTTCCATATTTCCTTAAAGAAACAGCTGTATGCCCCCGTATGGCAGGCCACTCCTGTCTGGCGGACGGTAACGAGTAAGGTATCGTCGTCGCAGTCCGCGCGTATACTGACCACCTGCTGCAAATGCCCCGACGTCGCTCCTTTATTCCACAGCTCCTGCCTGGAACGGCTATAAAACCAAGTATATCCCGTCTCACGTGTTTTGGCCAGACTTTCCCGGTTCATATAGGCCAGCATCAACACCGCCTTGGTGCTTTCATCTACGACAATGGCCGGGACAAGCTCCGATTTGGCAAACAGACGTTCCCAATCATAATTGACATCTTCCATCTTTATATCTCCCTTGACGTAAGGTAATTTAGATGCGCGCCGGTATCCCACGTTCCCGCAGATGCGCTTTGACCTGCCCGACGGTCAGCTCTTTGTAGTGAAACAGCGACGCTGCCAGCGCGGCGTCCGCTCCCGTACGCTCAAAGACCTCGGAAAAATGGCGCAGGCTCCCGCAGCCGCCTGATGCGATCACCGGGATCCCCAGCCGGGGACAGATCGCATTGAGCAACTCATAGTCGAAGCCGGCTTTCGTCCCGTCAGCGTCCATCGATGTGAGCAGGATTTCGCCTGCGCCGAGCTGCTCCGCACGCTGCGCCCATTCCACTGCGTCGACGCCGGTATCGATGCGCCCGCCGTTGACGACGACGGTGAAACCGCCGTCCTCTTTGCGTCGCGCGTCGATGGCGACAACGACGCACTGGCTGCCGAAGCGCACCTTCGCTTCCCGAATGATATCCGGATTGCGTACCGCGACGGAATTGACCGAAACCTTATCCGCACCGGCACGCAGAAGTTCCTTAAAGTCATCCGCCGTACGGATACCGCCGCCGACTGTCAAGGGGACGAATACCTGCCGCGCCGTACGACGCACGACGTCCACCATGGTGCCCCGCCCTTCATGCGTCGCCGTGATATCCAGAAAGACGATCTCGTCCGCACCCTGGCGTGCGTACTCCGCTGCGTACTCCACCGGATCGCCTACTTCTTTAATCCCGACGAAGTTCACACCCTTGACCACTTTCCCGTCCCGCACGTCGAGACAGGGGATGATCCGTTTCGCCAGCATACAGCCACCTACCCTTCCCTGACGTTCTGCTCTCCCGCGGCGTCAATCGCCTGTGCCAGATCGAGCGTCCCCTTGTAAATCGACTTGCCGCAAATCGCGCCGTACACGCCCTGCGCCGTCAGGTTCCGGATATCGTCTAGGCAGGAGATCCCGCCGCTGGCGATGACGTTGCAGGGCACGTTTTCCCGCAGCATCTGTAGCTGGGAGAAATTTGGCCCTTCCAGCGTGCCGTCCTTGGCGATGTCGGTAAAGATGATCGTCTGCACGCCAGCTGCGCACATCTCCTTTGCCAGATCGACGTAATGGACGCGGCTGTCATCCAGCCAACCTTCGGCGGACGCATAACCGTCCTTGGCGTCAATGCCGACCGCGATTTTACCGCAGTATTCCTTGACCGCCTCCCGGACGAGAGCGGGATTTTTCAGCGCCGCCGATCCAAGGATGACACGGGCGATACCCTTGGACAGGTAATACTCTACCGTGTCCATACTGCGGATCCCTCCGCCAACCTCCACCTTGAGCGACGTCTTCCTAGCTACGCCGGTAAAGATGTCCGCGTTGACCGGAGCGGCGTCCTTGGCGCCGTCCAGATCCACCATATGGATCCATTTCGCACCGGCGTCCTCGAAACGCCGGGCTGTCCGCAGCGGATCGTCCGCCACCTGTTCGGCAGTGCTGAAGTCGCCTTTGTATAAACGGACGCAATTGCCGTCCTTAATATCGATAGCCGGTAAGATAATCATTTCGTCAACGCTCCAAAATTCTTCAGGATCTGCAGCCCTGCTTCACCGCTTTTTTCTGGATGGAACTGTGCGCCGAAAGCGTAGCTGCCGTCATAAACCAGTCCCGGGACCTTCTGCCCGTATTCGCAATAGGCGGAAATCCGCTGCGCCGAAGTATAGGCGCAGTAGGAGTGTACGAAATAAACATACGCCCCCTCCAGTCCCTGTGACAACGCGCAAGGATTTTGAACATGCAGCTCGTTCCAGCCCATGTGCGGGATTTTCAAGCCTTCCCCGCCCTGCAGGCGTCGGACCTGGCCGTCGATTAAGGACAGCCCGTCACAGGATTCGAATTCGTCGCTGTTTTCAAACATCAGCTGCATACCGAGGCAAATCCCCAAAAAGGGCTTTTGCTTGGCCTGCCGGCACAATACAGACGTCAAGCCCTGCTCGGACAACATCCGCATCGCGTCCGGAAACGCCCCGACGCCAGGCAGGATGAGACCGTCGGCGCGCTCCAACTGCACCGGTTCCTTGGTCAAAACGCTGGGGATGCCCAGATAGTCCAGCGCGTTTGTCACGCTGAACAGGTTCCCCGCACCGTAATCCACGACTGCTATCATGTCAAACCGTCCTTTTTATCCGAAATGCCCGGACGCTCACAGCGTCCCCTTCGTCGACAGCACGCCGCTGTCCCCGTTGAAGGATTTTGCCGTCCGCAGCGCATGGGCGAACGCCTTGAACAGCGCCTCACACTTGTGATGGTCATTTTCTCCGTACAGGCAGCGCATGTGCAGCGTGATACCGGAGTGGAAAGCCGCAGCGCGCCAGAATTCCTGAACCATACAGGTGTCCATATCGCCGATTCGCTCGTTGTGGAAGGCACAGTCAAAAACGAGGAAGGGGCGCCCGCTGATGTCAAGCGACGCAAATCCAAGTGCTTCGTCCATCGGGATATAGGCGCTACCGTAACGGCAAATGCCCGCTTTCTCCCCCAGCGCCTGTCCAAGCGCCTGTCCCAGGACGATACCGGTGTCCTCGATGGTGTGATGGCAGTCGACGATGAGATCGCCGTCCACCTTTGCCTCGAGATCCATCCCGCCATGGACGGCCAGCGCCGTCAGCATATGGTCGAAGAAGCCAATGCCGGTTGCAATGTCGGTCTTACCTGTCCCATCCAAATTCAGCCTTAAGAAAATATCCGTCTCTTTGGTGACCCGTGTCACCGTTGCCGTCCGAAGCATATCAGCACCCCTTATCGCCGTCTCAGCGGCCATGATTTATTCCGGGACCGCCCGGTGTGTTATCCTGCCCGCAGGATATCCGCAAACGCCTGTAAAAACTGACGGTTTTCGTCCGGCGTTCCTGCCGTGACCCGGAGGAACGCACCCATCCGGCGAATGATAATGCCGCGCTCCATCAGTTTATGGAACACACGCTCCGATTCCTGCTGGGAAGGAAAGCGGAGGAAAACAAAATTTGTTTTACTCTCGTACAGAAGGATCTCTTTACCACATGCTGCAAGCGTCCGGTCAATACCCGCATACAGCTCATCCCGGGACGCTAGAACCTTTTCTTTGCATCGCTGCAGAAGGGAGCCCTGACGCAGCACGGCGGTCCCCACGGCCTGCGTCAAAAGGTTGACGTTATAAGGCGATTTCGCCGCCCGCAACGCACCCGTCAGCGTAGGGTTGGCGACCGCAAAGCCCAGCCGGATTCCTGCCAGTCCGATCGCCTTGGAACAGGTTTTGAGTACAATCAGGTTGTCGTACTGTGCCGCTTCCTTTACAAGTCCTTGGTCCCAGAAATCCATATACGCCTCGTCAAGCACGACAAGCGCGTCGGTACCCTGTATCAGCCGGCGCATTTCGTCTGCGCTTTTGCCCAGCGACGTCGGGTTGCAGGGATTGGAGAAGATGATCATTTTGACGTTATTGTGCCCCGCGTACGATAGAAGCGCGTCAATGCTGTAATCGAGGCTGTCGTCCTTGGCGTATTCCAGCACCGGATTTTCATAAAGCTGTCCGTAAAACCGGTACATGGAGAAATCCGGGTAGAGCGTCAGGATCGCCTCCCCTTTCTGCAGGAAGGAAGAGACGATAACGCTAATCAGCTCGTCTGACCCATTCCCCGCCGTCACATGTTGCGGCTGCAGGCCGTACAGCTCACAGAAACTGTCGATAAGCTTGACCGCGTAAGGATCCGGATACCGGTTCAGCGGCAGCGCTTGGACAGCCTGCACAATCTCCTGTCCCAGCATGTCGTTTGCATTGAGAAAAGACTCGTTGGCGTCCAGACGTACCGGGAAACTCCCTTCTATCGGATCGTAGGGCGTCAATGCCCGCATTTTTTCGTTGAGCGTATACGCCATAGCTGTCCCCTTCCTTTATTCAAAACGGACTTTGATCGCGTTGGCGTGGGCAGTAAGCCTTTCCTTTTCCGCAATCAAAATAACGTCGTCCTTGGCCTGTTCCAGCGCGTCGCGGGTGTAGTAGATGAAGCTGGATTTTTTGATAAAGCTATCCACCGATAAAGGAGAGAAGAAGCGCGCCGTTCCGCTGGTGGGCAATACGTGATTGGGTCCCGCATAATAGTCGCCGAGCGGCTCCGGCGCGTAATGCCCCAAAAAGACCGAACCGGCATTGTCGATCCGCCCGATGTACTCCATCGGATTCTCAGCGCAAACCTCGAGATGCTCCGGGGCCAGCTCGTTGGCCAGCTCAACTGCCTGCTCCATCGACCGACACAGCACGATTGCCCCATAGTCCCGTAGCGAAGCCTCGATGATATCCCGGCGGGACATCTCCTGACACTGACGCGCAAGCTCCTGCGCCGTCTCCTGCGCGACACGTTCACTCGTCGTCAACAGGATAGCGGATGCCAGACGGTCGTGCTCAGCCTGCGACATCAAATCTGCGGCGAGGAATTTGGGGTTGGCGCTGTCGTCGGCAATGACGAGGATTTCACTCGGGCCCGCGATCATATCGATGTCCACCGTGCCGTAGAGCAGCTTCTTCGCCGTTGCGACAAAGATGTTGCCCGGACCAACGATTTTGTCCACCTTCGGTACGGTTTCCGTTCCATACGCCAGCGCCGCTGCGGCCTGTGCTCCACCCATGAGGAAGACCCGGTCCACGCCGCACAGCGCCGCCGCGACAAGGATATCCTGGTTCGGCGTGCCGTCCTTGAGCGGAGGCGTTGTCATGATGATCTCCTCCACACCGGCAATTTTCGCCGGGATGGCGTTCATCAGCACCGAGGAGGGGTAAGCGGCCGTGCCGCCAGGGACGTACAGCCCGACTCGTTTGAGTCCGCGTACGCGCTGCCCCATGATAACGCCGTTTTCCTTTGTGGTGAGGAACCCCTGCCGCTTCTGTCGGGTATGGTAATCGGTGATGTTCTCCACCGCGTTGAGCATCGCGTTTACGAATGCCGGATCCGCTTGCGTCAGCGCATCGTTGATCACGTCACGAGGCACTTCGCGGTACTGTGGCAGCTTGCCGTCAAACTTCAGCGTATACGCGTCCACCGCTGTGTCGCCCCGTTCATGTACGTCGTCCAGAATGGCGGAAACCGTTTCGGTTACCTGTTTGTCTACTTCCCCGCTGCGCTTTTTCAGCGAGGAGAGAAACTCATATTCAGATTTGCCGTCCGCCTTGAGAGATGTAATCATTGCCTGTCCGTCCTTTCCCGGGCAATAGCGTGTTCCACGCTGTCCGCAAAATTCTCGATTTCTGTCTGCCTGAACTTGAGGCTGGCCGTGTTGACAATCATCCGCGCAGAAATGGCAGCGATTTCCTCAAAAACCTCGAGTCCGTTTTCTTTCAGCGTCGTCCCCGTTTCAACAATGTCGACGATCGCGTCGGACAACCCCAGAAGCGGCGCCAGCTCGACGGAGCCTTCAATCTTGACGATGTCCACGTCCATCCCCTTGCTTTCAAAAAAGCCGCGAGCGACGCGGGGATATTTCGTCGCAATCGTTTTGACTGCATAGCCCTCATAGAAATGGTCGCCCTTCCTGCCAGCAAGGGCAAAGTGGCATCGCCCGAATCCAAGATCGGCGATTTCAAACACGCTGCGCCCCATTTCCATAATGGTGTCCTTGCCGACGACCCCCAGATCGCAGACGCCGTGCTCGACGTAGGTGATCACATCGTTGGCCTTTGCCAGTACGACCTCCATATTTAAATCCGGTATCCGCAGAAACAGCCTGCGGCCCTTGTCACGCAGGTCAGAGCAGTCGTGCCCCATGCGCTCGAACAGCCCCACCGTGTCCTTTTCCAGACGCCCTTTGGTCAGCGCAATGCGCAAAGGCTTCTCATGATTGAGCATCCGCGTTTCCTCCCACCGTTATGGACTCGATTTCGCCGCCAACGACATCGATACGGCGAATATGCATAAACTGTGCATAGCTGCGTGCTTCGTCCAGCGACGCGGACAGCGCGTTTTCTACACACAGTCCGCTTTCAATGAGCCTGTTGGCATGCAAAAGCCCCTTCATCTCATAGCCGTCCTGCGCGTACACCAGCACGTCCGGCGCTTTGGAAAGCGAACCTTGTTTCTCCCGCAGCAGGACGTTGGCCACCGCGTCGACGTTCACACCAAACCCAATAGCCGGCATATCCACGCCAAAACCGCTGATCAGCGCGTCATAGCGCCCACCGGAAAGCACCTGCTCGCCGAAGCCCTGCACATAGCCGCAAAAAACCACGCCGGTATAGTAATCGTTGCGATTGACGATGCCCAGATCGATGACGATTTTCCCGTCATGCCCCAGCATAGAGAGCTGGCGGTAGGTACGGCGCAGGCGCTTCAGTACCTCCTGGATCTGCGGATCGTCGAACAGAGCGGAGCATCTGTCCAAGACCTCTTCGCCGCCGAAGAGCCTTGGCAGCTGCTTGAGAGCGTCCGTTACCTCATTGTGCCCGATTTTGTCCAGCAGGTCATTGAGGGCCGGATAGTTCTTCCGTTCGATGAGCGTACGGATTTCCTCCACGGTATCTTCGTCGACGCACAGCTTTTTTGAAAGGGTGCGGAAAACGCCGATATCGCCGATTTCCAGCCGAAAGTCCCCGGTATCGCAGACGGACAGAGCTTCAATCGCTGTCGCCAATACTTCCAGGTCGGCGCGCTCTGAATTGCAACCGATGAGCTCCAGCCCCGTCTGCATCACCTCATCACGACGCCCGCTCATACTGGGATTGATGGTATGAATGTCCTGGTTATAATACAGCCTCAGGGGCAGCACCGCATTTTTCAGGCGCGTGGCAACCAGGCGTGCGATGGGCAGCGTGGAGTCGGGACGCAATACCATCAGACGCCCCTTCTGATCCACAAGCTTATACAGAATCTCCTGTGCATAATGGCGCGTACCGCTGTTGAACACATCGTAAAACTCGACAGCGGGCGTGACCACCTCACAGTAGCCCCTGCTCTGATAGACATGATTCAGTTTACGTTCGATCAGGCGGCGTGCCTGGCACTCGTCAAACAAGAGATCCTTCGTACCCTCCGGCGTAATCAGATCATTGCGCTTCATGAGACTTCTCCATTCTTTTTCGCTTTATCACGCTAATATATTATCATAATCAAGCACATCTGTCAAGGCTTTTCTTGACCGTCGTCCAAGCTGCTACCCCATAGGATTTGCTCTTTGTACATCTCCACCTGCTGCAGCATATGGCCGATGTTGCCCTCCCCGGCGTAAAGCGCCATGTCGAAGAAATCATGATAAAGATCGCTCCAATACAGCGGATGCGCCTCTTCACGCAGCGTTACGGAATGAGAAAGGCGTCCGGCGTAAACCTGGACGTAACAGTCCTGATAATAATAAGTGAAGTCCATGATATGGGAAAGGCGGATGTCCGCGCGGGAGATACCCGTTTCTTCATACAGCTCACGGTAAGCCGCGGATTCGCCGTCTTCTCCTGGTTCGATCTTGCCGCCTGGGAAGTTGGAGAGACCCTTGTACGGCTCCTTCCGGCGGCGACACATCAAGACATGCGCGCCGTCCGGTGCGTATACCATCACGCAGTTATACCCTCTCATTCTCCCGCTTCCTTCCTTGGACGAACAAAAACGCCCTGCTTCTTAACCAAACAACGAAATCTGACTGGATTTCGGCAGTCCCGACATGGCTCCCGCCGCCTCCAACGTCTCAATCACCGCTTTGGAGACGCCGCTGCGCGACTGTACGTCCTCCATTGAAATGTACGGCCCCTCCTGTGACGCCTTTTGCAAGTTCTGCGCAGCAGCCTCGCCAACCCCCTTCAGGGCGGTGAAAGGAAGGCGGATTTTCCCGTCCTCCAACGTATACCGCGTCGCGTCCGACTTGTAGATGTCGACCGGCAGGAACTCATAGCCACGGCAAAGCATTTCGTTGATAATCTGCAATGTTGTATAGGTATCCTCGTCCTTGACGCTACGTTCGTTGCCCATCGCTTTCAGTTCGTCCAGACGCATCCGGACAGCTGCCTTCCCTTTCACGGCGGATTCCGCGTCAAAATCGCCGCCGCGCACGGTAAAGAAGGCCGCGTAGAATTCCAGCGGATAGTAAATCTTGTACCATCCCAGGCGGATAGCTGCAATGACGTACGCCGCAGCGTGCGCCTTGGGGAACATGTATTTGATTTTCATACAGCTGTCAATATACCATTGGGGTACGTCATGGCTAAGCATGGCGTCAATATGTTCCTGGGTCAGCAGCTTGGACGCGTTGCCCTTACGGGTAATCTCCATGATTTTGAAAGCCATCCCCGGTTCCAGCCCTTTATATATGAGGTAGGTCATGATACTGTCACGCGTACCAATGACCTCGCTGATGGTGCAAACGCCGTCCCGGATCAGATCCTGCGCGTTGTTGAGCCAGACATCGGTACCATGGGACAACCCGGAAATCTGTAAAAGGTCGGAAAAAGTCTTAGGCTGTGCGTCAATCAGCATACCGCGGACAAAGTTTGTGCCCATTTCCGGCAACGCAAAGGTCCCTGTTTCACTGTCGATGTCTCCCGGCGTCACGCCCAGGGCCTCCGTTGACGTAAACAGACTCAGCACTTTGGGATCGCTCATGGGAACGTCATTTGTTTTGTAGCCGGTCAAATCCTCCAGGTGCTTGTACAGCGTCGGTACATCATGCCCGAGGATATCCAGCTTGAGGATGGTGTCATGCAGCGAATGGAAGTCGAAGTGGGTGGTGATGATGTCGCTGTCCACGCTGTCTGCCGGATGCTGCACCGGCGTAAAGTCGTAAACCTCGTAGTCGTTGGGGACGACGACCATCCCGCCCGGGTGCTGCCCCGTTGTCCGCTTGACGCCCGCGCAGCCCTTGGACAGCCGGTCCTCCTCCGCTTTATGTACGACCAGTCCCTTGTCGTCGAGGTACTTTTTGACAAAGCCGTAGGCCGTCTTATCCGCGACGGATGAAATTGTACCTGCCTTGAAGACGTGGTCGGATCCGAAGAGCTCTTCGGTGTACTTATGGGCGCTTCCCTGGTACTCGCCGGAGAAGTTGAGGTCGATATCCGGCGACTTATCGCCATTAAAGCCAAGGAAGGTCTCGAAGGGGATGTCATGCCCGTCCTGCTTCATGCGCGTGCCACATTTCGGACAGTCCTTTGGCGGCAGGTCGAAGCCGGAGCCGACAGTACCGTCCGCGATAAACTCGCTGTACTGGCATTGGGGGCAGACATAATGCGGCGGCAGCGGGTTGACCTCTGAAATGCCGGACATCGTCGCAACAAACGACGACCCGACGCTTCCCCGTGATCCGACGAGGTAACCGTTTTCCTCCGATTTAGCCACCAGCTTCTGGGCGATCATGTACAATACCGCAAAGCCGTGCTTGATAATGGAACCAAGCTCCCGATCCAGACGGTTTTTGACAATATCGGGAAGCGGATCCCCATAGATCGCTTTGGCGCGCTCCCAGGTGATACGCTGCAAATCCTCGTCCGAGCCTTCAATAGACGGCGGATAAGTCCCTTTCGGGATGGGGCGGACATCGGGATCTATCATATCCGCAATTTTATTCGGGTTCTCGATGACGACCTCACGCGCTTTTTCCTCCCCCAGGTAAGAAAATTCGTCCAGCATTTCCTGCGTCGTACGGAAGTAAAGCGGAGGCTGGTTTCCCGCGTCCTTGAACTTCATACCTGCCATCAGGATTTCGCGGTAGATTGCGTCCTCTTTATTGAGGAAGTGTGCGTCACAGGTTGCAACCACAGGCTTGCCGAGCTTTTCGCCCAGGCGAATAATCGTCCGATTGTATTCCTTCAGCTTCTCCGGCCCCTCCACCATACCGCTGCGGATCATAAATTCGTTATTCCCCAGCGGCTGGATTTCCAGAAAATCATAAAACTCCGCGATGCGACACAGCTCCGCCCAAGGACGTCCTGACGCAACTGCCTGGTATAGCTCCCCCGCCTCACAAGCGCTGCCGACCAACAACCCCTCCCTAAGCTTGATGAGCTCGCTCTTGGGGATACGCGGGTTTCTGTAATAATATTTCAGATGCCCCATGGACACCAGCTTATACAGGTTTTTCAAACCTGTTTTGTTTTTTACGAGTGTAATTTGATGGTAGGCGCGCAACTTAGCGGGATTGGACTCTCCAAGTCCACCGTTAATCTGTGAGACGGACTCGACGCCCTTTTCCGCCAGCATTCGGGTAAAGCGCAGGAAAATCGCCGCCAGCATCCGCGCATCGTCACAGGCGCGGTGATGGTTAAACTTGCCCAGTTTCAGCGCGTCAGCGACGGTATTGAGCTTATGGTTGGAAAGGTCGGGCAGCAGTCCGCGCGCCATGACCACCGTGTCGATCGACGTGTTGTTGTAAGTACGGGAGCAGCGCTCGCAGGCTGCGCGAAGGAAGGATGTGTCAAAGGGCGCGTTATGCGCCACCAGGACGGCGTTTTCACCGCAAAAGGTGTAGAACTGTTCCAGGGCCTCCTTTTCCACAGGGGCGTCTTTGACCATTTCGTCCGTAATACCAGTCAATTCGGTAATCTTTGCCGGAATGGGCTTGAGCGGGTTGACGAAGGTGTTGAACTCCTCGACCACTTCTCCATTCTTAACCCGAACCGCACCGATTTCGGTGATCTGTTCCGTGGCGCTGCTCAGCCCCGTTGTTTCCAGGTCGAATACGATAAACTCATCGTTTAAGGGCCGATCATCGTCGCCGTCAACGGCGGACATGCAGTCATTGACCGAATAGGCCTCCACGCCGTAAATGACCTTGAACTCGCCGCCGTCCTTGCGGATTTTCTCCACCGCGTTCATCGCGTCAGGATAGGCCTGCACCACGCCATGATCCGTAATAGCGATCGCCTTATGTCCCCATTTGTAGGCGCGTTCGATCACCTCGGCTGTTTTAATGGTGGCGTCCATCGTAGACATATTGGTATGTAAATGAAGCTCGACACGTTTTTCCGGCGCGTCGTCCGTCTTTTCCTCAAGTTTCGCCATCATAATGTCCACCGGACGGATGACCACCTCATTGTCGTAGCGGTCAAGGCTGGCTTCGCCGCGTACAACCACCGCGCAGCCTTTTTTAATTTTTTCCACCGGCTCGGCTTTCGCGTTTTCCAGGATGATTTTCAGCGTGTTGGAGCTGGTATAGTCCGTAAAATTGATGGAAAAAATCTGCTTGGAACCGTCCCGTGTCGCACGCTGTTCGACTGCGAATACCTCGCCCCAGACAACAACACGCCCACTTTCCGCAGTCACGTCCCGCAATGGGATTGGCGTATCGTTGATTTTACGCCCAAGCACCACGACGACGCCTTCATTGGAAAGCGGCAGCCCGGAAAAATCTACACGTATGGTCTTTTCGGTCACAGATGCCTTCGGCTTGTCCGGCTTCTGCGGTAATACGGCAGGCGGTGCGACCTGAGCGATCGACTGTGCGTGCGCTTTTTCATCGATAGACAGAATGCCGTCAAAAGCGACCGTTATATGCAAGGAATACTGCTCATGAATAAGCTGTGACAGCTGCTGGTCAAAGCCGGAATGGAGCAGCAAGCTATGCCCACCATGTGCAAGCGTCAAGGTCAGCACCTTTTCCTGCGGGTCATAGTCCGCTACCGCGTCGTCGAGGTATCCGTTGACGACGCTGGCGCGTCGCTTGAGTTCTGGCACCAGATCCGGAAAGGCGTCCGCGCTAAACAGGTCCGGCGTATATTTCGGCAATACCTGAAACTGCCGGATCCGCATGGCTTCCTGCATCACCTCACCGAACGCCTCCAGCTCCCGCGAAGAAATCCGCTGGCGGAACACCGCTGTTACCGTTACGGAACATTTTTCCCTGCTGATTTCCAGGGACAACACTTCTCCTGTTCTAAGCTTGTCCGGAATGACTTGTCTATGTTGGGAAAACAATTCCTCCAAAAACCGCCGTCCCGTCTCTTGCGACATCCTACTGTTCCTTCCTTTCGACACGCCGGCCGCTTGGAATCCCAAAACGTCGCCGGCTATCCACACCGCCGTATGCGGCGTGCGTAGATCACAGCTTCCCTATAAGTTCTCTATCTCTTCCAGCAGCTGCTTTAACAGCTCATCTTCCGGCACTTTACGCAGAATCTTCCCTTTCTTGAACAGCAAGCCGCAACCGTCCCCTCCCGCGATACCGAGATCCGCTTCGCTTGCTTCCCCCGGTCCATTGACGGCACAGCCCATGACTGCGACCTTGATGTTCTTATGGATGTCCTGAACGGCCTCTTCCACTTCCTGTGCAAGCTTTATCAAATTGATCTTGGTCCGTCCGCAGGTCGGGCAGGACACGACTGTCACTGTCGGCCGGCCGTACCTGTCCAAAGCGCGCAGGATGTCCCGTGCCGCGTAAACTTCCCGTACCGGATCCGCAGTCAGCGAGACACGGATCGTATCGCCAATCCCGTCCAGCAGCAATGCGCCGATCCCAATCGCAGACTTGATAAGCCCCATCCGTTCGCTTCCGGCTTCCGTCACCCCAAGGTGCAGCGGATAGTCGCATTGCTCTGCCAACAGCCGATACGCCTGCGCCATCATCGCTACGTCGGAGGACTTGAGGGAAATCACGATGTCGTCGAAGTCATGCTGGTTGAGCAGTCGCACATGGTACAGGGCGCTGTCTATCATCGCCTGTGCGGTCGGATGGCCATACCGTGCCAGGATCTCCTTTTCCAGCGAACCCGCGTTGACACCAATCCGGATGGGGATGCCTTTTTCCCGACAAGCCTTCGCCACCTGAGCAACCCGGTCGTCCCCGCCGATATTTCCGGGATTAATGCGGATTTTGTCCACCCCGGCAGCTACGCATTCCAGTGCGATACGGTAATCAAAATGGATGTCCGCTACAACCGGAACAGACACCGCTTCTTTTAGGGCCGGGATGAGCCGCACGCTTTCCAGATCCGGAACTGCAGCACGGATGACCTCGCATCCTGCCCGCTCCAGTTCCTGCGCTTGCCCGACACTGCGCCCAATGTCCCGCGCCGGGACGTTGAGCATGGATTGGATGGACACGTAGCCGTCGCCGAATGTGACGCCGCCTGCACGCACTTGTTTGACTGTCCTTTTTTTCATACGTCCTCCTACCCCCTGGCGGGGAAAAGATCGGTATCCCGCAGCCGTCAGAACAGCCGCAGGATATCGTTAATCGTAACAAATATCATCAAGAGGAACAGCAGTATCATTCCGGCAAAATGGACATATCCTTCGTACTGCGGTTTGATTGGCTTGCGCCGGATCGCCTCAATAATGAGGAAGACAAGCCGTCCCCCATCCAGCGCTGGTAGGGGTAACAGATTAAAAATACCGACGTTTATCGTAATGAATGCGACAATATTCAGCAATGCGCTGATATCGATACTGGCTGCCTGCCCGATGGCGTCGATGACGCCCACCGGACCGGATAGATCGTTGAGGCCGTACCGCCCTGTTACCAGATCGATTAACGTCACCCATATCAAGCGCGCGGTCGACGCCGTCTGCCGGAAAGTGTAGTTCAGCACATTGAGAAACGTCTTCGGTGTGGCCTTGACTACAAAGTCAGGAACGATCATCCTCTGGCCATTTTCTTCCTTCATCTGGAACTGCACCGCGTCCAGCTTGACCTTCTTGCCGTCGCGAAGAACCACCATATCCACGATGCCGTCGCTGTCGTTGAGCATCTCGTAGACAATATCGTTGCTGATGAACATGGTACGTCCTTTGACCTTGAGGATGGTATCCCCCTCCTGCAGGCCGGTCTGTTGCGTCGTCGCCCCTTCGCTGAACTGGCTGACTGTCGTGGAACCGAGGGCTGGCGAAGTCGACACCATAATCAGCACGACGATAAAACCAAGGATGAGGTTCATCACCGCACCGGCGGCTACCACACAAATCCGCACCCATACCTTTTTATTGCAAAACGCACGGTTATCCTCGCTTTCGCTGTCTTCCCCTTCCATCTGGCAAAAGCCGCCGATTGGCAGTAGCCGCAGCGCATATTTGGTTTCGCCTTTGGTAAAATGAAAAAGCGTCGGCCCCATACCGAGCGCGAACTCCTGCACCCGGATGCCCGCCGCCTTAGCCACTAAGAAATGGCCCAACTCATGGATAAATATAATCAGTCCAAAAACGAGTATCGCGATAATGATTCCGACCAAGCCCTCATCCCTTTCCATTCAAACTGTGTTCTGTCCGGCTATACACATATTCCCGTGCAGCAGCATCGGCCTGCAATACGTCGCTGACAGAGGTAAGCGGCTGCACGCCTTCCTGTAGGATTTTTTCCAAAGCCCCGGACACCAGCTCCCCGATGCGGGAAAAACCGATTTGCCCTTCGCGGAACAGTGCGACAGCAGCCTCATTGGCGCCGTTGACAAAAGCTGGCGCCGTCCCCCCTTTGCGTACCGCCTCCCGGCAAACGGGCAGGCAGGAAAAGGTACCTTCGTCAGGCTGCGCAAAGGTCAGGCTTGCACATTGCGTCAGCGACAGGGGTTCTGCTGGACTCGGAAGACGTTGCGGGTAGAGCAATGCGTACTGAATCGGAAGGCGCATATCCGGCGTCCCCAGCTGCGCCATCACAGCACCGTCTTCATACTCGACCATCGAGTGCACGATGCTTTCACGGTGTATGACAACATCGACTTGGTCAGGCGCGACATCAAACAGCCGGACCGCTTCGATCAGTTCCAGGCCCTTGTTCATCAGTGTTGCGGAGTCGATGCTCACCTTCGCGCCCATGCTCCAGTTAGGATGCCGCAAGGCGTCCTCCAGTGTCACACGCCGCAGATCGTCCGGCGTATAGCCGTAAAAAGGTCCGCCGGACGCGGTTAGAATAAGGCGCCGGACCCGGTTGATAGTATTTCCCTGCAAGCACTGAAATATCGCGCTGTGCTCGCTGTCCACCGGCAACACTTCGGCGCCGTTTTCCCGCGCAGCATGCATGACCAGCTCCCCTCCGGCAACCAGCGTTTCCTTATTGGCCAGCGCGACCTTCTTCCCCATCTCCACCGCCGACAATGTTGGCAGCAGTCCGTCCATGCCGACCAAGGCATTGAGAACGGTGTGAGCGCTGTGGAGTGAAGCTACTTCACACAACCCCTCCATCCCGGACAAAACACGGATATCCGTATCCGCGAGACGCTGTTTCAGATCACCATAAAACTGCTCGTCAGACACACAGACGCAGTCAGGGTGAAATTCACGCGCTTGTTTTTCCAGAAGACGGGTGTTGGTATGCCCTGTCAAGCCCCTTACCCGGATCTTATGCAGCCTTGCGACGTCACATGCCTGGGTGCCGATCGAACCTGTCGATCCCAAAATAACGATATCTTCCATCTGCAAAATTCCTTACGTCAGACAAATGAAAACCCGCCCCGGCGGAGAGCTGGGACAGCTTCTTTAATGGATCAAAGTCACATACTTGAGCATGATATACATAAACGGCGCAACCGTCAGGACGCTGTCAAAACGGTCCAGAACGCCGCCGTGTCCCGGCATGATGTTGCCAAAATCCTTGATGGAACACTGCCGTTTGACCACGGAAGCGGAAAGATCGCCGATCAGCCCGATCAATGTGCAGGCAACCCCCAGCAAAGCCAGCATCCCATAGGACACCGTGACATCCGTCCCCTGGTAGGCCAGTATTTGCTGGTAGATAAACCCCATCAGCAGAAAAGCTGCGGCGGTGCTGACAATGCCGCCGACGAGCCCCTCCACTGTTTTCTTGGGGCTGATGATAGGCGTCAGTTTATGCTTCCCGAAGAAGGTTCCTGCAAAATAGGCACCCGTATCGCCGATCCATGCGCCGGCCAAGGTCAGGAGAATCAGGAATAGCCCGTCACGTTCAAAGCGGTCCCGGATGAAAACCAATGTGGTCAACGACAGCGGAATCAAGGTACCGATTAAAAAGGTCAGTCCAACCGCTTCAATCCGTAGCGTAGTATGCGCCGCGATCATGATCAGAAGCAGCGCCAGTACAAAAAGCAGCACAGCCGGCGCCATCAGATTCCATTGCATAAAAAACGTCATAAAGGGTACCAGGACCACAAACAGGGTGCAAATCGTCAACAAGGCTTTGTTGCGGATATAACTCGTTGCTGTCAGCACTTCATACACCGCGATGGCGGAAATCAGGCTGATTGCAAGGTTGAGTACGACGGTATGGTACATAAACAAAATCAGGATCAGGAGCAAAATTGCCACCGCCGCAGAGATAATCCGTTGTTTCAAAACTAAACTCCCCCAAACCTTCTGTTACGGCTTGCGTAGTCCCGCAACGCTTGATTCATGGCATCCTCGTTAAAGTCAGGCCATAAGGTATCCGTAAAATAATACTCCGCATACGCGCTTTGCCACAGGAGAAAATTGGACGTACGGTATTCCCCGCTGGTCCGGATAATCAGATCCACCGGCGGCAGCGACGCGGTATACATTTCGGCCTCCATACGTTTTTCGTCGATGTCCTCCACGCGTAATGTCCCTTCCTGCACCTGCTTTGCCAGATGTTTTGCCGCGCGGACAATTTCATCCCGTCCACCGTAATTGAGTGCGACATTGAAACGGATACCGGTCCGGTTACAGAAGGTCTCCTCAGTCAGCGCGATTTTCCTTTGCAGCTCTTCGTCCAGACGGGAACGGTCGCCGATGACCTGGGGACGGATATTATCTTTGAGATACATCTCCATATTCCCCAAATGCTTTTTCATCAGCTTCATCAGCTTACTGACCTCATCTTCAGAGCGCGACCAGTTTTCCGTGGAAAACGCATAGACCGTCAGAGCCTCTATCCCGATAGCGTTACAGTAACGTACCATATGCCGCAGTGTGATCGCCCCCTGCCGATGCCCGAAAAAGCGCGGCAGCCCACGTTTTTTCGCCCATCGGCCGTTGCCGTCCATAATAATGCCGATATGCCGCGGCAGTTTGTCCCTGGGGATATCCGGCGGCAATGATTTCAGGTGTGACATAGCTTCCTCCATCTACTTGCAGGAGAAGGGACGTGGCGCCCGCCTGTTCCGTTGCCGGCTGGCCCGACAAGCGGCTTGGCATGACGTCACCGTCCCTTCCCCTCTTTTATCCGGCGTAAGCCGTTAGATTGACAAAACCTCTTTTTCCTTCGCCGCAGCGGCATTTTCAATTTCCTTGCAATATTTATCCGTCAGGTTCTGCACATCTTTTTCGCAGGTTTTGAGGTCGTCCTCGGTGATTTCGGCGGCCTTCTTCATCGCTTTGAATTTCTCCATTGCGTCGCGGCGGATAGAGCGGACCGCCACCTTCGCGTCCTCTTCCATTTTACGCACCTGCTTGACGACTTCGCGGCGGCGTTCCTCCGTCATCTGCGGGAAAACGATACGGATGACCTTGCCGTCATTGGTGGGATTGATCCCGATATCGGACGCCTGGATCGCTTTCTCAATCAGGTTGAGGGTGGACATATCCCAAGGCTGGATGACGAGTACACGCGCTTCAGAGACGGAAACCGCCGCCATCTGGTTGATGGCAGTCGGTGCGCCGTAATAATCCACCGTCACCTTATCTAGCACAGCCGGGTTGGCGCGTCCCACACGGACGGTGCTGTATTCATGGTTGAGGTTTGCCAGGGTTTTCTCCATTTTTTCCTTTGTCTTCTGCATTTGCTCTTTCATACTACGCATCCTCCTCCGTGACTATCGTCCCTACCGGCTCGCCCTGCACGGCCTTTACGATATTCTCCGGTTCATTTAGATTAAATACCAAAATCGGCAGATGGTTATCACGGCACATTGACGCCGCCGTACTGTCCATCACCTCTAGCCCTTTGGAAAGCACCTCGCTGAAAGTCAGCTTATCATACTTGACTGCATCGCTAAACTTATGCGGGTCCTTGTCATAAACGCCGTCCACCATCGTGGCTTTGAAGATGATATCCGCCTCGATCTCTGCGGCACGCAGCGCCGACGCCGTATCGGTGGAAAAGAACGGATTACCGGTGCCACAGCCGAAAATGACAATCCTGCCCTTTTCCAAATGCCGCACCGCACGGTTGCGGATATACGGCTCTGCAACCTGATGCATTGAAATAGCCGTCTGCACCCGTACAATAGCGCCCAAATCCTCCAGCACATCGGCAACAGCCAGAGCGTTCATCGTTGTCGCCAGCATCCCGATATGATCCGCCCGGGTACGATCCATCGCCCCGCTGGAACGTCCGCGCCAGAAGTTTCCGCCGCCGACGACAATGGCAATCTCCGCGCCCAGTTCCTGCGCTTTCTTGATGCTTTTGCAGATGTTGATAATGGTTGGGTAGTCCAAACCTGTTTTCTTCTCGCCCGCGAGCGCTTCGCCGCTGAGTTTCAGTAAAATCCTTTTATATTTCGGATCCATGTGTGTTCCATGCCTTTCCGGCCTTGCACATGACGGTACAAAACCTGTTCCATATCCTTACTTCATGTTTACGACACTGCTTATATTTTACAATATCCCGAATAGGATGTAAAGTCCTTCTTGCCGTTTCGTAAAGACCGTCTACCTGCTACCTGGAGCATTTGCGTCGAACGCCTTCAGCGTGTCTAGAAAACGGCAGAAGGCCCGTCTAACGACCGGCGTTACTTTTTCAGCTCAAACGCTTTTTTTGCCTGTGCCGCGATATTGTCTGCACAAAGCCCGTACAGTTTCAGCAGCTCTGTCGCGGGGCCGGACATGCCGAAAGTATCCTGCACACCGATTTTGGTTACCGGGACAGGGTATGCCGCGCAGACGGCGTCACAGACCGCGCTGCCCAGACCGCCGATGACGCTGTGCTCCTCTACGGTAACAATGGCTCCAGTTTCTTTTGCCGCTTTCACAATGATATCGGTATCCAGCGGCTTGATGGTATGGATGTTGATCACACGGGCAGAAATTCCCTGTTCTTTCAGGATATTGCAAGCCGTCAGTGCCTCGGAAACCATCAGTCCGGTTGCGACGATGGCAATGTCGTTCCCTTCGCGCAGCGTGATGCCCTTGCCAAGTTCAAAGCGGTAGGTATCGGCGTTATTGAACACCGGGGCTGCCAGACGCCCGAAACGCAGGTAAACCGGGCCGTCATGGAGGATAGCCGCTTCCACGGCCGCCTTTGCTTCCACATCGTCCGCAGGATTGATGACCGTCATGCCCGGAATGGTCCGCATCAGGGCGATATCCTCATTGCACTGATGGGTCGCGCCGTCCTCGCCTACCGAGATGCCGGCATGGGTCGCGCCGATCTTGACGTTGATATGTGGGTAACCGATGGAGTTGCGCACAATTTCAAACGCGCGTCCCGCCGCGAACATGGCAAAGCTGCTGGCAAACACGATTTTCCCCGTCGTAGCCATACCTGCCGCGACTCCCATCATATTCGCCTCCGCAATTCCGCAGTCAAAAAAACGGTCGGGAAACTTCTTCTTAAAAATACCGGTCTTAGTCGCCGCTGCCAGATCGGCGTCCAGGACAACCAGATTTTCGTATTTGTCGCCCAGGGAAGCAAGTGCCTCGCCGTAGCTTTCCCTTGTTGCCTTCTTCACTACATCCGCCATCTTATTTGCCCTCCAAATCCGCAAGAATTGCGCGCAGTTCGCCCATCGCCTGTTCATACTGTTCCGCATTCGGCGCCGTACCGTGCCAAGAAACGTTGTTCTCCATGAACGAAACGTCCTTACCCTTGATGCTGTTTTGTACGATTGCGACCGGCTGTCCGCTGATTTTGGACGCCTCATCAAAAGCGCGCTCGATATCGTCGAAATCATGGGCATCCATTGTGATGACATGCCAGCCAAAGGCGGCAAACTTGTCCGTTATCGGTTCAGGAGAGTTTACTTCGGTGGTTTTGCCGTCAATCTGCAAGCCGTTACGGTCGATAATGGCGATCAGGTTGTCCAGCTGGTAATGAGCGGCAAACATCGCCGCCTCCCAGACCTGTCCTTCCTCTACCTCGCCGTCGCCGAGGATGGCGTAAACCATATAATCCTTTGCAGACAGTTTACCGGACAAAGCCATTCCGCAGGCGGCTGAGATACCCTGTCCCAAGGAACCGGTACTCATGTCGACGCCGGGAGTGCCCTTCATGTCGGGATGTCCCTGCAGCATCGCCCCTACCTTGCGCAGCTTTTTGATTTCCGATTCGTCAAAATACCCGCGCAGCGCCAAGGCTGCGTAAAGGCCGGGTGCGCAGTGCCCTTTGGAAAGAACGAGGCGGTCCCGATCCTCCCATTTGGGGTTGTTCGGATCCACGTTCATCTTTGCAAAATAGAGATATGCCAGCGTATCCGCAATGGAAAGCGATCCGCCCGGATGCCCGGACTTCGCCTGATAAGTCCCTTCGATAATGTTCATCCTGATTTTGCACGCCGCTATGGACAGCTTCTGTTTTTGCACCGCATCCATCTTCTGTAGACCTCCTGTTTGCCTTATTCTTTTCTAGTATCGCATAAATTCATCAAATAGTCAATCACTTCGCTGATGGCTCCGTCCTCACAATTACAGACGACAACGTCCGCCGCCGCTTTTACAGGCTCCGTCGCGTTGCCTACGGCAAAACCGATCCCGGCGCGCCGGACCAGCTCAAAATCGTTGTCGTAATCCCCCGCCGCCGCGATATTTGCTACATCCTGGCCGATGAGCCCCGCCAGCTTTTCCATCGCATGGCCCTTGGACACGCCGGCCGGTAGCATCTCATAATAATGCAGCCAGGACTCGATGAAATAATAGTCTCCATCCTTTGTCAAACGCTTTATATAGGCGTCGAATTCGGGGATGAGCGCGTGATCCAATGCGAATAGAACCTTCAGCCATCCGTCCGGCACATCCTCCAGCCTGCTTAATACGCAAGGCGTATGCTCTTCCTCCAGGTGGCGCCGCTCGTATTCGTTCATCTGCACCACATAGATTTTCTGTCCCACCAGGATTTCCGCTCCCACCTGGGGATAGTCCTGCAAGACCTGGTACAGGTAACGCATGGTCTGTTCCTTAGGGAGCGACGCGCTCCATACGACCTTTTGTGCAGCATAGTCATAAATCTGCGACCCGTTGTACAGGATGACGGGGCAGTCGGGCTGCAGCTGCTGGAGATACGGCTCGGCAGCTGCATACCCCCGCCCCGTCGCAATGGTGAAGCGTCCACCTGCCGCACGAAAGCGTGCAATAGCAGACAAATCCCTGCTTCCCACTCTCTTGCTTTTGGGAAGCAGGGTACTGTCCAAATCCGATATCAAAAGCAGATTGGCGATCTTGTTTGTCATCCTAACCGTCCTTTCCTCAGCAAAACACGGCCGACACAGATACGGCTCTGTTGTCCGCAAGCTGGTCCTTTCTTTTTGCCGTCAGCGTGTTCCTTCAACCGATCCATTCCCGCGGCAATGGTCAGAGACGGTCATACTGTCTCATCGGTATTGCCTTGCCGAAGCTTACGAAGAAATGCCGTAAAATAGTTCGGGAGGGCGCTTTCAAATTCCAGCCACTCGCCGGTGCGCGGATGGCGAAAACCGATATGCCGGGCATGTAGGCATTGCCCATTCAGCTGCCGGATTACCTTTTTAGGGCCGTAGACGTCGTCGCCGGCGACCGGATGTCCGATATAAGACATGTGAACGCGGATCTGGTGCGTCCGGCCCGTTTCCAGACGCAGCCTGATATAGGTAAAGGCACCGAAACGTTCCAGCACACGGTAATGCGTCACAGCGGACTTGGCGTTTTTGTCGGTCACAGCCATTTTTTTCCGATCCGACGGATGGCGTCCGATCGATGCGCAGACAGCCCCTTCGTCCTGCTTGACATTCCCGTATACTACCGCTTCATATTCACGCAAAAAGCTGTGCGTCTGGATTTGTTGTGCAAGCCCCATATGCGCGGTGTCGTTCTTGGCAACGATCAGCAGCCCACTGGTATTTTTATCAATCCGGTGCACAATGCCGGGTCGAAGGACGCCCCCTATGCCGGACAGGCTGCCCGCGCAGTGGTGCAGCAGTGCATGTACAAGCGTCCCTTCATAGTTCCCGGCAGCCGGATGGACTACCATCCCCTTGGGCTTGTCGACCACAAGCAGGTCACTGTCCTCATAGACGATGTCCAGCGGGATATCCTGTGCTTCCAGTTCCAGCGGACGTGGCTGGGGTACCTGCACCAGGATCTCTTCCCCCCCGCGAATGATATAGTTTTTTCCGACTTCCTTCCCGTCTACGCACACCTGCCCGGACTCCATCAGCTTCTGCAGGGCAGACCGCGTCATTTCAGGCAACTGTCCGGGTAGCCATTTGTCCAGGCGTTCCCCCGCAGCTTCCGGTGGCAACACAAAGCGGTAATCGTTACTCATGCGCAGTGTGTTCCGCCTCGAGTTCCGGCGTCTTTTCCTCCTGCTTTTTACGTCCTTCAAAGAAAACAAGGTAAACCAGCAGGAGAATGGTCCCGATCACGACGCAGCAATCAGCGAAATTGAAGATAGCGAACCCAATCAGCCGGAAATCAATGTAGTCAATGACGTAACCGCGAAAGATCCGGTCAATCAGATTGCCCACGCCTCCGGCGACAATCAGCATCACCGTCCAGACGACGAACGGCGTCTTTATCTTTTTGAATAGGATCAAGAGGACGAGAACAATCAGCACGATAGAGGTAAAACCGACCAAAAACCAGGTCTTGCCCTCCATCATACTAAATGCAGCGCCCCTATTTTCATGATAGGTCAGGTTCAGCACCTCAGTTGTGCCGAATTTTATCAAGGAAACGCTCTCCCCCTTGATGTTAACCAGTGCCAGCCACTTAAACAGCTGATCCAGCCCAATCAATCCTGCCGCCATAAGAAAAGAAAGATAAATCATAGATGTCCCCCAAACACCAGTATAAGTTGCCTTAACGGCAACTTATACCTGAATCTCTTGTTAGAATTTTATCAATACGCTATTCTTCTTCGCCTTCGTCGATATAAAAACGTCGGCGGGAACGCGGCGCTTCCTCAACCGTATCAGCCGCAGCCGCTTCGCCGGACGTCGTGACAGCTTCAGTATCAGGACTTTCTGTGGTGTCCGGCGCCATCTCCGGTGCCTCTTCCTTCGGTTGTGGCGCTTCCTGCTCCTCCTGCTTGATTTCCGGCAAGGCTGTAATCAAATCCAGGTGCTGCTTATACAGGGAAAGAAGCTTGGACTTAAACGCGGTTACCTCCTGCTGGACGCGAACCAACTCCTCTTTTTCACTTTCAATCGTCTCATGTGTATTTCCGACGATGGATTCTGCCTGCGCCTGTGCCTGACGAATCAGCTCATCCGCTTTTGCCTGTCCCTCATTGACAAGTTCGTTATAACGTTTCTGGGCGGAAATCAAAACCTCTTTGATGCTGTCCTCATCCTTCCGGTATTCCTTCACCCGTTCCGCAAGGATTTGTAGCTTGGTTTCGAGGCTCTTATTTTCGTCCAAAAGCTTTGCTACGCCCTGGGCAAGCTCTCCCAGGTACGCTTCAACATCTTCCGGGTCGTAGCCGACCATTCTGTGCTTTTCAAACGTAATTTGCGCAATTTCATTCGGATCCATATTGATCATCCTGTTCACCCCTGTACATTAATATCACACGCGGCCATCTTTGCCCCAGATCAGACATATTTCCAGACCGTCAGACGTATCCGGCCCTTTTTGTTTTCGTCGCCAACAGCGTGAAGGATGTATTTCCCATAGCCGGAAATGGAAATCACATCGCCTTCCTTCAGACGCGTGTCCGTCTTTCCTTGCGAAAGGTGGTTGACCAGAACACGGCCTTCACGCACCAGCGCCGCGCCGTTTTCCCTGCTTTTCCGCGTCAGAGAGCTGACCAAGCTGTCCAGCCGCAGGGAAGCCTCCGTCAGAGGGATTTCCTCAAACTTTTGGCAGGCGATCATCCGCTCCTCGATAGACGGCTCATACAACGTAACGCCGACACGACCGACTTTGCTGAGGTTCTCCTGTACGACCTGCCGCACACTGTCCAGCAGATAAAAGTTCGCTTGTCCGGCGTCAATGACAATATCGCCTACCGCCTCGCGCTTGATGCGAAGCGCCATAAGCGCCCCCAGCACATCGCGGTGCCCAAGCGTATATTCCTTTTTATACCGGATGCCGAGGCAGGAGATCGGAAAATCGCTGTCTGGATCCGGTTCCATCCAATCAGGGAAGAAGCCCAGCATCCGCCTGACGCCTGATTCTGGCCCCGAAAAAGCGTAAACGCAATCCGGATGCCGCCGCGCCTCCAGCCACATCCGGGCGACCGCCTGCTGATGTTCATCCAAAAAGGCGGTAAACCTAGGCGCGTTACGTTGCGCACATGCCCGCGACAAGTCCTCCAAACGCGCTGTCAACAGCACATCCGAACTGTAAGCGTCCTGTGTATCCATTTAGAAAAAGACGCCGTTGTTTTCCAGTTCGTCGAGCAAGTCGCCCATAATGTTGACATTATAAGGCGTGATGATAAAAGTACTATTTGCAACCCGTTTGATTTTACCATTGTTCGCGTAGGCGACACCGCCCAGGAAATCCAGCAGGCGCTTGGAGACGTCCTTATTGGTAGATTCCAGGTTGAGCACTACCGTCTTTTTCGCGTTGAGATGATCCGCAATCGCCTTGACATCGTCATACTGCTCTGGCTTTACCAGGATGACCTGCAACTGTGCCGTCGCATGGATGTTGACGACCTTGTTCTTGGCGTCCGGGTTGTCGTCTTCGTAACGGCCTCTGTTCGCCGCCTGCTCGTCGTCGATGACATTCATATCGTCATCATACTCGTCATCGTACTCATCACCCGCACCCATCATATCTTTAAATTTCTCAAAAATGCTCATGTTTTTTCCTCCTCATGATTTTACTTATCGTATCCAGCGCTATCTGCCGTCCCGGGCGCCAAAAAGCACGGTGCCCAGGCGGATCAAAGTGGAACCATGGCGGATGGCGCTTTCATAATCCATCGACATTCCCATCGATAGGACGTCCATATGAATATTATGGATGTTTTTGCCCTTCATGTCAATAAATAAATTTTCCATTTTTGCAAGGTAGCGCTCCGCATCCTCCTTTGGGGGGATACACATCAGTCCCCGTACCGAGATCCGGTCCATCTGGGATACTTCGCACAACGCTTCGTACAGCATGTCGTCATAAAATCCGCTCTTGCTGTCTTCCCTGCCAATATTGACCTGCAAGAGCACCGGCAGGCACGGGATGTCCTTTTTCAGCGCCTGCCTGCTGATTTCCCTAGCCAACGCAACGGACGAGACCGACTCGATACAGTCCACTTTATCGATGATGTATTTGACCTTATTGCTTTGCAGATGTCCGATAAAGTGCTTCTCACAGGGCAGGTATTCGTCGTTTTTGCTGAGGAATTCCTGCACCCGGTTTTCACCGATCAAATCAATACCACAGCGCAACGCCTCATTCACCCGCTTTGCTTCGACCGTCTTGGTTACTGCCATGATACGGATATCGTCGTGCTCCCGTCCACAGCAGGCCTTGGCTTCTTCTACGCGATCCAGCACCGACTTCAGGCGCTCGTCGAACGGCTTTTGCTGCATCGGCGGCCATTCATTTTCTTGTGACAGGTTTTTGGTCATACAAATCCTTTCCCCTTACCACCACTTCGTCATACACGGCGACATATGCATCGTCCTGTACAGCGCGAGACAAAACAAAAACGTCGTTCCGAAAGAGGATGTCCAGCTTCTTGAAAACGATCGTATCGTTTTCAATCACATAAACGCCGGCGACCTCGTCCTGATAACGGACAGCTTCTGCCGGAATACGGATCCCCTGATAGGCGGCGTTTGACATGACAATCTGCGCGGTGCGCAGCTGTGAGACCTCTTCGTTCATCCGGTCGCAGCTGATGATCACAATCGCATCGGAGGAGCCCTCCGGTACGCGAATTTCGGATATGGTCGCCTGCATCTTGTCCCGCACGCCGGAAATCGTAAGGTCTATTTCGTCATTGACCGCATAATATGCCAGATCGTCCTGTGGGACGACCGCCGCAATTTGGTACCTAAAGTCGGTCACGACTTTTCCCACATACTGCTTATCTTGCGGCAAACTGGGCTTTTGTACAATTTCCTGCAATTGCTGTACGGTAATGTCCGCCAAACTATCCGTGGTCAGCGTACCCTCATAGCCGTCGGTCTGATCCACATAATAACCGGATTCCGAAGCGGTAACCTGCTTGGGGCTGAGCACGGCGTCGGAACCGAGCGAATCAATCTCCGCTTCCAGCTGTGCAATCGTATCCTGATACCCCGTCACTTTTTTCGTGACGACCTGTTTGTGCAGCAGCAGCTGATCCAGCTGCGCCTGAAGGCGCTGCGCTTCTTCCAAATCACCGCTGTGGACGGCGGCGCTGACATCGAAAAATTTCTCCGACACGGAAGTGTTAAGCGAGTCCAGGTGGGTATTTTCTGCGGAATCGGCGCTTTGCGCCTGCGTCAAAAGTGAAATCTGCTCCCTGCACTGCTCAATGCGGTTATATTTGTCCGCTGTTTCCTCCGAATCGAAAACATAGGCGATGCAGGCGCCTTTGATTACCTTGCTCCCATTTGGGTACAGGGACTCGACAACTCCTGCGGGGCTTTCCTGTAAAAGGGTTTCTTCCCGGAAAAAGACGCCGTCGAAACGCACCTCGTCCTCGATTTGATAGGACATCGCTACCTCCGTTTTGTAGGGGTTGTATATGTATTGGTAGACCTGGTAGCCGATGTTTACAAGCAGAAGCAGCGAGAGCAACGCAAGTAGCACTTTGACCGCCTTGGAATTCATGCCGCTCCTCCCTGCTTAGTCCTCCGTTTTTTCCAAGCTGTCCAGAATGGAAATCGGCCGGAAAGGGATTACGGTGGAAATGGCATGCTTATATACCAGGTTCTGCTTGCCATCTGTGTCCAGAATGACGATATACGAATCAAAGCCCTTTACCACGCCTCTAAACTGAAAGCCGTTGGTCAGATATATGGTAACAGGAATCTTTTCTTTACGCACCTGGTTCAGAAAGACATCCTGCAAATTCAAATTCTTTAACATATCTTCTCCTCCTGATATTTCATTGTCGGTTTCAACTTATTTACCGATTTTATCATTATATCATAAGATTGCGGACTTTTCTATGATTTCCATAGATTTTTTTTTTATTTTTTTTAGGCTGCCTTCCCGGTCGACGTCTATCCAGGAAATACGACTATCCCGCTGGAACCAGGTCATCTGCCGTTTGGCATAGCGGCGCGTTTCCCTTTTGAGCGTTTCCACCGCTTGAGCAAGGGTGCAGGTTCCGTTGAAATAGCCCTTCAGCTCTTTATAGCCGATCGCTTGGGCGGAGGTTTGCAGATCTTCGCGTTTGAGAAAGCGCCGTGCTTCCTCTTCCAGCCCCGCTTCCATCATTTGGTCGACGCGGGCGTCGATGCGTGCGTACAGTGCCTGCCTATCCTGAAAACGCAGCCCCAGCATGCAAAGCCGGTAAGGGGACGGGGTCCGGCGGCTTTCTGCTTTGCATTGCGCAATCGTTTTGCCAGTCGCTTCATACACCTCCAGCGCGCGGACAATGCGCTTGATATTGTTGGGGTGCAGCTGTGACGCTGTCAATGGGTCGACCTTCCGCAAAGCCTCCAGGACAGCCTCGTTCCCTTTTTCCCTCGCCAATGCAAGGTACCTCTCACGTGTTGCCGGATCGGACACCTCCTCCTGAAAAGAGAGGTTATCCACCAGGGAGCTGACGTACAGGCCCGTCCCGCCTACGACAATGGGAAGCCTGCCGCGTGCATCAATCTGGCGAGCCAGCAGATGCGCCTGTTCAACGTACGCAGCTACACTGTAGCTCTCCGCCGGCTCCAGAAGGTCCATCATATGATGGGGGATCCCCTGCTGTTCCTGGACGGTTGGCTTTGCCGTCGCAATATCCATGCCCTTGTAAAGCTGCATGGAATCCGCGGATATGATCTCGCCGCCATAAGCCTTTGCCAGCTCAATCCCCAGCGCGGTTTTCCCTGACGCGGTCGGCCCGACGATGACGAGTAGAGGGATCCCTTCCCGTTTTTCCGCCAAAAAGCATCCTCCTTTTACGTGTTACAGCGTCCTTTTGAACTGCTTTTCCAGCGCCTGACGGGTAATCGTCACCGTTACCGGCCTCCCGTGGGGACAGTAGCGGATATCCTGCGATGCGTAAATCCGCTTGACAAGCTCGGTTAGTTCCACCAGATCGGTCGTATCGTTGGCCTTAATCGCCGCTTTGCAGGCGACGGTGTGGTACATTTCGTCGATGACATCAGGCGTGACGTTATTTTTGTGGTTTTTCAGGTTGCAGGCGATTTCCGTTATCACCTCGCTGGCATTGAAACGGTCCAGCAGCATGGGAACCTCGCGCACGATGACGGTGGAGTTGCCGTAATCCTCAATCAGAAACCCGAGCCTGCTCAGCGTATCCTGGCTGCGCAGCAGCGCGTCGTACTCATCATAGGCCAGAACCAATGTAAACGGCGAAAGAAGGATTTGCCGGTCGCCCTCCTCCCCGCGCTGCTTCAGCTGCTCAAAAATAATCCGTTCATGCGCTGCGTGCTTATCGATAAAGACCAGATCGTCGTTGATTTGCGCAATGATATAGGTCTTGAACGCCTCCCCGATGATTTTGACGTTGGCATACGCCTGCGCAGGCTGTTGCTCGTCTGTGAGCGAATCGCCATCGCTGGACAGATACATCGCAGAAGTATCCGGTGTAGTGGCCGGCTTGGGCTGCGGCTGCTCTGACGCGCCGGAGGACGGCTCCGCTTTTGGCATGTCGGACAAAAAGGGCGTCTTTGCCGTCTCCATGGCTTTCTCCCCTGGAACGCCTTTTTGAACATTCATGGACAAATCCACCGTTTCCGGCTTATGTGCAGCCGGGGGACGGGGCGAGGCTTGCTGTGCCTGTATCTGCCTTTCCAGATGGGTCTGCGGCAACGGCAGCTGTTCGCCTTTGGTCAGCTCGGACGGGGGCGCGACCGGAATGAGCCGCCGGGCAGGCGCTGCCTGTAGATTCTCGATCTGCTTGACAGTATCCCGCTGGTACAGCGCGTCCTTGACGGCCAGGAAAACCGCGTTGTACACCTCCTTTTCGTCGGAAAAGCGTATCTCTATCTTTGCCGGATGCACGTTGACGTCCACCGCGTCGGTACGCAATGCAATCCGGAGGACACAAACCGGGAATTTGCCTGTCATCACACTGCCCCGGTAGGCCTCCTCCAGCGCAACCATCGCCGTCTTGGTACGGACAAAGCGCCCGTTGACGAAAAAAACCTGCAGATTACGGTTGGAGCGACAGAAAATCGGCTTGGAAACGTACCCATCAACCTGGATGTCGCCGACCGTATACCGTACTTCAATCAGGGAAGAGGCAACCTCCCGCCCCATGACCGCGTAGATTGCGGAAAGCAGCCTGCCGTCCCCCGCCGTACGGAACTCTGAGCGGCCGTCGCGGATGAACTGGAACGCAATCTGCGGATGGGACAGCGCAATCTTGTCGATGACGCCCGCCACCGCATTGCCCTCGGTGACATCCTTTTTAAGGAATTTCAGCCGCGCCGGCACATTATAAAACAGATCCCGCACCGTGATACTGGTCCCGTCGGGGCAGCCCGCCTGCTCATAAGCAGTTTCCTCCGACCCGTCGATGCAGTAACGCGTTCCAAAGTCATCTTCCCGCGTTTTTGTCAGCAGCTCGACACGGGATACCGCGCAAACGGACGCCAGCGCCTCCCCCCGGAAGCCGAGCGTTGCGATATGGTCCAGATCCTCACCGCTGCGCACTTTGCTTGTCGCGTGGCGCAGGAAGGCGCGCGGGACATCGTCGTAAGCGATACCGGATCCGTCGTCGGTGATACGCATAAACGTAATCCCTCCGCGGCGGATTTCTACTGTGATATGGGACGCGCCCGCATCGATGGCGTTCTCTACCAGCTCTTTGACCACACTGGCAGGCCGTTCAATGACTTCCCCTGCCGCAATCAGCTCCGCAACGTTTTTGTCTAGGACATTGATCCGTGCCATATCTTCGCCTTTCCGCACCGCATGGGTGCATTTTGTGTTTGAAAAAACTTTCGCTCCCCAATAGATAGCACAGGCCGGAAGGCGCTGCCTCCCGGCCCGGCGGCCATTTCTACTACAGCAGCTTTGTCAAATCGTGGACCAGGTTCATGCAGTCCATCGGGGACATGCTGTTGATGTCTACTTGTTCCAGCCGATGGATAATTTCTTCGTGGTTCAAATTTCCAAAGCTCACCTGGGACGCCGGCTCCGCCGGTTTTTCCCGCGGGCTCAGCTGACCTCCCTGCTGCTCCAGTTGCCTGAGAATTTCTGCGGCCCGGTGGGTCACCTTCTGCGGGACGCCCGCCAGCCGTGCTACCTCGATCCCGTAGCTCTCATCTGCTGCGCCTTTGACGATTTTCCGGAGGAATATAATATCCTCCCCACGCCGTTTCACCGCGACGGAGAAGTTGTTGACGCCCTTGAGCTCGTCCTCCAGGCAGGTCAGCTCATGGTAATGCGTCGCGAACAAGGTCTTGCAGCCTAAGGAACGCGTATTGACAATATGCTCCACCACTGCTTTTGCAATGCTCATTCCGTCAAAGGTGGAGGTGCCGCGTCCGATCTCGTCGAGTATGACCAGACTGTTCGGCGTTGCGTTTTTTAAAATATCGGCTACCTCGGTCATTTCCAGCATAAAGGTGGACTGTCCTGCTGCCAGGTCGTCCGACGCCCCGACGCGGGTGAAGATCTTGTCCACAATCCCTATTGTTGCACTGCTCGCCGGGACAAAACTGCCGATTTGCGCCATAATGGTAATAATCGCGACCTGCCGCATATATGTCGACTTACCCGACATATTCGGCCCGGTAATGATGGACAGGCGGCTCTCCGACGTATCCAGATAGGTATCGTTGGGGACGAAAACGTCGTCTCGCAGCATCTTTTCCACAACGGGATGCCTGCCGTTTTTGATTTCTATCGTACCTTTGGCGGTGATATGGGGCTTGCAGTAGTTGTTCTGGAGGGCAACGTTGGCAAACGAGGCCAATACGTCCAGCGCGGCGACCGCCTGGGAGGTTTTGATGATCCCGTCGTATTTGTCGGCGATAAAGCGGCGCACCTCAGTAAACAGCTCGTATTCCAGCGACTGGATCCGGTCGCTCGCCGTCAGGATGCGGCCTTCCAGCTCTTTGAGTTCCTCGGTGATGTAACGCTCGCAGTTTGCCAGCGTCTGTTTGCGGATATAGGTATCCGGCACCAGCTCCAGGTTGGATTTGGTTACCTCGATGTAATAGCCGAAGACACGGTTATAGCCGATTTTCAGCCCCCGGATGCCGGTACGCTCCTTTTCCTGCGTTTCCATCTGCGCGATGACATCCTTACTACCGGTCAGCAGCGTACGGATCTCATCCAGCTGCTCGTTGTAGCCCGTCTTGATGATGCCGCCTTCCCTGACCTGGATCGGCGGATCGTCGACAATGGCGCGGTCAAGCAGCTCGCAGGCGTCCTCCAGCGTTTCCAAGTTGCGGCACAGCTCTTTGAGCATACCGGCGTTCAGCTGCTCCGTTACCTGTTTCAGCGGCGGGAGGCGGCGGAAAGTCTGACCGAGCGCCTTCAGCTCGCGGGGGTTCGCGCTCCCGTACATGACCCGCGTCATCAAGCGTTCCATATCATAGATACCGCCCAGTGCATCGGTGAGGCTGCCGAGCAAGATGGGGTTTTGGACCAGCTCTTCCACCGCGTTGAGGCGCTTGGTCAGCAGCGCGCAGTTGACCAGCGGCTGTTCGACATAGGTGCGCAGCAGCCGTTTCCCCATCGCGGTTTTCGTCTGGTCGAGCACCCACAGCAGACTCCCTTTTTTCTCCTTGCTGCGCATGGTCTCCACCAGCTCGAGGTTGCGTCGCGCCGTCAGATCCAGCGCCATGAACTGCTCGCGCTCATAGACGTCTATGCCGGCAAAATGCACGTTGACCGCACGCTGCGTCTCGGCAATATACTGCAGCAGAATCCCCAGGCTAACGACGCAGTCGGGCTTATCCGCAAGGTCGCAGTCAGACAGGCTTTGACAACCTGTCGCCCGCAGCACCACACCAGCCATTTTATCGCAATTGAGCTCCTCCTGCTTGACAACCTGCGTGATGCTGTGGAGCTTGTCCTTGATGTAATTGCACACCTCGGTATAAGCGAACATGCGCTCATTGAAAAGGATCTCCGAAGGCGTATAACGGGAAAGGTCGGTAATCATCTCCGCGGAGAGGTTGCGGCATTTTTTCGCCAGCGTCGTCAGCGTGCCGGTGGAGACGTCGGCGGCGCTGAGGCTGTAGCCGTCGTCACTGATATAGAGCATGCAAAGGTAATTGTTGCGCGCCTCGTCGAGCATGCTGGATTCCGTCACCGTGCCGGGCGTGACGATACGCACCACCTCGCGGGTAACAAGGCCCTTGCTCTGTGCCGGATCGCTGGTCTGCTCGCAGATGACGACGCGGTAGCCTTTATCAATCAGGCGCTTGATATAGACCTCGCTGCTGTGGTGCGGTACGCCGCACATCGGCGCGCGCTGTTCCAGGCCGCAGTCGCGCCCTGTCAGCGTCAGCTCAAGCTCCCGCGATACCGTCTGGGCGTCGTCGAAAAACATTTCGTAAAAATCACCCAAACGGTAAAAGACGATATCATCCTGGTATTGACGTTTGACCTCGAGGTACTGCTTCATCATCGGCGACAGCTTACTCTCATCGATCGTCATCTCACGCACTCCCATCCTGGTTGTCTTCTTGCCCTGTCCCCGGCCCTTGTCCAAAGAAGTTTATCCCGCGCAGCGCCGTCTTAGTGGCACCCGGCACAGCTGTCGCAGCTTCCGCTGCAGGAAGGGGATGCTTCGCAGGTCGCCGGATCTTCCCCGTTGGCGGACAACGTCAGGATCATCTTGATCTGGTTCATCAGCGCGTCAAATTCCTGCTTTGCCTCGTTGTAGTGCTGCATATTCTCGTTTTCCATAATGCGGGTATATACTGCGCGCATCTCGCCGTCCAGCCGCTTTATTTTTTCCTCGTCCTTGTCGGGCTTGGAAACTTCCTGGTTGATAGCGACGCGTTTAAGGTTAAATTCGCCGATCATATCCTGCAGCGCTTCGTCTTCGTCATTGCGAATGCGGGCAGCATGGTAATTCTTGTAGGCCTCCTCCTGCTGTAGCAGTTTCCCTAGTTCCCTGGTCATTTCAATCGTGTTCATGATATTTTGCCTTCCTTTCTTTGCTTTTCTTCGACTGCCCTGTCATGCCGTATCTGCTCACACAGAGCTTCCTGACTGCTGGGGCGCGATTTCTCCGACGAGTGCACCCCGCCGCACACCGCGTGCCCTTACCTGGACGAACTGCCCGATAAGGGAAGCGTCACCCGGGAAGCAGACGACAGCGTTTTCCTCGCTGCGTCCGGTCAAAAGTCCCTCCCCGGTTTTTTCGTACCCTTCTACCAGAACCCGCAGCGTCCGTCCTACATAGCTTGCCAGACGCTGTGCGCCGATTTCCTCCTGCACCCCAAGCAGCTCGCGGAACCAGATTCCCTTCTCCTCTCGAGAAATGGGATCCTCCATCTGTGCAGCCTTGGTTCCCCGGCGTGGCGAATAAATAAAGGTGTACAGGCTGTCATAGCGAACCTGCCGGATCAGCGCGAGGGTGGCGGAAAAGTCCTCGTAGGTTTCACCGGGAAAGCCGACGATAATGTCGGAGGAAAAGGAAATCCCCGGCATGGCGCTTCTGGCGTCGTCGATCAGACGCAGGTATTCTTCCACGCTGTAACGGCGGTTCATCCGTTCGAGGATGCGGTTGCTGCCGCACTGGACGGGAAGGTGCAGATGCTTGCAGACCTTCTCACAGCGCGCCATCGTCTCGAACAGGCGCTTGGACGCGTCCTTGGGGTGGGACGTCATAAAACGGATACGGAAGTCGCCCTCAATCCCGTTTACTTTTTCCAATAGCCCCGAAAAGTCGATCTCCTCTGCCAGACCTTTGCCATAGGAATTGACGTTCTGTCCCAGCAGCATGACTTCCTTGTATCCCTGTGCAACGAGCTCTCGCACCTCCTGGACAACCTGCGCGCTTTCCCGGCTGCGTTCCCGTCCGCGTACATAGGGGACGACACAGTAGGTGCAGAAATTATCACAGCCGTACATGACCGGGACCCACGCCTTGGCCCCCTCGCCGCGTACGACCGGAAGTCCTTCTACGATGCCGTTTTCGCTGTCGGTGATATCCACCACCATATGTCCCGACGTCGCCGCCTCCCATAAAAGGCGCGGCAGGGTATGCATGACATGGGTTCCGAAAACCAGATCGACATGTCGGTAGCTGCGCCGGATCCGGTCCGCGACATGTTCCTGCTGCACCATACAGCCGCACAGGCCGATGATCATCGACGGCTTCTTTTCCTTATTGTGTTTGAGCTGCCCCAAAAGGCCGTAAACGCGGTCCTCCGCGTTCTCCCGCACCGCACAGGTGTTGTACAGCACAACGTCTGCCTCGTCCAGCTCGTCCGTGGGCTGATACCCCATCTGCACGAGCATCCCTTTGAGCTTCTCCCCATCGCTGACATTTTGCTGGCATCCGAAGCTGTGCACCAGCGCTTTGGGATGCACGCCGGTACGGGTGTACGCCTCCTCATTCAGCCGTATGACCCGGCTGACGTATTCCTCCTGATCCGCCCAAGCTCCCGCTAGGACGTCTCTGTTTTCCTGCGCTTTCTGCATCGACATAAACTCCTTACTTTCTACCCAATTATTATATCGAAAAAAAAAGTCTTTTACAAGTACCCGTTTCTTTTCGCGGCGGCAGAGACGAAAAATACCGACGCACTCGACATCATGAGGATCCGTAACGGAGACGATAAATGCGGGTACAGCCGTCAAAAAAGCTGCACCCGCTTTTACTGTCCGAAAGTGTCCAAACTGCTATGACGCTTTCGAACGATGTCCGAAAAGCTCTCCTGTAGGTAGAGTTGCGCTCATCTTGTTCGCATAATAAAGGCATTTGATTGAATAAGCACATCCTTCTGTTTTTGATTCGTTAATGCCGACAAGGCTTCTTCAAATGGTAACAATTTTACATCCAGCAGCTCGCTATCATTCAAAATAATCTCTTGACGGTCATATGTCGCACAGTAATAGGTGGTTTGTTTCATATTGCCGTTTCCCATCTCGTATGCGATTTGCATGGTAAAACCATCTAAAATAACAGCGGAAATACCTGTTTCTTCTTTTATTTCTCGCAGTGCTGTTTCTTTCTCAGTTTCACCCTTTTCGATATGCCCTTTTGGGAGCCCACAGTGTCCGTCCAGTTCCATAACGATAACATATAGAATCATACCGTTCCTTACCGTATATAAAACAGCACCGCTACAGTATTCATATTGCACGATGATACGCCGCCTGATCATTTATTTTAGACATAACTATAACAATATACGCGGCCAGAACACAACGCTCTAACCGCGTAATCAACACTTTAATCCTTTACCTCGGATAGCCGCACTGTACGAAGATTTTCTCAGTTATATGAGGGCCAGGGCCTTGAGTAAGTAGATGATGACGAACATGGTCAGCACCGAAAACAGCGTGGTGGAAACAACAATCTGTCCGGCCAGTTCGCCGTCGCTTCCCATATTCTCGGCCATGATGTAACTGGAAACCGCGGTAGGCGACGCAAATATCACCAAAAGCGCGCCCAGCTCGGGGCCGCGGTACCCCAGCAGCGCGGCTGCGGCCAATATGACACCGGGGACGACTAGGAGGCGGCATGCCGTCACGGCAGATAAGGCTTTTGCGTTGGAGCGCAGGCTTTTCAGTTCAAACTGTCCGCCCAGCACGATGAGTGCCAGAGGCGTCGCAATAGCGGCAACGTCTTCGACGGCGCTGTTGAGGAACTGGGGCAAGGGTATACGCAGCCCGGAGAACAAAAGCCCTGCCGCCACACCGATAATCAAGGGGTTGGTGATGATTCCCTTCAGAATCGGGAGCAGCCGTATTTGCTTCTTGTCACCTTGCGGTGCAAACACGGTCAGCAGGATTACCGCCAGCACGTTGAAAAGCGGTATGACGACCGCCACCAGCATCGACGTTACGCCCAGGGCGCTTTCCCCGAACATATTCAGGGCAAGCGGCACGCCGAAAAGGACAAAATTGGAACGGAAAATCCCTTGAACGACTGCGCCGCGCCGACGGTTGTCCTTCACAACAAGCATCGTTCCGGCGCATGCCGCCACGGCCGTCAGCAGGATGGCGATAACGGTAAAGGCGATAAGTCCGCCATTGAAAACGTCCCCCATCTGCGAGGTGCGGATGTTTTGGAACAACAGCACCGGCAGGGTCACCTTGAAGCCGAACTTATTTCCCACCTGGAGAAATCCATCACTGAAAAAACCGACCCGCCTCAGAACAAACCCCAGCACCATCAGGACAAACAAAGGCAGGACGACGTTGAGCGAAAAGCTGAGATTCTCCATTATGCCCCCAGCAGCTTAACCAGGACTGCTTTCTGTGCATGCAGACGGTTTTCCGCCTCATCAAAGATTTCCTTCGCGTGCGCTTCAAACACCTCGGTGCTGATTTCTTCCTCACGATGTGCGGGCAAGCAGTGCAGTACCATCGCACCGGGATTGGCCTGTTTTAGCAGCTCGCTGTTGATCTGGTATCCATGGAATGCCTTACGGCGGATTTGTGCTTCCCCTTCCTGCCCCATCGATGCCCAAACATCGGTGACAAGGATGTCGGCGCCTTGCGCGGCTTGCGCCGGAGATGTGACAAGTTCAAATCCTTTACAGGTGTTTGCGTAATCCAAGACATCTTTTGCAGGGGCGTAATCCGCTGGGCAGGCCGCTGAAACCGCCATCCCCACTTTGAGCCCCCCGACGATAAGGGAATTCGCCATGTTGTTGCCGTCGCCGACATAGCACATCTTCAGCCCTTCCAGACGGCCCTTATATTCACGGATCGTCATCAAATCGGCAAGTACCTGACAGGGGTGGCAATAGTCGGTTAGGCCGTTGATCACCGGGATAGAACCGTACTGCGCCAGCGTCTCGACCTCTTTCTGCTCAAAGGTACGGATCATGATACCGTCGAGGTAACGGGACAGCACGCGGGCGGTATCCTCGATGGGTTCCCCACGCCCGATCTGCAGCTCATGCGACGACAGGAAGAGTGCCTGTCCGCCCAGCTGGTACATCCCTGCTTCGAAAGAAACGCGTGTACGGGTGGAAGCTTTTTGGAAAATCATGCCCAGCGTCTTTCCCTCAAGATGCTTGTGCGAAATCCCATGCTTCTTTTCATATTTCAGCTGGTCCGCCAGATTCAGAATATCGATGATTTCGTCCTTGCTCAAATCCGCAAGCTTCAGCAAATGCTTCATGGCCAGTTCTCCTTTTCAAGCCGCTACAACGGCGTATTTTTATCTCGTATAAGTGTTCCCGCAGTCGTTTCCGCTGTGATTGCCGATTCCATATTTGAGGGGGAAAAGAAGGAATCCACCGACGATCCCAATCAAAAAGAGCAATACCGACCAAAGAAAAACCGTTCCTGGTTTCATTCCTTCCCCTCCTTGCTACTGGGCGCATCCTCTTTGCGGATGGTGTTTCCGCAATTGTTCCCGCTGTGATTGCCAATGCCATCCCTGACCGGGGACACCAGAAATCCGATGCTCATCCCGAGAAAGAAAGATATGGCGGGAATCAGAACACCCGTTCTCATTTTCATTCGATCCGCCCTTTTACTAACAGTTATCCCAGCACCTCTTCCAGGATGGCTAAGCCCTGGTCAAGCTCTTCATAGGTGATCGTCAGCGGTGGTAAAAGGCGCAGCTTTTCTTTCGCTGTGAGGATGAGAAGCCCCTTCGACACGCATTCCTGCGCCGCCTCCAGCGACGTTTTCTCTCGTAATGCGACACCGAGCATCATCCCCTTGCCTGTCACAGCGGCGACGCCCTCCATCTGGGACAGGCGCTGCGAAAGATACACGCCTTTTTCTGCCACCGACGCCAGCAGCGCGTCGTCGATCTGGTCCAGCACTGCGTTTGCGCCGGCACAGACGACGGGATTACCGCCGAATGTCGTGCCATGATGGGACTTGCCTAGCACCCCGCTGCAGCTTGGATCCGCCAAAACAGCTCCGATTGGCAGCCCGCCGCCCAGCCCCTTGGCCATCGTCGTGACATCCGGGCGGATGCCATAATGCTCGCTGGCTAGGAATTTCCCGGTTCTCCCCGCGCCGGTCTGTACCTCGTCAGCAATCAGGGTCAGATCATGCTCCTGACAAAGCTGTGCAACCTGGTGGACAAAATCGGCTTCCAGCTCGATCACGCCGCCTTCCCCTTGGATAAACTCCAGCATGACGGCGCAGACCGTACCGTCCACCAGTGAGGCGACGCTATCCAAGTCATTGGCGTTCGCGTAGAGGAACCCGTCCGTAAAAGGGAAGAAGAAGTCGTGGAAGACGTCCTGACCTGTCGCGGCCAGCGTTGTCACCGTACGCCCGTGAAAGGAATTTTTCAGCGTAATAATGCTGGTGCGCTTTTTGTCGCCATACTTGTCGTAGCTTTTCTTCCGGGCAATTTTGATGGCACATTCGTTGGCTTCGGCGCCCGAATTGCACAGGAACACCTTGTCGTAGCCGGTTCGTTCTACAAGGCGCTGTCCCAGCTCAGCGCCGGGGGCGGTATAGTACAGGTTGGAGATATGCTGTAACGTCCCCGCCTGTCTCGTTACGGCGCTTACCCAGGCGTCGTTACAGAAGCCCAGGCTGTTGACGCCAATACCGCTGGTAAAGTCCACGTAGGTACGCCCGTCGGCGTCCGTCAGCGTCGCGCCTTTTCCCTGCTGTGCGCAGACGTCGAAACGGCCGTAGGTATGCATCAGGTATTTCTGATCCTTTTGCTTGATATCCGAAAAATCCAAAATTCGTCCCTCCTTTTCCCTTCAATGCAGCAACGTACCGATGCCTTCATTGGAGAACAGTTCGATTAAAAGAGAATGGGGGATCCTGCCGTCGATAATCGAGGTAACATGGACGCCCCGGCGCACAGCTTCGACACAGCAGTCGATTTTCGGGATCATCCCGCCGGAAATAATCCCCTGCGATTTCAGGTATGGCACGTCGCTGACGTTGACGTCAGGGATGAGGGAATCCTCATCATCCTTGTCGCGTAGCAGCCCGCGGATATCGGTCATCAGCAGAAGGTTCTCGGCCTTCAGCGCCGCTGCAATCTGCGCCGCCGCCGTATCGGCGTTGATGTTGTACACCTGCCCGTCCTTCGACGACGCTACTGTGGCGATGACCGGTATATACCCGTCCTTGAGTGCGTCCAGCACCGGATCGACATTGACGCTGGTCACCTCGCCCACATACCCGAGATCCACATCTCCCTGCTTCTTCTCCGCTAGGAGGAGCTGCCCGTCCAGACCGCACAATCCAAGCGCTTTGCCGCCGTGGCTGTGCAGCAGCGACACCAGATCCTTATTCACCTTTCCTGCCAGCACCATCTGGACGATTTCCACCGTCTCCTTATCGGTGTAACGTAAACCGCCGACAAAACGGCTTTCGATCCCGACACGCCCTAGCATATCGTTGATTTCCGGCCCCCCGCCGTGGACCAGCACCACTTTGATGCCGACCAGCGACAGCAGGACGATGTCGCTCATGACCGCCTGTTTTAACTCGTCATTGGTCATCGCGTTCCCGCCATATTTGATAACGATGACTTTATCGGCGTATTTCTGGATATACGGAAGCGCGTCGATAAGGACCTGCGCTTTTGTCTTGTTTTCGATATTCAACCCTGTTCAGCTCCCCTATTGTCTCGATGGACTCGCCCATCAGGTGCGGTAGTCCGCGTTGATTTTGACGTAATCGTAGGTCAGATCGCAGCCCCAGGCAACGGCGCGCCCCTTTCCTTCGCCGACATTGACCAGGATACGGATTTCGTCTTCGTTCAAAATCGTCTTGGCCTGCTCCTCGGAAAACGCAACGCCGCTTCCGTTCTCGCAGACACGGATCGTCCCCTGAGAGGAAGCAAGATCAACGCTGACCCGGACAATGTCGAACGATGCGTCGGCATAGCCTATCGCACAGAGGATCCGTCCCCAGTTGGCATCGGCCGCAAACATGGCCGCTTTCAGCAGGTTGGAGGTGATGACCGCCTTTGCGATGGTTTCCGCTGTTTCCTCATCCTCCGCACCGGTACAGACGCATTCCAGCAGCTTGGTCGCGCCCTCTCCGTCCCGGGCAATTTCCCGGGAAAGGTTCATCAGCAGGACATACAGCGCGTTGACAAAGATCTCATAATCCTCGTTCTCATAGGTGATACAGGCGTTGCCCGCCAGCCCTGAAGCCAGGATACTCACCATATCGTTGGTGGAGGTATCTCCGTCTATGCTGACACGGTTAAAGGTAACCTTCGTGACGCGACTGAGCGCCTTTTGCAGGACATCTGCCTCGATGCAGACGTCGGTCGTCAAAAAGCACAGCATCGTCGCCATATTGGGATGGATCATCCCGCTCCCCTTGGCCATACCTGCCAGGCGGCATTCCTTGCCTCCCAAGCGGAAGGAGACGGCGATTTCCTTCTTGCGTGTATCGGTCGTCATGATGGCAAAAGCGGCGTCCTGCGCCTGCTGGGGAGTACGTCCCAGCGCGGCGACGAGGGCGTCCATGCCGCCTTCGATTGCCTCAATCGGAAGAGGCTGCCCAATTACGCCGGTTGAGGCGACGATGACATCCTTTGGATCGACGGGCAGTTTCTGCGAGACAAGCTCGCACATACGCTGCGCCTTCTCCTCCCCGTCGGCGTTGCAGGTATTGGCGTTGCCGCTGTTGCAGATCACCGCACGGGCCTTCCCGTCGCTTAAATTTTGGCGCGTCACCAAAATAGGAGCGCCTTTGACCTTGTTTTGCGTATAACATGCAGCAGCGGTGCAATCCTTCTCACAGAAAATGAGCGCCAGATCCTTTTTCTCTTTGTTCTTCCGAATACCGCAGTGCACGCCAGAGGCCTGAAACCCCTTCGGAGCGCAAACGCCGCCGTCGATAAAGTCGAATCCCTCAAATTTTACTAACACGTTGTCCCGTCCTTTCTCTTCCATGGTCCCGGCAGGCATCAGAACGCCGGAGGTATTAGGTCCAGCCCCGTCGATTCTTCGATCCCCATGATAAGGTTCATGTTCTGGATCGCCTGCCCGGCAGCTCCCTTGACCATGTTGTCAATGGTGGAAACGAGGATGAGCTTGCCCGCGCGGGCGTCGTGATGGAGTGAGATGTCGCAGTAGTTGGAGTACTTGACGTTTTTCAGATTGGCGATCTCTCCCTGTGGAAGGACACGCACAAACTTTTCTTTCTCATAAAACGCTTCATATGCCGCTACGATGTCGGAAAAGTCGACGCCCTGCGCAACATCCGCGTAAATCGTCGACACGATGCCCCGGTTGACAGGCAGCAGATGCGGGACGAACGTTACCGTCACCCGCTTCCCTGCCATATGGGATAACGTCTGCTCAATTTCCGGTGTATGGCGGTGGCAGGCAACTTTATAAGGGGCAAAGGCCTCGTTGCAGTCGGGGTAATGGGTATTCTGTGTCAGGCCGCGACCCGCGCCGGTCACACCGGATTTGGAGTCGATGACGATACCCTCCGTACGAATCAGGCCCTTGGAGACGGCCGGCGCCAGCCCCAGCCCGATACTGGTGGGATAGCAGCCAGGATTCGCAACCAACCTGCTCTCCCCGAGGTTTTGCCTATGAAGCTCGGGGATGCAGTAAACCGCCTGGGAATGGAGCTGCGGCTTGTTATAGGACAGCCCGTACCACTCCTTGTAATCCTCCTCCGCTTCCAACCTAAAGTCGGCGCCGAGATCGATAAAAGCCTTGCCCGCCGCCGCACACTTTTCCGCCAGCTTCTCGCTCAGCCCGTGCGGGAGCGAGGCAAAAACAACGTCGCTTTTCCCGATAACGGCGTCCTCGTTTTGCAGCACGTCGTCGCAAATGCCGCGCAGGGACGGGTAAACGGCACTCAGCGGCTTCCCTTCAAAGCTGACCGAGCTGACCGCCGCTACCTCCGCGCCGGGATGGCTCATCAGCAGCCTGACCAGCTCGGCGCCCGCGTAACCGGTCGCCCCGATAATGCCTGCTTTTATTTTACTGCTCACAACCAAGCACTTCCTTTGCCTTTTCAATCTGTTTCAGGACGCTTTCCTTTGCAGGTCCCGAATAGACCTTACGCTCCGCTACGCAGGTATCCAGGCTGATCGCCTGATAAACGTCCTCGTCAAATGAGGGGCAGGCTTTACGATACGCATCCAGCTCCAGTTCCTCCAGCGTTGTACCCCTCTCGATGCAAACGGCGACAAGGTGCCCGGTGATTTTGTAAGCGTCCCGGAACGGCAGGCCTTTTTTCACCAGGTAATCCGCGCAGTCGGTTGCGTTGATAAAGCCTTTGGCGGCGACAGCGCGCATGTTGTCCTTGAGCACGCGCATGGTCCGCAGCATCGGGATCATGGTGGACAGGCACAGCTTGACGGTGTCCACCGCGTCGAACACCGCTTCCTTGTCCTCCTGCATATCCTTATTGTACGCAAGCGGCAAGCCCTTCATCATGGTCAGCAGCGTGACGACGTCCCCGATGACGCGCCCCGTTTTGCCGCGGACAAGTTCGGTGATGTCCGGGTTCTTTTTCTGCGGCATGATACTCGAGCCAGTAGCATAAGCGTCATCCAGCTCGATGAATTTGAACTCCCAAGAGCACCACAGGATAATTTCCTCAGAAAGGCGCGACAGGTGCATCATCAGCATCGCGATGTCGCCTGCAAGCTCGATACAGAAATCCCGGTCGGACACACCGTCAAGGCTGTTGTCCGTCACCGACGAAAACTGCAACAAATCACATACCCGCTGGCGGTCGATCGGATAGGTCGTGGAGGCCAGCGCGCCGCTGCCCAGCGGCATGACATTGATGCGCTCCGCGCATTGGTCCAGGCGCTGTATATCCCGCAAAAGCATCTGGACATACGCCATCAAGTGATGGGCAAAGGTGATGGGCTGCGCGCGCTGCAGGTGGGTGTAGCCCGGCATGACCGTTTCGGTATGCTGCGATGCGATGTCGCAAAGCGTCAAAGCCAAATCGCGCGCCAATACGCGGATTTCTTTTGCTTCGTCGCGCAAATACAGGCGGATGTCCAGCGCCACCTGATCGTTACGGCTGCGCGCGGTATGCAGCCGCTTGCCCGCGTCCCCGATCCGGCTTGTCAGCTGCGCTTCGACAAACATATGGATATCCTCCGCAGTAGGATCGAACGTCAGCGCGCCGCTTTCGATATCCGCGAGGATCCCTTCCAGCCCCTTGACGATGCTCTCCGCATCCGTTTTATCGATGATCCCCGCTTCCCCCAGCATGGTTGCGTGGGCGATGCTGCCCTGTATGTCGTGCCGGTACATCCGGCAGTCGAAAGAAATAGAGGAATTAAAGTCGTTGACCTTTTCGTCAACCTCCTTGGAAAACCTGCCTGCCCATAACTTCATGGCTTGTATCACCTTTTCGTTGGATTTGTTGTCCATCCGGCCCCTGCCGGAAGAAAGATTGACAGCAATGGGGGCGCTTCCCGTCCTCCATTGCTGCGCAATTGCCGTCAGGCGGCCTTATTTGACGTTCCTTTTCTCGTCCAGCATCGCTTTGACCTTAATCGGCAGACCGAACAGGTTGATGAAGCCCTGCGAGTCCATCTGGTCATAGACGTCGTCCTCGCCGAAGGTGGCGACCTCCTCGTCGTACAACGTATACGGCGAGCAAACGCCGGCGTTGATGATGTTGCCTTTGTACAGCTTCAGCTTCACGTCCCCGGTTACGGTCTCCTGCGTCGAATCGACGAAAGCGCTGAGCGCTTCCCGCAGGGGCGTGTACCACTGCCCGTAATAGACAAGGTCCGCAAATTTCAGCGCAACCTGCTGTTTGTAATGCATGGTGTCACGGTCGAGGCAAAGCGTCTCCAGCACCTCATGCGCGTGATAGAGGATGGTGCCGCCGGGGGTTTCGTATACGCCCCTGGACTTCATGCCCACCAAACGGTTTTCAACAAGGTCGGCAATGCCGATACCGTTTTTGCCGCCGAGCTCGTTGAGCTTCTGAATCAGTTCCACGCCGCCCATTTTTACGCCGTCCAGTGCAACCGGGATGCCCTTTTCGAACGAGATGGTCACGTAGGTGTCCTCATCGGGCGCCCGTTCCGGGGAGACGCCCATCTCAAGGATTTTATCGTAATCGGGTTCGTTCATCGGATCCTCCAGATCCAGTCCTTCATGGGAGAGGTGCCAGAGGTTCTTGTCCTTGGAATAGTTGGTCTCCCGCGTCAGCGCAATCGGAACGTTTTTGGCGATCGCGTAGTCGATCTCCTCGTCACGGGATTTCAGCTCCCAGACCCGCCACGGCGCGATGATCTTCATGTTCGGCGCAAAAGCCTTAATCGCCAGCTCGAAACGAACCTGATCGTTCCCCTTGCCGGTGCAGCCGTGGACGATGGCGTCCGCGCCCTCCGCTTTTGCAATTTCGACAATCCGCTTGGCGATAATCGGACGCGCAAAGGAAGTGCCCAGCAGGTATTTATTTTCATAGACCGCGCCGGCCTTTATCGTTGGGAATATGTAGTCCTCCACGAACTCTTTGGTCAGATCCTCGATATACAGCTTGGAGGCGCCGGTTTTGATGGCCTTCTCATGGAGGCCGTCCAGTTCACCGCCCTGGCCGACGTCGGCTGCCACGGCGATAACCTCGCAGCCGTAGTTCTCCTTCAGCCACGGAATGATAATGGAGGTGTCCAGCCCTCCTGAATATGCAAGCACGACTTTTTTAATCTGGGTATCCTTCATATTGATGCGCTTCCTTTCTTCACATGTTACCGAAACAGGCTGCGGATGTGCCTGTTTCCTCCTCAGTGAATATTATACATTGATATGCATTCGTTTGCAATATTTTATACATTAAAATAATCACCAATGTTTTCTCCCCATCCCGCGCGTTTTTAAGCGGATTTTCCTATAAAAGACTTATCCGGCCGCAGCGAAAGCGGGGCGGGCCTCCGCCTACCCGTCTTTTATTATAATCAATCAGACCTGAAAATACAATGCTTTTCCGGGAAAGGCCTACTTTTTTCGCTTGTGTTGTGTTATACTGAATACAGCGGCAACTGCATCCGTTTACCTGCCAGCGAATAGACTGGTAACGTACACTGAAATAGGAGGTCATCAAATGGGCACTTTTATGAAACGCGACATCAGCAGCGTCGCGATCAAACCCTATGACTTAATCGGCAAGGGGTGGTTTCTGATTACGGCCGGGACGCCACAGGACCATAACACCATGACAGCAAGCTGGGGGATGACCGGCGTTCTCTGGGGCAAAAATGTCGTCTGCGTCGCTATCCGCCCGCAGCGCTACACCTTCGGTTACGTGGACAAAGGCGATACCTTCACGCTTTCCTTTTTCCATGAGGAGCATCGCCGCGCCCTATCGATCTGCGGCTCGAAATCCGGACGGGACTGCGACAAGGAAAAGGAAGCCGGCCTGACCAGCGTCACGGTGGACGGGCACCTGACTTATGAGGAAGCATACGCTTTCGTCGCCTGCAAAAAGCTTTACTGCCAGGATATCGACCCCGCTATGTTCATCGACCCGTCGCTGGACAATGCTCATTATCCCCAGAAGGACTACCATCGGATGTTTATCGCGGAAATTACCGACCTCTATGTGAAATAAAGAAAGGCTGAAATTAGGAAATGACAGGATGTGCAATTACCCTATCCTATCCCCGCCGCAACCTCATCGATCTCAGCGATTTCTCAGCTGAGGAGGTAAACGCGCTGCTCGCGCTTGCTGCGGACATCAAGAAGAATCCGGCGGCCTACCAGGACGCCTGCCGCGGGCGGGTTATGGCTACGCTGTTTTACGAGCCCTCCACCCGGACGCAGCTGTCCTTCCAGACGGCCATGCTGCGGTTGGGCGGATCGGTGATCGGGTTCGACAACCCCGGGAATTCCTCTGTTTCCAAGGGGGAATGCCTGACGGATACCACGACCATTGTCAGCGGCTATTCCGACGTGCTGGTTATCCGTCACCCCAAGGAGGGCGCCGCGCGGGCGGCTTCCCTCAAATCCAAGTGCAGTGTCGTCAACGCCGGCGACGGCGGGCATCTGCACCCGACCCAGACGCTCACCGACCTGCTGACGCTTTCCCAGGAAAAGGGGCGTCTCACCGGGCTGACCATCGGCTTGTGCGGCGACCTGAAAAACGGGCGTACGGTACATTCCCTCATCCGCGCTATGAGCGCCTACCCGGGAAACCGTTTCATCCTGATCTCCACGCCCTATCTGGCGCTGCCGGATTATTCCAAGGCCGTGCTCGAAGCGTCCGGCTGTGCGTATGAGGAGGTCAGCAGCCTGGAAGAAGCCATCCCCCAGCTGGACGTTCTGTATATGACGCGGATCCAGAAGGAGCGTTTTGAAAGCGAGGAGGCCTACCGGCAGGAGAAGGATGTTTATATCCTGACCAAGGAAAAGCTGGAGAAAGGCAAACAAGACCTGCTCGTACTGCATCCCCTGCCGCGGGTGGACGAGATTTCCTACGAGGTGGACGACGATCCCCGGGCGATGTACTTTGACCAGGCGGTGTACGGGATGTATGTGCGGATGGCGCTGGTATATACCTTGTTGCTCGGTACTCCTGCCCCGTTGACGGACACCTTCATCAAAGCGCCTGCGCACACCTGCTCTAACCCCAACTGCATCACGAGAAGCGAGCCGAACCTGCCCCACTATTACGTCATGGAGACCGGTTCGGAGCAATGTGCCTATTGCAGCCATGCTCCCCTGCGTTAAGCCGGCCGGTGAGGCGTTAAGCAGAAAGGACGATAGAAATGAGTGAGAAGATAAAAATGATCGAGGGCGACCTGGAAAAGGTAATCGCCCAAGCGGATAAGCCTGTTCTGGTGGACTTTTATTCAGTTACCTGCGGTCCCTGCCGGATGCTGGCTCCTATTATGGACGAGATTGCCGACGAACTGTCTGACCAGGTGCTGGTCTGCAAGGCGAATGTAGCGGACAACATGGAAAGCGCCCAAAAATATGGGATTATGGGCGTCCCTACGGTGATCCTGTTCCGGGACGGCAAGCCCGATAAGGTTTCCGTCGGGCTGCGGGACAAGGCGTTCCTGCTGGACATGATTGGGGAATAACTGCCTGCGGGAAGGGCGCGTTCTCTTGATGGAGAGAACGCGCCTTTTTTCTGTCGCCGGGTTGTTCCGATACATGGCAGTGCCGAATCGGTTACAGCATCACGGGATCAATTTTTAAATATACATTTAGTAAATATTCTATCTAAATCAACAAAAAAACATCATAAAAATATGGAGCGAAACGTTTATTTTAAATGTTGCACAAATTTTTTTATGATATTTTATGCATTAAATCAATATACTTTTGGGGATAAATTGGTTTATAATGATGTCATAGGACGGACAGGGAAAGAAACAACGCTTCGCCCTAACACAAGTATCTCAATGAACAAGGGAGGTTACTATTTTGAAACACTTGAAAAACAGCTTGGCATGTATCCTGTGTACCGCCGCATTGCTCAGTGTGACGGCGTGTGGAAATGGCGGCGGCCAATCCGAGGAGCCTGAAAAAACTTCTTCCGAAATTGTATTGACCAACAAAACGTTAAAATGGATGTCCAATTGGGCGATGAATCCCGAAGAAGGAGGAGAGGATCGCCCGGAACTGAAGATGTTCAAAGAAAAATACGGCGGACAGGTGGAAGATACCGTGGTCGTCTGGGATGAGAGAGTGGATGCGATCACTTCGGCTGCCATGAGCGATGATTGCCCGGATATGACCGGTTTCTGGTACGAATTGATGCCCGCCGGCTTTCACAATGGCCTTTATCGCCAAGTCGACGATATCATTGATGTCAACGCGGCGGGTTGGAAAAACCTCAGACCGGTTCTCGATCTGTATACCTATGACGGGCATCATTATGTACCGACGCCGGTCGTTTCCGATTATGGCATCCTCATCTATAACAAGGAAACGATAAAAAAATATAATTTGGAAGATCCGCGTGAGTTGTTCCGCCAAGGCAAATGGACGTGGGATAAAATGCTGGACATGATGAAACAATTCACCAATCCGTCGGACACACAGGGAGGGAAATTCGGCCGTTACGGAATCGACGGCGGGAGCTATGCCTATAACATGCATATGACGAGCGGAACCCCGTTTGTCAGCTTGACTTCAGATTGTAAACTGCAAAGCAACCTGCGCAGCAAAGATGTTGAGGCATACATGAATTTCATCTCGGATATGAAAGAAGCCGGCGTAATGTTCCCACAATGGGAGAATGGAAACGCGATTGTCGAGGACAGTGTTACAACCGGTAAGACCTTGTTCTTCGACACCGGGTTGTGGGCCTACTCGAATTATACCATCAAGAAATACGCAATGTATGACAACGCCTCGTTTGTACCTTACCCAAAGAATCCTTCCTCCGACAAATATTATCGTGGCATCAGTATTGATCCGCATATGGTTTTTGGCGGCGCTAAAAATATTGAGGGGATCAAAGCCTGGCAAGAGTGCCGGATATTAGTCAACCAGGACCCCGTCGAAAAAAAGAAGACGGAAGCCGTTCGCATGAGCCAGGATCCCGCTGTAGGCGAAGGCTACAGCCAGGACGATATGGATTTTTATTACGAAATGGCGGATTTGAGTCAATTTAGCCCTGTGGTGGACTGGAGTAACGGACTGGGCGTGGACGGCGTCAACGGCAGCGCTCTCGTACACGGAGTCTGGGTGGAGGATAAGCCTTGGGCGACTGTCCGTGAAGAATACGCCCCCTTGTTTGACGCGGCGATCAGCCAGGCAAACGGCGACTGACCATTCCCTTATGGTTTGCTTTCAAGGGACAAGAAAACGGCCGTCCTGAAAAGGACGGCCGTTTTAGGATTCACTGTCCCCCACACCGTAAAGGGAATAGGGACCTTTTGCAGCGTTGGAGCGAAAATCCATCGCCCCGTAGGACTGTTCGCCATGTTGCAGAAGGGATTGAAGCAGTACACGCGTCAAGTCCGTCAGGTGGGGGTGCTGGAGGGCGTCCGGTACGGGCAGGAAGAGCGCTTCGCTGTTCTCCTTCCCATCGGACACCGCCTCGCCGCCCAGATAGGACATCAGAAACACCGCGTACCAGTCCCTTTTATTAAAGCGCATCGCAAGCAATCGCTGTGCCCGCGCCTCTATCCTGGTTTCTTCCCGCACTTCCCTGGCTGCCGCATCCTCCGGAAGTTCCCCCTTGTGGAGGTAGCCGCCGGGAATCAGCAGCTTGCCCTGCGCCGGGCCGTATGTATGCCGGACCAGCAGCACCTGGTTCCCTTTCAGGACGACGCATCCGACTGATTTTTCAAAATTTTCGATTTCTAAATCTTCCATATCGCTTTTCCCCTTTTTTCATGCAGTCCTGCCCGTATAGAATCGCCGGATCAGGCAAATACTACCGGCGAGGTGATAAACATGTCTGCGAAAATGCATTTTGACCGTGAGGCACAGGAATACTTCGATTCGCTGCCGAAATTCATTCAAGAATCCGTGATGCAGGGAAACCAGGACATCTGCTCCAAAGAAGAACTGATGCAGTGCGCGAAAAACCTGATGAACCAAAACAGCAATCCGTCACAGCATGCCTGAGAACGCCTGGAAAGGGCCGGAGCCGCCGCTCCGGCCCTTTGTCATGGGGACAGGAAAGCCCGCTCAAAATTGTCCCAAAGTATGGCCCGCGTCGTCTCCTCCCCCAGGCCCAGCCCCAGCAGACGGTCCAGCTCCTTTCCATGGTCCCACATGGGGAAATCCGTGCCGAAGAAAAAACGCGAGGGCGGCAGGGATCGAAAAATACGGCGGACATCCTGCTCGGACAGCCATAGCAGCGAGCTGCTGGTGTCATAATACACATTAGGGAGCCCCAGCGTACGTGCCGCTTCCTCCCACTCGGACCATCCGCCGAAGTGCGGCGCGATGATCCGCAGCTGTGGAAAATCCCGTGCGACCCGCGCTAAGCGTCCGGGGTTGGAAAAAGAGTAACGCTTGTCCCCGCTGTGGCACAGCAGCCAAAGCCTGTGCTGTGCCATCGCGTCGTACACCGGATACATCTGCCTATCGTCGACGCAAAACTGCTGGAAGTCCGGGTGCAGCTTGACGCCCAACAGCCCCAGCCCGGCAATGCGCTCGACTTCTTCTACCGCATCCCGTTGCAGCGGATGGAGCGTCCCCAGGCCGATAAACGCAGGATGTGCGGCGCAGGCGTCGTGGATAAAGCGGTTAATGGAGGCCGCCTGCTCCGGTTTGGTCGCGGTGGAGAACACCAGGTATTTTTCCACCCCGATCTGTTGTCCCGACGCCAGCAGCGCCTCGACGCTTCCAACATGTTCCATCGGCATCGAATAGAAGCCCCCGATGGACTGTGCGGCTTTCTGTGCGATTTTGTCTGGGAAGATATGGGCGTGTGCGTCGGCTATCCGGTATGACACTTTAAATCCGTCCTTTCAATTAATGAAACAAAACAATCACCATTAACCTATAAACTTTTTCATTTTCTCCTTTTTTCTTCATCTTAATAGCATGATCCTCTTCATTTTATCATGTATAATGTCTATGTTTACTTTTGTGACATAGAATCGGAGGATTTTCATGGGGAAACGTATCGATTGGATTGATGTACTGAAATTTTGTGGCATATTTGCAATATATGTTGGACATTTTGGAACGATCTCCGGTGAGGCGTATGAGTTCGTTTTTAGTTATCATGTTCCGCTGTTTTTCTTTGCTTCTGGAGTATTTGCCAATAAAAGTTGCCCTGAGAACTTCTTACAATTTGTATGGAAGAAAATAAAGGCGATTGTTCTTCCATATTTCTTCTTCTCCATTCTTTCATTAATAGTAATTATCTGTGATTCATCCCCATCTCCGCACGACATATTAGACATGCTTTTAGATTGTCTGCTGGGAATCAGGAATCATTTATTTGCTTCACCGTTGTGGTTCTTGCCCTGTCTTTTTGTGGTCAGCATTACATTTGAACTGTTAAGACGGATTTTTAAAAAAAATATCATCATACTATTTCTATCTGTTGTGCTTTTTTATGTCGCTGAATCCCTCTTGCCATTTCGTCCTTTTATTGAACCTTCCTGGTTTTTTAATTGTGACAGCGCCATGTATTACCTATTGTTTTACGCAATTGGTGCGGCTACATCATACTTCTTACTTCATTTTTCTTTTTCTCAATCATCTTTCCAAATGAAAATCCTTATTCTATTATTAGGAATATCCTCTATTATTTATAGCGCCACAATATATTTTCAAAAAGATTTTTTAGGGAACTGGTTGTCGGATGTTGCTGTTATTGGTATTTTCTATCCAGCTATCAAAGCACTTCTGTTAATCATCTGTCAGATAGTCTTGGCCAAGTTGCTATCCTTCAGTAAGCTTCTGCAGCATTTAGGTGAAAATACACTTTATTTATGCGGAAATGAGTACCTGGTTAAACAGCTGATACCCATTATTCTGTCAATGATTGGACTGAAGCTAACGGTGTCCAATCTTCTTGATGTTCTGTTGTATTCATTTGGAGCAATGTTAGCCGTTTACTATATCCTGATGCCCATTGAAAAAAGAATTTATCAACGATTAGGCAATTTGATTATTATGATTGTTTCTTCCTTTAAACCTTTTGGCGTAAAATGTAAGAGGGAAAAATAGCAACAACGCATGTAATGCTAGAAAAAGGAGCCGTCCACCGGCTCCTTTCCTGTTTAAATGCTTTAGAACCCCCAGCTCGGCTGTGGAGAGTAAATAAACATTAGATTCAAGTACCGAGCGAAGCGAGATATAAACAGCAATTTTGCTACATAAGAAAAGCTGTGTTAGTACGCAAAGGCCCGTTTACGGGTTGTGGGGCAAGTGATGCAAGTGGTAGATCTTTTCAGTGCCTCTTGAGAGGCTTGCCGGTACGATGCCCTTCTAGGGCTTCCTCAAACCCCCGGCTTTGCCGGGGGGCATAACTTCAGACTTTCTACAGTTACATGGCGAAATACAGGATATTCTCCCCGACAGCAAGCTCCTCTTCCCGACCGTCCGGATAAACGAACACACTGTCCGCCAGCGGTGTAACCACTTTAAAGCGGACGCCGTCCTCCCCAACGGTATAACTGACGCTGACCTTCCCGTGCCGCGTCTGATGCGAGGCACTGACCTGGCGGATCCGGCGCTGCGGGTCGACGCAGGGCTGGATAATGACACGGTCAAAGCCGGCGTTGTCCATCGTTAGACGGATCCCCGCCATATAACCGTACATCCATTCGCAGACCGAACCGAGCGAGTAATGGTTGAAGGAGTTCATCCCGATGTCCCCAAAACCGTCCTCCTTGGTGTAGGAGTTCCAGCGCTCCCAGATGGTCGTCGCACCATTCTTAATCGAATAGCCCCAAGAGGGATAGGTGTCGTTGAGCAGCAGCGTGTAGGCAAGATCCGCCGCGCCAATGTCGCACAGCACTGGTAGCAGGTAGGAGACGCCGACGAAGCCCGTCGTCAGATGGGTGTCCGCTGCCAGGACGCTTTCCTTCAGGTGTCCGGCTATCTTCTCCTCCATTTCCCCCTGTGCCAGCTCGAACTTGAGCGGCAGCAGATAGGACGTCTGACTGTTACACTTTGTTTTTCCATCCTCGTCGTAGAATTCCGCAAAGAAAGTGCGCGTTACGTCCTCGCTGAGCTTCGTATAATGCGCCTGCCCCTCAGCGTCCTCCACGATACCGCACATCTCGGAAAGCAGACGCGCCGAATAGGCGAAAAATGCCGTCCCGATCAGGCTCTTCTGGGTGTAGGAGTTCTCGCCGATCGCCAGCCAGTCGCCGTATCCGTCGTCGATGCGGGTCAGCTTGCCGAACTTGGACAGGGCTTCCTGCTCCATAAAGTCTACCCAGCGCTTCATGCTGGAAAGATTCTCATAGATAATCTCCGTGTCCTTGTAGAACAGGTAAAGCATGTACGGCACGATGATCCCCGCGTCTGCCCAGGCGGGAGAACCGCCTCCGATGTCCCAGACCTTCGGCGCGACGTCGCGGTAAATGCCGCATTCATACTGGCCGTCGCGCAGGTCACGCAGCCACTTCTTGTAAAACTCCAGCGCGTCCATATTGTAGCAGGCGCTTTTGCAGAATACCTGCGCGTCGCCGCTCCAGCCCAGACGCTCGTTGCGCTGGGGACAGTCGGTCGGCACGCTGATGAAGTTGCTGCGCTGCCCCCACAGGATGTTGCTGATCAGCTGATTGACCATCGGATGGTCGCAGGAAATCTCCCCTGCCGGCGCAAGGTCGTTCCACACGGCATTGACTGTCGGTTCAAAGGAAACCAGCTCCCCTTCCTCGACCGTCAGCTCCATGTAACGGAAGCCATGGAAGGTGAAGCGGGGGCAGAACACCTCATCCGGCTCGCCTGACGCGATATAGACGTCGGTCTGGGTGGACAGCCGCAGGTTCTCCACATAAAGCGTCCCGTCGTCATAGAGCATCTCGCCGTGGCGCAGGCGGATTTTCGTCCCAGCCGACGCGTTGATCACCGCGTTGACGAAGCCGGACATGTTCTGTCCGAAATCGTAGATGGTCGTCGCTGCGTCCGGATGCGTGATCTGTTTGGGGTGCAGGCAGGCGCCGACTCGCACCGGCGGATCGCTTTGCAGCCACAGCGTCTCCATCGGCTTAACCACGATCACGACATTCTCCCACTTGCCGTCGCTTTCGACAGCAAAGCGATCCTGCGGCACAAGGCGCGCATCGACGCACTCGCCCATCTGCATGTCGCTGTAGACGATTTCGCTTTTGGTTGCGGTAAAGCTCTCGTCGGAAACAAGCATCAGCTGGCGGCCGTCGGTGTAACTGCCATAAAGACAGCACAGGAAGGCCAGCGGGTAGTCGCCAAAGCAGCCGCGGCCGTCCCAGCCAACGTTGCCGGTATACCAGCCGTCGCCAAGGTAGACCGTCAGGACGTTTTCTCCCTTGTTAAGCAGCCCGGCGACGTCGTATACCTGCGCCTGCACCCGCACGTCGTACTGGGTAAAGCCTGGATCGAAGACGCTGTCGTTGACGCGTACGCCATTGAGGTAGACGACGTACAGGCCATATGCGCTGCAAAGCAGGCTCGCTTCACGTACGTCATTTTCCGCGGTAAAGACCTTTTTCAGCACTGGGCACGGCATCCCGAGGGACGCCGTCTTGCGCTGTGTGACGTATTCCTTGTCCGTAACATAGCCGATCCATTTGGCACCAAAGGTATCCAGCCGATGGAGGTTTTTCTCAAAAAAGCTGTTTTTCATATCCGCCCCGCCTATCTCTGACAATTTTAGAATTTTTCGTTGTGCATTCGGTCGCAGTAGTACTGCACCAGCTCGAACTTGGCGTCCGGTGCGATACGGTGGTCTGGGCAAGGGATGTAGCCGCCCAGCGCGACCAGGCGCTTCAGGCGCTCGATTTCCTCGTCGACCGCCTTGCGGTCACGGGAGAAGACTGTCTTATTCATGCCGCCCACGCCCTTAATGATTTTGCCGTACTTCTCACGCCACGGCGCAATGGAGGCGTTCCAGGTGCCGACCTCGATGGGGAACATGATTTCCACACCGTTGTCCAGCCAGGTGGGGATCAGCTTGTCGATGCAGCCGTCGCAGTCCACTGAGATGAAGTCCACGCCGTGCGACTTAGCCAGCTCGCTGATACGTCCGTAATGCGGCCCGACGAACTCCTCAAAGAAGCTGGGGGTGATCAGCGGCCCGTTCTTGAAGCAGACGTCCTCCCAGTAATGGATATAGTCGATCTTGACGCCAGATTCCAGCAGCTTTTTTGTCTCCTGATACCGCAGCTCGCCGATGGTGTCGACGATTTCCTTCATCAGATCCTCATCGTCCGCGTAGATGTACGCCAGGCCCTCCACGCCGATATAGTTGCGGATTTCGCCAATCAGGCTGCCGGCAAAATATCCGACCGGAACCTCGCTGTTTTCCCGGTTTTTCATCGTCTGGATAAACTGCTCCGGCACACGGTTTTCATCGTATTGCAGCTTGGGCAGGTAATATTTCTCCCACGACTCTCTGTCTTTGAGCAGGTGGTCCACCTCGCCTGGGATACTGCCCGCTTCTGGCTTATGCACCTCGACGGCGCCCACCGAATTGCGGATATGCTGTGTCCCGTCCGGGAACTCGGCCACGACTTCCGGCTCAAATGGCGGCTGGATGGCGTTCCAGCAGTCCGGTGCGCCCCAAGCAAGACCTGACCAGTCGAAGTCCGCGTCGAAGCCGCAGTAACGCGCGGCGGTGGTATAGTCATGCCCGCAGGATTCCGGCAGGTAGCCCTCCTGCGTCCATTTGTCGATGGTTTCGTTCCAGAACCCGAAATGGGTCACCGGAAGCTTGTCAAAATCCTGGTATTTCAGGATGGCCATGGCCGTTTCTCTCAGATTCATCTTCTTTTCAACCTTTCTTGTGATGAGGCGGCATCCTACCGCCGCTTATTAGACTTTACGCTCCAGCAGCGCGGCAAAACGCGTATAGGCGTTGTCCCATTGGCCGCTTCCCTGCGGCGCAAAGCGTTTCAGGGCAAAGGAGTCCCGTATCAGCGCACGGGCTTGACCGACGCCTTCCAATTGGCCACAGGCAATGAGCTGCGCGCAGAGGTTCCCGATTGCCGTCGCTTCGATTGGGCCAGCGCAGAGCTCGACACCGCAGCAGTCCGCCGTAAAGCGGCAGAGCAGTCCGTCCTTGGTCCCCCCGCCGATGATATGGATACAGGGGTAGCTGCGTCCGGCCAGCGCTTGCAGCTGCCCGAAAACGTACCGGTACTTCAGCGCGAGGCTCTCGTAGATGCAGCGCATGACCTCGCCCGTATCCTGCGGGACATGCTGCCCGGTCTCGGCGCAATAGGCGCGGATACGGGACGGGATGTCCCCCATCCTGTCAAAGCGCGCATCGTCGGGGTCGATGAAGCTTTGCAGCGGTTTCGCTTGCAGGGCAAGCCGCTCCAAATCCGCATAGGAGTAGGACTGCCCTTCCCTTGCATACTGCCGCCTCGACTCCTGGATCAGCCACAGCCCCATGATATTCTTCAAAAGCCGTGTGGTCCCGCCGTAGCCGCCCTCATTGGTGAAGTTGTAGCCAAACGCCTCCTCGCTGATGGCGGGGCTGTCGAGCTCCGTCCCCATCAGCGACCATGTCCCGCAGCTGATGTAGACCGCAGGCTCCTGTGACGGGACGGCCAGCACCGCGCTGGCGGTGTCATGAGAAGCCACATGGATAACCGGGATGCCTTCCAGCGCCAAACCGGGAACCGTGCCGGGCCGGATCGTGCCGCAGACGCTGCCGCTTTTCACCAAAGGCGGCAAAATGCCGGTTGGGATGTCAAGGCTGCGCAGCAGGTCGGTATCCCATGTTTTGTCATAGGGGTTGAGCATTTGGGTGGTGGAGGCCATCGTCTCCTCCGCGTGCATCTCCCCGGTCAAAAGGTAAGCGAACAAATCCGGCATCGGCAGGATGGTGCGGCACTGCTTCAGCGTCTGCGGCTCGTGCTGCGTTAGATAATACAGCTGAAAGAGCGTGTTGAAGCGCATGAACTGGATACCGGTCCGCCGGTAAATCTCCTGCGCCGGAACGCGCTGGAACGCCTGCTCCATGACGCCATCCGTCCGCTCGTCGCGGTAATGCACTGGCAGGGACATCAGCTTCCCCTTACCATCCATCATCCCGAAATCGACGCCCCAGGTATCGATGCCGATGCTGTCAAAGCCGCCCTCGGCTGCGGCGCGGCGAATGCCCTCCTGGATATGCTCCCACAGCCCGGGCAAATCCCAGCAGACATGCCCGGACTCCTCGACAGGGATATTGTCAAAACGGTAGACTTCACGCAGGGCAAGCCTGCCTTCCTCGATGCCGCCCAGGATGGCCCTCCCGCTGGAGGCACCAAAGTCAAAGCCCAGCGCGGTATGTACCTTCGGCATACGCCTACCCCTTCCTTGCGTACTTTTTGTAGCCGGGATGCCGCCCCGGCACCTGGAACTTTTCACGCAGCTTGAGGCAGTCCGCAATCTGTTTTTGGCTCAGTTCCCGCTCGCCGCCGAGCTGGCGTGCGTAATAGGTCAGCTTGGCGAAATGTTCCAGCGTCTCCATGCGGTAGTAGGCAGTGATTAAGTCCGCGCCAACGGTCAGCGCTCCGTGGTTCTCCAACAGCATGGTATCGTGATCGGGCAGGCAGGCGGCTACCGCGTCGGGGACCTCCTGCGTGGACGGCGTGCCGTACTGCGCGATCGGCACCGATCCCAGGAAGATGATCGCTTCCGGCATGGTGTAGCTGTCCAGCGGGATGCCCGCGATGGCGAAGGCGGTCGCAACCGGCGGGTGCGCATGAACGGCAGCTTTGATGTCGTCGCGTTCCTCATAGCAACGCATATGCATCGGCAGCTCGGAGGAGGGGCGGTAGCGCTCGTCCTCCCGCTCGATAATTTCACCCTTCCCGTTAATCAGGATGATCATGTTCGGTTTCAGGAAGCTTTTGCTGGTGCCTGTCGGGGTGACCAGGTAACGGTCCTCGTCTACCTTAACCGAGATATTCCCGTCGTTCGCCGCGACAAAGCCCAGCTGCCACAGGCGGTGGCCGACTTCACAGATTTCTTCCTTGATTTCCTTCAGATTACTCATCTTTACTTTCATTTCCCTTCTTCAAAATACGGCAATACCCGCTTTGAGTTAAACCCGGGACGCCAATACTTTCCGTTCGTACTTCTGCGCGTCGGTTATCCAGTCCATGTCGGGCGCGACGCCGTTTTTCAGGCAATAGTAATTCCAGACAAGGCCAAGCGGCATCACTTTGCATTCCTCCTGCACGGCGAGGCGGGCGGACGTATCGCCCTTCTCCTCCATTTTCCGCAAGGTGGCGTTAGGCGTCAGGAAGGCTTCCAGCAGCGCTTTCCGCATGTTCCGCGCGCCGACGGCCAGTGCAATCACCCGGTTGACGGAAGCGTCAAAGTAATCCAGCGCCACCTGGATCTTATCGAAGCGGTTGAACCTGACCAGCTCAAGGGCGGCGCGGCGCAGCTCGTCGTTATAGGCGACGACATGGTCGGAATCCCAGCGCTCCGGGCGGGACACGTGAAGGAGGACGCCCGGCACGAAGGGCAGGATCGCCGACAGCTTGCCCGACACCGTCTCCGTTGGGTGGAAATGCCCGGTATCGAGGGTGAGGTAGACGTTGCCGTGCGACACCGTATAGCCCATGTAAAACTCATGGGAGCCGGTGACATAGCATTCGCTGCCGATGCCGAACAGCTTGCTTTCCAGGCTGTCGGTCAGGCCCGGATATTTCTCCTGTAGGATTTCGTCCAAGCTTTCCCTGAGCCTTTCCCGCGGGGACAGCGTGTCGATGGGGAATTCCTTTTCCCCGTCAGGGATCCAGATATTGTTCATGACCGGCTTTCCGGTACGCTTGGCGATGTAGCCCGCAACCTTGCGGCAGCGTTTGCCGTGCTCCACCCAGAAGGAGCGGATCGCCTCGTCGGAGCTGCTGAGGGTATAGCCGCTGCTGCTTTTTTCATGGGAGAAAAAAGTCGGGTTGAAGTCCAGCCCTACGTCAAGCTCGTTGGCAAAGTCGATCCACCCGTCAAAATGCTCCGGCTCGATTTGATCCCGGTCCACCGGCTTCCCGTGGTTGTCCAGGTACATCGCGTGGATGCTGAGCTTCTTACTGCCCGGTATGTAGGACAGCGCCTTTTCGTAATCTGCTTTGATTTCGTCGAAATTGCGCGCCTTGCCCGGATAGTTGCCCGTAGTCTGGATTCCCCCGGTCAGTGCGCCGGAACGCGCTTCCAAACCGGTGCAGTCGTCAAGCTGCCAGCAGTGGACCGAGATCGGGACGCGCCCGCACGCCTTCATCGCTTTTTCCGTGTCGACGCCCATTTGCGCGTACATCTGCCTTGCCGCTTCATATCCTTGCAGAATATTGGCTTCCGTCAGCATAAAATAGCCTCCTCTTGTGTTTGTGTGCCGTATCCGGTATAATAAAAGGTATCTGAGCGCGGGACTGTACAGTCCCGGCGCTGCAAGCTTTCCAGAAAAGGACGGTGCCGCCATGACCGGTTTACAACGCCAAAAAGAAATCCTCTCCCTGCTCCGCCGACGCGGCGGCGTGGACGTAGAATTCCTCTGCCGGCATTTCGACATAAGCCCCGCGACCGTCCGCCGCGACCTGGACAAGATGTCCAAAGGCGGCATGATCCGCCGCACCTACGGCGGCGCCGTACTCAGCAGCGGCCCGGCGCTGGATTCCCCTTTTGCCCTGCGCGAGAGGGAAAACATCGATGTGAAACGCAGCCTTGCCGCACAGGCGATCCGGTTTTTGCAGGACGGGCAGACCATCTTCATGGACTCGTCGACGACCGTCGGCGCGATGGCGGAAATGATGCTGGATAAAACCGGCCTGACCGTCATCACCACCAGCATCAAGACGGCGCTTGTGCTTTCGGAAAACCCCGACATTACCGTCTATTGTGCGGGCGGGATGGTACGGAAAAATTCCCGCAGCGTCACCGGCGCGCACACTGCGGACTTCCTGCGCTGCTACTACGCCGACTTCGCTTTCATCTCCTGCAGCGGCGCGGACAGCGCGCACGGCGTTACCGAGGCGAGCGCGGAGGAAGCGCATATCAAGCGCGAAATGTTGAGCCACGCGGAAAAGACCGTACTGCTGTGCAGCGGAGAAAAGGTCGGACGGCACTATTTCAGCAAGGTCTGCGATCTCGCCGCCCTGTACCGGATTTACACCAGTGGGGATCTGCCGCAAAACCCGTCCGGCTCTTAAACGACAGCCCTGTTTGTCCCTTCTGCTCCCATTATAAAGAGAATGATTGTTTTCGTCAATAGTTTGATTGAAATTGATTCCAAACCATTTTTATACCTGATTTCACGTCATTTTATGCGCATTATAATCACTCTTGCGGTCAGATTCTCGCAGGGCATCCGATTGACACTTTTTCTCAGAGTCCCTTGCGCCCATCCCGTAGACGGGTTTCATCGCTTCCCCCGATCCCCTCTTCCCTCCTTGCCGCCCCGAAGCGGTAGGGAACCTGTCATCGTATCTGGAAGCTGCTCCAAAACAGGAGCTCTCCCTCCCCGATCCGCTTTATCTGCCTCCCCTGTTTTGCACAGCGTTTTTTCCCTTGTGCAAAGAGGGGGATTTTTAATGAAGCGAAAAAGAACCGTCCGGCTGAGGATTCTTTCCCCTGCCGGACGGTCCGCTTATTTGTGGTTGGCGTCGACCTCTTGCTTTGCGATCTCTACATCGGTTTCGTCCACGATATGCACGTTGCCGTTTTCATCGGTGGTATTTTGTGTAATAAGGTTGGTGAGGAAGCGCGGCGTCACCTTTTTAGAAGGGTCTATCCGCGCGTGGTTCCCGTGCAATTCTTTTTTTCCCGCCTTTCTGGCGTCTTTGCTCCCCATACGGCCCGCCCCCTATAGAAACTGTTTCATGTCGTCGATGTAGTTCTGCTCCTGCTTGAGCAGCTTTTCCGCTTCGCTTTTGACGCCCTGGGAGGCTTGCGGGCACTTGTTCAGGGCGCGCGTCAAGTCGACGACCCCCATGTCGGTCCCCTGGATCATCAGTTCGGCCAGCTTGCTGGGTGAGGAGTCCGTCAGGGTATTAAGCAGTATCCCCGTCTTGGCGCCGAGCTTGCTCAGCCGGTTTTCCTTGACCGGCGCGGACAGCCCCTTCAGCTGTTTTCCTGCTTCATTGACTGCGGCTTGGTATCCCTGTAGCTGCTTTTCCATCAAGAGCTTTTGCTTGCCATCCTGCGCACGCGGCAAAACGTTGGTTATCGCGTCCGCAGCCATGGACGCGTTTTCGTAAATCGCCGCTAAAAGCTCCGCGTCCGGGGAGGGGTTATGCGGCTGGTTTTGTTGTTTCATCATCACACACACCTTTCTGGAAGATAGGAATAGCATGTGTGAAATGCAGGGAAATATGCAGCGAATATTTACTTAGCCACAGAAACAATACCGGCGTCAAAGCTTTGTTGCGCGCAGGCTCCAGGCGGTACCATCAGGAACTCCCGATCGTCCCACTGCCCACTAAGGAAACGCTCCAGCAACGACATGTCGCCGTCACAGGGCACCATTTCCCAACCGAAATACTCGGCACAATCTTTCGTAAAAGCTTTGGCGGCGTCGTTCCCCGCCGTCTTTGTATCGATATAAGCTGCGGCCTTGTAATTTTTCGTCCAGCTTTTTTCATAGTCGGTCAGGTAATCGGCATTTTCTTCCCCGTACAGGTCTTTATAAATCTGATAAGTGGTGTCGTACTGCTTCTCCGACGGCATGATGGAATTTTCGATCCATCCGGCTGTATACCAGTAAATGCCGCCCGAATAGGCGTCGAACAGGGACTGGTACTTTTCCTTGGACCCAAGCAGCAGCGTAATGCAGTCGTGGGCACGCGGCAGCACAATCGGGTATTTCTTCGACCGCACGCCGCAGACGCCGTTGCTGCACAGCCCGTAGCCAAGCAAAATCGCGTCAAAATCCCCTGTGTTAGTATCGCCGGTATAAGGATCGTCGCCCGCATCGATGCGGTCAATCTGGTCCTGCAGGATTTCCCGCAGCTTGTCCGGCGTGTTATGGTATCCCTGGCGCAGGTAGGTGATATCTAGCGTGTGCGGGCTTCTGGCGCTGATGGCGCCGATTTCACGCGTCAGCACCTTGCAGGCGATTACTTTCAGTTTCATCCTGGTACCTCGTTTCCTGATTTCTATCAAAACGCCCTTCGGACATCGCCGGCAAGGCGGCGGACGAATCCGCGTATGATTAAGGATAACGCAGATGAGGCCGCTTGGCAAGTACCCTGGTACAGATAGCGGATAAATTACTGAAAGTTCGTAAAAAATTACATGGTAAATTCATCGGAGCATAGTATAATGGTATGGTGGCATTGATTACATAAAACTATTTTGGCCTGCGCCGTGCTTGCCGCGGCGGGTGGGCTTTCAAAAGAAAGGGACAAGATCTGATGAGCCATTCCGTATCGATTACCATACAAGCTGGGAACCGTACGTTCCCCTATGCTGCAAATCCCGACGCTTCCATCCTGACTAACCTCATCCAGGCTGGCATCCTGCTGGACGCGCCCTGCAACGGGAATGGGACCTGCGGCAAATGCCGCGTAACGCTTTCCCCCGCCCCGGAACCGTCGTCCGCCGATGTGCGGCTGCTCCCGCAGGAGCTTTTGGAAGACGGTTTGCGGCTTGCATGCAGCCATAAGCCCGTCGAAGGACTGACGGTTTTGGTCGGCGGGAAAGGGTCGGCGGACATGCAGGTGGAAAAAGGGGTGCAGGTTCAGGCACAGGTCGCCGCCGGCAGCCGCGAACGCTATGGTATGGCCGTAGATATCGGTACCACCACGGTAGCCGCTTACTTTTACAATTTGCAAAACGGGACGCAGATATGCGTCAAGAGCAGCACCAACCTCCAGCGCAGCATGGGGGCCGACGTCATTTCCCGTATCGCCTACTGCAACGATACGCCCGGCGGCCTGGAAACCATCTCCCATCTGATTCGGGGTCAGCTACAGGGCTATATCGACCAGTTCTGTGCCGAATATCAGGTGCCCGCCGATCAGATTGACGCGGTTTCCATCGCGGCGAATACGACCATGCTCCATCTTCTGTGCAAGGTGGACCCCCGCGGGATCGCCAACGCGCCCTTTACGCCAGCCAGCCTTTTCGGCGATACGTACCGGGTTTCCGCCGCCGATCTGGATCTGCGTATCAACCCCGCCGCACGGGTGTACCTGTGTAAATGCGTCGCCGGCTACGTGGGTGGGGACATCACCGCAGGCGCGCTTGCGACTTCCCTGCCTTCCATTCAAAAACCGACGCTTTTTATCGACATCGGGACAAACGGGGAAATGATGCTGGTCCACAACGGCAAGCTCCTTTCCTGTGCGACCGCCGCTGGTCCTGCTTTTGAAGGGGCGCATATCAGCTGCGGCACCGGTAGCGTCGAGGGCGCCATCTCGTCCGTCCAGTGGGAGGGTGATAAGCTGTGCATCCGTACCATTGGCGACAAGCCTGCTGTCGGCATCTGTGGCTCCGGGTTAATCGACGCGATTGCCGCGATGCTGGAAAGGAACGTCATTGACGAGACGGGTTACATAGAAAGCGAGGAGGATTTTGTCCTGGACGCTGCTAGCGGCGTCGCGATCACCCAGCAGGACGTCAGGGAGATCCAGCTGGCCAAGGCTGCCATCGCCGCCGGTATCGAGACGATGCTGCACTGCGCGGGCGTCGGCTACTCCGACCTTGACGCCATCCTGCTGGCTGGCGGCTTCGGCTCGAAAATCAACCCCGCCAGCGCCTGCCGGATCGGTCTTTTGCCGATGGGGCAACTGAGCAAGATCAAGGTGGTAGGCAACGCGGCTGGCGCAGGCGCTGTCATGGCGCTGCTGGATCCGTCTCAAATGGAACGGATCGACCGCATCGCCGGGGAATGCGAATACATCGAACTTTCCGAGAACAGCTTCTTCAACGCCGCCTATATCGACCAAATGGCTTTCGAAGCGTAAAACACTTTTCATGATAAAAACCGCAGGATTGGTAAATCACCAATCCTGCGGTTTTGTGTAAACCTGTGCTATTCTTCAAAGCGAATTAATACGTCCAGCAACTCATATGTGTTTCCGGATTGTCCACAAACGTAACGGAAACAGACTTCGGAACTTTCATCCCCCATGCGGACAGAATATCGAGCGCGTCTTTGACGATCATTGTCGGAGCGTCCAATCCGAGCGGATATGTCAACGTCTTCGCCGGCTGGGGAATTGGATTTGCGACTCCGATACGATTGATGACAGACGAAAGAGGCTCCTTTTTCCGTAGCGACTCCAGCACACACTGAAACTGAAACCATCCGTATACATGAAAACTGAAAGTAGCACTTTCGTTCCATTTTTGACGGTAATAATCCAAATAATCCCCCGGAGCTATCTCAGGACCACGATAGCGCAAAAAGATTTCCGGAATCTTCTCCTGAAAACGCCGCCACTTCTCTTTTGCACCATAGATGGACCAATATGCGACGGCGAAATCATTAACAAGTTGCTCCTCGTCTACGTCCGATTGACGTGACGGGGAGTTGAGCGCCATAAGCGTGTGTCCGAGCTCATGGATGATATTGTACCAATGAAAATAGAGTTCAAGTAAATTGTCTGCATCGTCTCCGAATACGCTGCGTATCATCTCCTACTGCTCGGGCGTCCCTGTCTCCAATTGTCCAGTCCGAATCCCCGGACTCAGTCCGTCATAATCCAACTTATCCCCCTCCTGATTTTTTAATTGATAAAACACCTCCATATTTCTGTTCAGTTTGCTTCGTTTTGCTTTCATTTATCAAAGAATTCCTGTTTGTCATTACTGAAACTTTTATCCCCACCAGCAAGTCTTAATAGTTTTCCAGTAAAGTCAAATAGGCTCAAGCAAAGATTCCCTTACTTGAGCCTATCACATTATTTCTCAATCAGCGACTCGCCCGTCATCTGCGACGGCTTGTCAAAGCCAAGGATATCCAGCATGGTCGGCGCGATGTCGCCCAAGCGTCCGCCACAACGCAGCTTGCAGTCCATCCCGACGACGACAAACGGAACCGGGTTTGTGGTATGCGCGGTAAACGGGGATCCGTCCGGCTCCTGCATTTTTTCCGCATTGCCGTGGTCAGCCGTGATCAGCGCCACACCGCCTTTTTCCAGCACCGCAGCGACGGTCCGTCCGACACAGGTGTCAACGGCTTCGACCGCTTTCACCGCTGCGTCAAACACGCCGGTATGCCCGACCATGTCGCAGTTGGCGTAGTTGAGGACAATGACGTCGTACTTGTCGGCTTCAATCTCTTTGACGACCGCGTCGGTTACTTCATACGCGCTCATTTCCGGCTTCATGTCGAAGGTCGCCACATCGGGGGACTTGATCAGAATCCGGTCCTCGCCCGGATATTCCACCTCGACACCGCCGTTGAAGAAGAAGGTCACATGCGCGTACTTCTGCGTCTCGGCAATGCGCAGCTGCCGCAGACCCTTCTGGCTGATATACTCGCCGAACGGCAGCGTCAGCTCCTGCGGGTGGTAGGCAACCTGGACATTGGGCATTGTTGCGTCGTACTGCGTCATGCAGACGAAGTACAGCGGGAGCCGCCCGTTTTTGCGGACGAAGCCGCTGAAGGCGTCGTCGACAAAGGCGCGGGTGATCTGCCTTGCGCGGTCGGGGCGGAAATTATAGAAGATCACGCTGTCGTTTTCCTTGACCATGCCCTGCGGATCACAAACCGTCGGCAGGATAAACTCGTCGGTCACGTCGCCTGCATAGGAGTTCTCCACCGCCTGCACCGGGCAGTCGCAGTGAACGCCTTCGCCGTAGACCATCGCCGCATAAGCCTTCTCGACACGGTCCCAGGCGTTGTCCCGGTCCATGGCATAATAGCGCCCCATGACGGTGGCGATTTTGCCTACGCCGACTTCCTCCGTCTTGGCCAGGCAGTCCTTGATAAAGCCCAGGCCGGAAGTCGGTGAAACGTCACGTCCGTCCATAAACGCGTGGATATAGACCTTTTCCACGCCGCTGCGCTTAGCCATCTCTAGAAGGCCGTACATGTGCGCCATGTGGCTGTGTACGCCGCCGTCGGACAGAAGGCCCATCAGGTGCAGCGCGGAACCGTTTTTCTTGCAGTTCTCCATCGCCCCCAGCAACGCCTCGTTGCGGAACATATCGCCGTCTTCAATCGACTTGGTGATACGTACCAGCTCCTGGTAGACAACGCGTCCCGCGCCGATGTTGGTGTGTCCGACCTCGGAATTGCCCATCTGCCCGTCAGGCAGTCCGACATCCAATCCGGACGCCCCAATATATGTGATCGGGTTTTCGGCAAAGAAACGGTCCAGGTTGGGGGTGCGCGCCGCTTTGACCGCGTTCCCCTCCACCGCGTCGTTTCTGCCAAAACCGTCCATAATGATCAGTGCTATCGGTTTCCTCATATTTGATTCCTTTCCCAGCCGCCTCTGACGGCTGCCGTCACCTTTCCCCTACCGCGCTTATTTGGCTTATTTAGACGCAGCGTCGACAATCACGGCAAAGTCGTCGGCTTTCAGCGAGGCTCCCCCGATCAGGCCGCCGTCCACGTCAGGCTGCGCGAGAAGCTCTGCTGCATTCTTTGCGTTCATTGACCCGCCGTACTGGATCGTCAGGGCATCGGCGCAGTCCTGGCAGTAAAGCTGTGCGACCGTCGCCCGGATCAGGGCGTTGACCTCGTTTGCCTGCTGGGCAGTCGCGGTCTTGCCCGTACCGATCGCCCAGACCGGCTCATAGGCGATGATCACGTTTTTCAGCTGCTCCGCTGTGACGCCGCGCAGGGCAATTTTGGTCTGCAAAGCCACCAGCTCGGCAGTGATGCCGTTTTCACGGTCGGCCAGCATCTCGCCCACGCAGAGGATAACCTTCAGCCCGGCTGCCAGCGCCGCCAGCACCCGCTTGTTGACGGTCTCGTCGGTCTCCCCGAAATACTGCCGACGCTCCGAATGGCCGATCACGACATATTCCACGCCCATTTCCGTCAGCATGTCGGCGGAAATCTCCCCTGTAAAGGCGCCGGACTTTTCAAAGTGGCAGTTCTGTGCGCCGACCTTGATGTTGCTTCCCTGTGCCGCCGACAGCACGGTCTCCAAGTCCGTAAAGGGCACGCAGACCACGACGTCACATTTTGCGTTGGCGACCTTATCCTTCATCGCGTTCACCAGCTCTTTTGCCTCGGCGCGGTTCTTGTTCATTTTCCAGTTTCCAGCGATAACTACTTTTCTCAGTTCACGATTCATTTTGACTGCTTCCTTTCTGATTGGCATCCAGGATGCCGTTTCCCCCTATCCGAAAAGAAACTGCAAGAACGCCTTGCAGTTTCTCTTCCGCTTTCACCGCCGCAAACGGGGTGTGTGGCGATTAGTCCTTATCGTTGAGGCAGGCAATGCCCGGCAGGACAAGCCCTTCCAAAAATTCCAAAGAGGCGCCGCCGCCCGTGGAGATATGCGTCATCTTATCGGCATAGCCAAGCTTCTCAACTGCCGCAGCCGAATCGCCGCCGCCGATAATCGAGATGGCGCCGGAATCCGCCACCGCCTTGGCAACCGCTCTTGTGCCGCTGGCGAAGTTTTCCCATTCCGACACGCCCATCGGCCCGTTCCAGACAACCGTTCCAGCGCCTTTGATGGCGTCGGCAAACAGTTTTTCGGTCTCCGGCCCGATATCGAGGCCCATATAGCCGTCAGGCATATGCTGCGAATCGACGATCATGGTATGGCAGTTGGGATCGTAAGCGTCGCCGACCTTGTTGTCGATCGGGATGAGGAACTTGACGCCCTTTTCCTGGGCTTTCTTCATCATTTCGCCTGCCAGCTCGACCTTGTCCTCCTCGCAGATGGAGGTGCCGATCTTGTAGCCTTCCGACTTCATGAAGGTGTAAGCCATGCCGCCGCCGATAATCAGCACATCAACCTTGTCCAACAGGTTGGTGATGACGCCGATTTTATCCGAAACCTTCGCTCCACCGAGGATGGCGACAAACGGGCGTTTCGGGTTGGACAGCGCGCCGCCCATGATAGAAATCTCTTTCTGGATGAGATAGCCGCAGACAGCGGGCAGGTAATCCGCTACGCCAGCAGTGGAAGCATGTGCGCGGTGCGCGGTTCCGAAAGCGTCGTTGACATAAATTTCAGCCAAATCCGCAAGCTGCTTGGCAAACGCGGGATCGTTCTTCTCTTCTTCCTTATGGAAGCGGACATTTTCCAGCAACATGACGTCCCCGTCTTTCAGCGCGGCAGCCTTAGCCTTGGCGTCGTCGCCGACTACGTCGGACGCCATTACGACCTCTTTGCCCAGAAGCTCCGACAAGCGCTTCGCGACGGGCGCAAGGGAATATTTCATATTGAATTCGCCCTTCGGTCTGCCCATATGGGAGCACAGGATGACCTTCGCGCCATGATCGGCGAGGTAGCGGATGGTTTTGAGCGACTCGCGGATTCTCTTGTCATCCGTGATGACGCCGTCGGCAATCGGCACGTTGAAATCGCAGCGGACCAGCACTTTCTTGCCTGACACGTTTACATCTTCGATGGTCTTTTTGTTCAAAGGGGTCATTTTGGACATCCTTTCCTATTTAAATGATAATAATGAACATAAGTTCCAGATTTTCACCATAACTATTTTACCCTAAAAGGCTGCATTTTTCAAGTGGCTATGGATAGAATCAGATGATTTTATCAAAATAACATTGTTTTCGCAGAGAAAATCATGCAGGATTCTCCCTTTTCCGACAAGGCTACCTGCGCTTTTTCCCTTTTACGAGGATTGCTACAATATCCGGCCCGCTGTTGATGGTGATGGCCGCGCCGGCCTGGAATACGCCAACCGCCTCGCCGCCGAGCTGTTTCGCCGCTTCCCTGCGCAATTCCTCGCCCACGTCCTTCCGCTGGCCCTGGACGATGATATAGGGCGTCTGGGGGATCCTGTTTGCTTTGGCGTGCCGCAATAGCGCCGGGATAATCTTTTTATCCCCCCGGACTTTTTCGATCATGCGCGCCTCGCCGTCGATGATGGAAATGATCGGGCGCAACCCGACGAGTTCCCCTACAAAAGCGGCGGTGCAGCTGACCCGTCCCGACTTTTTGACGTATTTGAGCGTATACGGGGCAAAATAGATCTCCACGCAGGCGAACCAGTCCTCAAGGTAGGCGACGATTTCCTGCGCTGTAGCGCCACGGGTGATTTTGGCAGCTGCCTCCATCAGCGGGTAACCGTAGGCAAGCGTGTAGGTGTGGGAATCGATGATATGGATCCGCATCTGCTCCCCCTGTGGATGGTTGCGGTAAAACGACTGCGCCGCCATCGTCGCCGCATGGTAGGTATTGGATCCGGTGCTGCTGATCGTCACATGGATCACGTCGGTATACCCTTGACTGCTGAGCGCTTCATAAACCTCCTCAAACCGCAGCTGCGTGATATGGGAGGTTACCGGGATACGGGGCTCGTTTTTCAAAATTTGATAAAACTCCTCGAATTGGAAATCGACGCGTTCCTGGCAGCTGCGGTTCCCCACGGTAATGGGAAACGGCAGGATCTGGATTCCCAGCGCGGCTTCCCGGTCAAAGGGGATGTCGCAGGCGGAGTCGGTCAACAGCTTGATTTTTTCCATGACAATGATCCATCCTTTCCGCTGAAAGCCGGGACAGCCCGCCCGGCCTTTGGCGTCCAATCTCGTAATTTCGCTCAGGCTTCCCCTGGGGCTACCTCCCTCCCGGCGCTTCGTCCCAGCAAAATTTCGTCAATTCTCCTTGGCCCTGCAAATGCGGGAACCCCCATTGGCGCAACACCTCATAGGCGCCAACCGCCACGGTGTTGGAGAGGTTGAGGCTGCGCGCGCCGTTGATCATCGGGATGCGGACGCAATCCCCGGGATGCTGAAACAAAAGGGTTTCATCCAGGCCCGCGTCCTCCCTCCCGAAGACGAGGTAGGCTTTCTCCGGATAGGCCACATCGCTGTAGCGGTTGCGCCCCTTGGTGGTAAAGTAGAAAAACGCCCCGGTGTTGCGCTGGAAAAAGTCCTCCGTATTGCGGTAATAGGTGATGTCCAGCAGGTGCCAGTAGTCCAGCCCTGCTCGTTTGAGCTTTTTGTCGTCGATGGAAAACCCCATCGGCTGTACAATGTGAAGCTTTGCCCCGGTTGCCGCGCAGGTCCGGGCGATGTTTCCGGTATTCTGCGGGATTTGCGGTTCCACCAGCACGATATGAAGCTCCTGCATGCAGCCTCTTTCCTTTCCTTCTGGATTTCCCGGGAAAAGGGGGAATCCGTTATAAAAGCGTGTAACTTTTCAATATTTTATGTGTTGTCAGCCAGTCGAGGCAGGGCTCAATCAGGACGCCGTGCTGCGGCGGCGTTCCATACCCGAAGGTGGTTTTGACGGCAAGCTCGGTGAACTGCGTCGCCCTATCGATGGCCAGCGGGAAGCTGTCGCCTTTGAGCAGCGCGCCCACCAGGACGCTGGAAAACAGATCCCCCGTCCCTGGATACTCCGCCGGGACGAAATCGCACATGACGCGCCAGAAAGCGCCCCTCTGCCTGTCGTAGCCGACGTTGCAGACCGTCCCGTCCGCCATCAGGACGCTTGTCACGACCACCTTGTCCGGCCCCAGCTCCGAAAGGCGGACCAGCATGCTTTTGGCCTGCGAGCTTGACAGCGGGTACTCGTTATACGCCTGTTCCAGCAGCAGGCAGGCCTCCGTCAAGTTGGGCGTTATCAGATCCCCTTCCCGCGCCAGCTCTTTCATCCGCTGCACCATTTCGTGGGTATAGGTCCGGTAAGCCTTGCCGTGATCCCCCATCACCGGATCGACCACTTTAAAGGAGCTCGGGTATGCGGCGAAAAAGGCCCGGCACAGGTCAATCTGGTCCGAGGAGCCCAAAAAGCCGGTATAGACGCATTCAAAGTCGAGCTGGAGGCTGCGGTAGTGCTCCAGTGTCGGCTGGATAAAATCCGTTAAATCACGAAAAACGCACTCCCCCAGCCCGCCGGTATGGGTGGAAAGCACTGCTGTCGGCACCGGGCAGACCTGCAGCCCCATCGCGGACAGCGTAGGGATAATCACCGTCAGGGAACACCGGCCAAAGCCGGACAGGTCGTTGATGGCAGCAATACGCTGCGGACGGTTGAGCATATGCGCCCACCCCTTTCTGTATGGTTTGGCAAAATCTCACTTTCATGTCCCGGGCAATTTGGGAGACAATAAGTGCAGGCAATCTATTTGCTGGTAGAATTACAAACAAGGAGGTTTCCTGCTATGAACGGTATCACAAAAGGCGTAGCGGTCGGGGTCGCGCTTGGCACCACAGCTTTCCTGGTCACGTCTTCGATGAGCAAGAACAGCAAAAAGAACATCAAGCGTTCCGCGAGCAAAGCGATGAAGACCGTTGGCACCGTGATTGAAAACGTCGCCTACATGATGAAGTGAAGAGCGCAAAAGGGCGGATGTCACACCCGCCCTTTACATATTCGCCCGGTAAATCCGACGGACGCCACGCGCCCTATGCCGGATTACAGCGGATGGACTTTATTTTCCGTGTCCGCATGCTCGGCGTCGATTTTGTACTTTTTGTCGCGGCGCCGCTGGAAAAATTTCGTCGCGACCTGCCCGAACTGTGCGTAGCTCAGTACGTCCTCTTCCTGCTCGAGCCATTCCGCGCATTCTTTCCGCAGCGTCTCCAGCTCCGGTTTGAGCAAGTCTGCGGGACGGCAGTCGATCGGTTCCTCGTCGCCGATGATCTGTTTCCTAAACTCCGGATCCACCGGCACCGGTGTACGGCCGTATTCGCCCCGGATCAATCCCTTGAACTCCTTCGTGACCATCTTATAGCGCTCGCCCATGATGACGTTGTAAACCGCCTGCGTACCAACGATCTGGGACGACGGAGTCACCAGCGGCGGGTAACCCGCGTCCTTCCTGACGCGCGGCACCTCCTGGAGCACAGCGTCGAGCTGGTCCTCCTTGCCCGCCTGCTTCAGCTGCGAAACCAGATTGGACAGCATGCCACCCGGCACCTGGTACAGCAGCGTGTTTGCATCTACCCCGAGCATTTTCGGGTTGAGCAGACCGTTCTTGAGATACTTCTCCCGCAGCATGGCGAAGTGCTCACGGATGGGGTTGAGCTGGTTGAGATCGATGCCGGTGTCGTATTCCGTGCCCTTGAGCGCGGCGACCATCGACTCCGTCGCCGGATGGGAGGTGCCCAGCGCCAACGGGGACATCGCCGTATCGATAATGTCGGCGCCCGCCTCGATGCCCTTGAGCATGACCATGGAGGCCAGTCCGGAGGTGTAGTGGGAATGCAGCTGCACCGGGATCTTGACGCTCTCCTTCAGCGCCTTGACCAGCTCATACGTTGCATATGGCGTCAGCAGGCCGGCCATATCCTTGACACAGATGGAGTCTGCGCCCTCTTCCTCCAGCTGTTTGGCATAGCCGACGAAGTATTCCGTATTATGGACGGGACTTGTGGTATAGGACAGCACGCCCTGCAGGTGCGCGCCCTCCTTTTTGGTAGCTTTGATTGCGGTTTTCAAGTTACGGATATCATTGAGCGCGTCGAAAATACGCAGGATGTCAATCCCGTTTGCGACCGACTTCTGCACAAAATATTCGACCACATCGTCCGCATAGTGGCGGTAACCGAGCATGTTCTGCCCGCGGAAGAGCATCTGCAGCTTGGAATGGGGCATCTTGCTGCGGATCACCCGCAACCGCTCCCAGGGATCCTCGTCCAAAAAGCGCAGGCACGCGTCAAACGTCGCGCCGCCCCACGCCTCGATGGAATAAAAACCTACTTTATCCATCGCTTCCAAAACCGGCAGCATCTCGTCCAGACGCATGCGTGTCGCAATCAGCGACTGATGCGCGTCACGCAGGACTGTCTCGGTGATCTTGACCTGTCTTGTTGCCATCGTTATGACCTTTCCTTTCCTGGGCTATGTTCAGAACGTCGCCCCATTGCCTTAATTCAATGAGACAAGCAAGTCTCCGGTATTGACGCTGTCGCCCTTTTTGACGTTAACGCTTGCGACGGTACCGTCGTCCGGCGCAACAATTTCATTTTCCATCTTCATCGCTTCAAGCACAACAAGGGTCTGCCCCTTCTTGACGCTTTCGCCGACAGTGACGTCGGTCGACACGATCGTACCCGGCATCGGGCAGGTGATCTTCGTAGCGCCCTCGGTGCCGGAAACGGCTGGAGCCGCGGGAGCCGCTGCGGGTGCTGGGGCAGGCGCGGCAGCAGGCGCCGGGGCCGGGGCGGGGGCGGGAGCAGCAGCTGGAGCTGCCGGAGCTGCAGCAGGTACAGAAGCGGAGGGGACGGCTTCCTCCACGGTTACATCATAGGTGGTACCGTTTACGGTAATGCTATATCTTTTCACGATCGTTTCCTCCAATATCACATTAAGTTATTGCTGTGCTTTTTCGGGAGCCTGCTGGAGCGTTTGTTTTCCAGCATTAGTACAGCTTGTACCAGTGCTGCCCGTGTCTCCTGCGGCTCAATCACGCTGTCGACGCAGCCCGCCGAGGCGGCTTTGACAGCCGACGCTTCCGTCGCCTTATACTCGTCGACGAGCGCCTGCCGCGCTTTGGAAAGATCCTCGCACCCCTTCAGGCGGTCGTGCCACATAAACTCGACGGCACCATCCGGCGGCATAGGCGAAATCACGGCGCCATCCCACGCAAGGGTCAAATCCGCATTGGCGTTTGTCCCTGCCAGCGCGACAAAGACGCCGCCGCAGGCCTGTCCTGTTACGACGCTGATTTTGGGGCAAGTCGCTTCCGCGTAAGCGTGCGCCAGCTTGGACGCCTGCCGGATTTCCCCGCACAGCTCATCCTGCGCGGAGCCGGCGAAGCCCTCGGAATCCACAAACGTCACAACCGGGATCCCAAACGCGTCGCAAGTCCTGACGAAACGGGCGATCTTCACCATATCGTCGGAAGAAAGGCAGCCCTTGGCGCGGGCGGTCGAAATAAAGCCCACGGTGGAGCCAGAGAGCGTCCCCAGTGCGGTATAAGCACAGTCACCGAAGCCCTCGCCCGCTTCAGTCACGCTGCCGGCGTCGGCAACGCTGCGGACCAGCGCGTCAGCTGACAAAGCGTCGATCTCCTGCGGGACATCCTCGAATTCGAAAACAGGGACGGGCGAGAGGTTGTTCTGCGGCAGCATCCGCACAATCTCCCGCGCCTTAATCGACGCCTGGATCGCATCGTCGCAGAGGAAGGAAGCTACGCCGGCCTTCGCGGCGTTTTCCGCGCTCCCCGCCCCCTCCACGGCTCCGTCCGCCTGTGCGACGAAGGGGGGCGTGAGGAAAAACTGCGCATCCTTGGACATCACGACGAAATCCGCAGCGGCGGCGATCAGGGCGGCTGTAGCGCCACAAACGCCAGCAATCACGGAAATCTGCGGGACGACGCCGGAAAGGCGGTTGGCGCATCTGAGCATCTGGCCGTACGCCGCCAAAGCGTCGCCGCCCTGCGCCATATCCGCGCCGTTGGAGTCAAAGATCCCGATGACCGGCGCGCCGTTTGTCTCCGCTAGCTCATACACCTTCTTCACCTTTGCCGCGTGCGCTCTGCCCACTGCGCCGGATTTGACGAGCACATCCTGTGAAAACGCATACGCCAGTACGCCCTCGATATATCCATAACCGGTCACGACGCCCCCGTCGACGAAAGCGTCCAGCTCAGTAAAGCTACCTTCGTCGAAAAGGACGCTGAGCCTTTCGCGCGCAGGAGTCGGCCGGGCCATCTCCTGGCGGCGTGCAGCGAGGCTCATTTCATTTCCTGCTTTGTCCATTTCTGCTCCTCCATTTCAGCATATCCAAACCATATCCGGTAAAAGTCCCCGTATGACAGGGCGTTTTTTCCCTGATTCTGTCTGAAACAATACCAGTATATTATACACCTATGTCAAGAAAATAACAAGACACGCCAAACTGCAAACTCAGACGTTTTTGCAGTTTTTACAGTTATTTAAGATTTGTTCCATTGCAAACGGCTGCCCGGGCTCATATGCCAGTCCCAGGCGGCTGAAATACAGCTTTTCCAGCATTTCCCCGTCGGCGGGGTTTTCAAAGCTGCCGGTCTCGCAGCCCATGTTCAGGCTGATGTTGATCACGGCGCGGACCAGCGCGTCATAGAGCCAATCGTCGCCGGGCGCGTGCACCGCATGCACCCAGACCCTCCCGGCCGTCATGTCGGCACGGAAGATGCTGTAGCCGACCACCTCGCCCTGCACAGACGCCTCCATGACAAAGGTTTTAGCGTCCATCCCCAGCCCAAGGGCGGAGATTTCGTCCGCATAGCGGGACTTGTCCAGCGTAATCTTAATTTCCGTCATGGCTTTTGCCCTCCGTTTTTTTGATGCTGTTGCGCAGCGCAGCAAGCTCCTCCTTGGTCAGATCCCGGTAGGCGCCCGGTTTCAGCATCCCCAGCCGTACCGGCCCCACCGACGTACGCTTGAGCCGCGCTACCTCCAGCCCGACCGCTTCGCACATCTTCCGGATCTGCCGGTTGCGCCCCTCGTGGATGGTCAGCTGCATGACCGCGCGTCCCGGCTGCTGCTCCAGCACGAGCACCGACGCGGGCGCCGTCATCCGCCCGTCGATTTCCACCCCTTCGGATAGCCGCGCCGCCTGCTCGTCCGTGACGCCGGGGCGCACCGTCACCCGGTAGGTCTTGCCGACGTTGCGGCTGGGGTGCATCATATCATTGGCGAATTCGCCGTCGTTGGTCAGCAACAGCAGCCCCTCGGTATTGAGGTCCAGGCGGCCGATCGGGTAGACGCGTTCCTCCACCCCGTCCAGCAAATCCATCACGCAGCGCCGCTGGAACTCGTCGGATGTCGTGGTGACGTAGCCCCGCGGCTTGTTCAACATGATGTACCGGTACGCCTTCCTTCGGGAGAAGGTCAGCCTTTCCCCGTTGACGGCAATCACGTCCCGCGCGGGGTTGACTTTGTCCCCCAGCCTGGCGGGATGTCCGTTTACCTTGACCTTGCCGGCGGCAATCAGCTCCTCCGCCTTCCGCCTGGAGCAATAGCCGTTCTCGCTGATTGCCTTTTGCAGTCTTATTTTTTCCATTTTACGCTATTTCCCTTTCCCTGTTCAAGCCAGACGCAGCCATTTGGCGATGCGGCCAAAGAATGCGCAAATCTGCTCCCAAAGGCCCACCTTGGCCTGGACCGGCGCCGCGCCGGCGTCCTCCCCAGCCACCAGTGTAACCGTTTCGATAACTTCGCCGTCCAATATGTAAGCAATCTCCCCCATCACCGTGCCGGCTTGCACCGGCGCAAAGGCAAAACGCGGCAGCAGGTAGCGGTAGGTAATCTCCCCCTCCTGCTGGGGCGTGACGCATGCCACCGGCATATTCAGCGGCAACAGCGGGATACTATCCTTCTCCCCTCCTGCGACGCGCATCTGCAGGTGGTCCTGGGGGATATCCAGCGTAACGGCCTTGACGGTCGAAAAGCCGTAATCGAACATCTTTTTGTGGTCGTTCCAGTCGTCCGGCGCATTGAGGGTGACCGCAATCAGGCGCACGCCGTCCCGCTCCGCAGCGGAAACGAGGCAGCGACCCGCCTTGTCGGTAAAGCCTGTCTTGACGCCGATACACCCATCGTAGTACTGTAACAGCTTATTGCTGTTCTTCAACCACCGGTCATAGGGCGGGTTGCCGAACCGCAGCTTGGCGTTGCCGGTGCTGCATATTTCCGCAAAGTCCTCGTTGCGCAGGGCTTCGCGCGCCAGCAGCGCCATATCGTAGGCGGTGGAGTAGTGCGCGTCGTCGTCGAGGCCGGAGGGGGTGACGAAATGGGTGTTCGTCATCTTGATTTTTGCCGCGCGCTCGTTCATCATCTGCGCGAACTTCTCAAAGCTGCCGCCGACGCGTATGGCAGCCGAATTGGCGGCGTCGTTCCCCGACGGCAGCATCATGCCGTAGCACAGCGCCCGCTTGGTGACGATGTCCCCTTCCTGAAGCCCCATTGACGAGCCTTCCACTTTGATTGCGTCCGGATCCACGGTAAATTCCTCGTCCAGATCGCCCGATTCCAGCGTCAAAAGCGTCGTCATAATTTTGGTCGTGCTCGCCATGGCGCGTTTTTCATTCTGGTTTTTCGCGTATACGATTTTGCCTGTCCCCGCCTCAATCAGCACTGCGGCGCTGGCCGACACCGTAAACGGCACGGAAAAGACAGCCTCCGCGCCAGCGGTCATGCCGGGCAGGAAGGACAGCGCAAGCGCGCAGGACAAAGCCGTGGCGACAGCTTTTGCCGCAACGGCTTTCCCTTTTCGCCCGGCCGCCCCAAGCAGCCGCGGCCGGACAAGAAGTCCACTGGATTTACGCATTGTTTCTCATCACCCTCACACATCAGCTTGTTCTATTCTTATGAGGGGTGAGTTGTCCAATATTATTCCTTTTGTCCTTCGCCGCAGCAGCCCGAAGCCGGGTCGCCGGACTTCTTTTCCCCTTTTTTGGGGAACATCTCGGCAATCTTATTGATGAGCTCGGGGACCATGCTGATCATGCGGTCGGCGGAAGTGCCGCCTGCGCTCATCTGTACCAGCTCCACATGCCCGTCATCCGTGACCACCAAAAACGCCAGCGGCTGGATGGTGATGCCCGCGCCGCTGCCGCCCCCGAACAGGTCCTGCTGGGTCTTGGAGGGGAAGTCGGAGCCGCCGGACGCAAACCCGAACGACACCTTTGACACCGGGATGATCACCGTATTGTTAGGCGTCGTAATCGGGTCGCCGATGATGGTGTTGACGTCCACCATTTCCCTGATTTTCTGCATGGCCGTACTCATGAGGCCCTGAATCGGATGTTCGTTTCCACTCATTTTCCATACTCCTTCGTTTTAAGCTTTAAGCTTGTGCCCTTTGGGGCTGCTGAACCTGCGGCTCTGCTTTTTCGCTGGAACGCCTTCTATAAGTATGCGCCAAAAAGTGATAGGCCATTCGAACCGCCGCCGCAATCAGGACAAAAATCCGTACTTTGACTTTGGCATGCAGCCGGTAGCACGTCGTTGGCGCGTCGAAATCGCACTGTATCTCAACCGCTTTAACGGACACCGACAACAGGCTTTTCAGCGCGCCCAGCACCGTGTAAACAGCCGCGGATATTTTACCATAATTCAGCGCCGCCTGGCAAGCGTCTTCCCCGCCGGCAACCATCGACACTTCCAGCCCTTCCACCCGTATCTTCCGCCAAAGGCGGGAACTGCCCCTGCAGACGCTGTATATCAGGTCGTGGATGAGCGCGGCCCATTCGGAGAGCGAGCGCTTCTCCTTTTCCGCCGGCCGGCGTTTTTTGCCGTTCGTCCCTTCTTTCGCCACGGGCCGCTTCTTTTGCTTTTTTTGCTTTTTTTGCTTTTTTTCCGCTTGCTCCAACGAATCGTACAGCCGGAAATGGAAAAAGGCGTAACGTGCCTCCAACAACGTCCGGCTGTTACTTGCCTCCACGACGACGGTTAAGGAGAGGAACAGCAGCAGTCCGATCAGGAGGGCGATACCAAGCACAATCACCAGCGCCGTCACTGCTCCCCCTCCTTTCCCTTATCCTTCCCCGTTTCCCTCTCCACTGCCGGGCGGCAATGAGATATCCTCCATCGACAGCTGCCCGGGCGGCGTCTCCTGCACCTGCGTGACGGGCGGCAGATCGGCCAGCGACGAAAGCCCAAAACAGCGCAGGAAGGCGTCCGTCGTCCGGTATGCGATTGGACGTCCCGGCATGTCCAGCCGGCCCGCCTCTTCAATCAGCCCTTTTTCTGCCAGGCTGTTGACGATGCTGCTCGAATCCACGCCGCGCACATGCTCCACAAAGCTTTTGGTCACCGGCTGGTTGTACGCCACGACGGCCAGCGCCTCCATCGCCGCCTGGGACAGCGGCGCGTTCTTGCGCTGGGACAGCGCCGCACGGATATACCCCTCGTACGCAAGCCGCGTACACAGCTGGTAAGCGCCGCCGAGGGAAAGCACCTGCAACGCGCTACCCTGCGCCTGATAGCGTTCGTTCAGCATCGTGACACAGCGTTCGACTTCCTCCGGTTCCAGCCCCGTCGCGCTGCTGAGCCTATCCGGCGTGACGCTGTCCCCGCAGGCGAACAGGACGGCTTCCAGCGCCGCCAACCCTTCCTGTATTTCCACTCTCTCTACGTCCCTTCCTGTATTTCCTGCCGTTTGCGCCTACTTGTCCGGTCGAAACGGATGGTTTCATTATCCTCCTCCAGAGAAATGCGCCCCGACTTGACCAGCTCCAGCACCGCCAGAAATGTCGCGACCCGCTGCGACGGATCCGTCACGCCATCGAACAGGAGGCCAAACGTCACCGTATTCGAATGGTACAGCAGGCGTAGGACGTACAGAATCCTCGAGGTGACCGATACCACACGCCGGTTGACAATCTCCGATAGGCGACGCGTCTGCGGCGGCGCCAGCTGCACGCGGGATGCGATTTGCGCATACGCTTCCGAAAGATCCTGCGGCGGATGCTGGCGCGGGTAGCCCTTCTCGTCGGGCAGGCGCGCCGCCTGCCGCACATAGATGCCGAAGCCGAGGAAGCGCTGCGCCATCTCCTGTGCGACCGCTTTGAGCTGGCTGTACTCAATCAGCTGCCCTGTCAGCTCGCGTTTGAGCTCCTGAGCCTCTTCGGGCGCAGGCAGCAGCGACACGGTCTTGATATAGATAAGGCGCGCCGCCATCTCCAGAAACTCGCTGGCGATCTCCAAATCCGCGGCCTTGAGGGAATCGATGTAGGCCAGGTATTGCTCCAGCAAAACCGATATTTCAATATCGTGGATGTCCAGCTTGTGCTTGCTGATGAGGTGGAGCATCAGATCGAGCGGCCCCTCGAAAACAGGCACTTTAAACGACAGCTTTTCCATGTAAAGTAATAATCCTTTCCACTAAGGAGATCCGCTTCAGAACGTCTCCTCCCGTCCGCTGGGACTGCTAACGCAGGAAGGCGGTAAGGAGGTTGAACAGGTCCCAGATGACGCCGCTGACAAAGGCCATCGGCCGGTCCAGCACGCCGGTGAAGAGCAGTAGCATCAGTCCCACATAGATGACCATCTGGTACTGGTACATCATGTTGTAAATATGATCGGGCAGGAACATCCCCAATATCTTGGAGCCGTCCAGCGGCGGGACGGGGATTAGGTTGAAGACCGCCAATCCCACATTAATCTGCGCCATCATAATCAGGACGTTCACCAAAAAGCTGGCGATCGAGTTGAGCAGCAGCGAGGGGAAGAAGGCAATCACCACCCTGGCGATGAAATACAGCACAAACGCCACCAGGATATTGGACAGCGGCCCCGCCGCCGCTGTAATCGCCATGTCGCGCTTAGGCTTGCGGAAGTTGTAGGGGTTGACGGGGACGGGTTTGGCCCAGCCGAAGCCGGTCAGCAGGATGAGGATGCTGCCGATGGGGTCGATATGCTTGATGGGGTTGAGCGTCAGGCGGCCCTGGTAGCGCGCCGTACGGTCCCCCAGCCTATCCGCGACCCATGCGTGCGCAAATTCGTGTACCGGCAGCAGCGTCAGCACCACAAGCGCGCGTACCAGCACCTGGAACAGATAATTTTGCATCTTTTTTCTCCTATGTTTATGATAGTATTATTATACAGTTTATGCTATGAAAATACAAGTACGTTTCCTCCAGACAGGAAATATTCCGTAAAATCGGGCATCACGCTCTGATGCGGTTATCCGCTATCGCTATTATCTAAGAGGGAATCCGTACGGTTTTGATTAAGCGTCCATGACGTGACGAGCAGCGTTCATCGACAAGGGGAGTGGCGCAGTCCCCCCCATCCGGATACGTTACCGCATCCTGTCAAGCTATTTTACCTTCCCTGCCGCTGCTGTCGAAACCATATGGATTCCTTGTGCAAAAAGGCACGTCTTCCGTTTGTTTGACATTGGAAAGCGCAAAAAACGCCGGGGAGCGGTCAGGACAATATGGTATCGAGATGGCATAAGTGACGCGAAAGCACCTGGAACGAATCGTGTCGGATCGGATGAAGAGATACGGCGCGACGGATAAGCTGAAAACCGATAACGAAATAGAATGGGGACGTCAGATGATCGTTTACAAGGCACAAGCAGGAGCAATTATGAGGTTTGAACCGATTTATGATAGATTCCAAGAACGTATGGATAAAAGTATCCGGCCATTTTTGGTGCGGGGGGTAGCGTTTTCCACATTTTTCTGATATGCTTAATTCAATAAAAGTTGCGGAGGGAAAGAATATGGTGACATTCTTGAAATGAAGAAATATCTAAGTACATAAAGCTGCATTAAATAGTTTTATGTACTTACAAAATATGAAAAACTATTTCATGAAGGAGATTTGTCATGATATTTCAAGATAATGTAATCAAAGAATACTTAAAAAATGTGTATTTTATAACCGGAACACCCTGTGGCGGAAAGACAACGATTTCACGAGAGCTGGCCAAAAGATACCATCTGTTATCTTATGACGTTGATGAGCAGTTTGCAAGTCATCAGGAAATTTCAAATTCGGCTTTTCAACCGTGCATGAACAAAGTCTTTCGGAATGCCGATGCGTTTTTTGGACGCACTGTCGAGGAATATCAACAATGGCTGATTGGTAATACAAGAGAACAGTTAGATTTTGTGCTGCTGGATTTAATCCGTCTTTCACAAAATCAAATTGTATTGTGTGACTGCCATTTGGAAGTAGACGAAGCAGATAGATTAACGGAATCATCCAGAATAGTCTTTCTGATAAAAGAGCCTTCCCATTTGGTGGATGATTATTGCAACCGGCCAGACCATCAAGATTTTCATGATTTTATAAACAGTACATCTGATCCAAAACGAGCAAAGGCAGTATGCAATGAAACCTTAAAAAGCCTCAATCTGAAACGATATGAACGGATTCAAAAGAGTGATTATTTTTGGATAGAAAGAAAGGAGAACAGTACGGTTGACGAAACGGTAAGGAAGGTAGCGCAACATTTCCAATTTGCCCAGCTGCTTCAATCCCTTTAGGAGCGGACGCACTGGTATACACTCCTGTCCGGCGTATGGCACGTTGTGCAAAGCTTCATTTTCCCGGAAATGCGGTGTCATTTCGTTCCGTCAAGGTGGCTACCCCCCTTTTTACACGGCTTAAGCAGCTATCCCCTGTGGACGACTTGCTGTCCGCAAGCGGCTTTGACGAACCGTCCGCCGCCGGCAAGTTTAAGTCTTAGGTAAAAAAATCCTCCGTATGATGGTATCCATACGGAGGATTCGCTGTTTTATGGACATCGCCCTACGGCGCAGAGCTTTGCGCTTCCAGCAGCTGTTCCCGGATTAGACGTACTTCTTGACGCTTTCCGGCAGCTCACTGAGATCCGCGGAAACGGTAAAGACCACGAGGACGCTCTCCCCGGCCAGCTTATCCACCTTATCCAGCAGTTTGCCAAGCTCGTCCAGGTCGTTCCCTATGACCTTCAGGATGGAGTCCACGTAGATTTCCGTGATGTCGTAATTGCCCGCCAGCAGGCCGGCAAGGGTACCGTAAAACGTATCCGCCCCTGTAATCGCATAATTCTCAACGTCCACAAGACGCACACTGTGGTCGATATCATAGGTCAATTTCTGTTCTTTTTCAATGCAGACGATATTCCCGCTGGATTTCTTCGCTGACGTGTTGATCATATCCACCAGAATCTTCGTCTTACCAAAGCCTTTTTTCCCTACGATCAGCTTAATCATAAATGAACGCCTCCTGCTTTTTTATTCATGCCCGGCAGGCCCCAAAGCCCGCCAGGCCTATTCCAGCCTGCCGCATGGCAGGTCGAAAGCAAATGAAAGCGGCTTGCCTATCAGATTACCCTTTTAGCTTGGCTTCCAGCTCCGCCCGCTGCTGCTCATAGCCAGGTTTCCCCAGCAGCGCGAACATGTTCTTTTTATAACCTTCCACCCCCGGCTGGTCAAACGGGTTGACCCCCAGCAGATACCCGGACACCGCGCAAGCCTTTTCGAAAAAGTAGATGAGAAACCCCAGCTCATACTCATTGACGGCGTCCATCTCCAAAATGAGGTTGGGCACCCCGCCCTGCGTATGCGCCAGAATGGTGCCTTCCATCGCCTTACGGTTGACGGCCGACATCCCCTGGTTGGACAGGAAGTTGAGCCCGTCGAAATCGTCCGGCTCCTCCTTGACCAAAAGGTCCTTGCCGCAGCCCTTGACGCTGATGACGGTCTCGAACAGCACGCGGGACCCGTCCTGCACGAACTGCCCCAGCGAATGGAGATCCGTCGAGAAGACAGCCGACGCGGGGAACAGCCCCTTGCCGTCCTTGCCCTCGCTCTCGCCGAAGAGCTGCTTGAACCATTCGTTCATCATCGCGAAGCGCGGCTCGTAGCTGACCAGCAGCTCGACGCTCTTCCCCTTACGGCTGAGGATGTTGCGGTAGGCAGCGTAGCGGTAGCTGTCGTTATGCGTGAGATCGTCCTCCGCAAACGCCTGACGCGCCGCTTCGGCGCCTTCCATGAGTTTCCCGATATCGCAGCCCGCGACGGCGATGGGCAGAAGCCCCACTGGCGTCAGGACGGAGAAACGCCCGCCCACGTCATCGGGGATGACAAACGTCTGGTAGCCGTTTTTGTCGCAAAGCTCCTTGAGTGTTCCCTCGCTGCGGTCCGTCGTACAGTAAATCCGACGCGCTGCCTCTTCTTTGCCGTACTTGGCTTCCATCCATTCACGGAAGATACGGAAAGCCAGGGCGGGCTCGGTGGTGGTGCCGGACTTGGAAATCACGTTGAGGGACACATCCCTGCCTTCGCAGAGGCTGAGCACCTCGTCAAGATATCCCGCGCTGAGGGTGTTGCCGGCAAAATAGATATCCGGCGTATCTTTTTTCAGGTTGTTGTACAGGGGGGATTTCAAAAGCTCAATCGCGGCGCGTGCCCCCAGGTAGGAGCCGCCAATGCCGATCACGACCAAAACGTCGGAATCGCTGCGGATTTTTTCTGCCGCTTTGCGCACCGCCTCGAACTCGGCCTTGTCGTAATCGCGCGGCAGGTCAAGCCAGCCCAGGAAATCATTTCCCAGCCCTTTGCCGCTATGCAGAAGCTGGTGTGCGCAGGTCACCTGCGGCCTGATTGCTTCCAGCTCCTTTTGAGAAACAAACGCTTTCATATAAGCGTCGTTAAGTCTTACTGCCACTTTGCTCTCATCCTTCCGCCTTGTGGCGCACGGCGGGTCCTTTTTATGGTTTTTCTCTACCCGTCCGCCAACGGCCGTACTCTTTTTGTTGTTATGTTTATTGTACTACATCCTCCTGACATTTGCAAGGTTTTTTCATCGTTTGGGTAAAATTCCGTTAAAGCTGAAACAGGCAGGCGATCAGCGTTCGGAAGGCGTGCCAGAAGTTCATCTTCCCCACTGCCTGGGTCGTTATGATATCGCTTTCGAATATCTTCTCCTCGCCGCCGTCCTGCGCGTTCGTCAGCACCACCTGGTATTTCCCCACGCTCTGCCCCTGCTTCACCGGCGCGAGCACCTCGTCCACGACGACATACCGCGCCTCAACGCTGTCCTTGCTCCCCTTGGGCACCACCAGCGTTGAGGTATTCGCCACCGCCACCGGGACTTCGCCGCGTACGCCTTTGACCACCTTGACTGGCCTTAGCTGCTGCGCGTCCACCTGCGGGATGTAGGCCTCAAAGGAGGCAAAGCCGTAGTCGAGAAGCGTTTTGGCGTTTGCCGCCCGGTCGTCCTCGGTCTCGCAGCCCAGCACGACCGCGACCAGGGTAAAGTCCGACCGCCTTGCCGCTGCTGCCATGCAGTTTTTGGCCTCCTTGGTCACCGCCGTCTTGCCGCCCAGGATGCCGTCGTAGCTGCGCACCAGCTTGTTGGTGTTGACCAGCTCCGTTTCCCCGCCGCGCAGGCTGTCCATCCAGACGGTGGCGTACTGTTGGTACAGCTCATGCCGGGATACCTGGGCCATCAGCAGCGCGGTATCGTAGGCGGTGCTGCGGTCTTCGGAGCCGTCGATGCCGTTTGCCGTGGCGTAGGCGGTGTTCTTCATCCCTAGTTCCTGCGCGCGCTGGTTCATCCGGTCGACGAAGGCCGGCTCGCTGCCGCCGACATATTCCGCCAGTGCGACGGCTGCGTCGTTAGCGGAGGTCATGATGATAGTCTTGAGCAGGTCCTCCACTGACATCGTTTCCCCTGACTTCAGCCAGATCTGCGGGCCGCCCATCGAGTTGGCATGGTCGGAGCAGGTGACCATATCGGTCAGCTGGATTTTGCCCGCTTCGAGATCCTCCAGCGTCAGCAGGATGGTCATGAGCTTGGTCAGCGAGCCGATGGGAAGCAGGTCGTTGGCCTTGTTCTCGTACAGCACCTGGTTGGTCCCCGTCTCCAAAAGGATGGAGGAGCTGACCTGCATTTCTTCCACCTTCCCCAGCGACGCTTCCTGCGCCGTCGCGCAGTTCGCCGCTATCATGGACATGGTCAGAGCGGCCGCCGAAAGGAGCGCCGCAAGCCTTTTCTTTTTCATAGCCGTCACCACTTATCTTCTACATTTGGAATCGCTTTCTCTCCCTGCTATATGGATATGCCGTCCCCCCGCCTAAAATGCGCCCGACGGCGTAAACGGCTTGCGGCGACGGCCGTCTGCCGGGACAAGGATGGTTTACGTAGAACTGGTGCCGGCGACGCCGGCGTCAAGGAAGCCGTGGCGGGGATCTGGGAAAGAAGAAGCTGTGCGGGTAGGCAATTTTTTGCAGTTTTTCAACAAAAAACCCTTGCATCCCGGACAGGTCTATGCTACACTGATGGTATCAGAAACATCCCCGTTTCGATGGGGAAAGAAAGGAATCGATAGCATGGCTTATTCCTATTTGAACGAGCTTTGCGCCGTGCAGGCGCAGACGCTGGAAAAGGGCGTTTTGATCCACACCGGCGCCGATACCAAAATCCGGCTGGACGTTTGCTTTGACGACTGCATCCGCGTCTGGGCGGACCCGAAAGGGACCTTCGTCAAGGACCCTTCCTACGCAATCGAAAACGAAGACCTCCCGGCCGTCCCCTTCCGCCTGGAGGACAAGGGCGATTACTTCTTCGTCGGGGCACAGGGCGTCGCGGTGAGGGTGTACAAAAGCCCGCTGCGCCTGGCGTTCTACACGCCGGACGACCAGACGCTGATTTCCCGCGAATATAAAAAAGGCGGTATGGGCTTTGACGAGAAGGGCGGCCTGTGCATGTATCAGGAAATGGGCGCGGACGAGCACTTCTACGGTCTCGGTGAGGACAACGACGCCTTCCAGGGCAACCTCGACCGCCGCGGCTCTTCCCGTGACATGATCACCGGGCAGACCATCACCTCCGGCTGCGTCACGGCGGACATCCCGGTCACCTTCTTCATGTCCACCGGCAATGAAGCGGGCGGCTACGGCATCTTCGTCGACAACACCTACCGCATGAAGTTCGACATGGGCAAAAAGTCGGACGAGTACTACTACTTCACCTCGCTGGGCGGCGAGCTTTTGTTTTACTTCTTCTACGGCCCCCGCTTCGAGAAAATCCTCGACCGCTACACCCAGCTGACCGGGCGTCCCTCCTTCTTCCCGCTGTGGACCCTGGGCTTCATCCAGAGCAAGTGCACCTACTATGACTGGCAGGAGATGGAGGACGTTATCCAGAACCTGAAGAAAAACGATATCCCGCTCGACTGCATGGTCTACGACGGCGACTGGGCCGAGGACTGGCACAACTTTAAATGGCATCCCCGCTGGAAGGGCATGTGCCCTGAAAAGACGGCGCAGTACCGCAAAGAGGGGATCGAGTTCATGGCCTCCAACGCCGGGCCGATGATCAAGAAGGACAGCTCCAACTTCCAAAGCGGCATGGACGCCGGCGTCTTCGCCAAGGACACAAACGGCAACACCGTCACCTGCGGGCACTACGGCGGCGAGCTGCTGGACTTCTCCAACCCCGACATCAAGGACTGGCTCAAGCCCCAGATGCAGCACCTGTACGACGAAGGCATCCGCGGCTACTGGCTCGACCTGACCGAGCCGGAGGGCGACCCGGACAATACCGTCTACCATGACGGTCCAAAGGCGAAGGTCCACAACGTCTTCTCTTTGCTGATGAGCAAGACCTACGACCAGATCCTGAAGGAGTTTGACCCCAACACCCGGCGTTTCATCCTCACCCGCACCGGCACCGCCGGCGTGCAGAAGTACGCCACCGCCATCTGGACGGGCGACATCTACTCCAACTACGACACCTTCAAGGCCCACTGCCCGGAGGCGCTGAACACCACCATGTCGGGCATCCCCGGCTGGACCTGTGACAGCGGCGGATTCATTTCTGCAACCTACGACAACTCCCTGGCCGACTTCATGCACCTGTACAACAACGACCCCCACGCACAGGCGCTTCTGTACGAAAGATGGTTGCAGCTTTCCTGCTTCTCCCCCATCACCCGCGCGCACCACGTCGGGCCGTCGGCGCCGTACATGTTCGGCCCCCTCGTCGCCGAGAGCTGCCGCCATTACCTGAAGCTGCGTTACCGCCTCATTCCCTACATCTATACCTACAACTACCACACCCACCTTACCGGCGCCCCGCTGATGCGCCCGCTGGTGTTCGACTTCCAGGACGATCCGAAGGTGGTCAACCTCAAGTACCAGTACATGTTCGGCAAGGAGCTAATGGTCTGCCCCGTCGTGGACGAAAACTGCACCGCCGTCCATGTATACTTCCCGGAGGGGACCTGGTACGACTACGACTACGGCTGCATCTACGAGGGTGGTAAGGAGTATGTCGTCTACGCGCCGCAGAACCGTATCCCGGTCTTTGTGCGGATGAATTCCATTATCCCGATGGCGCCGCAGATGAATCACACATCGGAAAAGCCGTGGGATCCCATCACCTTCGACATCTACCCGCTGGAGGGACAGACCGCGTCGTTTACCCTCTTCCAGGACGACGGCAAGACCTACGACTTCGAGAAGGGCGCCTTTACCGAGACGGCCGTCTCCTGCGACTACACCGCCGAGGACGCGCTGCGTATCCGTATCGAGCAGTCCAACAAGCTGTTCACGCCGAAAACCTACGTCTGCCAGATCCGTGTGCTGCGTGAGCCGGTATCCTTCACCGTCAACGGCAGGGCGCTGGAAAACTGTCCGACCATGTACCTGTTCGACCAGGCGCAGGAAGGCTATTTCTTTGACAAGTTCGCCCGCACGCTTTACCTGAAGTTCCACACCAATGACGGCCTCATTTACGAGGCGGACGTGGCGCTGGACATGTCCAAGAAGTACTACTTCTCCCAGCCCGCGAAAATCCGGCTGCACGCGGACGACGAGCCCCAGGAGGCTGCCCAGGCCAGCGCGCAGATCCCTTACCTGTACCCCGCCGCCTCCATCCCCTGCAAGGTGCAGGCGCATCTGTTCGACCGCGGCGGCGAAGGAGTGGCCTACCATGTCTCCGTCCCCGGCAACGAGGAGGAGCTGTTCAGGCCGGACAAGGTGGCGCTGGAGCCTACCGACGACGAGGCGGGCAACTACTGCCTCAGCGACATCCAGAACCTGGACTGGTTCGAGTATTCTGTCAACGTGGAGGAAGAAGGCTACTACGACCTCGACTTCCGGGTGATGCCGGTAGAGGACGGCGGCTGCTTCATGCTTGAGACTGACGGCAAGAACATCAGCGGGGTCTGCTACGTCCCCGTTACCGCGGAAAAGGGCACGTGGACGACCCTCACCGTTGGCGACGTACTGCTGGACAGTGGCCCGCAGACGCTGAAATTCTTCGCCAAAATCGGCGGCTTCAAGCTCAACTATATTGGTATCCGCAAAAAATAGGCTTTCCCACAGTGCTGATAGGACTGCAATCCCCCGGAGCGCGATGTTCCGGGGGATTCGTTTGCTCCGTGTGTTTCCTGTCCGCGGCTTTGGCCACGTCATCATGACAAAGAACTTGCTTTCCCGAACGGGCGTACGTTTTCCTCCTGAGACAAAGAAAAAAGCTGTCCGAATGCATCTTCATGCACCCGACAGCCTCTTGCGTCAAACAGCATGGCGGACGCGTCCTGATACAGACGTGCCCGCCATGATTCCAATACGCTATCATGCAAATGAAAGGCGTACCCCGTTTACATTTCACTTTTCAGCGCCTGCGCCAACTGTGCCGGGCAGGACGTGCTCTTCATCCCGCACTTGATGCCGTCCAGCAGCCCAACGACCTTTTCCACCGGCATCCCGACGACCAGCCGGGCTACGCCCTGCGTATTCCCGCTGCATCCTCCGACAAATTTCACGTCCTTGACGGTGCCGTCCTCGACCTCGTATTCAATCGCGCGTGCGCAAACACCTTTCGTTTGAAACGTCTTTCTCATTCTATTCCAGTCCTTCCGTTTTCGGTTTCCCCAGCATCTTGGCTTTGATTTCATACAGCTTATCCAGCTGCTCGTCGGGCGTGACGCAGGCGCCAACCTGCGCAGGCACCGATGTATAAGCGCCATGGAAGTCCGACCCGCCCGTCATCAGCAGGCCGTACCGCTGTGCGAAGCCCTGCAGCATCTCGGTCAACTGGGGCGTATTACGGGTATGCCAGACTTCGACGCCGTCCAGCTTGCCCTGGTCCGCCAGTTCCTGCATCAGGTCGAGGCTGTCGTACACCTTCGGATGTGCCAGCACCGCGACGCCGCGCGCAGAATGGATTAAATCCAGGACAAACTCCACCTGCGGGTAGACCACCTTTTCAAAGCAGCTGCCGGTCTTGGGATCGAACAGCTCGTGGTAAACCTCCCCGAACATCTCCTTCGCATAGCCGTACTCTATCAGGGCATGCATGATATGTTGCTTGTAGATGCTCTTGCTGGAGGTGGCATGGCGGGCAATCTGTTCCATGGAAATCGGGAACAGCTGCGTCACCTTTTCCGCCATCTGTTTGCCGGCTAAAAAACGTGCTTGGTGAATCCGGCGGCAGATCCCTTCCAGGCGGTCCGGCTTCTCCGGAAGAAAGCACAGGATATGGACCTTTCGGTCCCGTTTGGTGTCAAATGCCGATATTTCAAGTCCCGGGATGATCCGGACGCCGTAACGCTCCCCAAGCACCAGGGCGCGCGACGTCCCCGCATAGGTGTCATGATCGGTAATGGCTAGCGACCCCAGCCCGACGCGCGCAGCCTGAGCGATAATCTCCTCGATGCCCAGCGAGCCGTCTGAAAGCCTTGTATGGCAATGTAAATCTCCGGCCAAATCCAAACCTCCCTAAGCGTATCAGATAAGCTAAGTTAGCCTGAAAACAAAGCAGGCCAATTTTCACGCATATCATTATACAACAAATAAGCGCCGGATACAAGCGTTTCTCGTGAATTTACACAACTTTTACAGATTATAAGCAGAAATTTCCAAGCAAATTTTCTTTTGCCCCATAGCGTCCATATTTCGCACGTCCAGCGCCGGGTTTCCCTACACAAGCTGTTTCTCCTCCCCGGATGCAACGCGCAGGGATGGGTGGCCCCAGCCAAACCACTTCGGCGCGATTCCCAGCACTCGAGACGCACCAAACAAAAAAGCTCCCGACGCCGCAAGGCGCACAGAAGCTTTTTGATTGCGAATGGATAACCGCCCAACCGATTAGTCGATGATAAAGGGCTTGATGTCCGCCAGGAAGGCGTCCGCGTCATCGGTATGCGCATGCAGCTCGATCGGCTTGGACAGGTCCAGGCTGAAAATACCCATGATGGATTTCGCGTCGACCGCGTAACGGCCGGAAACCAAATCAACGTCAAAGTCGTACTTGCCGACCGCGTTGACAAAATTCTTTACATCGTTGATGGTGCTGAGCAGGATTTTGACAGTTTTCATAATGACAACCCCCATATACCTTGTCTTTGGCCGTACGTCCCGGGAAGGGCGTACATCCATCTGAACATTTTACATATTTACCATAATTATAATATAACAGCCCCTTACTTTTTGTCAACTGCCATGTTGTAAATATCTTTTAAATCTATTATAATAAGAATATCTGGAAGAAACCTGTCGAATCCGCCCAGTGGCCCCGGCGTAGATACGCGCTTTTCCTGTACGCATCCCGCGTATCCCCTGCGTGTCCCGTACGCTTCCATGCGCTCCCCGGAGCCGCCGCGCAAACCGGCGGGTTTCTCATTTTTAGAAAGGCTTGGGCTCATGAAAATTGCTTTTTACACCCTTGGCTGCAAGGTAAACCAATACGAAACCCAGCTGTTGCAGCAGACGTTTTCCCAGGAAGGCTACGAAATCGTAGACGCTTCCTCCCCCGCCGACGTCTACGTCGTCAACTCCTGTACGGTCACGGCGGCCGGGGACAAAAAGACGCGGCAGATCCTGCGGCGAATCAAGAAGACCTGCCCCGACGCGCTGACCGTCCTGACCGGTTGCTTCCCGCAGGCTTTCCCACAGCAGGCACAGCAGATAACGGAGGCGGACGTGATCACCGGCAACGCCAATAAGCTAGAATTGCCGCAGGATATCCGGACGGCACTCCTGACCGGGGAACGCGTCATCCGTATCCCCCCCCACGACGGCGACTCCCCGGAGCAGAAACGGCTGAAGACGCTCGCCTGCGACAACTTCGGCTCCAAGACACGCGCCTTTTTGAAGATCGAGGATGGCTGCGAACGCTATTGCAGTTACTGTATCATCCCCTTGGCGCGCGGCCCCGTCGTCTCCAAGCCCCTGGAGCAGGTCCGGCAGGAGGCGCAGGCGCTGGCAGACAAAGGCTATCAGGAAATTGTCTTAGTCGGTATCAACCTGTCCTGCTATGGGCAGGATTTGGGGCTGAGACTGCTGGACGCCGTCCAGGCCGTTTGCGCGGTCGACGGCATCCGGCGCGTTCGGCTGGGGTCGCTGGAGCCGGAACTTTTGTCCGACGCCGATATCCTGCTGATGACGCGGGAGGACAAGCTCTGCCCGCAGTTCCACCTGTCGCTGCAAAGCGGCTGCGACACGACCCTGCGCCGGATGAACCGCCGCTACAGCGCCGCTGATTACGCCCAGCTGGTCCGTATGCTGCGCGAACGTTTCCCCGGCTGCGCGATTACCACCGATGTGATGGTCGGCTTCCCCGGCGAGACGGAAAAGGAATTTGCCGCCTCCCTGAAATTTATACAGGAGATGGCCTTCGCCCGTACCCATGTCTTTTCCTATTCCCCAAGGCCGGGCACTGTGGCTGCCGGCCGCCCGGGACAGATCCCGGTGCGGGTCAAGGAGGAGCGCAGCCGGCAGATGCTCAAGGCCGCCGCCCATGGGCAGGCGGAATACGTCGCCGCCCAGCTGCACCGGACGGTCCCGGTGCTGTTTGAAACCAAAACGCCGCGCGGCTACGAGGGCTATACCCCCGAATATGTCCGCACCTACGTGAGATCAGACAACGACCTGCGTGGGCGGATTTGCGCGGTCGAAGTGACCGGCAGCATGGTCGTCCAGAACGAGCCCTGCCTCACCGGAATTTTGAAGGAGTGTTGATAGCATGTCAGTTTCACGCATTTATGTGGAGAAGAAGCCGCCCTTCGCCGTCGAAGCGGCATCCGTCCTGTCCGATTTGAAAACCTCTTTGCAGATTGCCGGCCTGACGGGCGTGCGCGTCCTCAACCGCTATGACGTGGAAGGCCTGGACGACGAAACCTTCCGCACCGCATCGGCGACCATCTTCTCCGAGCCGCCGGTGGACACCGTCCGCTTCGACCTGCCCGCTGTAGGGGACAACGAGCGCCTCTTCGCCAGCGAATACCTGCCGGGACAGTTTGACCAGCGGGCCGACTCCTGCGCCCAGTGTATCCAGTTTTTGACCCACGGCGAACGTCCGCGCGTCGCCACCGCCAAAATCTACATCCTCTCCGGCGACATCTCCGACGCCGACTTCGACCGCATCAAGGGCTACCTCATCAACCCAGTGGAAAGCCGCGAAGCGTCGCTGGATACCTTCCAGACGCTCGACGTGCCCTACGCCGTCCCGCAGGCCGTCGAGACGCTGGAGGGCTTTACCGCCCTCGACAGCGCCGCGCTGTCCGACTTTGTCAAGCACTACGGTCTTGCTATGGACGACGACGATATCCGCTTCTGCCAGGACTACTTCAAAAACCAGGAAAAGCGCGACCCGACCATCACCGAAATCCGGATGATCGACACCTACTGGTCGGATCACTGCCGCCATACCACCTTCCTGACCCAGATAGAGAACGTCAAAATCGACGCGCCCTATATCGCCGACACCTACCGCGAGTACCTTGTCACCCGCGAGGAGCTGTATGCGGGACGCAGCGATAAGCCAGTCACCTTGATGGATCTCGCCGTCATCGCCGCCAAGAAGCTGAAGAAGGACGGGCTGCTGCGAGATTTGGACGAGTCGGAGGAAATCAACGCCTGCTCGGTCAAAATCAAGGTGGATACCCCCCAGGGCGAGCAGGACTGGCTTTTGATGTTCAAGAACGAGACCCACAACCACCCCACTGAAATCGAGCCTTTCGGCGGCGCGGCAACCTGCCTGGGCGGGGCCATCCGCGACCCGCTCTCCGGGCGTGCCTACGTCTACCAGGCGATGCGCGTCACCGGCGCGGGCAACCCGCTGACGCCGGTGCGCGACACCATTGAGGGCAAGCTCCCCCAGCGCAAGATTACCGTCGGTGCGGCGCAGGGCTACAGCTCCTACGGCAACCAGATCGGCCTGGCCACCGGCCACGTCGCTGAAATCTACCACGAAGGGTACACGGCGAAACGGATGGAAATCGGCGCGGTGATTGCCGCGGCCCCGGCGGGCAACGTCGTGCGTACCGCCCCACTCCCCGGCGACGTCGTCCTGCTGCTGGGCGGCAAGACTGGGCGGGACGGCTGCGGCGGCGCGACCGGCTCCTCCAAGTCCCATACGCTTCAATCCCTGGAAAGCTGCGGCGCGGAGGTCCAGAAGGGCAACGCCCCGGAGGAGCGCAAGCTCCAGCGGCTGTTCCGTAACCCCGAGGTCACCTGCCTCATCAAACGCTGCAACGACTTCGGCGCGGGCGGCGTGTCCGTCGCCATCGGCGAGCTGGCGGACGGCCTTTCCATCAACCTGGACGCCGTACCGAAAAAGTACGAGGGCCTGGACGGGACCGAGCTTGCCATCAGCGAGTCGCAGGAACGGATGGCAGTCGTCGTCGACCGCAACGACGTGGACAAGATGATCGCGCAGGCGGCGCAGGAAAACCTGCTGGCGACGCCGGTCGCCGTCGTGACCGAGCAGCCCCGCCTGACCATGTCCTGGAACGGCAACGTCATCGTCGACCTCTCCCGCGACTTCCTCAATTCCAACGGCGCCCCCAAGCACACCGACGTGGAAATCCCCGCTCCCACCCTGGAATGCCATGCTGCCTTCTCCAACACCCCCGAGGGCTGGAAGGCCATGATGGCCGACCTCAACATCTGCTCCCAGAAGGGGCTGGTGGAGCGCTTTGACTCCACCATCGGCGGCAACACCGTCCTGATGCCTTTCGGCGGCAAAACCCAGCTGACGCCCCAGCAGGCGATGGCGGCGAAAATCCCCGTCATGGACGGCCGAACCACCACCTGCTCCCTGATGGGCTGGGGCTTCAACCCCTTTGTCAGCCAGTGCAGCCCCTACCACGGCGCGGCGTTGGCCGTCGTCGAATCGGTGTCCAAGGTCGTCGCGGCGGGCGGCAACCGGAAAAAATGCTGGCTGACCTTCCAGGAATACTTCGAGCGGACGCAGAACACCCCGTCGCGCTGGGGCAAGCCGATGGCTGCCCTGCTGGGCGCTTACCGTGCCCAGCTTGCGCTGGGGATTGGCTCGATTGGAGGAAAGGACTCCATGTCGGGCACCTTCGAGCATATCGACGTCCCGCCGACGCTCGTTTCCTTCGCCGTCTCCACCGGCAACACGGGCCGGATTGTCTCGGCGGAGTTTAAAGAGCCGGGGAGCCGGGTGGTCTACCTTGCCCCCCGTTACGACGAAAACGGCCTGCCGGATTTCAAAAGTGTCAAAGATGTATGGGATACGGTGCAGGACGCCATCGCTCAGGGAAGCGTCCGCGCGGCCTGGACGGTAACCTTAGGTGGCATCGCGGAGGCCGTCGCCAAAATGGGACTGGGCAACCGCATCGGCTTCGCCTTTGACCGCGTGATGAGCGACGAGGAGCTCTTCGTCCCCTGCTACGGCGCTTTCGTCCTGGAGCTTTCGGACGCCGCCGACATCCCCGGCGCGCAGCCGCTGGGACGTACGGTAAGCGAGTACGTCATCCGCACCGGCAAGGACGAAATCAGCCTCGACAACCTGCAGGAGAGCTGGGAGTCGACGCTGGAACCTATCTTCCCTTACCACACCCCCATGCCCAAGACCGGGATTCCCACCTATTCCTACCACGCTTCTTCCCGGAAAACGCCGAGCGTGCATATCGCAAAGCCGCGGGTACTGATACCGGTCTTCCCGGGAACCAACTGCGAGTACGATACGGCCCGCGTCTTCGAGCAGGCGGGCGCTGTCGCCGAGGTGTGCGTCGTACGCAACCTCTCCTCCTCCGACATCGAGTCCTCCCTTTCCCGGATGGAGCAGGCCATCCGGAATGCTCAGATTGTCATGCTCCCCGGCGGCTTCTCCGGCGGCGATGAGCCAGACGGATCGGGCAAGTTCATCACCTCCTTCTTCCGTAACCCCCGGATACAGGACGCGGTGCACGATCTGCTCAAATGCCGCGACGGGCTGATGCTGGGCATCTGCAACGGCTTCCAGGCGCTGATTAAGCTGGGGCTTGTCCCCTACGGCGAAATCGTCGACATGCGCGACGATTCCCCCACGCTGACCTTCAACACCATTGGACGCCACCAGTCGATGCTGGTCCGGACACGGATTGCCTCCAACCTCTCGCCTTGGCTGATGCATACCAACGTCGGCGACGTCCACACCGTCGCGATTTCCCACGGCGAAGGGCGTTTCGTCGCCACCGACGAGGAGATCGCGCGGCTGGCGCAAAATGGACAGATAGCGTCGCAGTACGTCGACCTCAGCGGCTGCCCCACCAACGACATCCGCTGCAACCCCAACAACGCCGTCTGTGCCATCGAGGGTATCACCTCCCCCGACGGACGGGTGCTGGGCAAGATGGCGCACAGCGAGCGCTTTGCCCCGGGCGTCTTCCAGAACGTCGACGGCAACAAGGACCAGATGCTCTTCCAAAGCGGTGTGGAATACTTCCTGTAATGCATAAGGCCTCAGGGCCAAAAACGCCCCCGGGCGCGGCAACATGCTGCGCCTCGGGGGTATTTATTTGCCGGTGCGTCTTAGCCTGGCAGCTGAAGCACCTGCCCTGCGTAGATGGTATCGTCCACCTCCATCCCATTGTAGGACGCAAGCTCCTTGTACCGCCCGCCATCGCCCAGTTGCGACGCCGCGATGCTCCAGAAGCTGTCGCCTTTCTGGACGGTGTACGTCCCGCCACCGCTACTGCCGCCGGGGATTTGCAAAACCTGCCCCGGATAGATGGTGTCGTCCACCTCCATCCCGTTGTAGGACGCAAGCTCCTTGTACCGTCCGCCATCGCCCAGCTGTGACGCCGCGATGCTCCAGAAGCTGTCGCCTTTCTGGACGGTGTAGGTCCCCCCACCGCTACTGCCGCCGGGGATTTGCAAAACCTGCCCCGGATAGATGGTGTCGT